>JBCBYB010000100.1:0-2959 GCA_039816045.1 Pseudomonadota bacterium
GCGCCCAGCAGATAGGGCGTACAGATCACCGCGCTATCCGGGACGTCATCAATCCCGACCATGCGAAACCGCTTTCCAGCTCCCAAAGCGGCCTCGATCATCTGCTGGCCCTCCGCGATGTCGCCGCCACCACCGGCGCCCAGGATCGAGGCGCCGTGCAGGATGTCGGTCAGATCCTGCGCCGTCAGCTCTTGCATGTCGTCCCTCCCTGACCGCGCCGAGTTGCAACAACAGGTCGCCCCGGCAGACAGGGATGTCAACGCCGTCTCAAATTTCCCCAGAAGTGCCGAAGTAAAATTCCCCACTTCGTCGGGTTCGGTGGTCAGCCGGTTTATTGACTGGCGGCTCCGTTCTTAGGGGGGCGACCACGTCGTTTTGGCGGTGGTGGTGGCGCGATGGGGGCGTTCGCCCGGACGTGCTCGGGGACCAGGTCGGCATGGCCGCGGAGGCGGTAGCTCGCGCCCTCGATCTGGATGACAACGGCGTGGTGTAGGAGCCGGTCGAGAAGCGCCGTTGCGACGACCGGATCGCCAAAGACCTCGCCCCATTCGGCGAAGCCGCGGTTGGAGGTCAGGATCATAGAGCCCTTCTCGTAGCGGGCATTGACCAGTTGGAAGAACAGGTTGGCACCACCTTGGGTGATGGGCAGGTAGCCGATCTCGTCCACGATTAGGAGCGAGGCGCGGGTGTAGAAGCGGATCTTCTCGGCGAGCTGCCCTTGGCGCTCTGCCTTTGCCAGCGTGTCGATAAGCTCTGCAAGGGTCGCGCGATAGACTTGGCGCCCGGACTTTACAGCGGCCACGCCGAGCGCCGTGGCGAGGTGGCTTTTGCCCGTGCCGGGTGGACCAAGGAAATGGACAACTTCAGCACGACGGATGAAGTCGAGTTGGGCCAAGGCGGCGATCCGTTCGCGATCCAGAGATGGTTGGAATGAGAAGTCGAAGCTCTCCAAGGTTTTGATTGGCATGAGCTTTGCGGTACGAAGCGCGATCTCGATCCGTCGGCTCTCACGTATGGTGAACTCTTCGCAAAGCAGCGCGTCGATGGCTTCGACGCCAGAGATTTCGCCCTGCTCGAGACGTTGCATTGTGTGGTCGAGCGCCTCCAGAGCGCGGGGCATCTTCAGCCCAACGAGGGCACCACGAATGCGGTCGAGAACATCGGTCATGATCTGTCCCCCGCCGCCAATCGCTGCCCGACAGCTTCATAAAAGGCGAGCGGTCTTTGAGGCACGCCAGGAGATGGTGGCGCTGGTGGCCGCGGCGGCGGTGCCTTTCGATGAGTGGGATCGACCCGGCGCTGGTTGCGGCCCTCAAGCACAGGATGGCTGGCGATCAAGCGACCGTCTTCGAAGATCTGGATTTCGTGCGTATGGTTTTGCACCTCGACCACGCGTTTGCGGGTCGTATCGGGCACGCTGTAATAATTGCCATCCACCGAGACCATACCCTCGTGGCTGACCCGACGTTCCACTGTGAGCACGGCGCTGTAGGGAATGTCGGGCAACGGTCTGAGGCTCGGATGCTCTTCGGCGAACGCTTCCTCGACAACCCGCCCCGTGGTGGCATGGACCCTTGGATTTGCGACCTCCCGCCGCCAAGCATCGAACTGGGCATTCAGATCATCGATGTTGCGGAAGGTGCGGGCCAAGAAGAAGTCTTGTCGAATGTAGCGGAACGGCCGCTCGACTTTTCCTTTTGTCTTCGCGCGATAAGGCCTGCAGGCGCGGGGCACGGCACCGTAGTGATTGAGCAGCGCGACGAGTGACGGATTGTAGGTGATGACCCCAGCTTCATCTTCGCCGATTACCGCGGTTTTCATGCGATCATAGAGGATCTCCTCGGGCGCACCGCCCATGGCCGAGAAGGCGGCGATATGGCAGCGCATCACTGACTGCAGGTTCTGGCTCGAGGCGAACCGCCCCCAGATCCACCGGCTGTGCCCCAGGATCATTGAGAACAGCCAGACCTTGCGCGTGACGCCAGGCTCGTCCGTGAACTCTACTGAGAACTCGGCAAAATCCACCTGCGCTTGGCGTCCCGGTGGCGTCTCAAAGCGGCGCTCAAACTTGGTGCGTTTGGCAGGGCGTACGTCCCGCAAGAAATCGGTCACCGCAGTGTAGCAGCCCTCGTAACCCATCTCGCGGATCTCCCGCAGCAAACGCGCTCCGGTCAGATCCGGAAAGGCCACAACACGTTCTCGCAGATAAGCCTCGAAGGGCTCCACCACCAGCGGCTTCGGTTGTCGCGGGCCATAGGCCGGAGCCTCCAAGCCCAGCTCAAGGTATTTGCGTACGGTCTTCCGGTCACAGCCCACCTTGCGCGCAATCGCGGTGATGCTGAGACCCTGTTTGTGTAGATCATGGATCAAGACGATCTCCCTCAGTCCTTTCACCTGACGGCCCCCACTGCTCTTTTTGTGGGGAGCTTCCGCCAAGTGGCCCGCGGTGCCGCCGATTTTCGAATACTTGAGGTTCGAAAATCGACAGCCCCGCTTCCTCTGGGGAAATTTCAAACGGCGCTTCTGGGGAGATTACGTCCGGCGGTTACAAGGAGCAGAGAATGGATGACAACGAGAAGCCCAAGGCGATGGGGCAAGTGATACAGATCGACGAGGCGCGGATCCGTGACCACCTCGGAGAGATGGTGCGCGGGACCGTTGAAGAAGCTTTGAACGCGATGCTGGATGCCGAGGCCGACCGTTTGTGCGGCGCTGGCAAGTACGAACGCACTGAGGGTCGCAAAGCCACGCGCGCGGGCAGCTACGAGCGGTCGCTGGACACCAAGGCCGGGCCTGTGAAGCTGAAGATGCCCAAGCTGCGCAAACAGACCTTCGAGACGGCGATCATCGAACGCTACCAACGCCGCGAAAGCTCGGTCGAAGAGGCTTTGATCGAGATGTATCTGGCGGGCGTGTCTGTGCGCCGGGTCGAGGACATCACTGAAGCGCTCTGGGGCAC
>JBCBYB010000101.1:0-2929 GCA_039816045.1 Pseudomonadota bacterium
AAGATCGCTTCTTCGTCCGGTCCTCTCGCTAACCCGAACACGAGCATCACATGGAGGAAATCCCGGGGGTAACAGCAGCCGCATTCTCACCCGCATGGACATGGTCGCCGTGGGCCTGTCGCCCTTCCGCCACGAGATCGAGCCAGAGTATGCCCTTCTCGCCCAGCCGCACCGTGTCCGGACCACCAACATCAGCAACGATCACATCATCGCCCCGGACCGCGAGCACATGATCGATCAACCACTGCGCGCCGAGTTCCCCCATGCGCTCCTCATCGCCGGCCAGGGCCAGGACGATCTCGCCGGGAAAGGGCCGCAGATCGGCGAAGATCCTCAGACACTCCATGAGAGCAACGCAGCCACCCGTCATGTCGGCCGAGCCGCGACCCCAGAGCTTGCCCTCGGCAACGACACCGCCCGGGGGGGGGGCGTCCAGACACCCGGGCCGATTTGGTAGGTGTCGAGATGGCCGCTCAGCACCAGCCGTGGGCCGTCCTGTCTGCCGAGATGGCGGGCGACCAGGTTGACCACCGGAGGCTCGCTCTCATGCAGGCTCACGCTGAGCCCCGGAATCGTCTCGCGCATCTCCATGGCCAAGCGCGCGATTGCGCCGGTATCGCTGGGTGGCGTCTGACTGTCGAGACGGACAAGCGCCTGTGTGGCCTCGACCAGGGCGGACTGGCGGGACCGTGAGCGGGCGATCTGGGTGACGGCATCCGCGATCATGTCGGTTCGCCGCGCGCGCGCCAGATCAGCAACAGGATCTCGTAGGTGACAGCGGCTGCGAGGAAGGCCGTCATGCCCTGAACGTCATGAGGCGGGCTGACCGTGTTCACGTCAGCGCCGACGATGGTCAAGCCTTCCAGCGCCCGCAGAACCTCGAGACCCTCTCGCGCCGAGAAGCCGCCCCAGACTGGCGTGCAAACCCCGGGTGCGCAGGAGGGATCGAAGACATCCATGTCCCAGGACAGATAGACCGGTCGCCCCTCCAGGTTTCGTCGGATTTCAGCGATCGCGTCGGCCGGGCCCCGATCCTGGAAATCCCGCATCGTCATGATGTTGTAGCCAAGGGACACTGTGTGCTGGTACACGCTCGGCAACGTCACGGTCCCGCGCAGCCCGACATGCCAGGACGCACTCGGGCGCACCCTCTGTTCCAACGCCGCGTGTGTGAATTGGGTTGCGGCATCATAACGGTGCACAGGGTCAATGCCGTAGGCATCTGTGTGGCTGTCGACATGCAGCACGGCAAGGTCAGGGTAGAACTCGGAGGTCGCGCGCAGGAGGGGCAGCGAAATGCTCCCATCGCCCCCGAAACCCACCGGCGCCGCCCCGGATGCTAGTAGCGGACGCGCTGCGGCCTCGATTGCCTCGAAGGCCGCCTCCGCGCGCGACGGCACCAGTGCCACATCGCCCGCATCGACGGCCTTCAAGGCCGAGAGGATGTCCACATCGCCTCTATCGGGATGGAAGCGACGGACAAGACCCGACTGCGCGCGGATCGCCTGCGGTCCCTCACGGGCTCCGATCCGGAACGGGTGCGTTCCGCAATCGAATGGACAGCCGAGGATTACTGCCCCGGCACCGGTCGCGTCCGTACTGTAAGGCAGATCCATGAAGGTCTGGGGTCCGCGATAGGGCGTCGGGCTCTCGGTCATGGTTCCACCTCGGCGTTGCGCGCGTGCGTTCCCACACTCTGGCAGCAACCGCGCGCGTGCGACAGATGAGGACGTCGACGAGGGCAACGTTGCTGACTGGCTCGCACGGGCGGAAAGATGAACGCGAATGCCCCATGCCCCGACCTGTGGTTTGACCGACGGACGTGATGGTGCCCATATAAGAGTGCTTAGCCAACTGCACAAAGCGTGCGGCCAGCAGTGGTTAGGTCGTCCAAGTTGCCTGCCGGAGAACACCGCGGATGCAGGACTAATGCGGGCCGAGGCGCAGCGCCGCTGCGACGTCGCGTTGGCTCTTCGGCACTGTTTGGTGCGGGCCCAGTAAGCCTCCAGAATAGAGCAGGACGCGAAGATTGAAAGCCCGATGGCTTGAGTGCCCCCCCCTGAAGTGGTCTCGCCTCCGGGATGGGATTGCCCCTCTATAAGGCGGATCGGAGGAGATGGCTGGGACGCGAGACAAACCGGAGGAGCTGAGCCATGACGTGCCGTTTGTCCCAGCGGCAATCTCTTATAGACTAATTACTCGTAAGAATATTTAGAGGAATCTCCCTAGTCAAATCTGTCGGCAGATAGTCAGAATTGGAGTGATTTTGAATTTGCATTGGTGCGTTCGTGCGAATTTCGTGACCTGATCCCCTTTAGCCCCTCAGTCATTTTGTGGTTCATTTGGATTCATAGCCCAGACTGTCGGGGGTTGCGAGCGCGCCGGGCGTCAGCCCGCCCAGGGATGAGTGCGACCGGACATGGTTGTCGTCGTGTCGCCAGAGCTCCAGCCTGTGTCTTGCGTCGGCGCGCGTCTCGAAGATTTCCTCGTTGAGCATCGACGCCGAAAAACCGGCAGGCGCTTGTGACTTACATGCTTCGTCCCGGGGGGCAGTCGCAGTTCAGCCCCGCGTTGGAGAGGCAAAAACGCGACAGAGAGGGGCGGTTCGAGCGTCTGCACCAGTGGATATCGGAGAACTTGGCGGCGGATCTGCGAATCGAACGGCTCGCAGATCATGAGAATATGAGCCTGCGCAGCTTTCATCGGTTGTACCTGTCGACGATGGGCGTCACGCCAGCCAAAGCCATCGAAGCGCTGCGGCTCGAGGCCGCAAGAGACCTGTTGGAGACGAAGGATGTCAGCATCAGAGCCGTAGCCAGACGGTGCGGTTTCGGAAGCGAAACACGCCTGCGCCGGACAATGACCCGCCTGCTCGGTGTGTCCCCACGCGAGTATCGCGATCGGTTTCGGCAGGTTTGGCACTAGCCCA
>JBCBYB010000102.1:0-2861 GCA_039816045.1 Pseudomonadota bacterium
CACATGGCGCGCCGACCCTGACGCCATCATCGCCGCGAGAAACAGGGGGTTCCAAACGTTGGAATCAATCCACTAGGTCCTCGGTGTGAAACTCGTGGATCTCCGGCACCAGCGCCGTCCAGTTGGTGTGGATGCGGAACCGCTCGGTGTCACAGACGATGAGGAGCGGCGGGTTCTCGAGAGCCGGGGCGTATTGCTGGAGCTGCGCGGAGGCGCGGTCGAGATCCTTGCCGCGGGACTTGTACTCCCAGCCAAAATGCCCGCGCTTCCAGACATCGGCCCAGCCTTTGGCGCCGGTGGTCTTGGAGACGCCCTTCTCAAAGGTGTACCATGCTCCTTTGGGATCAGCCGTCACCGGGTCGGGCTCGTCGAGCAAGCGGCAGAGATCATGGAAGTGAGAGTGGATGGCGCTGCGTTCGGCCAGTTCGACGGCGCGCCACTTGTCGATGAATGCATGCGGCGTCAAAGGCCTGCTTCCCATTCGTTCCCCCGTTCAGATTGAGATGGCTGCCGGTCGGTCGTCAACAGTGCGTGGTCTGCGCGCGGGAAACTCCATGCACGTTTCGGAACGATGGGGCACCGCGTCGCGCGGAAAGGTCGACTGACAGTCTCCGGGACTTGTGGGGCGACCTGACTCCGCCGCTCCGACGCGGGGCCACGACAGACTATAGGAAGACAGCTGGAAGGACAGTAGTAAGGAATTTGATGGCGAGACCAACGAGAGCGGCGCAGGAACTGGCAGCGGCTTCGACATCCGCGGCGCCGAGAGCATGAAGACGACCGGCCGGAGGTCGCGCGCCGACAGCCCGCTCGCGCACGCGATGACCGACGCTATGTGGGCCGTCATTCGTGCCGAGAAGAACCTTGTCGGCAAGGTGTTCCTGCCGCTAGCTGGCTCACTCTAGATGATAACGCCGACGGTTCAGGACCAGCTGCTGCAGATCGGGCTCAATCGGAACTTCTTCGGCTCGACGATTAAGGCGGATTCCAACTCTTGGCCCACTCTTCTAGCAGCCTCGACGAAATACCGGTGAATTCAAGAGCGAGGTGCAACACTGCTGACAGATGCGGTATCCGTCTGTCAAGCCGATGGAATCACGAGACGGCCGGCCGCGCCAGCCCGATTTCCGGATGCGTGAAGGTGTTGGAAGAGGCGGCCGCGTGAGCGGCCGCATTAGATTGTCCGGAGACTGTGGACCACACCTTTGGGGGTAATCTCAGGTCCCTGGGTGAACTTGTTCATCGGCTGGACCATAGATACCACTATCGAACTTCTGGTTTCAGCCGCCAGTTCAGCGGCATTCACAACAAAGTCGGTTTGCTTCGTATCCTGCCGTGCAAGGTATTCTCTGCTGTAGGAAACCACGGCATCCGGCGATTTCAGAGCCCGCCCGCTCAAACCGCTAAATAGAACACGCAACCGGACATCTCCATTATACTCGAAATAATTCACCATGTGCTTGACCATTGCGAGGAAGTTGTCCGCGTAGGCGATTTGTTGGTTGATCCAAATGTGTTGGCCGCGGTTCCACTTGCGCGAGGATCGCTCCTCGACCGCTCGCTTTATGTACTCCGTGTCTTCCCAATACGAGATCGCCTCCGTCCCGATCAGGTTTTCGCTTAGCCGCCAAAGGAACCGATGATCCCAATCCGGAGTGTTCGCGTGGACTTCGAGCCCAGCGATGCCCTCCACCTCCAGCAAAAATGGCCCGTGGGCTTCCGGGTACCTGCTTCGAAAGAATCCATGGCCCCGCGTCGAGCGTGGAACAGCATCCAGACTTCTCGAGATTCGCTCCGTCGTAACCGGCTCTGCCCCGAGCAGTTGGAAACCATAGGCTTCAAAATTTCTTGTTAGATCAACATCGTAGGGATGCTCAGCCGCTTCCGCCCTCCAGCTGCTTACTAGGTGCTCAAACTCGATGTCAAAACCATCCCTTACCTCGGCCGGTGCTCGAGGTTGCTCGATCATCGTTGACAATGCTCCGAGCAAAGCCGTCTTGTCGTTCAGGACACACCGTCTGATCACATCATGCCATTCTGCTGGTGACTCTATCGGTGCAGAGACAGGTCCCGCCTTGCGGATGTAGTGGATCCCTTTGTTGATGCCTTCAGGGCGGCCTCTCGCATCGTTGGGTCCGTTCTTCTTCGCGCACACCGGCGCTGTTCCGCACGACGGAACCCAGATCACCACCACTTCAAAAGCCACACCCTCTGGTTGCTGAATGCTGACGGAGCAATGTGGCGCCGGCTCCAGATATGCGCTCGTAATCTGGTTGACCGTGTCGTGATCAACGTTAGCGATTTCTGGTGGCGCTGCGTCCGGGTACGATCCGTCGTCATCACGACCCAATACGAGATAGCCACCGCCATGGTTGGCCAGCGCACAGATCTCCTTGGCGAGCTTGGCCTTGCCCACATTATCCGCCAGAGGAAGTGTACGCTTGAACTCCACATCCAAGTCTTCTGCAGGCGATTGTAGCGCCCTGCCATAATCAAGCAGGTGTGGGTCAGGCATTCATACACCTCCTTTGCTGGCGAGTTGGCGTCCAACTGAATTGAACTGCGGACTGCTGACAACCTACTCGATAATGCACAATCGTGACCACCCGCGGGCCCATAATCCCTGCCTCAATCGTTTCGCGGCCGTTCGTTTTCCATAGGCTTCACGCCCTTCAATCCCGCACACTTTGGGCTAAAGGATGCCAATTGAGAGGAAACTCGCGCGCGAGCGCCCTCCAAAGCAATCATCCGGCATTCCCCATTTGGCCTCTCGCGCACGATCATGCCGTCGCCGCCTCCGCCGGCGGTCCGCGCAGGCGGGTAATCAGGCCAAGCACACCGGCGAACACCTCGTGAGGCAG
>JBCBYB010000103.1:0-2360 GCA_039816045.1 Pseudomonadota bacterium
ATCCTCAAGGAGAGCGCCAGGACGCACGAACTGCTCGAATCCTAACCCAATGACCCAGGGGCAAGTGAGAGGAAATGGCCAAACGCAAAAAGATTGCCATCGCCATCGTCGGAGGTGGTCCTGTAATCCCCCCAGTTTTTAGTCGAGGTTTTGAGTAGAGACTTTTATGATGATCGCAGAAGGAGCGAAGCATGAAGAAGTCTCGATTTTCCGACCGCCAGATTCTGGCCATTCTCAAGCAACATGAAGCCGGCGTGCCGGTCGCGGATTTGTCGCGAGAGCACAACGTCAGCACGGCGCTGATCTACCAGTGGCGATCCAAGTATGGCGGCATGGATGCGTCGCTGATGAAGGAGGTCAAGGAGCTGCGGGCTGAGAACGCGCGGCTGAAGAAGATGTACGCAGAGGAGCGGATCAAGGCCGAGCTTCGCCAGGAGGCCCTTGAGGGAAAGCTCTAAGGCCATCTCGACGGCGAGAGATGGCCCAATCTGTCGTGGCTCGTGATCGCATCAGTGTCCGGCTGGCCTGTCAGGTATTTGGGATCAGTGAGACCTGCTATCGGTATCAGCCGAAGCTGGATAGCGAGAACGCCGAGGTGGCCGACTGGCTGCTGCGGCTAACCCAGGCTCACCGACGCTGGGGCTTTGGCCTGTGTTTCATGTACCTGCGCAACGTGAAGGGCTACCACTGGAACCACAAGCGCGTGTATCGGATATACCGCGAACTGGAGCTTAATTTGCGCATTAAGCCGCGTCGGCGCATTCGTCGCGAGTACCCAGGCGTACTGGATGTGCCCACTGCTGAGAACCAGGTCTGGTCGATGGATTTCATGAGCGACCAGCTGGTCAGCGGCAAGACGTTCAGAACCTTCAACGTGATCGACGATTACAACCGGGAAGGCCTGGGCATTGAAGTCGATTTATCGTTGCCAGCGGCACGAGTTATTCGGACTCTGGATCGAATCATCGAATGGCGCGGGAAGCCTTCGGCGATTCGCTGTGATAATGGTCCGGAATACATCTCTCAGGCGCTGGTCGCATGGGCCAATGCACAGCAGATCACGATGATCTACATCCAGCCAGGGAAGCCCACTCAGAACGCCTACATCGAACGATTCAATCGCACGGTCAGGCACGAGTGGCTCGATCTGCATGAATTCGAGAGCATCGCGCATGCTCAGCATTTAGCGACGAAATGGCTGTGGCAATACAATAACGAACGACCCAACTCCGCCATCGGCGGCGTACCCCCAAGGCAGCTGTTGTCAGCTGCTTGAATCTCTACTCGTTAACCCGAGTAAAAATGGGGGGATTACAGTCCTGCCGGGCTTAGCGCCGCGTTTCATTTGACGCAGGTTAAGGACTGGGATGCCCAATATGACATTACGGTCTACCAGCCGGGTTGGCGGCTGGGCGGTAAAGGCGCTACCGGCCGGGGTGAGGACACCCATTGGCGCGTGGAAGAACACGGGGTGCACGGCTTTTGCCGTTTCTACTTCAACACCTGGGGCATGATCAAGGAGGTGTATGAAAAGCTGGACCCGTCACACTACTCTAAGCTGATGTCCACTGAATTGCCGGATGCGTTTCTTCCCACCTCCTTCAGTTACCCCATCTCCAACGCCGATGAGCTTTATAAGCCGGAGCCCTCGGCGCTGCCGCGGCATACCGGGAAGCCATGGTGCACGCCGCTGGCTCCCCTTCCTGAGCCGATCACGCTGCTCGAGAAACTGCTCCGATCGATTACTCATCGTCAAAATCTCAACGACGCCCTCGCATCCTTCAACCGGGATCTGCAAGAAATTTACACGTCAAGTTTTCAGCGAATCCTTAATACGCCGAATCGAATCAAGCTGATGATCGCCATTCATCGTGCCAAAGCCGCGGTGGAGCGCCTAAGCGAGCGTGAGCGTGTCACGGATGCAATCCGAGATACGCTGATCAAGCGATTCAAATCCGTTCAGAAGTACACCCATCAGGAAATCAAGAACCATGAGAACGACCAGCGGGGCTTCAGCTACCGGCTGACTATCCTGGATATCTTCACTGCGACCATCATCGGGGTTCTTAAAGAGGGGTATCTGACCGAACCGGAGGCTGAACTTGATCATATTGACGACTTGCGCGCCGACGTGTGGCTGCGGATGCATGGCGCCCATGCCTCGTCGATGAACTCACCGGCTCTTGTTGCGGTGCCAAATATTCTTTTCTCCTCGCCCAGCGGCAACGATAACCGTTATCCTGAGTTGTCCGCTGCGTCCTGGCTGGGTTGGCTGCTTCGCGCGCTGACAGGCGACGGCGACTATTACTACTTTTTCCAGGCCGGAACTGGCGAATCGGTGATGTTGCCCCTCTACCTTT
>JBCBYB010000104.1:0-2081 GCA_039816045.1 Pseudomonadota bacterium
GCTCGTTCGGCAGGCTGCGGTCGGTGTCGATGAACCCCACCCGAGGGAACAGCTCGCCCGGGTGGAACTCGACATTGCCGACGACCCGGCGCGGCTTGGACCAGCTCTTCGCCCGATAGTGGAAGCTCGAGTAGCGGTGCACGACGTGGTGCGGCGGCCGACCGGGACCGCGCTTTGTGAGCCAAGAGGTGCGCTCGTGGAGCTTGGAGTTGGCCTTAATCCGGATCGCGTAGTCCCAACCCTCGGTCTCCAGCAGGTCGAACAGTGCCGGGATGGCGAAGGCGGCATCCGCACGGAACCGCCGCCGGGTGATCGAAGGCCGGGCCTCGGCCGAGTAGCGCGCCAGTACGGGGCGCAGAACGTCCTCCCAACCGTCGGCGCTGTGCACGTCGCCGGGCCGGAGTGCGCTGCGTTCCCCCCTCTCATGCATGCAAGCATGCACTGCCGGGCAGCGGATCGCCGAACTGATTGAACACGAAGAGCGGATGCAGGCACTTCGACTGGAAATGGCCATTCCAGGCAGCACTTTCCTGCTCGCCGTGTACGGGGCTCTCGAAACTGTCCATATCGAGCGTGACGACCTTCGGCGGTTGCCGGTCGTGCACCGCATTGATCCAGCGGCCGGGCAGAACAATCAGCACGGCAAGGTTCTCCGGGCGCGTCAGCATCGCGGTCTCGAACCGGCCAATGGCACTCGCCGAGGCCGCACCGTGCTTCCCCGCCCGGCCACCGACAAGCTGGCGCATCACCGGGTCGCGACGCAGCCGGTCCGCGTCGTTGACATCCTCGTAGCCCGCGAGCCGGGAGAAGATCGACTGGCGCAGGAGCCCGGCAAGGTGGTGCCGACCGTTCTTTCCTACACGCGGATCAGCAATGACGCCCGCGGCCAGGTCGGTAAGACCGAGGGCGTCGTCCAACTCCCGGTGCAGGAGCAATCCGCCGTCAGAGCTGATCGACGAGCCCCGGAACGCGAGCTTCACCGACCGGTCGAATTAGAGGCGCAGAGCCCCTGTATCCTATTCACCCACCGGGTTCACTGCCGCCATGCCGCTCCGACCTCGCTAACTCATTGTCATCATGAGGATATCATAGGGCGACCGCGGCTCGAAGCTCGCTCCATGTGGGTTGTGCGGGTCTAGATGATGCTGCGACGCGCGTGCGCGCGCGAGTTGGCGACAATGGCTGGTTAAGTCTTCTCAGCGCGAGTAACTCGGCCCTCGGCTTGGGGCGTGCGCCGCCCACCAAGGGCGGTGCAACGCATGGGGGTATAAGGGGGTATATGTCGCACCCCGTTGACGGGGCGTTGGCGGCGGGCTGCACCGGGGGTTGCACCCCTCGTTGCACCGGGGGTTGAACGGGCGTTGCACCCTCATTCCACAGCTTCTTTGGCTCTCCCGAGACCGAGGTGAGAGCGCGCCTTAGCGCCTTTTCCGTGCTCGGCGATATGGATGGCTTTCGAGTCGAGAAGCGTATCCATTGCGGCGCCCAGCGCCCGCTTGGTGCAACCTTCGGCGCCGGGATGCTTGGCGAGTACGGACGGTGCATACGTCGGCCCGGGATTTGCGGAGACGTACCGTCCTTCATCGGTGAATTGCCGCAGCAGCTTCAGGAACACACGCAGAGCCTTCGAGCTTGCCGCCATGCGGTTGAGCCCGCTTTCGGGCACATCGGCGATGAAAACGCCGTCATACCAGCGCAGGGAGACTTCAGAGCCGGTGCGCGCGTCGTTCGCCTTGACTCGCGCGAGCCGACGGGCGTCGGGGTCAGCCTCGTAACCATCCTCCTTGATCCGATCCAGGTATAGGCGTGTGCGCACGGAGCCGTTCCATGCGGTACTGCCAGAGAGCCCGGAGCCGGTGCTCATGCCAGTGAGGCTCGGGTGCGCCAGCAGCAGGACCGCGCAGCTCTGGCGCAGCGCGAGCCCGCGCAACAGGCCGATGACCTGCCGGGCGTGCGTCCGGTTGTTTTCGTCGCCAGTGTGCAGATCGGCCAGCGTGTCGAGCACTAGTGGATTGATTCCAACGTTTGGAACCCCCTGTTTCTCGCGGCGATGATGGCGTCAGGGTCGGCGCGCCATGTGA
>JBCBYB010000105.1:0-2016 GCA_039816045.1 Pseudomonadota bacterium
TGGAAGTATTTGAGGATATGGGTAGGGGTTTTACAGTGACTCACGATCTAGCTTCGAGCTTTCGCGAAGTGGTTGAGGGCTTTATTCCAGGTAGCATGGGAGACGTTCTTCCATCCACCTACGCTAATAGCAGGGGTGCCAGCACAAAAGAGATAATCTACTTCTAGCCGGACTTATGTCTTAGTGTTTTAGTCGCTTGAACTAGTTGGTAGCGGCCCATCCATAGCCCTCACGTTCTGCCGAGTTCGACGATATTCTCAATCCAAGTTCGTCGGAGTGGATTAACGCTCCATCTCCGGCCCAGAACCTCGATCTCGGCCACCCTCTGGTTTCCGGCCGTTTTCGTTCGTCGCCTGGTCGATTGCCTGCTCCTGGGCCGCTCTGGCGCGGTCTGCTAGACTTTGAACAGCTGCCGCCTGGGTCGTGGCCTCTACGCCCTTGCGGTGCTGATCCATCTGCTCGGCTGAAAGCGTAGCCTCACGATGCCGCGCCCTTAGTTCTTCCTCTTTCCGCAGTCTGGCTCGCTCAATCCCTTCCTCGACTGCCTGCCGGCGGCCGGTCTGAATGGCTTCTAGCTGGTCGCGTTCAAAACGCTGGGCGTTCGCAATGACCTGAGACCCGACTTCCCGCCAGCCTTTGGGAGAATCCGTCGGTTGATTTCTGGCCTCATGCGGCCCTGGTTTCCAGTCTCGATTTCATTGCAAATTCCTGCGGCGTGAGATTGCCGAGGGATGAATGGGGTCTGTTTCGGTTGTAGTCTTCCTTCCAGGCGGCGATCTTCTCGCGGGCCTCGGTCAGCGATGAGAACAAGGTTTCGTTCAAAAGCTCGTCCCGAAAGCTGCCGTTGAACGACTCGATGAAGGCGTTCTGCATCGGCTTTCCCGGGGCGATGTAATGCCATTCGATCCGTGTCTCCTGGCACCATCTCAGCACCGCCATACTGGTCAGTTCGGTCCCGTTGTCGCTGACAATTGTCCTGGGCCTTCCGCGCCGCGCCATGATCGCCGTCAGTTCGCGGGTGACTCGGAGCCCGGAGAGCGACGTGTCCGCGACCAGCGCCAGACACTCGCGGCTGAAGTCATCAACGATGGCCAGCACCCGGAACCGCCGTCCGTCAGTGAAGGCGTCCGACACGAAGTCCAGGCTCCAGCGTTCATTGGGCTGCTCGGGCAACAGCATCGGCCTGCGCGTCCCGAGCGCCCGTTTCCGGCCACCACGCTTTCGCACCTGCAGCTTCTCTTCGCGATAGAGCCGTCTCAGCTTCTTCTGGTTCACCTGCCAGCCCTGTCGTTCCAGCATCACATGCACGCGCCGATAGCCGAACCGGCGGCGCTCCGTTGCAACGGCCTTCATTGCCTTGCGCAGCTCGGCATCGTCCGGGCACACGCTGCGATACCGCACGCTCGACCGGTCTACGCCCAAAACGGAACACGCCCGCCGCTGGCTCACCTGATGCGCTGTGCAGAGGTGCGCCACCGCTTCCCGCCTGGCCGCGGGCGTCACCACTTTCGCGAGGCGACATCCTTCAACATGGCGTTGTCCAGTATCTGCTCGGCCAACAGCTTCTTCAGCTTTGTGTTCTCGTCCTCGAGCGCCTTCAGCCTGCGGGCATCCGACACTTCGAGCCCGCCAAACTTCGCCTTCCATTTGTAGAACGTCGCCGAGCTGATCCCATGCTCCCTGCACACATCAGCGGTCGCCACGCCGCTCTCCTGCTGCTTCAGGATCGCAATGATCTGCTCTTCGCTGAACCGTGATCTCTTCATTCCGTCCGTCTCCTTGGTTGGGACGAACTCTACCTCAAAATGGAGGAGGAAACGGGTCTCAGTCACTGGGCACTGATGCGAGGTGTATTTTGGGGGGCGATAATGAAGAAAATTCTTGCACTTACGATACTCAGCACATTCTTCGTGGCATCAGCACATGCCGACAGCCATCTATCCAGTGGGTATTCAAGGTCAGATATTGACTCGTCTCTGTGCGTTGGAATCTCCGAATGGACCGGTAAGATTTCTG
>JBCBYB010000106.1:0-1970 GCA_039816045.1 Pseudomonadota bacterium
GACCCAAAGGGCCGCGAAGCGAAACTCGGCGCGGTCGTCGGAGAGATTATGCTGCGCCTGGATTATCAGGATCTTCATCATCATGACCGGATCGAAGGGAGGACGGCCTCCCTTGGCCCCGTCCGAGTAGCTCAGGGCCGCCTCGAGCTCAGACCGGAACATCTCGAAATCAACCTCCTCCACAAAGGCCTCGAGCCGATCCCCAAGATCGCTGAGCCGTCGCATCCGCTCGTCGAAATCGAAAAACCCGGGCTGCCTCGCCACGCCGATCTCCCGCACCGTTCCAGCACCGCGAGTGAGTCAGCAAACCGCTCAGGCGGCGAGGTTTTTCGAGGCTCTCAGCTGCGCCGTCAGACTCTGGGGGCGTGTTTCTCCGTTTCAAACGTCTCTGTATTCGCAAACCTCGTCGGGCGATGCGGTCAGACCGCTATCGCCGCGTCTCCTTTCTCGTCGAAGCGCGTGCCGTTGCGAAGCACGCTCCAAGCCATGCGCGTCAGCTTGTTCGCTAGGGCTATGGCGAGCTTGTTGCGATGCATTCGTTCGGCCCCTCGCGTAAGCCAGGCGCCGAAGCTGAACTCGGGCCATCGGTGCGGGCGCATCATGATGATCTTGGCCGCCTGGACGAGGAGCATTCGATGATAGCGGCTGCCGCGCTTCGAGATCCGCCCGAGCACCGTGCTACCGCCCGTGCTCTATTGTCGAGGGACGAGCCCCACCCAGGCCGCGAAGTCGCGCCCCCGATCAAAGCCGTCGCCGACTCCAACGGCCGCCACCATCGCGGTCGAGGTAATCGGCCCGATGCCGGGGATGGTCATAAGGTTTCTGCAGTTCGCCTCCTGCGCCGAGACCTCGTCGCTCCGCTCGTCAAGGATCGTCAGGAATAGCCGAGCGATGATATAAGTCACGCTTTCGAGTGTGTGACGACAATGGAAATCGAACATCTGATCCGATTCGCTACAGGCGAGCGCACCGAACCTGTGTACGTGGCATCCGCGCCGCCCCGTCTTTGCAGATGGATTGGAGCGAGTGTGCGTCATGTATTCCTGTCGCCGGATACGTTTAGGAAGCAAGCCGTTCGGCATAGAGACATCAAGATCGAGCACTTCGAGCATGCGCCTTGCATTATCGAGAACGACCGCCCTCTCCTTGATGGGAAGAAGCTATCCGTAGTCCACATCGTGGCCGACTGCACTCATCTGATTGGCTATTGGGTCAAAGTCACCCTAAAGGCGACCAAGCTTGGCCATGAGATTTGGCTGACAAGCATGCACAAGGTGAAACCATGCGATATATGGCGGATGGAGCGTCGTGCCCGCGAGACGCCCCGTTAATGCTATAGGCCCCCGCACTCTGACGGGGCCTATTAGCCAAGTGAGAAAGGGGCCTGCTATCCACCCCCAATCTACGTCAGTCGCTTGGTGTGTGACGGCAAGCGCTGCGCCACGGCCAGCAGGTATTTCACCGCGTCCTCTCAGTTGGCAGTTTTTCTCGTATTGTGGACAGCGGGGATTGTCAACGATTCCGCTTAAGAATTCAGCATGTTAGCCAAGGCGTAAAGTGTTGATATGTCCTAGATGATTGATCAAAAACACTTTTCCATCAGCTTTCTGGTGCGCCCTCGCTGCGCTTCTTATAGGCCTTCGGGCGGTTCGGCTTCGGAGCCCGCGCGTCGATAAGCTCGCACATCCACTCGAAGTCCCGCAGCGTATCGCTGACACCAGCCGCCATCGCGGGGGAAATGCGTAGGCTCTTGTGCATCCGGCAGAAGTTGTAATGCACAAAATAGATCGAGAGCATGTGCAGGTGGTTCTCCAGCTTCTTGCTGAACCCGTTGGTGAGCCGCGTAAAGCGACGCATCCCCATTCGCATGGTCAGGCTCTGCCGCTCGACATGGCTAGTGGTGCGACTCCAACGCTTGGAACCCACGGGTTCGTGCGGCGATGATGTCGTCGGGGTCGGCGCGCCAGGTG
>JBCBYB010000107.1:0-1932 GCA_039816045.1 Pseudomonadota bacterium
GTCCTCTCAGGGACCGCCCCCGCAGAGACGCCTGTCGTGCTTCAATCAAGCTGAAGGTTGGCGCTGCATATCGGTCCGGTTGCAGGCCTAAGGTTTGGAAACTGACATCAAGCGAATGACGCACTGTGAAGAGGTGATCCGTTCCCTTAACGTGAGAGGCAGCATGGAAGTGTTGACGGATCGGGGCGTCCAGGTCACGTCCGTCAAGGTGGTGTAATTTGTCGGGTGGCCTGAGGTCATGATCAGGCGGCTTTTATGCTGAGAATTGGGTCTGTCTCCTCATTATCGATCTGGGCGAATGCCTCGACCATCATGTAGCGGCTTGCGGTTTGCCATTCGTCGTTCTGTTCGAACAGGACGGCTCCGATGAGGCGGATGATGGACGCCTCTTTCGGGAAGATGCCGACGACATCGGCACGGCGCTTCACTTCCTTGTTCAGGCGCTCAATCGGGTTTGTGCTGTGCAGCTTGGTCCGGTGCTGGCGAGGGAAGGCCATGTAAGCAAGGACATCGTGTTCTCTGCTGTCCATCAGCTCGGCCAACTTTGGCCAGCGTGGGCGGAGTTGGTCTGCCACCTTGCGCCAGGTTTCGCCTGCTGATGCGCGGTCAGGCTGGTCAAAGGCCTGGCGGATCGCAGCAGCGACAACGGTATGCTGTCCGCGCGAGACATGTGCCAGGGCGTTGCGCATCCAGTGCACGCGGCAGCGCTGCCAAGTGGCGTCGAAGACGCGCTCGATGGCAGCCCTGAGGCCGCTGTGCGCATCGCTGATGACCAGCTTGGTGCCGTCGAGGCCGCGTGCCTTCAGATCGCGCAAAAAGTCCATCCAGAAGGTCTCGGCTTCCGAAGGGCCCAACCCAAGGCCGATGATCTCTCGGCGTCCATCGGTGTTTGCTGCAACGGCGATTATGGCCGCCACGCTGACGATGCGCCCACCCTGACGCACCTTGAGGTATGTCGCATCCAGCCAGACATAGGGCCATTCGCCAGTCAGAGGGCGGGTCAGGAACTCGTTCACGCGCTCGTCGATGTCCTTACACAGCTTGGACACAGTGCTCTTGGAAATGCCGCTCAGACCCATGGCCTGGGCCAGTTCATCAACACGGCGGGTCGACACACCGCCGATCCAAGCCTCCTGGATGACCGCCACAAGCGCTTTCTCAGAGGTCTTGCGCGGCTCCAGAAAGCCAGGGAAATAGCTGCCTTGCCGGAGCTTCGGCACCTTCAGGTTCAAAGTGCCCAAACGGGTATCGAGAGCGCGCTCTCGATACCCGTTCCGCCATGTGGCGCGGTCATTGCTGCGTTCGTGCTTTCCGGCGCCGATCAGGCCTTCGACGTCGGCTTCCATGATCAGCTGCAGGACGGCTTCAGCGACGCTGCGAAGAAAGTCGCCGCCATCCTGCTTTGCGAGCAGTTCGGAAAGGTCCATGTTGGTTTTGGTCATCGGGGTCTCCGTGTGGTTCGTGGTTGAAGCGGTCAAACTCCACCTCGACCATACACCTCGATGGCCACCCGGGATTACACCGTTGGCGGTGCAGAAATTACACCACGTGCTCGGACACTAACGTTTTTCTCGGCTGTGTGATGCCGGTCCGATGCGCTGTGAGGGAGGCTGCCGGGGTGGCGCGACTGAAAGCCGAAGAGCCGTTTCTGCACGCTGACGTGGATGTCACCGAGTGTTCTTTCGGGCGCTATACCGAGATCGGCAGGGGCAGTCGTGTCGCCTTCTCCGAGATTGGAGATTACTCCTACTGCGACCGGTATGCCGACATTGCCAACGCGACCGTCGGCAAATTCTCTATCCTCGCGAGCTTTGTCAGGATCGGAGCGACCGATCACCCTCTGCATCTCGCCGCATTGCACCACTTCCTCTATCGGTCCGATGATCTCTGGGACGATGCAGACCGAGACACCGCATTCTTCGAGCATCGCCG
>JBCBYB010000108.1:0-1797 GCA_039816045.1 Pseudomonadota bacterium
GAGGCATGGAACAAGCGCATCGACCGCCCTTGGACGATCATCACCGTCCGCCACTGTCAGTGGGCTCATGGGTTCTGGTCAGCGCAAGCTGGAAAGAGACCCCCTGGAGTCCTCCTGGATTGATGAAGTCGGGTGGTGGCCAGATGACCGCTTCCCGCCGATTCTGTTGAAGAACAACGTGTTGCGGCACGGCAGAGGCGGCTTCTTGAGAGCGCTCCGCACCTCCCTCACGCTGGTGCAGGAAGGAGCTTGGCCATCTTGCGGAGGTTCCGGGCGGTGGCGGCGAGGATGAACTCGTCCTTGGCCCCATTCGGTCCTCTCAGGCGCAGTCGATCGAGGCCGAGGATCTTCTTCATGTGGGCAAACAGCATCTCGACCTTTCGCCGAGCACGTCGGGGCACGACGAGCCTTACCCAGGTTATGAGGTGATACTCGCCGCTCAAGAATTGGGAGATGGGGCAGGTGGCCCAAAAGGGTTTCAAGAAGGTGGCCGTGGCGACGGCGCGCAATATCGCCGTGATCTTGCACTGTATCTGGGTCGACGGCAGTGGATTCAGGCATGACACGCAGCGCCGTCATGGAACCGGATACCGACCTGCTTGCCATGCTCTCCGCCGAAGTTTTCTAAGAGCGAGTGGAAACCGAGGCATTTGCGGGGCCTGAGGGTGAGTGTCATGGCGATCTCCTGGATGTCCTCGTCGGTCATCTGATCGAGGTCGGTCTTGCGCAGGAGCCATCTTCGGATGCGGCCGAAGCGTCTGTCGTCGAGAGTATGCCCCTGAGCATCGCGTGGCCAGCGAAGGCGGTGTCATTGTCGAAGGTGACAGAGCCACGCATTGGGCCGGAGAGCCGGCCGAAGACGGGCATCATCGTGGACACGGTTTCGGCCGCCGTCTTGCCCATGAGGCGCGCCATGAGCGCAAGCCGCGTGCGCCGCTCGTATAGTACCAGCATCGGGCGGGAGCGGAGGCAGATGATCAGGTCCACCCCCCAGTGCCCGATCTCGGCGCGGGCATCAGCGGCCTCAGATCGCTGAGAAATATGCGTCTTCTTCGCCAGCCTGTCCTGCGAGGTCCGGCGTTTGCGCCCACCCCGGCGGGCCTTGCGCCGCGGCAGGAAGCGCCAGTGCTTCTCGCCTTTCTAGGTCGGCCGGACGATCCAGGCATAGATCGTCTCGGCCAAGACCGCGTGCAGCCCCGCTCGATGCCGCGCCAGAGCCGACCGGCGCTGTGCTCCGGCGTCCAGCCTTCGGCGAGGCGGCCGGTGACGCAGCCTGAGATCACAGTGTCTCGCTCGAGCACCGCGGCCCGTTGTTGGCGCAGAAGATAGGCTCGCATCGGCGACCTGCGGCCAGTTGGCGCCCCCCGGGAAGGCACCGCGCCACAGCTCGCGGCTGATGGTGGAAGGCGCTCGCCAACGCCTCTCTGCTCGCCCGAAGGCTGAGGCCCGACGTGAGCGGTTCGGCAGCCCAGCCCCTTTCGGCCGGCGAGAGATGGACGTATCCAGACATCGCAGCACCGCTTTTTTGTTTGGCCACGAGCGGATACCGCATCCGTCAGCGGTGCTGCACCTCGTTCTTGAGTCCGCCGTCACCTTGGTCATGTTTTCAGATGGCGGAACCATAGGCGGGCGGGGGCGAGGTGGACGAAGCCGAGATAGCTGGCGGCGGTCTTGTCGTATTGGGTTGCCAGTCGGCGGGCGGTCTTTGGGCGGTTGATACAGCGCTCGATCCGGTTGCGCAGGGCGTAGATGAAGCCCTCGACCGTGACCGGCGCCTTTCTCGTGCGCCGCGCCGGG
>JBCBYB010000109.1:0-1769 GCA_039816045.1 Pseudomonadota bacterium
CGGCGGGCAAGGGACTGCGCCAAAGCTGGCGTGAGTTCCAGACCATCCGATACGAGCCCAAGGACACGCGCTTCGCCGAGCACAAAAGCGCTCAAGGCCAAGTGCGAAGCATGCCATCTCAGAGAACTGTCCTGCCCGAAGGGTACTTCCTGCGTTTCATCGCGAAGTACAACATCCCCCTCGTACCCCTTCTTGCCGGCTCCTTTCGGATCGGGTGGCGGTGATGGGCGTGAGACCGAGAGGAACGTTACTATGGGCAAACCCCGCCATCTGACGCCTAGGGACGGGGAGCAGATCGCCGTCCATGCGGGCTGACGGCCGGACAAACCGTCCGATCGCGACCGAGATTGGAAAATCGCCATCGACGATCGGCCGGGAGCTGCGGCGCAATGCGCTCAAAAGCGGGCGCTTCTCGGCTTGTCGACGCTGCGGATATGGTACGGCGCCAGCGTGACGCGATTCTCGAGCGCGACGGGCGTACAGCCCGCTTCGTGCGCAACCGGCTGACCGAGGGCTGGTATCCCTGGCAAATCTCAGGCCGGCTGAAATCGGGCGCCGAATGCAGTCTCTGCGCGGTGACGCTGGAGATGATCTACGCTATCGTCTACCGAGCACACCAGAGGGTCGAGGAGCTCTGCCGCTATCTCGCCCGGCGCCACAAGCGGCGGCGCCCACTGTGCGCACGGCCTTCGTGCGATACCATCAAGGGCCGGGTCTCTATCCACGAACGGCCCGGAACCGTGGTCGGGCGCTCGAAGCAAGGTCATCGGGGTGTGGCACGGGCGCCGCTGAAACTGCTGCCACTATGATGGCAGTCTTCCGCCACCTCGACCCGGCGCTTGGTCGCTCGATCACACTGGACAACGACAGCTGTGCTGCCCAGCCCGCACGCAGCATGGGGATCGAGACCGCCACCGGCCGTCTGCGAAGATGGCCGCCCAGACAGACAGATCTCAACACCGTCTCCGATGAGGGCACCCTGGAGACCGTGATGACCTATACCCTCACGCCAACGACGCGCCTCGGCTACACCATCCCAACCCAAACCCTGTTCAAACGCCTTGGGCGCGATGTCAGACTGCACCTCGCTTGAGAACGGTACACTTCGCGCCGGTACTCAGTGGCTCCGACGCGTCCTGCGCTCAGAGTACGAAGGCGCTCGCGAGAAGGCCTGCGACATCGCCAAAACCGAGGCATTCGAGATGCTCTTCGCCCACCTCAAGCGCATCCTGGGGCTACGGCGGCTACGATTGCGCAGGCCATACTGCGCCAACGACGAACTCGTCTTCGCCGCGATCGCACAGAACGTCAGAAAGCTCTAGGCAGCCAGTACAGTCAAAGCCCGCGACAAGCGGCTAGCCGCGCCTCTCCATCAAAACCCAATCTGCATCAATGCCACAAATTCACGGAGCGACTCCTCCAATGAAACTAAAGGCGAGGCATTATTCAGTTTGTAACGCAGTATTCAAGAGTATCGATAAAGAGCATCAAATTCCGTACTTTCTGATCAATAAAAAGTTGATGGTATCACGAGATAAAAGATGAACACCTCCGGAAACTGGCTCAGGCTTCGGCGATCTGATTCACTAAGGCCATGAGGGGTCGGAGGCGTCGATGGCAGGTCAGCACGGGTTCTGGGACTTCGAGAAGCGTCTTCGGGAACAGTCGGCGCAAGGCGATCCGCTGGAGAAGCTTAGAGCGCGAGCCGAGCTGATTGAATCGAATTGGGATTCCCATCGGGCGCGTGGTCTGATTCAAACTGTCTACCT
>JBCBYB010000010.1:0-127721 GCA_039816045.1 Pseudomonadota bacterium
GCCCCCCCCCCGCGGCGCCCCCCCCCCCGCCCGCCCCCCCACCCCCCTGCGGCTTGGCGATTGGGGGTGCGGGGGGGGGCGGCGGGGTGCAGCGGCCAAGGCGGCGTCGCGATAGCGATCGCCGACGGGTCGCAAATTCTGTCCGACTGGGCGCTTTGAACTCCTCTGCATGTCATCCCGGAGACCACTTATGACCGATCTTCCCAGCTCCGCCCGTGCCGTCATCATCGGTGCGGCGTCTCCGGCTGTTCCATCGCCTATCATCTTGCCGAGCTTGGCTGGACCGACATCGTGTTGCTCGAGCGGCGTCAGCTCACCTGCGGGACCACCTGGCATGCGGCGGGTCTGATCGGGCAGCTCAGACCGAACCAGAACATGACGCGGCTCGCGAAGTACTCCGCCGATCTCTACATGCGGCTCGAGGAGGAGACCGGGGTCGCCACAGGCATGCGCGCCACCGGCTCCATCACCACGGCGCTCACCGAAGCGCGCGCCGAGGAGATCCGCCGTCAGGCCGGCATCGCGCGTGCCTTCGGGGTCGAGGTGGCCGAGATCTCGCCCGAGGAGACCAAGGTGCTCTATCCCCCGCTCGAGACGTCGGATGTGGTCGCCGCCGTGCACCTGCCCGCCGATGGTCAGGCGGACCCGGCGAACATCGCATTGGCGCTGGCCAAGGGTGCGCGCATGAAGGGCGCGCGGATCCAGGAGGGTGTGAAGGTCACGCGCATCGCCCAGGACCGCGGCCGGGTAACTGGCGTGGACTGGGAAGGGCTCGACGGCACCGCCGGCCACATCGCTGCGGATGTGGTGATCAATGCCGCTGGTATGTGGGCCCGCGATGTGGGCGCCATGGCAGGCGTGCATGTACCGCTCCATGCCTGCGAGCACTTCTACATCGTGACTGAGGCAATCGAGGGCCTCTCTCGCTTGCCGGTGCTGCGCGTGCCGGACGAGTGCGCTTACTACAAAGAGGATGCGGGCAAGCTCCTGCTCGGGGCCTTCGAGCCCAAGGCCAAGCCTTGGGGCATGGGGGGCATCTCCGAGAGCTTCTGTTTCGACCAGTTGCCCGAGGATTTCGACCATTTCGAGCCGATCCTCGAGGCCGCCGTCAGCCGGGTGCCGATGCTGGCCGAGGCGGGCATCCACACCTTCTTCAACGGCCCGGAGAGCTTCACGCCGGACGACAAGTACTATCTCGGCCCGGCGCCGGAGCTCGAAGGGTTCTGGGTCGCGGCCGGCTACAACTCTATCGGGATCGTCTCCTCGGGCGGTGCCGGCTGGGCGCTCAGCCGCTGGATCGACAAGGGCCACCCGCCCTTCGATCTCTGGGATGTGGACATCCGCCGGGCGCAACCCTTCCAGACCAACCGGCGGTATCTCAAGGAGCGGGTCTCGGAGAGCCTCGGTCTGCTCTATGCCGACCATTGGCCCTATCGCCAGCCGGAGACGGCACGGGGCGTGCGCCGCTCGCCTTTGCATGAGCATCTGAAGGCCCGCGGCGCCTGTTTCGGCGAAACCTCGGGTTGGGAACGGCCGAACTGGTTCGCAAAGCCCGGGCAGACGGCAGAGTACGAGTATTCCTGGGGCCGGCAGAACTGGTTCGAGAATGCCGCCGAAGAGCACGCCGCGATCCGCTCGGGGGTGGGCATGTTCGACCTCTCCACCTTCGGCAAGATCCGGGTCGAGGGGCGCGATGCCGAGGAGGTGCTGCAGCGGCTCTGCGGGGCGGATATGCGCGTCGCGCCGGGCAAACTGGTCTACACCCAGTTCCTGAACGATCGCGGTGGGATCGAGTCCGACGTGACCGTGACGCGCCTCTCGGAGCGGGTGTTCCTGGTGATCACACCGGCGGCGACCGTCCGGCGCGACATGGCCTGGATCCAGGCGCATATGCCGGAGGACGCGCATTGCGTCGCCACCGATGTCACGGCGGGCGAGGCGGTGATGGCGGTGATGGGGCCGAAGGCGCGCGATGTGCTCTCTGAGATCATCCCACAGTCGCTCGACAACGACGCGTTCCCCTTTGGCACCATGCAGGAGGTCGAGATCGGCCTCGGACGGGCCCGCGCGCACCGGGTCTCCTATGTCGGTGAGCTTGGCTGGGAGATCTATGCCGGGGCCGACCAGGCAGGCCATGTCTTCGAGGCGATTGAGGAGGCCGGGCGCCCGCACGGGTTGCGGCTCTGCGGGCTCCATGTGCTGGACGGTTGCCGGATCGAGAAGGCCTTCCGCCACTGGGGCCATGATATCACCGATGAGGATCATGTGCTGGAAGCCGGGCTCGGCTTTGCGGTGAAGACTGAGAAGGAGCCCTCGCGCTTTGGCGACTTTTTCGGCCGCCAAGCGGTGCTTGCCAAGAAGCAGGAGGGGCTGCAGCGCCGCCTTGTGCAGTTCCGTCTGACCGACCCGGAGCCGATGCTCTATCACAACGAACCGGTGCTGCGGGACGGCGAGCTCGTCGGCTACCTGACCTCGGGCAACTATGGGCATCATCTCGGCTCGGCGATCGGTCTCGGCTACGTGCCGTGTCCAGGAGAGAAGGCCGCGGATGTGCTCGGATCGCGCTATGAGATCGAGGTGGCGGGGACACGCGTGGCTGCCGAGGCGAGTCTTAAGCCAATGTACGATCCCAAGTCGGACCGCATGCGGATGTGACCCCTAACACCTGTTAGAATTTTCTCGCCGGACCCCTTTTGGTCCGGCGACGCTCGTCCTATATCCTGTCTACCGAACACTTGTTAGGGAGACAGGATCCATGCGGTTCGACCAGAAAACGGCCATCGTCACCGGGGGCGGCTCCGGCATCGGCAAAGACATCGCCAAACGTTTCGTTGCCGAGGGGGGCTCGGTGGTGATCGGCGGACGGGACGCCGCCAAACTCGCGGCGGCAGCGGCGGAGATCGACCCCACCGGTGTGCGCGTCGCGACCCAAGCGGGTGACATTGCCGAGCCGGAGACCGCAACGGCCCTGGTGGCAGCAGCCAAGGACCAGTTCGGCGGGGTCGACGTCCTCTTCAACAATGCCGGCGTCTTCAGGCCAAAACCCTTCCTGGAACTGGACGAAGGCGAGTACGACTGGTTCCTCGACACCATCCTGAAGGGCAAGTTCTTCATGGCGCAGGCAGCGGCCAAGGCGATGGCAGAGCGTGGCGGTGGTGCCATTGTGCAGACCGGCTCGATCTGGGCAATCCAGGCGATCGGGGCGACCCCCTCTTCGGCCTATTCCGCGGCCAATGCAGGGGTTCACGCCCTGGTGCGCAACCTTGCCATTGAGCTGGCGGAGAAAAAGATCCGCATCAATGCCGTGGCGCCTGCAGTGGTGGAGACGCCGGTCTACGGCACCTTTATGAGCCAGGATCAGGTGGCCGAGACGCTGCCGAGCTTCAACGCCTTCCACCCGCTCGGGCGCAATGGTCAGCCGGGGGATGTGGCGGAGGCCGCGCTCTACCTCGCGTCGGACGCCGCGGCTTGGGTGACCGGTCAGATCCTGCCGGTGGATGGGGGTGTCACAGCCGGCCGCCACTGAGATTGCATCTCATTGTGAACTCCGCTCTCTTCGGCTTTCAGTGGCCGGAGAGAGCGCATGACCAACAATCCGATGGACTGGGGCCACAAGGCCCTCGACTGGGGACGGGCTTACCGCGCGGGCATGCGAGACCGGCCGGTGCGCGCTCAGGTGGCGCCGGGGGACATCCTCGCACTTCTGCCTGAGAACCCGCCCGAGACGCCGGAACCGATGGAGGCCATCTGGGCGGATTTCGAGCGCATCGTGCCGCAAGGTCTCACCCATTGGCAGCACCCGCGTTTCTTCGCCTATTTCTCCTCGAACGCCGCGCCAGCCTCGGTGCTGGCCGAGCATCTGGTGGCGGAGATCGCGGCCCAAGGCATGCTGTGGCAGACGGCCCCCGTGGTGACTGAGCTGGAGATGCGGATGATCCGCTGGCTGGCCGAGGCGCTCGGCCTGCCGGGGCACTTTACGGGCGTCACCCACGATACGGCCTCGACCGCGACCTTTACGGCGGTGCTGACCATGCGGGAGCGCGCGCTGAATTGGGCGGGCAACGCGCGAGGGCTCGCGAGCGGGCCGCGGCTCCGGATCTATGCCTCGGCGCAGACCCATTCCTCGGTGGACAAGGCCGTGGTGATGGCCGGGATCGGGCGCGAGAACCTCGTGAAGATCCCGACGGATGACCGTTGGGCAATGCGTCCCGATGCCTTGGCGGAGGCCATCGCTGCGGATCGTGCCGCCGGACACCTGCCCGCCGGCGTCGTGCTGTGCGTCGGCGGGACGGGCATCGGTGCCTCGGACCCCATCGCCGACTGCATCGCGGTGGCGCGCGAGGCCGGGCTCACCACCCATGTGGATGCGGCCTGGGCAGGATCGGCCATGGTGTGCCCCGAGCAGCGGGTACACTGGGCCGGCATCGAGCAGGCCGACAGCATCGTCTTCAACCCGCACAAATGGCTGGGCGCGCAGTTCGACTGTTCGGTGCAGTTCCTCGCCGACCCGACCGACCAGATCCGCACCATGGCGATGCGGCCCGAGTATCTGCACACGCCCGGGCAGGACCGGGTCACCAACTTCTCCGAATGGACGCCGCAGCTCGGCCGCCCGTTCCGCGCGCTGAAACTTTGGTTCCTGCTGCGGGCGGAGGGGCTGTTGGGCATGCGCACCCGCATCGGCAATCACATCCGGTGGGCCCAGGCCTTGGCGGAGAAGGTTGCCGCAGAGCCCGGCTTTGAGCTGACGACGCCGGCGATGTTCTCGCTCTTCACCTTCCGGCATCTGGGGGGCGAGGATCTTGATGCGCACACCCTCGCACTGGTGCAGGCGATCAACGACGACGGGCGGATCTATGTCACCCAGACCGTGCACGAGGGGGCGACGGTGATCCGCTTCCAGGTCGGCCAGTGGGACACGACCGAGGCGGATGTCGCCTTCGCCTGGGACGTGATCCGCGAGATCGCCGCCCGCACCGGCTAGGATCCGTCTTCTGGCGCAATCCCGGTCGTGGGGGGTAACGAATGGGCCGCAAGAACTATCTGGTCGAGGGGGCGTCCGGGACCGGCAAAACGACCCTCTGCCACGCGCTACGGCGACGCGGCGTCCGAGCACTGAACGGCGATCAGGATCTCGCTCTTACCAGCGATCCCGTGACGGGCGAGCCATTGGAGGCGCCTCCCGACCTCGATGGCCCGAACCGCGCCAGCTGGCTTCATGAACACCACATCTGGGTCAGCGCCAAAGTCAGGGCGGCGGTGCCCGATCACAGCGAAGCAATGACGTTTTTCTGGGGGGGGTCCAGGAACTCCCGTCAGTTTCTGGACCTCTTCGATGCGGTCTTGATGCGTTCGGAGGGCGTCCGAGCAAACGGGCATTGATCCTGCAGTTGCCTGCTTCCGGGGCGGGCCGTTTGCCGAGCGGCGTTGCGATCGACGCGACCCAACCGATCGAGCGTGTCGCCGAAGAGATCTTACGGCGGGTCATCTAAACGGGCACCCGCGCCATGCACCGGGCGTCTTGGCTAGGCAGGGGCGTGCCGCGGCGATAGTGTCTGGCCAGGAAACGACCGAGGGGACAGGTGATGAGCGAGCAATTGCCGCACGAAAAGGGGTTTCACGTCTCGTGGGAGCAGATGCACCGCGACAGCCGGGCGCTCGCATGGCGGCTCGATCGCGGCGGTGCCAAAGCCGCGGAGAACTGGCGCGCCGTCGTCGCCATCACGCGGGGTGGTATGGTCCCGGCCTGCATCATCGCGCGGGAGCTCAACATCCGCACGGTCGATACGATCAGCGTAAAGTCCTATGACCATCAGACCCAGTCCGAGGCGCAGATCCTGAAGTCTCCCAACCCCGACTTGATAGGAGATGGCGAGGGGATCTTGATCGTCGACGATCTGGTAGACACGGGTCGCACGCTTGAGGTCGTCCGGGCGGCCATGCCGAAGGCGCATGTGGCGACCGTCTATGCCAAGCCCAAGGGCGCGCATATGGTCGACACTTACATCACCGGGGTCAGCCAGGACACTTGGATCTTCTTCCCCTGGGATATGGCGCTGATGTATGTGGACCCGCTTCGCGGCACGCGCTGAGGGGCAGGGGTGTTCGAGGCCTATCTCTGGCTCGCCGCGGTTTGGCTGGTCGCGGCGGCGACACCCGGGCCGAATTTCTTTGCGGTGATGCATGTCGCGGCACAGAAGGGCCGCCGCTCCGCCCTTGCGGTGGCGTTGGGAACGGTGGTCGGCACGGCGATCTGGGCGAGCGCGGGCTTCTTCGGTCTGGCAGCGCTCTTTGCTCTGGTCCCCGATGCCGCGGCGGCGATCAAGTTGGCCGGGGCTG
Organism: Pseudomonadota bacterium; assembly: GCA_039816045.1. Lineage (GTDB taxonomy): Bacteria > Pseudomonadota > Alphaproteobacteria > Rhodobacterales > Rhodobacteraceae > Thermohalobaculum. The sequence continues at coordinate 6,340 of JBCBYB010000010.1, forward strand.
CTTACCTCGTTTGGGTGGGCTTCGGTCTCTGGCAGGCCGCTTCAGCCGAGGAAACACCCGTCGAGAGCAGCGCCACCGGGGCGTTTCTGTTCGGGTTCGCCACAAACCTGGCAAATCCCAAGACTGCGGCCTTCGCGGCGTCGATCTTTGCGGTTGCGCTGCCCTCGGATGCCGGCGCTGGCGCGTCGCTTGGAGCCATTGGGCTGGTCTGCGCCATCTCCTCGCTGTGGTACGGCGCGATGGCTCTGATCGGATCGGGTGCCTATGTCGTGACGCTCTACCGGACTTGGCGGCGCGCTGTGCTGAGGACGACCGGCGTTCTCTTCGCCGGTTTCGGGATTTCGCTGGCCGCGGAAACCCTTGCCGAGCCGGGGTGAGTGCTGCACTGCGGGAGGCGGAAAACGCCAAAACACGACGCTGCGGGGACAGTTTACGCCCCGGTCTCGCGATAGCGTTCAGAACTGTGTTTGCTGAGGCCCGCCGATGCCCAAGCTTGTTGCGAAGATCGCGGCGAAGGCCGTTGCCGTCCGCCTGACAATCGGGGCGGACCGTGGGCGCGCGGCCCGAGGGTCGCCGCGGTCCTGATTGCTCTTCTCCCCATGAGTTTCAGAGATCAGGACCAAAACCATGACCGACACAACGATACCGGCGACTCCTGCCAAATCCGAAGCCCCGCGCAACCGGCGCGCCGGTGGGCGTGCGGCGCGTCAGGCGCTGCGCGCGGCCCCACTTGCCGACGACATCCGTCCCGTCCGTGCGGGGTTCGAAGGGGGGCTCTATCGGCCGCTTTCAGAGGAGGGGGTAAAGCGCATCCATTCGGCCGCCCTTGATGCCCTGGAGCAGATCGGGTTGGCCGATGCGCCCGAGAGCGGGATCGAGATCCTGACCGGCGCAGGCGCGATCCTCGGCGACGACGGCCGCATCCGCATCCCGCGCGGGCTCGTGGAGGACATGCTGGCCAAGGCTGCCCGCGAGATCACGCTTTGCGGTCAGGATCCGCGGCATGATCTCCAGCTCAAAGGGCGGCGCGTGCATTACGGGACCGCTGGGGCCGCGGTGAACCTCGCGGATGCCGAGACCGGCACCTACCGGCTCACGACCCTCCAGGATCTTTATGATGCTGCCCGCATCGTCGACCGGCTCGACAACATACACTTCTTCCAGCGTCCGCTGGTCTGCCGGGACATCGAGGACCCGCTCGCGCTCGACATCAACACCGTCTATGCCTGCGTGCGCGGGACGTCGAAGCACATCGGCACGAGCTTTGTCGAGGACACGCACCTCCCCAAATGCTTTGAGCTGCTGTACGCGCTGGCTGGGAGCGAGGAGGCCTATCGCGCGCGTCCTTTTGTCTCCAATTCCAACTGCTTCGTCGTGCCGCCGATGAAGTTTGCTACCGAAAGCTGCAAGGTGATGGAGGCCTGCATCCGCGGCGGCATGCCCGTGCTGCTGCTTTCGGCGGGGCAGGCAGGGGCGACGGCGCCCGCACCCATTGCCGGAGCGATCGTTCAGGCGGTGGCGGAGTGCCTGGCCGGCGTGGTCTATGTCAACGCCATGGCGCCGGGGCATCCGGCGATCTTCGGCACCTGGCCCTTTGTCTCGGATCTGCGCACGGGTGCAATGTCCGGCGGCTCGGGCGAACAGGCGCTGCTCACCGCGGGCTGCGCGCAGATGCACGCATTCTATGGCCTGCCCGGCGGGGCCGCGGCGGGCATTGCGGATGCCAAGCTGCCGGATATGCAGGCCGGCTGGGAGCAGTCTGTCTCCAACGTGATGGCCGGGCTCTCGGGGCTGAACATGGTCTATGAGAGCGTCGGGATGCATGCTTCGCTGCTCGGGTTCTGTTTCGAGAGCCTGATCCTCGGCGACGATATGTTGGGGCAGGTTATCCGCTGTGTTCGCGGCATCGAAGTCGACGAGGACAGCATCTCACTCGAGACCATCCGGTCAGTCTGTCTCGAGGGGCCGGGGCATTACCTCGGTCATGCTCAGACCCTCGGGCGGATGCAGACGGACTATGTCTATCCCCGCATCGCCGATCGCACGAGCCCGAAGGAGTGGGAGGAGCGCGAGCGCCCTGCGCCGCTCGATGGGGCGATCAAGATGAAGCACGAGATCCTCAACGGCCACTTTCCGCAGCATGTCTCGCCGGAGCGGGACCGTGCCGCGCGTGCTGCGTTTGAGATCGCACTCCCGCGGGAGGCTGTGGGGCTCTGACCTGGCTGATCTTAGCGAGCCGCGCCCTATCTCTTAGCGCCTGAGCGACAGAGGGGGCTCGATGCTGAGGCGGTTCGGGGCTGTACACCTCTCGGTGGCGGTGCTGGCGCTCGGAGCGATCCTGGTTTCGGTCTGGCAGATCGAGCAGGGGCGCGCCGGGCTCTCGCCAGAGATTGTGACCATCGGCACCACACCGGCCACGGTCTATGCGCCGTCCGGCGGGCCAAGCGGGCCAGCAGTGGTTGTTGCCCATGGTTTCTCCGGGTCGCACCAGCTGATGGAGCCCTTCGCGGTCACGCTCGCGCAGGCGGGCTATACCGCTGTGGCCTTCGATTTTCTCGGGCATGGGCGCAACCCGATGCCGATGACGGGGGATGTGACCAAGGAGGACGGTGCAGGCGTTGCCTTGATGGCGGAGCTTGACCGGGTGATCGGCTATGCTGCCGCCCTGCCGGGGGCAGATGGGCGCGTGGCGCTGCTCGGGCACTCCATGGCCTCCGACATCGTGGTGCGCCAAGCGGTTGCAGACCCGCGGGTGGTGGGCACCGTTGCCGTCTCGATGTTCACCCGCGCCGTCACCGCGGAAGCCCCGCGCAATCTCCTCGTGATCGTCGGCGGGTGGGAGAGGTTCCTGCGGGCAGAGGCGCTCAAGGCCGTGGCGCTCGCGGCCGAGGGGGCCGAAGAGGGCCGGACCTATGGCGATTTTGCCGACGGGACGGCCCGGCGTGCAGCGGTCGCGGAGGGGGTCGAGCATGTCGGTGTGCTCTTCAGCCGCACGAGCCTGCGTGAGGCGCGGGCCTGGCTCGACGCGGTGTTCGGGAGGGTCTCCCCCGACGCCCCTGTGGATGGGCGCGGGCCTTGGGTGCTGCTGTTGATCGGGGCGATCGTGCTGCTGGCCTGGCCGCTCAGCGCTTTGCTCCCGAAGCTGGCCGACCGGCCGGAGGGAGGGCTCGATTGGCCGGGCTTCCTGGCCATCGCCGTGCTCCCAGCGATCCTGACGCCGTTGATCTTGCGCCCTTTGCCGACTGCCTTCCTGCCGGTGCTGGTGGCGGACTATCTCGCGGTGCACTTCCTGCTCTACGGTTTGCTTACGACGGCGGGGCTTGCGCTCGTCGGGGCTCTCCGAGGGAGCCGAGCCCCGGCGCTTGTCACGCTGGTCGCCGCAATTGCTGTCGCCTGCTACGGCGTTGGCGCGCTCGGAGCCACGTTGGACGCTTACGTGTCGTCCTTCTGGCCGCATGCCGGGCGCGTCTGGTTGATCGCCGTTCTGTTCGCGGGGGTGTTGCCATACATGTTGGCGGATGAGTGGCTGACCCGTCGTGCGGCCCCGAAATGGGGTGCCTACGCCCTTACCAAGCTCTGCTTTCTCGGCTCTCTCGCGGGCGCCGTTGCCCTCGATCTCGAGCGGCTGTTCTTTCTGATCATCATCCTGCCGGTGGTCCTCTTATTCTTTCTGCTCTACGGGCTGCTCAGCGGATGGGTCGGGCGCGCGACTGGCCAGCCTACGGTCGCGGGTCTCGCCAATGCGGCCGCTTTTGCCTGGGCGCTTGGCGTGACGTTCCCGCTGCTTGCCGGATAGGCGTGCCTCAACGCTCCCGCACGCAGGCGAGGCAAAGTGCAACCGCTGGGTCGAAATCGAGCCGGCGTGCGTCCACCGCCTCTCCGCAGCTCTGACACCAGCCGAACTCGTCCTCCTCGATGCGCCGGAGCGCCGCCGCGATCTGAGCCCGCCGTGCAGCTCGTCGCCGCGATTGGGCCGAGGCCATCGCCTGGACCTGCAAAGCATCCATCCGGCTGAGGCGGCCGACGCTCTGCTGATCGAGTTCCACCGGCTTGCGGTCCGCCTGTGTCTCGGCCTCCTCGGCTTCGAGCGCAGCCCGTTCCGCCAGCAGCCGGGACCGATACGCTTCAATGCTTGTGGGGTTCATCACGATCCGTCATTGGCAACTGTGCGTCTGAATGCCTACTTTGGATGCAACGGCCACGGTTTCGCAACGGCGACAGGAGGCGATCCCATGACGGCGGAGACCCGTATCAATCCCTTGCAGACAACGCCGGATCCGGTGGGTTCGGTTGACCCGGTGTGGTCGCGCATGCGCCGCGAGGCGGAGGAGCTCGAGAAGACCGAGCCCTTTATGGCCTTGATGGCCCATTCGGTGATCTTGCATCACCCTAGTCTGGAGGCCGCGCTGTCTTACCGGCTGGCGCAGAAACTCTCGAGCCCGGAGATGTCCCCGCTTCTGGTGCGGGAGATGTCGGACATGGCCTATGCGGAGTACCCGGTGATGGGGGAGGCTGGCCGTGCTGATATCCGCGCGGTGTTCGAACGGGACCCGGCCTGCCACAGGATGATCCAGCCGCTGCTCTATTTCAAAGGGTTCTTGGCGCTCCAGGGCTATCGTCTCGCACATCAGCTCTGGATCACCGGGCGGAGCGATATGGCGCTGTTCTTGCAGATGCGCTGCTCGGAGGTGTTCGGTGTCGACATCCATCCCGGAGCGCGCATCGGCAAGGGGATCATGATCGACCACGCCCATTCCATCGTGATCGGCGAGACGGCCGTGGTGGGCGACGATGTCTCGATGCTGCATTCGGTGACGCTGGGCGGGACGGGTAAATCCGAAGGCGACCGGCACCCGAAGATCGGCGAGGGCGTGCTCATCGGCGCGGGAGCCAAGGTGCTCGGCAATATCCGTGTCGGGCATTGCAGCAAGATCGCGGCTGGCTCGGTGGTGCTTCAGGACGTCCCGCCCTGCAAGACGGTGGCCGGGATCCCTGCGCGGCTCGTCGGCGATGCCGGGTGCGACCGTCCGGCGCTGTCGATGGACCACGGCGTGGGCGTGGGTGCGAAACGGGTGCCCGAGGATATCGTTCCCGACTGCTGAGCGCGGATGACAGGGGCGACGCTAGCGTGCGCCGTGCCCTGTGAACACCACCCGGACCGTGCGCATCAGCACATAGGCCTCCATCGCCGGGCCGAGGCGCGTGATGTATTCCATATCGAACTGCGTTTTCTCGACGGTGGCATGGATGCCCTCAGCATAGCCGCCGTCGACTTGTGCGAGGCCGGTGATTCCGGGCCGAACGGTGTGGCGCTCCCGGTAACCGGGGACCGCGTCGATGTAGTGGATCGCATGGTCCCAAAAATCTGGCCGCGGGCCGATCAGGCTCATATCGCCGGTCAGAATGTTGATTATCTGGGGGAGCTCGTCGATCCGCGTGCGGCGCAAGATGCGTCCCAGCGGCGTGATCCTGTTGTCCTCCACCGGATCGTCGGGCCCTCGATCAATCTCGTCCCCGTCCCGCATGGTGCGAAACTTGACCATCGTGAAGGGCTTGCAGTTTCGGCCCATCCGAAGCTGATGGTAGAACAGCGGCCCACGATTGGTGAGCGGATTAAGCACAAAGACCAACAGCGCGACGAAGCTCACCACGGGCAGGGCTCCGACCGCCACGGCGACATCGAAGGCACGCTTCGCCACGGCAAAACCACGCCCTGGGCTGTGTGTCGTTCTCAGAAGGTCTTGGTTTAGCACCCGAGCCGCGTCCCATACCCAGCGTCGTCAGCCAAAGGTTGCTCTAACCCTCGACCGTTTGCCTGCATACACCACCGCAGACACCGAACGCTCTACCCCCCAAACGTTACGTAACCCTAAGGTTCGGGCCTAGGTGACGCAATTCATCTTTGTCCCCCAGGCCGCTCGCCGGTCTAGGATGACGAGCAATCTTGGCAATTCTGCAACTTATTGACGGCAATTTCCGGGGCGATCCCGCCCCTTTGTCGCCATCGCTCCAGCGTATCCTGGAGTTGTCAGGCGCCGTCGTGCGGCCTATAGATCTGCGTCTGGGCAAGGTGGGTGGCGTCACGCGATGCAGGCCTCGCGGCACGGTGCGTGTGGCCAGGCACGAGTTGGTGCCAGTACAGGAGCGGCGGCACATGGGCCTTGATGCCAACATCCCGGAGCCGGTTCAAAAGGTTGCGCCGATGGGTGATGATCGCGCGTCATTCGTCTCGGATCCGTTTGATCTGCGCCGGATGGTCGCGACGGTTTGGCGGTCCCGTATGCTGCTCTTCGCCTGCACGGCGATTGCTTTGATTATCGGATTTCTTCATCTGGAGCGGACGACCTCGCTTTTCACCGCGCGCGCGGATGTGTTGTGGGAGGTCAGCGAGAGCACGGTGGTCGACATCACGCCGGTTGCAACCACGGCGGGTGGGTCGGACTTTCTCTTGCTCGAAAGCCAGATCGAAATCGTGCGCTCGAACCGTCTGCTCGGCGGGGTCGTGGACAGTTTGGCGCTGACTTCCAACGCGTATTTCAACCCCTACGCCCGCCCGCCAGATCAGCGTCCTCTCGACCTGACGAGCTTCACCGGGATCTTTCGCGCGATCGGGCTGGCGGCCGAGGCCGACGATCCAGCACCCGCGCGCCAGCGCGAGATCGCGATCGACCGGTTGCGCGAGCATCTCAATGTGCGGTGGATCGAGAACTCCTATGTCCTGCGGCTGAGTGCGTCTGCCCCGGAGGCGGCGCTTTCCGCGCGCCTCGCGAATGCGATTGCCGAGGCTTACATCGTCGATCAACTCGAGAAGAAATTTGATGCGACGCGGGCCGCGACAACCTGGCTGAGCGAGCGGGTCTCGGAGTTGCGCGCCGCGTTGGAAGACGCTGAGCGCGCCGTCGAGGACTACAGCGCTGCATCGGAATTGGTCAGTGAAGAGGCGCTCGAGGCCAGCGCCCGTCAGATCAAGGAGTTGCGCGAGCGGCGGCGCGAGCTCACCGCGCGGGCGGCCGATCTGGATCGGGGGGTGGCCGAGGTTGCGGCCCTGGCGGCCGTGGCGGATTTCAACCAGATCGCGCGGCGCCTCCGGCTCCCAGAAATCGCGGATCTGGGGGAAGCTGCCGTTGCCGGTGACCCAGAGGCCGCGGCGCGGATCGACACGCTGATCGCCCAAGCGCGGCGCCAGACCGAGCTCACCTCGGCGCGGACGCGCTCACAGGTCGCGGCGCTCGATCAAAGCCTGACCGGGCTCGAGCGTGGTTTGGAGACGCAGTCCGAGGCGCTGGTCGAGCTGCGTCAGCTGGAGCGCGAGGCCGAGGCCAGCCGGCTGATCTACGAGTCCTTCCTGTCGCGCCTCAAGGAGACCTCGGTGCAGGAGGGCATTCAACAGCCCGATGCGCGCCTGCTGTCCGATGCCTGGGTGCCGAAGCTGCCCTCCTCGCCGAATGTGCCGGCGGTGTTGGGGCTTGCGGCCATTGCGGGGTTGTTTGGGGCGATCTCCTGGGTGGTGTTGCGTGAGCGGATGAACGCCACCTTCCGCACGGCCGATGATCTGGAGGCCCGCACGGGGCTCGCAGTCCTTGGCACGATCCCCGTCGCGGTGCTGCCCAAACGCCCACAGTTCCTCGACTTCCTCGCGCGCCGGCCCGGCTCGAGCTTTGCCGAGGCCACGCGCAACTTGCGCACCTCGGTCATGCTGGCCAATGTCGATAACCCCGCACAAGTGGTGATGATCAGCTCGGGCCTGCCGGGCGAGGGGAAGACCACCACGGCGATCGCGCTCGCCCATATCAGCCGCTCCCTCGGCAAAAGCGTCCTGATCATGGAGTGTGACCTCCGCCGGCGCAACTTCCGCCGCTATTTCAAGATCGATCACGCGGCGGGGTTGCTCTCGGTTCTGGCGGGCCGGTTGCCCTATGAGGACGTGGTGCATGTTGAGCCCGAATCTGGCCTCCATGTGCTGCCTGGCGAGAAGAGCCCGGTGAACGCGGCGGATATCTTCGCCTCACAGCGCTTTGGCGAGTTCATGAAGGAACTGCGCCGCCACTATGATTACATCATCATCGACACCCCGCCGGTGCTCGCCGTGCCCGATGGACGGGTGATCGCGCAGCATGCGGATGCGCTGGTTTATGTGGTACGCTGGAACCGGACGTTGCGGGAGACGGTCGTTCAGGGACTGCGCAATTTCAAGCAAGGTAAGGCCAGGGTTACCGGTGCCGTGCTTACACAAGTCGACATGCGCGATATGGCGCGGTTCGGCTATCGCGAATACAGCTATTTCCGTGCGGCCGAACGCTACTACGATACGTAACGGGCCGCATGAAGCGGTCGGTTAGGCGGAGGACAGCGTGCTGAGGCGGCTTTTGGGCGGGAAGACCGAACGTCGGCGTGCGCTCGCCCGGCCAGAGATCGAGATGCCCGCCATCGCGCCCGAGCGCCCGGTCTATGCGGTTGGCGATCTCCATGGCCGCGCGGATCTGCTGCTCAGGATCATCGAGATGATCATGGAGGACTGCGCAGGCGTGCCAGGGCCCCCCTCGGTGGTCTTTCTCGGCGACTATATCGACCGGGGCGACGAGGTGCGCACGACGCTTGCGATGCTCGAAGAGTTGGCCCGGCATGAGGAGATCGAGACCGTCTTCCTCATGGGCAATCACGAGCGGATGCTGCTGAATTTTCTCGAAGACCCGGCGCAGGAGACCCGTTGGCTGCGGGTCGGGGGGCTCCAGACCTGTCTCAGCTTCGAGGTTGGGGCCTATGAGACCTCCTCGCGGGTGGAGCTTGCTCGCGTTCAGGCAGAGCTTGTCGCAGCACTTGGGCCGCATCTGCGGTTCCTGCGAGAGCTGCGGACGATCCATCAGGCTGGAAACGTGCTGTTCGTCCACGCCGCAGCCGATCCCAGCCGTGCCCCTGATGCGCAGACCGAGGAGGCCTTGCTCTGGGGGCATGCGGAGTTCGAACGCCGCCCCCGCGCCGACGGGCTCTGGGTTGTGCATGGTCACCGGGTGGTGTCCGCGCCCAGGATCGAGCGGGGGCGGATCAGCGTCGATACGGGGGCCTATTTCTCCGGCGCACTTACGGCCGCGGCCATTGCGCCTGGAGAAGTGCGGTTTCTGACGGCAACCGCCTCGGGCGCCGGGGCCGGGACCTGACCCATCAATTGTTCGAGGCGAGGTCCGCGACCGAGAGCGCGAGGTTCGGCAACGCCTGGCTGATCGCGCGGTTCCAGCTCGTGATCGGCTGCTCGGCGACGAAGACCACATCATTCGGGCGCATCTCGAAGCGGGCAGCCAATGCGAGGTTCGCCGCGTGCTCGCCGTCGAGCTGATAGGCGGTCAACTGGCCGGGCAGGGCCGGGTCGCTTGCGGTGCGCAGCACATAGATCGACGCATAGTCCGTCGTCGCGATCCGAAGCTGGGTTTCGTCGAAAAGCAGATCGGCCAAGGTGGCCCGGGTCTCAAAAGGCAGCGGCATGCGCGCCGACCGGCTCACCTCTCCGGTGAGATAGACATAGTCGCGCGCAACAGCGCCCAGCTCCAGCCGGTCTTGGAACAACTCACGCTCTTCGGAGAGGCGCGCCCGGGCCTGGGCCTCGCGGTCGGCCAGGAGCTCTTCGCGCCGGAAGGCATACTCGGTGGAGGAAATGGTTTGCTGGCGGAGCGTGATCTCCTGCTGGAAGCGGAGCTGCGCCACATCTTCGCGGAACTCTGAGCCGACGAACACGCTGTCCCCGTCGCGCAGCACGATGCGCCGGGCGGCAGGGTCTTCGAGGAAGCGTTCGAGCCCGATCTGATAAGTTTGGCCCGCGCGGGTCAGTTGGACCTTTGCGACCGAGCGTTCGATGACCGAGACGCCGCCGGCAAGTTCGATCGCTTCGTGGAGGAAGACCGGTTTCAGAGTGATGGGAACCAGGGTCGGGCGGCCGACCTCACCGCCGACGGCGACCCGCTGGGAGTTGAACTCGGCGATCTCGAGGCTGAAGGTGGGGTCGATCCCGGCCCGCACCAGGGCATCGAAGATCGCGCCTTCCGCGTCCGACAGCGTGAGCCCGAGGACCTGGATCCGCCCGGCATCGGGCACCGCAATGGCGCCGTCATCCTGAACCACATAGCCGTTGCGCTTCTGCTGTGCGTTGATCAGGCCCGGCAGGGCGTCGACCGAAGCAGCGGCGTTGGTGACCGACAGAAGCAGCACATCGGAAATGCCGATGCGGTAGGGCTGGGGCCGGGAGAGCGGCGGAAACCGGTCGGGGATCAGGTTGGGCCGCACCACCCGCGGAGCGGTCGGGGCGGGCAACGGCGGCAGCGTCGGAACGGCGGGCGCCCTCGCGGCATTGCGGGCGGCGGCATCCGGCTGGAAGGCGAGTGGCAGACGAGGGGGAACATATTCGGCGAGGTTGGCAGCGGCCACGGTTTCCGGCGAAAGCGGCACGACGGCGACGTCGAACTCGGTGCTGCCGCCCCAGTTTGTGCCCTCGGTGACATCGGGGGCCGTGTAGACCACCCCGCATGCCGAGAGCGCTGCCGCCGCCAAGAGCGTCACTGCGCGATGTGCCTGCATCTGCCCCTCCAAACGCCGGGCTTTCGGATGGCCCGCTTTCGTTCTATTACGCCATTGGGTCATACCATTGCGCCGCGGGACCGGTAAGCGCAATCTCCGCGCGGGAGCGCCTTGGCGTTGAACTGTGCCCGCAGGGACTCGCAAAGGATTTGGCCCGTTGGTTGAGATCGTGGACTACCCGTCGCCCAATTTCGGCGCCCGTCGGGGCGGCGCGAGGCCGGATATGGTGGTGCTGCACTACACCGCGATGGAGACGGCCGAGGCGGCGCTGGCGCGGCTCTGTGATCCGGTCGCCGAGGTCAGTGCGCATTACGTCATCGCGGAGGACGGGCGGCTCTGGCGGCTGGTCGATGAAGCCGAGCGCGCCTGGCATGCGGGGGTGTCTTCCTGGGGGGCGGTGCGGGACGTGAACTCACACTCAATCGGGATTGAGCTTGCAAATACCGGGGTGCATCCGTTTCCCGAGCCTCAGATGGCAGCGCTCGCGTGGCTTTTGGCAGGGGTCATTGGGCGGTGGGAGATCCGGCCAGAACGGGTCGTCGGCCACGCCTGTGTTGCGCCAGGACGCAAGGTGGATCCCGGCGCGCGGTTCGATTGGCGGCGCCTGGCGCGGCAGGGCGCTACTGTATGGCTCGATGCGGCGCCGGACGCGGCGCGGGCGGGCGGGGGGGGCCCCCCCCCCCCCCCCGGGCCGCGCCGCGGCCGGCGCCGCAGAACTCAAAGCGTTTCGCGCGGCCGCGCGGCGGTTCGGCTACAGCCTCAGCGCCTCAGGCGGTTGGGACACAGAGGCTCTCGCTGTCTGGCAGGCGTTTGTCCTTCGGTTCCGCCCCTATGAGGCGGGTGCGCCGCCTACGGCAGAGGGCGTCACCCATCTCACTGCGCTGGCAGAGCGCTGGCCGGTTGACCCGAGCCCAGCCCTCGCCTAAGGCGCACAGGCGGATGGCTGGATGGCCGCGCGCCTTCGGGCGTGAGGAAAGTCCGGGCTCCATGGAGACGCGGTGCCGGGTAACGCCCGGCGGGGGAGGGGTTCGCTCCGCCCTCAGGGACAGCGCCACAGAGAACAGACCGCCGGGGTGCGCCCCGGCAAGGGTGAAACGGTGCGGTAAGAGCGCACCGCGGCTCTGGCAACAGGGCCGGCATGGCAAGCCCCACCGGGAGCAAGGTCGCATAGGGGGGACAAGGGGGTTTCGGCCTCCGGGGTGGTTTCCGGCCCGTTCCCCGGGTTGACTGCACGAGGCCGCGGGCGACCGCGGTCCCAGATGAATGGCCATCCCTCGGGTCCGCCCGAGGACAGAACCCGGCTTACAGGCCATCCGCACCCACGAAATCCCAAACCCTCGAAATCCCATCACACGGCGTGCCCCACGAGGGCGCACCGCGCATTGACGCGGGCTTGTTCGGTCCCGCAATCCCAAGGTTCTACGGTGTGCTTCCCTCTGTTCCCATAAATTCCCATATTTTCCCTTGTAATCCCAGAATGGGTTTGCTATCACACTTCCACGGGCAGCGGCCGGGAAACAAAAAATCCGAGGCAGCAGTTTCATACAGGCCCCCGGCCGCCGCCCGTCAGTTTCGCGAGAGGCATAAGGCGCATCGGCGCCGCCCAAGCGGACAGTGACGGGACACGCGGGCCGGGCTCCGAGGGACAGGGGCGGGCGGGCGACACACAGCCCGACCCGCCCTTCCGCTTTTTGGGCCAGGCATGAGGGGCAGGGCGATCCGGTGGTTCGGTATTTCATAGGATCGGCAGCGCATAAGCTTGACGCCAAGGGGCGCGTCTCGCTCCCCGCCGACTACCGCGAAGTGCTGAAGACCCAGGACAGTGCCGATGTTTTCGTGATCGTGCCGGCGGGCGCGGGCGTGCCGTTCCACCTCGCGTTTTCGCGCCAGGGCCATGAACGGCTGATTGAGCGCATCGCTGGTATGACGTTTGCCAACCCAGCCGAGAAGCGTGAGACACGGCGCCGGTTCATCTCTGAGGCGCGTCCGATCTCGGTCGAGGAGGGTGGGCGGTTCGTGCTCTCGAAGGAGCTGCGCGAGGGGCTTGGCCTCGACAAAGAGGTGCAGTTTGTGGGCGACGGTGAAACCTTCCAGATCTGGCAGCCAAGCGCCCATGCCAAAGCGGAAGCCGCAGCGGCTGAGGCGGCGGCCCCGGCGGAGATCGATTTCGCGGGGCTGGTGTGAGTATGACGCCAGTGCAGGGCAGCCCGCACATCCCTGTCATGCTCGCGGAGGTTCTGGATGCGCTCGCGCCGGTCGCGGGCGGCGTCTTTGTCGACGGCACCTATGGCGCCGGCGGATACTCGGCGGCGCTGTTGGCCCAAGGTGCTGCCCGCGTCGTCGGCATCGACCGAGACCCGACGGCGATTGCGGCGGGGCGCGTGGCCGAGGCGGGCTCTGAGGGGCGGCTAGTGTTGGTCGAGGGGGTATTCGGTGCCCTCGATGCCGTGGCCGAAGAGACGCAGGCCATCCCGGCCGACGGGGTCGTGATGGATATCGGCGTCTCTTCGATGCAGCTCGACCGCGCAGAGCGCGGGTTCTCGTTCCTCCGCGACGGGCCGCTCGATATGCGGATGGGAGGGGATGGGCCGTCTGCTGCCGATCTGGTGGCCGAGGCCGAGGAGGGCGCGCTTGCTGAGATCATCCGGGTCTATGGCGAAGATCGGGCCGCACGGCGGATCGCTCGGGCGATCGTGGCGGCGCGCGCCGAGGCGCCGATCGAGACGACGCTTCGTCTCGCCGAGATCGTCGAGGGCACGATGCCGGCGCAGCGTCCGGGGCAGATCCACCCCGCAACGCGCACCTTCCAGGCGCTGCGGATCGCGGTGAACGACGAGCTTGGCCAGTTGGCCGAGGCGCTGATGGCAGCGGAGCGGATCCTGGCGCCCGGCGGGCGGCTCGCAGTGGTGAGCTTCCATTCCCTCGAGGACCGGATCGTCAAGCGCTACTTCCAGGCGGCGGCTGCGGGCGCGGGGGGAGGCGGCTCGCGCCATATGCCCGAGCGCGAGGCGGAGAGCCCCCGCTATGAGGCCCCGCGGCGTGCCGTCCAGGCAGGCGATCCGGAGACCGCAGCGAACCCTCGTGCCCGCTCGGCGCGGCTCCGCAGCGCGCGGCGCACCGAGGCGCCGGCCCGGGCTCTGGAGCCGGCGTCGTTCGGGCTCCCGCAGCTCGGCCGGGCTGGTCGCAGCAGGGGGCGCCGATGAACCGGATCGCCTTCACCCTGTCGATCATCGCCGTGGTGGCCACCGCTGCATGGGCCTATCACGTCAACTACGAGACCGCCGAGGCGCTCGACGAAGCCCGTCGGCTGGAGCGCGCCGTTGAGCGCCAGCGGGAGCGGCTTGCGGTGCTGCGTGTCGAATGGGCCAAACTGAATGCACCTGGACGCCTCCGGCAGCTGGTCGCGCGCCACAATGGTCGGCTGCTGCTGATGCCGATCGCGTCGGACCACTATGGGGAGACGGCGGCGATCCCTTATCCGCCGCGCAACACCACTCCGGTCGCAGCTGACGCCGAAGCGGAGGTGCGCCCATGACCCCGCCCCATGATCCAGGCCTTGCCCCGCGGTCGACCACGCGAGCCCGGGCCGTGCAACGCCCCGTCGTGCGCGACGACTGGCGGTTGGTCCTTGTGATGCTCGCCTTCCTGGTCGCCTACGGCGCTGTTGGTGCGCGCATGGCGCTGACGGCCCTCGGCGATCCGTCCGAGCCCGAAGCGCACCGCGCCGGACCGGTTGCAGCGCCCGTTCGGGCCCAAATCACCGACCGGCGTGGAGAGCTGATGGCCGCGAACCTGCCGGCTTGGGCGCTCTACACCGACCCGCGCGAGATCCGCAATCCGGCCCAGGCGGCGGATCAGCTCGCCCCGATCTTCCCCCGCATCGGCCGCGACAAGCTCTTCGAGACGCTGTCGGCCGAGCGCAGCTTTGTCTGGGTCGCGCGCCCCGTCACGCCGGCCCAGAAGGCCGCTGTGATGGACCTGCGCCCGGCCATTCCGGGGCTGAAATTCGGCCGCCGCGAGATGCGCGTCTACCCGGCCGGGCGTTTGGCGGGCCATCTTCTCGGCGGGGTGCGCGCCGAGAGCGAGACGGTGCACAACGCAGCACTGATCGGGCAGTCAGGGATCGAGGGCTATTTCGACGAAGCCCTGCGCCTGCCGGAGCGCGCCGACCAACCGCTTGCGCTCTCGATCGATCTTGGCGCCCAGTCCGCGCTGACCGAGATCCTTGAGGCCGGCATGCGCCGGACCCGCGCCCAGGCGGCGGCTGCGGTCCTGATGGATGTGCGCACCGGAGAGATCGTCGCCATGGTCTCGCTGCCGGATTTCGACCCGAACGCGCCGGTCAAGCGGTTGCGCGGCGGGGCGGCAAACCCGCGCTTCAACCGCGCGGTCAGCGGGGTCTATGAACTCGGTTCGGTGTTCAAACCCATTACGGCTGCAGTTGCGCTGGAGCTTGGACTGGTCGGACCCGAGACGATGATCGAGACCGGCACCGCCGTGGTCTCCGGGCGCAACCGCATCCGCGATATGCACCGGATGCCCGCAACGATGTCCGTGACCGATGTGATCCGGCGCTCCTCCAACACCGGGGCCGCACGGCTTGCCCGTGCCATCGGGCGCAAACGGCTGCGGGCGGCGCTCGACGAGCTCGGATTCCTGAAGCCGCTCGATATCGAAGTCGTAGAGGCGCGTTCGGGTCGGCCCATGCTGCCACCGCGCTGGGGCGAGCTCTCGACGCTGACCATCGGGTTCGGCCATGGCCTGGCAGTGTCTCCGCTGCACCTCGCGCGGGCCTATGCGACGCTGGCGAATGGCGGCAAGCTGGTGCAGCCGAGCCTCGTGAAGGGCGGACGCGCGCCTGGACCGCGGGTGTTCTCCGAGCGCGTCAGCCGCGAGATGCTCACCATGCTGCGCACCGTTGTCTCTCGCGGCACGGGCCGGCGCACCGATGTCCCAGGCTATGAGGTCGGTGGCAAGACCGGCACGGCCGACAAGGCCCGCCCCGGCGGCGGCTATTATCCGGACCGAGTGCTCGCGTCCTTTGCCGGGGTGTTCCCTGTCTCCGATCCGGCCTATGCCATCGTCGTCATGCTGGATGAGCCTACAGATCCCGAGAGCGGCAAGCGCGAGGCGAGCCGCACAGCCGTGCCGGTGGTCGCCCAGGCCGTCCGGCGCATCGCACCGATGCTGGGGCTGCGTCCGCGGCCTGACCCGGCCCGCGAAACGGTGCCGGTGGTGCTCGGCTCGCTGGAGGCGCCGCGGTGAGTGCGGAGCCCGCCGCTCGGACCCTTGGCGGACTCGGGCTGACCGCGCTGCCCCATGCGGGTCCGGCGCCAGACCCGGCAACGCCCGTTGCGGCTCTCGCAGTCGACAGCCGCTTGGTGACCGAAGGTGCGCTTTTTGCCGCGATCCCCGGCACGAAGCTCGACGGGGCGGAGTTCGCGCAATACGCGGTGCGCAAGGGCGCCGTTGCGGTGCTGGCCACCGCGGCGGGTGCCGAGCGCCTGCGCGGGGATCTCGGCGATATGCCGGTGCCGGTGTTTCTCTCCGAGACCCCGCGGGCCGAGCTTGCCCGCCTCGCCGCCACCTTCTGGCCCAGTCAGCCCCAGACCATGGTCGCTGTCACCGGCACCAACGGGAAGACCTCCGTTGCCCATTTCACCCGGCAGCTTTGGGCGGTGACCGGGGCGCAAGCGGCTTCGATCGGTACGACCGGTGTGGCTGGCGACGGCTTCGAGGAGCCGCTCGATGTGACGACGCCTGAGCCCATCACGCTCCACCGCTTGCTCGACCGGTTGGCGGCGAAGGGCTGTACCCATGCGGCGATGGAGGCCTCCTCCCACGCGCTCGTGCAGCATCGGGTCGACGGGGTGCGCCTCTCGGCGGCGGCACTGACCAACATCCAGCGCGACCACATGGACTATCACGGCAGTCACGCGGCTTATGTGGCGGCGAAGATGCGGCTCTTCGATATCGCCGACGGGGTGGCCATTGCCCATGAGGGAGTGGAAGCGGGTCGCGTTTGCGACGTTGCCATCGCGCGTGGCCTGCGCGCCTGGACGGTCGGCCCAAGCGCCGATGCGGATCTGCGCTATGCCGGGGAGATATTGCCGTCCGGGATGCGCCTTTCAGTCCTCGCGGTGCCCGGATCCCGTGCAACCACGGTCGCGGAGCTCGATCTTCTCGGCGCCTTTCAGATGGAGAATGTCGCCGTCGCCCTGGCCCTCGTGCTCGCCACAGGGGCCGACCCGGAGGCCGCGCTTGCGGCCCTTTCCACGCTCAGCGGGGTGCGGGGGCGGATGGAGCGCGTCGCCCGGCGCGCCAACGGCGCCCAGGTGGTGGTGGATTACGCCCACACCCCCGATGCGTTGGTGGCCGCGCTTAAGGCGCTGCGCCCCCATGTGGCCGGGCGCTTGATCGTAGCCGGTGGTGCGGGCGGCGACAGGGATCAGGGCAAGCGCCCCTTGATGGGGCGAGCCATGGCCGAGGGCGCCGATCATGTGCTCGTCACCGACGACAACCCACGCTCGGAGGACCCGGCCCTGATCCGGCGTGCGGTGCTGGAAGGCGCCCCCGACGCCGAGGAGATCGGTGACCGGGCCGAGGCCATACTTGCCGGGGTCGATGCCCTGAAAGCTCCCGATGACTGCCTGCTGATTGCCGGAAAGGGCCACGAACAAGGGCAGGAGGTCGCGGGCACGCTGCACCCGTTTGACGATGCGACTCAGGCGCGAGCGGCGGTGGCGGCGCTCGATGGCGAGGATCCGTGGCTGGCGGAGGAGGACACATGATCGAGACCCCGCCACTCTGGACCTCCACCGATGCCGTTGCCGCGACCGACAGCACCACGACGGCTGACTGGACGGCCACCGGCGTCTCCATCGACAGCCGTGAGACGGTGCCCGGGGACCTTTTTGTGGCGCTGGCGGGCAATGCGCGCGACGGGCATGCCTTTGTGGCTCAGGCATTTGCAAAAGGGGCGGCCGCGGCGATGGTCACCCACCGGCCCGAAGATGTGCCCGCGGACGCCCCGCTCCTGATCGTCGGCGACACCCTCGAAGGGCTCCGCGGACTGGCCGCCGCTGCCCGCGCGCGAACCAAGGCGCGGGTGGTCGCGGTTACCGGCTCGGTCGGGAAAACCTCCACCAAGGACATGCTGGCGCTGATGCTCGGCGCGCAGGGCTTCTGCCATGCCGCCGTGCGCAGCTTCAACAACCACTGGGGCGTGCCGCTGACGCTCGCGCGGATGCCGGCGGATGCGGACTATGCGGTGCTCGAGATCGGGATGAACCATGCCGGCGAGATCGGGCCTCTCTCGCGTCTCTCGCGGCCCCACGCGGCGGTGATTACAGCGGTCGAGGCGGTGCATCTCGAGTTCTTCTCCGGCGTCGAGGAGATCGCCGATGCCAAGGCAGAGATCTTCGAAGGGCTTGGACCGGACGGCATCGCGGTGCTGAACACCGACATCGCGCTGTACGCTCGGCTCGATGCGGCCGCCGGACCCCGCCCGCGGGTCAGCTTCGGCTCGGAGGGGGATGTGGCGCTGCGTTCGACCCGGATCTCCGGTGCCGCGACGGTGGTGGAGGCGCGCATCAAAGGAGACCCTGCGCTCTTCAAGATCGGCGCCGCGGGCCGCCATTTCGCCCAGAACGCCTGTGGTGCGCTCGCTGCGGTGATCGCCCTCGGCGCGGACCCGGCGCGCGCGATGCTGGCGCTCGGCCAGTTCGAGGCGCCCATGGGCCGGGGCGCGCGGGAACAGGTCGCGCTTGGCCCGGGCGGGATCGACGGCGCGATCGAGCTGATCGACGAGAGTTTCAACGCCAACCCAGCCTCCATGCGCGCAGCCTTCGAAGTGTTGGCGAACGCGCCGGTCGAGGACGATATCGGCCGCATTGCGCGGGGCCGCCGGATCGCCTTTCTCGGCGATATGCTGGAGCTCGGCGAGACCGAACGCGCGCTGCATGCGGCACTCGCGACGGCCCCTGAGGTCGCGGGGATCGATCTTATCCATTGTTGCGGGCCGCGGATGCGCGCGCTTCATGCGGTGCTCGAGCCGCCCCGCCGCGGCGAGTGGTTCGAGGACAGTGCTGCCATGGCCGCTCGCGCACCACGCCTGGTTGACGCGGGCGATGTGGTCATGGTCAAGGGCTCCAAAGGGTCCCGCATGGGGCCGGTCCTGGACGCGATCAGGCGCCTTGGCAAGACCCGGGGCGAGGGAGGCCTCTGATGCTCTATTATCTCTCGACGCTCAGCGACGGCGGCGACGTCTTCAACCTGTTCCGCTACATCACCTTCCGGGCGGGCGGCGCGCTGATGACGGCGCTGCTCTTCGGGTTTCTGTTCGGGCGGCCGATCATCAACTGGCTGCGGAAAAAGCAGAAAAAGGGCCAGCCGATCCGCGAGGACGGTCCGCAATCGCACCTGGTCTCGAAGCAGGGCACCCCGACGATGGGGGGCGTGCTGATCCTCGGGGCCGTGACGATCTCGACGCTGCTCTGGGCGAGACCGGACAACGGGTTTGTCTGGATCGTGCTGGGGGTGACGCTGGCCTTCGGGATGATCGGGTTCGCCGACGACTACGCCAAGGTGACCAAGCAGAGCCACAAGGGGGTGCCGGCGCGGTTGCGCTTGGCGCTCGGGCTCGGCATCGGGCTGGCGGCGGCGCTGGCCTCTGCAGCGCTCCAGCCCGAGGCGCTGAGAAACGCGGTTGCGATCCCCTTCTACAAGGACACGGTGATCCAGGCAGGGCTGCTGTTCCTGCCCTTTGCGATGCTGGTGGTGGCGGGCTCGGCGAATGCCGTGAATCTGACCGATGGGTTGGACGGCTTGGCGATCGTTCCGGTGATGATCGCGGCGGGTTCGCTTGGGGTGATCGCCTACGTGGTCGGCCGGACGGACTTCACGGAATATCTCCAATTGAATTATGTTCCGGGCACAGGAGAGATCATTATCATCGCTGCGGGGATAATCGGAGCGGGCCTCGGCTTCCTTTGGTACAACGCTCCTCCCGCCGCGGTCTTCATGGGCGACACCGGATCACTCGCCCTCGGAGGCTGTCTTGGCGCCGTTGCGGTGGCGATCAAGCACGAGATCGTGCTGGCCATCATCGGCGGGCTCTTCGTGCTGGAGGCGGTCAGCGTGATCGTCCAGGTCGCGAGCTTCAAGCTCACCGGCAAGCGCGTCTTCCGCATGGCCCCGATCCATCACCATTTCGAGCAGAAGGGCTGGCAGGAGCCCACCATCGTGATCCGTTTCTGGATCATCGCGGTGATCCTCGCGCTCATCGGCCTCGCGAGCCTGAAGGTGCGGTGATGCGGCTGGCGCTTCTGGCCCCTTTGGCGACACTGCTGCTATGGCAGATCCCTGGACAGGCGTGCACTAGGGATGTCGAGACGACGCCGGAAACGCTCGCCCGAGCCACGGAGCATGCAATCGCCATCGCCGAGGTCAGGATCGCTTCCGTGACCCCAAATGCGGCGTACGTTGACCCGGCCGGAGACTTGCGTCGGCCTCCGCTCCACGCTCCGACCTTGATCGAGGTCGAGACGCTGCAAACCCTGAGCGGTGAGCATCGGCAGTCCTGGCATATCGGTGCCTGGTCGGTGACGACGCAGCATCCTCGACTGATGGAGCGCCTCGGGGATTTGGTTGGCGAGCGTCGGATTATCGGCATCCTGCACCCCTTCGAGCGAGACCCAGATTACGTCGACCGGGTGCGCGACCGAGGTTTCGCACCCGAAGAGGTGTTGCCCGCGCTCAAGGGCTCCGATGGAAAGAGCCTGCCGAGATTGGCAGCCATCCCGTGCGGAGAGTTTGTTCTCATCGCGCCAGATCGTTGGCCAGCGCAATGATCATCGTACCAGCATATGCAGGGCAGCGGGTGGGCGTGCTGGGGCTCGGGCGGTCTGGGCTAGCCACCGCGCGGGCGCTGAAGGCAGGGGGCGCGGACCCGCTTCTCTGGGACGATGGCAAGGCGGCACGGGAGAAGGCCGGGACGGAGTTCGAGATCGGCGACCTCGCGCGTCCCCGTGAGGCGGCCTCTCTCGCGGCGTTGATCGTCTCGCCCGGCGTGCCGCATCTCTATCCGCAACCGCATCCCGCGGTGACCGCGGCCCGTGAGAACGGCGTGCCCATCGACAACGAGATCGGGCTGTTCTTCGCCGCTGTCGCTGCCCTCCGTGCCGAGGCGGAGGACGATGGCCCGGACCCCAAGATCGTTTGCATTACCGGCTCGAACGGCAAGTCCACGACGACGGCGTTGCTCCACCACATCCTCGACAACGCGGGTCGGCCCTCGCAGATGGGTGGCAATATCGGCCGCGCGGCGCTCGATCTCGACCCGCCGGGACCGGGAGAGACCGTGGTGCTGGAGCTCTCCTCCTATCAGACCGAGCTTGCGCGACAGCTGGCGCCCGACATCGCCGTGTTCTTGAACCTCGCGCCCGACCATCTCGGTCGCCATGGTGGCATGGGCGGCTATTTCGCGGCCAAGCGGCGGCTCTTCGAGGCGGGGGTGCCGGAGCATGCCATTATCGGGATCGACGAGCCGGAAGGCCTGGCGCTCGCCTCCACCACAGAGCCGGAGACGCTGATCCGCCTCTCCACCGCGCGCCGGCTGAAGGGGGCAGGCTGGTCGGTCTTCATGAACAAGAACCACCTGACGGAGTGGCGGCGCGAGAAGCAGGTGGCGGCGGTCGATATGCGTGGCTGCCCGGGTCTGATCGGCGCGCACAACCACCAGAATGCCTGTGCGGCCTATGCGGCGGCGCGCGCGCTCGGGCTCGGGCCGGGGCGGATCGAGGCGGGGCTCGCCTCCTTTCCAGGGCTCGCGCACCGGATGGAGCGGCTCGGCGAGGCGGGCGGCATCACCTGGATCAACGACAGCAAGGCGACGAACGCCTCGGCAACCGCCCATGCGCTGGCGGCCTGTGAGCGGATCCGCTGGATTGCGGGCGGGCAGGCCAAGGAGGACGGAGCAGCGGCGCTTGCACCATATGGCGATCGTATCGCTCGGGCCTATCTGATCGGCGAGGCGGCGGAGCGTTTCGCAGCAGAGCTTCCCGACATCCCCCACACCCTCGTCGGCACCTTGGAGGCTGCGGTTGCTGCGGCCGCGGCCGAGGCGGAGCCCGGCGACACGGTGCTGCTATCCCCGGCTGCGGCCAGTTTCGACCAGTTCCCCGATTTCGAAGCGCGGGGGGAGGCGTTCCGTGCCCTCGCCGCGCCCCATTTGGAGGCGCCCGAATGACCGAGATGGCCTTTCGCTCTCCCCCGCTGCCTGCCGGGACGACGGCGCTCGAGGACTGGTGGCACAGCGTTGACCGGCTCTCGCTGGGGGCGGTGATCGCGCTGGTGGCCATCGGGCTCGTGCTGGGGCTTGCCGCCTCCCCGCCGTTGGCGGAAAAGAACGGGCTCTGGACCTATCACTATGTGGCGCGCCATGCGGTGTTTCTGGGTGCGGCGATGGCGGTGATGGGAGCGGTGTCGATGGCCTCGCCGGTGCGGCTGCGGCGCCTTGGGGTGCTGCTGTTCATCGCCTTCCTGGGTGCGACGGCGCTGCTGCCCTGGCTCGGCACGGATTTCGGCAAAGGCGCGGTGCGCTGGTACTCCCTTGGGGTTGCCTCGCTGCAGCCCTCGGAGTTCCTGAAACCGGGGTTCGTGATCGCGAGCGCCTGGCTGATGGCCGGCTCGGCCCATGCGGGGGGGCCTCCGGGGCGGCTCGTCTCCGGCGCCTTTGCGGTGGCGATTGCGGGGATGCTGGCGCTCCAGCCCGATTTCGGCCAGGCGATGCTGGTGGTGGCGGTCTGGACGACGATGGTCTTTGCCTCAGGCGCGCCGATCCTGCCCTTGATCCTTGTGGGCGTGGCGGTTGGCGGCTCGGGCGCTTATGCCTATGTCCACTCGTCGCATTTCGCGGGCCGCATCGACGGCTACCTCGCAGGCTCGGTCGACCCGAACACCCAGCTTGCCTACGCGCTCGCGGCGATCCGGGAGGGCGGGCTCTTCGGCGTCGGCGCGGCCCAAGGGTCGGTGAAATGGACGCTGCCCGATGCGCACACCGATTTCATCATCGCGGTTGCGGCTGAGGAATTCGGCCTGCTGCTCGTGCTGGCGATCATCGGTCTCTACCTTTTCATCACGCTACGCGCCCTGAGCCGGCTGGTGGAGGTGACGGACCCGTTCACGCGGCTGGCCGGCACCGGGCTTGCGGTGCTGTTCGGGTTGCAGGCGTTTGTGAATTTCGGTGTGGCGATCCGGCTGCTGCCGGCCAAGGGAATGACGCTGCCGTTCGTCTCCTATGGCGGCTCCTCGATGATCGCGGCGGCAATCGCGATGGGGGCGCTGCTGGCGCTCACGCGCTCCCGGCCGATCGACCCGGCCTCCGTTCTGCGACAGCGGCTGTGAGCCGTCTGCTGGTCATCGCGGCGGGCGGCACTGGGGGGCACATGTTCCCAGCCCAGGCGCTGGCGGAGGCGATGCTTGCCCGCGGCTGGCGAGTGATGCTGGCGACCGATGCGCGCGGTTTGCGCTATGCGGAGGGGTTCCCGGCCGAGGTCGAGCGGCTCGAGTTGCGGGCGGCAGCGCCCGGGCAGGGCGGGCTGACGGCCAAGCTCGCGGCGCCGACGGCCCTTGCGCGCGGTGTGATCCAGGCGCTGATGGCGCTCCGGCGGGCGCGGCCTGCCATGGTCGC
Source organism: Pseudomonadota bacterium (assembly GCA_039816045.1). Lineage (GTDB taxonomy): Bacteria > Pseudomonadota > Alphaproteobacteria > Rhodobacterales > Rhodobacteraceae > Thermohalobaculum. Next base: position 29,594 of record JBCBYB010000010.1, read on the forward strand.
GGGGTTCGGCGGCTATCCGGCCTTTCCGGCGATGGCGGCGGCGGTCCTGCTGGGAGTGCCACGTCTGATCCATGAGCAGAACGGCGTGCTCGGGCGGGTGAACCGGCTCTTTGCGCCGCTCGCCAAGGTGGTCGCGTGTGGCATCTGGCCGGTGGAGAACGCCCCGGCGCGAGCACGGCTAGAGCCCGTGGGCAATCCCGTGCGGGCCGCGGTGCTTGAGGCTGCCGAGCCCTTCGTGCCGCCCGGAGACGGTCCGGTCCGGCTTCTTGTCGTCGGTGGCAGCCAAGGCGCCTCGGTCTTCGCGAGCCTTGTGCCCGGCGCTGTCACCCTCCTGCCGGAGGCGCTGCGGACCCGCCTCCACGTCACCCAGCAGACCCGCGGAGACGACGGTCCCGCGGTCGAGGCGGCCTATCGGACGGCCAGCGTTGCGGCCGAGACAGCTCCCTTTTTCACCGACCTGCCCGCACGGATGGCGGCGGCGCATCTCGTGATCGCCCGAGCCGGGGCCTCCACCATCGCGGAGCTTGGCGTGATCGGCCGTCCGGCGATCCTGGTGCCCTATCCGCACGCGGCCGCCGACCACCAAACCGCCAATGCCCGCGCACAAGTCGAGGCTGGGGCGGCGATCCTCGCGCCCGAAGCCGGGCTCACCACCAGCGCGCTTGGCGCCCATATCCGTGCGGCCCTCAACCCAGATCGTCTCCCTTCCATGGCTGAGGCTGCACGCGCCACGGGACGCGCGGATGCGACGGAGACGCTGGTCCGGCTGGTCGAGGAGCACGCCCGCCCCGGATAGGGCAGACTGCCTTCCCATCGCCACCTAAAGGCCCCTGCGCTGTCATGGAACAGTCTTGGCATCGCCCGGAGCCCCTGGTACGCCGAGCGAAATCCAAAACAACAGCGAGCAGTGACCCGTGAACCCACCAACCGCTCTCCCGCTCGACATCGGCCCCATCCACTTTGTTGGCATCGGCGGCATCGGCATGTCCGGCATCGCCGAGGTGCTGTTGAACATGGGCTACAGCGTGCAGGGCTCGGACATCAAAGAGAGCGCCATCGTCCAGCGGCTGCGCGCACTCGGTGCCCGGATCGTGGTCGGGCATTCGGCGGATGCGATCGAGGGCGCGGGCGTCTGCGTGATCTCTTCGGCGATCCGCGCGGGCAACCCGGAGCTTGAGGCCGCCCGCGCCCGCTCGATGCCGGTGGTGCGCCGGGCGGAGATGCTGGCCGAGCTGATGCGTCTGCGCTGGAACGTCGCCGTGGCGGGCACGCACGGGAAGACGACCACCACCTCTATGGTGGCGGCGCTGTTGGACGCCGGTGGCGAGGATCCGACCGTGATCAACGGCGGCATCATCCAGTCCTACGGCTCGAATGCCCGGCTCGGTGATGGCCGCTGGATGGTTGTCGAGGCCGATGAGAGCGACGGCACCTTCGTGAAGCTGCCCGCCACCATCGCCGTGGTCACAAACATCGACCCGGAGCATATGGACCACTACGGCACCGTGGATGCGCTGCGGGACGGCTTTGACGCCTTCGTCTCCAACATCCCCTTTTATGGTGCTCTGATCGCCTGCATCGACCACCCGGAGGTGCAGAGCCTGATCGGTCGCGTCACCGACCGCCGCGTGGTGACCTACGGGCTCTCGCGCCAGGCGGATCTGCGGGCCGAGGGGCTGCGCTATGTCGACGGTCAGATGGTTTTCGATCTGGTGCTGCGAGGGGCAGAAGAGGAGCGCCATGAGGGCCTCACGCTGCCGATGCCGGGCGACCACAACGTCTCGAACGCGTTGGCCGCCATCGCCGCGGCGCGTGAGCTGAAGATCGAGATGGAGGACATCCGCGCCGGGCTCGCCCGCTTTGCCGGGGTCAAACGGCGCTTCACCCGGGTCGGTGAGTGGAACGGGGTTGGGATCATCGACGATTATGGCCACCACCCGGTGGAGATCGCGGCGGTGCTGAAGGCCGCCCGCAGCGCCACCGAGGGCCGGGTGATCGCAGTGCACCAGCCGCACCGGTATTCGCGCCTACACGATCTCTTTGAGGAGTTTTGCGCCTGCTTCAACGATGCGGATGTGGTGGGCATCACCGACGTCTTCGCCGCTGGTGAGCAGCCGGTCGACGGCGTCTCGCGGGATGCGCTGGTGGGAGGCTTGCGCGCGCATGGCCACCGCTCGGCCCATGCGCTGCGGGCGCCCGAAGGGTTGGAGGCCTTCGTGGCGGAGCAGGCCCGTCCGGGCGATCTGGTGATCTGTCTCGGGGCGGGCACGATCTCTGCCTGGGCCAATGCGTTGCCGGAACAACTGGCTGCCCGCGATGCGCCGGGGCCGCGGGCCGCGGGCGCTGCGTGAAAGCGAGCGCTGCGCGATGAAGGACGAGATGGCCGGCGGTGGATTGATCGCCCGATTGCCGCCCGTGCGGGGGCGCCTCACGGCGGGGCGGCGGATGGCCGAGCTCACCTGGTTCCGCGTGGGCGGCCCGGCGGAGGTGTTGTTTCAACCCGCTGACATCGCCGATCTCGCCCTCTTTCTCTCGCGCCTCGCGCCGGAGGTTCCCGTCACCACCGTGGGCGTCGGCTCCAATCTGCTCGTGCGCGACGGCGGCATTCCCGGTGTCGTGGTGCGCCTTGGACGGGGCTTCAACCGCGTGACGCCCTATCGGACGACCGTGGAGGCGGGCGCAGCCGCCCCGGATGCGCGGGTTGCCACAGGCGCGGCCGCTGCCGGGATCGCGGGGCTCGAGTTCCTGCGCGGCGTGCCCGGCACGGTGGGTGGGGCGCTTGCAATGAACGCGGGCGCCTATGGCCGCGAGGTCAAGGATGTGCTGCTCGAGGCCGAAGCCGTCACCCGAACCGGCGAGGTCGTTCGCCTGACCCCGGCCGAGATGGGGTTCAGCTATCGAAACGCAGCGGCGGCCGCCGGGTTGGTTTTCACCCGCGCTGTGTTCTCCGGCACCCTCGATGATCCCGCAAGCATCATGCAACGCATGGACCGGCTGATGGCCGAACGCGAGACCGCCCAACCCGTGCGGGAGCGCACCGGCGGCAGCACCTTTCGCAACCCTGCCGGGGCGTCTTCGGGGCCGGGAGGCGCTTCTCCGGGCCGTCGCGCCTGGGAACTGATCGATGCCGCGGGGTGTCGCGGGATGGAGATCGGTGGAGCCAAAGTCTCAGAGAAGCATTGCAACTTCTTGATCAACCACGCAGATGCCACGGCGGCCGATCTTGAGGAGCTCGGAGAGACAGTCAGAAAACGCGTAAAATCCCATGCAGATGTCGATTTGCGCTGGGAAATCCGACGGATAGGCGTTAGTCTGGCGCAATAAAGCAACACAAAGACCAGTAAGCCGAACAGAAAAACACAAGGCTTGCGGAATAGAGGCGCGGATGTCGAGCAGGACTTCCCGCGTGGCAGTGCTCAAGGGAGGAGTGTCCCGAGAGCGAGAGGTATCGCTGGTATCCGGGCGTGAATGCGCCGGTGCCTTGCGCCATGCGGGTTATGACGTGACCGAGGTTGATGCCGGGCGAGACCTTGCCCGCGCCCTCGCTGACGCGCGCCCGGATGTTGTCTTCAATGCACTGCACGGCCGCTGGGGCGAGGATGGCTGCGTTCAGGGCATGCTCGAATGGATGGGGCTGCCCTATACGCATTCCGGTGTGCTGGCCTCTGCCCTGGCGATGGACAAGGCGCGGGCGAAGGCGGTCTATGCCGAGGCCGGATTGCCGGTTGCCGACAGCCTGATCTCGACGCGCGCAGAGGTCGAGCGCGATCACCCGATGGCGCCCCCTTACGTGGTCAAGCCAGTGAACGAGGGCTCCTCTCTCGGCGTCTATTTCGTGATGGAGGGCGCCAATGGGCCGGCCAAGCTCGAGCCGGATGCCCCCGAGGCGCTGATGGTTGAGGCCTACGTCCCGGGGCGCGAGCTGACGGTCGCGGTCATGGGCGAGGATGCGCTCGCGGTGACGGATATCGTCGCCAGCGGCGGGTGGTACGACTACCAGGCGAAATACGCCGATGGCGGCTCGCGGCATGTGGTGCCGGCTGCGCTGCCAGAGGAGATCGCGGATGCCTGTCTCTCGCATGCGCGGGCGGCACATTCGGCGCTCGGCTGCCGGGGCCTGTCGCGTACCGACTTTCGCTGGGACGAGACGAAGGGCCTCGCTGGGCTGATCGTGCTCGAGACCAACACGCAGCCCGGGATGACGCCGACCTCGCTCGCGCCGGAACAGGCGGCCTACAGGGGCATCGACTTCCCCGCGCTCTGTGCATGGCTGGTGGAGGATGCCTCATGCGGCCGGTGAAGCGCCCCGATCCCGAGGCCGTCAAGGCCGGGCCTTCGCGGGCGACGTACCGGCTGCGGCGCGCTTGGGCGCAGGCTTGGGTGCGCACGGCGGTCACCGTGTATCTGCCGCTGACACTGCTGGGGCTCGTCGCTTGGGGCATTGTCTCAACCGACCGCCTGCGGCTCGCGATCCAGGCGGAGGTCGCCGGTGTGCTCTCCAACATCGCCGAGCGGCCCGAGTTCACGGTGCGGGGCGTGGACATCCGCGGTGGCACGCCGGACCTGCGCGACGAGATCATCGAGATGACGGCCCATTACGCGGGGCAAAGCTCGCTCCGGCTCGATCTCGGGGCGCTGCGGGACGAAGTGGAGGGCCTGGGATGGGTTGCCTCGGCTTCGGTGTTCTTCGATCCCTCCGGCATGCTGCGGATCAAGGTGTCGGAGCGGGTGCCCGCGGCGGTCTGGAGGGACCCCGACACCACGCTTTGGGTGCTGGACGCCGAGGGTGTGGTGATCGCGGCGACAGAGAAGCGGCTCGACTATCCGGCGCTGCCGCTGCTCATCGGGCTCGGCGCGCCGCAAAAGCTGGCGGATGTGCGTCAGCTGATGGCTGCGGCCCCGGCGTTGATGCCGCGCATCCGGGCCTTTGCGCGGGTCGGCAAGCGCCGCTGGAGCCTGGTGCTCGACCGCGAGATGGTCGTGATGCTGCCGGCGGAGGGGCCGGTGAAAGCGCTCAAGGGCATTATGGCGCTGCAATTCGGCGAAGAGGTCTTTGCCCGCGATTTGGCGGTCATCGATTTGCGTATTCCACATCGACCGACGCTGCGCCTCGCACCGCAGGCGGCCGAGGCTTTGGTTCTGCGTCGTGCGGTGGAGTTGGTTTTGGGAGAAGATACATGAATTTCGGAGCCTGCGATTTTCATCGCGCCATGCGCGCGCGCCTCGGACAGGCCATGCGCCGTGGGCGGCTCGCGCTGCTCGATATGGGCAGCGCGAAGATCACCTGTCTCATTCTTAAGATCGATGCCGAAAAAATGGAGGAAGCGCCGGGGCAGGGGATATCCGGGCTGCTCTCGGCCGTCGAGGTGGTGGGCGATTGCACGGTCCAGGCGCGCGGGATCAAGCGCGGTGAGGTCATCGATATGGACGCTGCGGCCCGGTCGGTGCGCCGCGCGGTTCTGACGGCGGAGCGCGCGGCACAACCCCAGGTCGACCGGGTCGACCATGTGCTCGTTTCCTTCAGCGGCGGGCGGCCGGAGAGCTTTTCGACCGTCGGCGAAGTGGAGACCGAAACCGGCCAGGTCACCGAGCGGGATCTCTCCAATGCCCTTGGGGTGTCGCCGGAGCCGCCAATCGGGGCAGAGCGGCAGATCCTGCACGCCCAACCGGTGGAGATCAGCCTCGACTTTCACTCCGGGCTGACCGATCCGCGCGGGATGACGGGGCGTGTGCTCTCGGTCGCCTCCCATGTGGTGGCGGTGGATGCGCGCCCGCTCGCAAACCTGATGGAGTGCATCCGGCAATGCGATCTGGATCTCTGCGGGATTGTGGCCGCTCCCTATGCGGCCGGCCTCGCAGCGCTGGTGGAGGACGAGCAGCGCACCGGCGCGATCTGCATCGACATGGGAGCGAGCAGCACCGGCATTTCGGTCTTCCTACGCGATCATCTGATCTGCGCCGAGCAGATCCGCTGTGGCGGTGACCATGTGACCTCGGACATCGCGGGCGGGCTGATGATGCGCCGTGCGCTCGCCGAGCGGATCAAATGCGTCCATGGCGGGGTGGTCCCGACCCAGGCGGACGACCGCGAGATGATCGATGCACCGCGTCTCGGCGAAGAGGAGGCGCCGGAGCTGCGCCAGATCTCTCGGGGCATGCTGATCGGCGTGGTGCGGCCGAGGATCGAAGAGACCTTCCGCATGGTGCAGTCGCGGCTGATCGAGCTCGGCATCACCGGCATGCCGGGCAGCCAGGTGGTGCTGACCGGGGCGGCTTGCCAGTTGCCGGGGCTCGACGAGGTGGTGACGCGCATCCTCGGCCGGCGTCCGCGGATCGGGCGGCCGCTGCGGCTGAGCGGGCTCGGCTCGGGCCTGACGGGTCCGGAACACTCCACGGCGGTCGGGCTCGGGCTCTATGCGCTCCGCCCCCATGACGAGCTCTGGGATTTCGAGATCCCACGCCCGATGGGCACCCGTGGGCGCGCCAACGAGATGCTGCGCTGGCTGCGCGCCGCGTGGTGAGACCCGAGACAAACAGAACGGACGACAGAGACCCCAAAGGCCCGGAGAGGGCACCCACCGCCCCAAAGAGGGCAAGAGCAGTGAAGCGAGGCAAAGCATGGCACTGAACCTGAAGGACCCCTCCGACTGGGGCATCGAACCGGAACTCACCGCCAAGATCATGGTCTTCGGCGTCGGCGGCGCGGGCGGCAATGCGGTCAACAACATGATCGAAAAGCAGCTCCCGGGCGTCGAATTCATCGCAGCGAACACCGACAGCCAGGCGCTGGCGCATTCGAAGGCCGAGCGGCGCTTGCAGCTCGGCTCGGGCGTCACGCGCGGTCTCGGCGCAGGCAGCAAACCCGATGTCGGCTATTCCGCTGCCGAGGAGACCATCGAGGAGATCGCCAAGGCGCTCGAGGGCAGCCATATGTGCTTCATCACCGCCGGCATGGGCGGGGGCACGGGTACAGGCGCCGCTCCGGTCGTGGCCCGGGTGGCGCGCGAGCTGAACATCCTGACGGTCGGCGTCGTGACCAAACCCTTCCACTTCGAGGGTGCGCGCCGCATGACGGTGGCTGAGGCCGGTGTCGAGCAGATGCAGAACGTCGTCGACACGCTGATCGTGATCCCGAACCAGAATCTCTTTCAGGTGGCGTCCGAGCGCACGACCTTCGTCGAGGCCTTCGTGATGGCCGACGATGTGCTCTATCAGGGTGTGCAGGGCGTGACCGACCTGATGGTCCGGCCGGGTATGATCAACCTCGACTTTGCCGATGTGAAATCGGTGATGGAGCAGATGGGCAAGGCGATGATGGGCACCGGCGAGGCCGAGGGCGACACCCGCGCCATCGACGCCGCCGAGAAAGCCATCGCCAATCCGCTGCTCGACGAGGTCAGCCTGAAGGGCGCCAAGGGCGTGCTGATCAACATCACCGGCGGCTATGACCTCACGCTCTTCGAGATGGACGAGGCCGCCAACCGCATCAAGGAAGAGGTGGATGCGGACGCGATGATCAAGTTTGGCTCCGCGCTCGACCCGGATATGGAGGGCAAGATGCGGGTCAGCGTCGTCGCGACCGGCATCGACAGCGAAGCGATGGAGCAAGCCCCGCCGCGGGTTGAGCCACAGCCCGTGAAACGCAAGCCCGCCGAGACCGATGCCAGCATGATCTCGGCGCTGCGCAGCTCGCTCCGCCGTCCGGCTCCGACTCCCGCGCCGACGGCGGCTGCCCCAGCGCCAGAGCCGGCACCGGCACCGCGGGCCGAGCCCCGGATGGAAGCGCCGGCCCCCGCCCCGGCGGCGCCAGCGGTTGACCATGGCCCGGAGATCCAGGCGGATGCGGAGCCGGCGGGCATCGAGTCCGACGCTGCCGTTGCTCCGGCCCCCGACGATATGCGCCGCCGCGCCGAGGAAGTTCGCCGCCGGGCCGCCGAAGCGCGCGCCCAGCGGGAGGCTCAGGCGGCTCAGCCCGACCCGGCGCTGTTCGATATGGACGACGGGGCGATCGACCCGGCCTCTCTCGCACCGCAGGCTCAACGCGGCCCGACCGATCTCTCGGCTCCGCGCCGGGAGCCCGCGCGCGAGAGCGCACCGCGGCAGGGTCTCTTCACCATCAACAAGCTTATCCACCGGGTCGCGGGCGGCACCGGCGCCGGCCAGCGACCGGATCCCTTGGCCCCGTCGTCCTCCCAGGGTCACGAAGCGGATGAGGCCGATGGCGACATCCCGGCTTTCCTGCGGCGCCAGGCAAACTGAGATAGGCTGGGCCGATCACAACCTCTCCGGTCGGACCCTGGACACCACGATGAGATCGCCGCCCTTAGTTGGGCGGCTTTTTCGTTGAATTTTAATTGGTTGAAAGATCTTTCTGCACCAGCATCTTGGTCCAAACTGCTCACGTTTCTCCGATTGCTACACTGCGCCCGAAGTGCATGTTGCAGTCGGTCATAAACCGTGATTTGTGCACCGCGTCACCACTTCGTAGGGATAGCGTCGACCGGCATCCAAGATCCGTTTGACGGGCAGCCGGCTTGGAGAGGCAGCAGAGGTGGTGCTCCAATGCGCAGCACGGTGAAGGCGGCAATCCCGTTCCAAGGAACCGGACTCCATAGCGGTCGGATGGTGCGATTGCGTCTGTGTCCCGCTGCGTCTGGGACCGGGATCGTATTCCGCCGCACCGATGTGGCGCTCGATCAGGGGACGATCCCCGCGCGCTATGATCTGGTCACGGACACGACGCTCTGCACGAAACTCACCAACGAATTCGGTGTGTCGGTCGGCACGGTCGAGCACCTGATGGCGGCGCTCGCCGGGAGTGGCGTGAGTGATGCGCTGATCACCCTCGACGGACCCGAAGTGCCGATCATGGACGGCAGCGCCGTTCCGTTTGTGCGGGGGATCCTCAGCACGGGCGTGCGCGCGCTGCCGGGTGTCTATCGCGCACTCCGGATCGAGAAACCCGTCGAGGTGGTCGACGGTGAGCGGGTTGCGCGCTTGTTGCCGGCCGAGCGCTTCGAGCTGGCCTTCGAGATCGACTTCGCCGATGCGGCCATCGGGTGCCAGACGCTGGAGCGCACGGTCACCGGAGCGGCGTTCGTGCATGAGCTTGCCGACTGCCGGACATTCGGGCGCCTCAGTGATGTTGAGATGCTGCGCCGGGCCGGGCTCGCCCGCGGCGGCAGCCTGGAGAACGCCGTGGTCGTCGATGGCGGCAAGGTCCTGAACCCAGGCGGCCTGCGGCGGTCTGATGAGTTTGTGCGCCACAAGATGCTGGATGCGGTCGGCGATCTTGCGCTTGCGGGTGCTCCGATCATCGGACGCTATGAGGGCGCGCGCTCGGGCCATGAGATGACCAACCGGCTGCTGCACGCGCTTTTCGCCGATCCGGGTGCCTTCCGGCGCACCACCGCCCGAGCCGACTTGGTCCCGGCGGCCGGTGCCGAACCTGTCGAGCGGGACCGCCTCGCGGTCTGAGCACAGCCCCTTTCGCGCTTTGGCCTGACGGTCTATCTTGCGCGCGTCCGGTGCAACGACCCGGCGTTCAAGCGGGGTGGAGAGGGTTTCGGCAATGGCATATCCTAAATGGGCTGGCGTGGTTCTGCTGACCGCCGTTTTGGCGTCCTGCTCGCTCTTCGGGGACGATGAGGAGGACGAGCGCACCATCGAGGATCTGACCGCGGCTGAGATCTTCCGGCGCGGCGAGGCGCAGCTGGAGGCTGGGGACGCGGTCGACGCCGCCAAAACCTTTGACGAGATCGAGCGGCTCTATCCGTTCTCGCAGTTTGCCAAGCGCGCGATCATCATGTCGGCCTTTTCGTCCTATGAGGGCGGGCAATACACCGACGCCCGCACTGCGGCTCGGCGCTATGTGGAGCTCTATCCCTCCGATGAGGACGCGGCCTACGCGCAGTACCTGATCGCGCTCAGCTATTATGACAACATCGTCGATGTGGAGCGGGACCAGGCGATGACGGAGAACGCGCTGCAGGAACTGACCGAGGTGGTGCGCCGCTATCCGCAGAGCGACTATGCCCGCGACGCAGCGCTGAAGGTGGATCTGACGCTCGACCACCTCGCCGGCAAGCAAATGGCGGTCGGACGTTACTACCTAAAGCGTGGGCACTACACCGCGGCGATCAACCGGTTCCGGCTGGTGGTGGACGAGTATGACACGACCTCGCAGACACCGGAGGCGCTGCACCGTCTGACGGAGGCTTACTTGGCGCTCGGGCTGGAGCGGGAGGCAATCGCGTCGGCTGCGGTTCTTGGGCACAACTATCCGGGCTCGGACTGGTATCTCGACAGTTATGAGCTGCTGACGGGTCGGGATCTCGTGCCGGATGACCAGGATGCGGACGGGTTCTTCACCCGCGTTTACCGCCGCGTGATCCAGGGCAAATGGCTCTGAGCCCGCGTCGCTGAGCCAGCCGTGCTGCGCGCGCTCGACATCCGCGACATCGTCCTGATCGAACGGTTGGATCTCGGCTTTCAGCCGGGGCTGAACGTGCTGACCGGAGAGACCGGCGCGGGCAAGTCGATCCTGCTGGATGCACTCGGCTTCGCGCTCGGGCGGAAGGGGCGGCACGACATGGTGCGCGCAGGCGCTGCGCAGGGTTCGGTGACCGCGGTCTTCGAGGTGCCGGCGGACCATGCGGTCCATGCCTTGCTCGAAGAGCTGGGACTGTCCCCCACCGAGGATGGCGAACTGATCCTCCGCCGGGTCCAGGCAGAGGGCGGCCCGGCGCGCGGCTTTGTGAACGACGGCCGGGCGAGTGCGGATGCCATGGCGCGCATCGGGTCTGCGCTCGTCGAAGTTCATGGCCAGCGCGACGACCGGGGACTGCTCGATCCGAAAGCGCATCGCGGCCTGCTCGATGCCTATGGCGGGTATGCGGCCCTGCTGACCGAGACCGCCGAGACCTGGCGCGCGGCGGGCGCGGCCGAGGCGCGTCTGTCGGAGGCGCGCGAGGTGCTTGAGAAGGCGGCTGAGGATGCGGACTACCTCCGCCACAGCGTTGCAGAGCTGGAGAAGCTCGCCCCTGAAGCGGGGGAGGATGCGGCCCTCGACACAGAACGTCGGCGCATCAAAGGGGCGGCACGGCTGATCGACGAGATCGGGCGCGCGGCCGAGTTGATCTCACCCCAGGCGGATGGCGCAGTCGCAGAGGCGCTGGATCGGCTGGCTCGGATCGCCGAGGAGGAGGCTGCGCTGCTCTCGGTCCCCGTCGCTGCGCTAGACCGCGCGATGGTGGAGCTTGGTGAGGCGCAACGCGGGGTGGCCGAGGCGCTGGAGGCCCTCGATTTCGATCCCGGACGGCTCGACGCGGTGGAGGAGCGGCTTTTTGCCATCCGTGCGCTTGCCCGCAAGCATCAGGTGGCGCCGGATGCCCTGGCCGATCTCGCGACGGATATGACGCAACGGCTAGACGAGATCGACGGCGGTGCGGAGCACATCGCGGCGTTGGAGATCGCCGCGGGCGAGGCGCGCCGGGCCTATGACGCTGCTGCCTCTCGTGTCAGCCAGGCTCGCCGAACGGCTGCCGAGACGCTGGATCAGGCGATCGGCGAGGAGCTGGCACCGCTCAGGATGGAGAAGGCGGTCTTTCGCACGGAGATCTCCGCCGGCACTCCCGGTCCCGAGGGGACCGATGCGGTGCGTTTCACCGCCGCCACCAATCCGGGAACGCCTCCGGGCCCGATCGACCGCATCGCCTCGGGCGGCGAGCTCTCGCGGTTCCTGCTGGCCATGAAGGTCTGCCTCGCCGGACGTGCCGAGGGTCTCACCATGATCTTCGACGAGATCGACAGGGGCGTGGGGGGAGCGACGGCCGCTGCGGTCGGGCGGCGGCTTGGCAAACTTGCCGAAGACGCGCAGGTCTTGGTCGTCACGCACTCGCCCCAGGTCGCCGCCGAAGGCGCTCATCACTGGCACATTGCGAAGACCTCGGAGCAGGAGGCCACCCGCACCGAGGTCCGCGCCCTCGCCGAGCCGGAGCGGCTGGATGAAATCGCCCGCATGCTCGCCGGGGAGCATGTGACCGAGGAGGCGCGCTCTGCTGCCCGTGCCCTCATGCAGCAGGCCGGCACCTAGCCCTTCATGGCGCAAGGCGGCCCTTGGCGTGTCCGCCGGATTTGCTTAGTATTGGACCATTGGGGCCATGGGGTGGCTCCCGTTGGGGGGTATTATGGACGGCGCTTCGAAACTCGTTAACAACATCGTCGACGGCTTTTTCGACAAGTGGAACGAGGGGCTGGTTCCCTTCTTCACGAGCCCTTATGGCATTGCGATCCTGTTCATCGTGCTGTTCTTCTTCCTCAACTCGATGCGCATGAAGCTCTGAACGCGCGGCTCAGTTGCCGGGCACAAGCTTGCCCGGGTTCATGATCCCGGTCGGATCGAGGGCGGTCTTCACGGCTCCCATCACGTCCCAGGCCTCGCCATGCTCTGCGGCCATGTATTTGCGTTTGCCGAGGCCAATGCCATGTTCGCCCGTCACCGTGCCGCCGAGGCGGAGGGTGCGCTCCGAGATCCGGCCTGCGATCCGCTCGGCCTCCGCCATGTCCTGCGGCTGCTCCGGGTCGACCAGGATGGCGAGGTGGAAGTTGCCGTCCCCCACATGGCCGACCAGCGGCGCCAGTAGATGGCTCTGACGCAGGTCCTCATCGGTCTCCAGGATCGCCTCGGCCAGCCGGCTGATCGGGACGCAGGCATCGGTTACGAACCCCCGCGCGCCCGGGCGGAGGGACTGCTGCGCATAATAGGCGTTGTGCCGCGCCGACCAGAGCCGGGTGCGCGCTTCGGGGTCGGTCGTCCAGTCGAAGCCGAGCCCTCCGTTCTCGGCGGCCAGAGCCCCCACGGTTTCGGCCTGCTCGGCGACGCCTGCTTCGGAGCCGTGGAACTCGAGGAACAGCGTCGGCGCCTCCGCAAGGGCGTAGCCCGCATACTGGTTGAAGCCGCGGATAGAGAGCGGGTCGAGCAGTTCGATCCTTGCCACGGGGACACCCATCTGGATGGTCTGGATCACGGTCTCGACCGCCCCCTCCAGCCGCTCGAAGGCACAGATGGCGGCCGACATTGCCTCGGGCTGCCCTGCAAGGCGGACGGTGAGCTCGGTGATTAGCCCGAGCGTGCCTTCGGAGCCAACGAAGAGCCGGGTGAGATCGTACCCCGCCGAGCTTTTGCGCGCGCGCGTGCCGGTGCGGATCGCGCGGCCATCCGAGAGCACGACCTCAAGCGCCAGCACCGCCTCGCGCATCGTGCCATAGCGCACGGCACAGGTGCCCGAGGCCCGCGTTGCCGCCATGCCGCCGAGGCTCGCATCCGCCCCCGGATCGACTGGGAAGAACAGCCCTGTCGCCCGCAACTCTTCGTTCAACCGCTTGCGCGTAACGCCGGGCTGCAGGACTGCATCCATATCCTGGGCGTTCACGGCCAAGATCCGGTCCATCCGGCTCATATCCACCGTGATGCCGCCCTGGACGGGGATCACATGACCCTCCAGCGAGGTGCCGGTCCCCCATGGCACGATCGGGCAGCCGTGCTCGGCACAGGTCGCGGCGATGCGGCAGACCTCCTCCGTGCTCTCGGGCCAGATCACCGCGTCCGGCGGCTGCGGCGCGTGGTGCGCCTCATCGCGACCATGCTCGGCCCGCACGGCTTCGGCGCGGCTCAAACGCTCTCCGAAGTGCGCCGACAGCGCGGATATGGCGGTCTCGATGCTCATGGGCTCCTCCTCTTGGGCCGCCGAGCCTAGCCAAGCGCCACCGGTTGTGCCAGATCCGAAGGACAAAGCAGGAGGGGCAGATGGCGGACAGCGGACCCGTGCGCACGGCCGTACAGCAGGTGCCAGCGGAGTGGATCGACTATAACGGGCACATGAATGTCGCCTATTACACGATGGCCTTCGACCGGGCGCTGGACGAGGTCTATGAGGCGCTGGAGTTCGGGCCAACCTCGGCACGGGTGCACCGGATGGGTCCGATGGCGCTGCAGTCCCAGATCCACTATGTCGGTGAGCTGCTTGAGGGCACGCAGTTTTTCTGCGACGTGCGGGTGCTGGATGCCGATGCCAAGCGCATCCATATCTTCGCCGAGATGCGCAACCTTGACGCCGGAGAGAGCTTGGCCGCGACCTATGAGAGCCTCTCTGTGAACGTGGATCTCGAGGCGCGGCGCTCGGCCCCCTTCCGGGCCGAGACGGGGGCCCTCGTCGAGGCGATGCGGGCCGCTCATGCAAATCTGCCGCGTCCTCCTCAGGTCGGCGCATCGCTCGGCATCCGCCGACGCTGACGGTTTCTTGACCTCCGGCATGCGACTGTGGGGCGACCCATCGGACGCGGCCAGCAGGCCACTGCGCCAGAAATTCCACCCGCCTTTGAACCTTTCGTCGCCCGTCCGGCACCTAAGGGAGAGGGGCGGGACTGCGCCCCCGATTGATCCGAAATCGATTGTGAGGACGCGTCTATGAGCAAGTTTGAGAAGGATATCGATCGCAACAAGCGCGCGCTGAACGAGGCGTTCCAAGCGGTTGTCCGCAAGTACCCGCCGCTTGGGCGCGCCGAGGCTTTGGTGGAGAAGGCCAAGCGTGAGAGCTTCGACATCGTGACCGTCCTGGTCGGCGACGGCCACGACCGCAAGCTCGTCGCCGGTGTCGAGGGCGGGCTTGCCCATCTCGAGGACTGCTTTGAGACGCTGATCGCCCAACACGCATTGGCGAAAGCGCAGTGGGGCGCATGGGATGCGGCGTTCAACGCCCTCGATGCCGCGAACGAGCAGATCCTGGCCCTGAAGCGTAAGGATGCCGCGAAGAACGCCAAGGCGATCGAGCGGCTGGAGAGCAAGGCCGAGGGCACGGCCAAATCCCTGCGCAAGGCGCGCATGGCCTACCAGAAGGCAGCCGACGGGCTGAAGGCATGTCTCAAGCACGTAACCGCCGCCAACAAAGCGCTCGGCAAGGCGCAGGACCGGGCCATCAAGGCCATGAACGCCCTTGAGAAGGCAGGGTCCGGGCGCTAGGCGCGACGCCCGGCAGGGTCAGCCGACCCGGTGGTCCCCGAAATTGCGCTCCAGGTCATGCACGATGGTGTGGTGGTGCTCGGGCTGCCCGCGGAGCGTGGCGAACTCGATTAGGAACGTCTCGCCATGGATGCGGTAGTAGACCGACTGGCCCTCCCGGTTCTCCCCCGCCCAGCCGAAGCGGATCGCGCCCTCATCCTCGGCGGCGATGCGGGCGCGCTGTCCTTCGGCGAGCGGGCCTGTGAGATGGTCGCTGGTGTAGAGCGCAATCAGCTGACGCACGATCTCTGCCTGCGCGGGCGGCAGGTCGGCAAGCGGCACCCCCGCGGGCGCGCCGATGCTGTCCTCGCGGCCCGGTTTGGTGAGGATGTTGCCGAAAGAGCGCTCACGCAGCAGGGCCGTGCGTTTCGTGCTGCTGCTCATATCGGCGAAGAGCGCGCGGCCCAGCGTCTCGTTCTCTGGCAGCACCACGAGGCCCCTGTGGGGGCCGGAGGGCACGGTGTTCGGCTCCGACGAGAACGCCTTCGGGGTCTGTGACACCACCTCGTCTCCAACCAGAGTGATCGTGATGGTCAGGTGATGCCCCTCCCACCGCCACGCCCAAGGATCGGTCGGCGAAGGCTCACCGTAGATCTGGAGCGAGAAGCGTTCCCGGTTGCGGTCGGGACTCCCTTTGCGCCATTCATCGCGCAGGATGTCCTGCTGCAGCATGATGTTCTCGGCGGTGGCGAGGCCCTCCGGGCTGAGCGCCGTTGCCAGCAGGGCCATCGCGGCGTCCTTCTGCGGCGCGCTCATGCGCTCGAGCGCCAGCCCGTTCGCGAAGGCGGAGCCGAGCATGTAGTTCCAGCGTCGCCGCGTCCGGCTCTCGAAGCCAAAGGTGGCTGTATCTCGTTGCGCGGCGGAGAGCAGGGCCAGCCAATCGCTCGCGAGGCTCCGCATCGATTGCCCGACCGGAGCGGTTGCGGCCCAACCGGTGTTTGGTAGGGCGGGCAAGGTGGTGGCGAGCGCTGCGGCTCCCATCTGCTGCATGGCACTGCGGCGCGTTACGTCGGGACGGGCAGGGGCGACGTCTGACATCCGTTTCATGGGCAACCTCCCTTGGCTTCGGGCTCAGTCTAGCGCATGCCACATCCGGCCGACAGGTTTGGATCAAATCCGGTTGATCGGAATGGGCGTTCCGCGAATGCTGCCAGCGGTTAAGCACCTACAGGCTTTCTCAACGGGGCTAGACTGGGTGCGCTGCACTCCCTTCCTGGCGAGGCATCAGTATTTCTTCGCCTTTCAGTCGCGTTGCCGAGGGGCTAAGCAGAACACAGCACCGATCCAGAGCCGAGGCCTCCTGTGACGCCGACGTTTCATATGCTGCTCCGAGAGCCGCTGCTCCATTTCGCCGCGATCGGTGTGGTTGTCTATGGGTTGAGCCTGGCGCTACGGCCAGAGGCGTCGGATCCGCGTCGGATCGTTGTCGGTCATGAGGCGCACAGGGCGTTGTCGGATGTCTTCGTCCAGGATATCGGTCGTTTGCCGAGCCGGGCAGAGATGGACCGGCTCGTCGAGCGCTACATCCAGACCGAGGCTTTGGTGCGCGAAGCACGGTCGCTGCGTCTCGATGAGGACGAGTCGGCTTTGCGAGAGCACCTCGCCTACCGGATGCAGATGATGATGTACTCGGGCATCCAGGTCGACGCTCCTCCGGAGGACGAACTCCGCGCCTGGTACGAAGAGCGGCGCGACCTGTTGGCGACGCCCGCGCGGATGAGTATCCGGGTGCTGGGGATCGATGCGCCGGAGGCCGAGGCGCGGGAGATCGCCTCGGCGCTTACGGCGGGCGGCGCGCAGGCGGAGGTGGCGGAGAAGCACGGTGCACTGACCAGTTTCGAGGACCGACCGCGGCCTCAGCTCGTCTCGCTTTTCGGTGAAGCCTTCGTTGCGGCCATCGAGGCCGGGCCGGAAGGCACCTGGCGGGCGGTGCCCTCCCGTCGCGGCTGGCAGGTGGGGCGCCTCGATGCTCTGCTGCCATCTATCAGCCCCGACTTCGATGTGGCGAAATCTGAGATCGAAGCAGCATGGCGCGCCGAAGCCGAGCAGCGGCAGGCGCAAGCGGTGCTCGCAGCCTTTCTGGCACGCTACACGACCGTGCACGAGCCCTATGGACCGGATGTGGTGGCACCGCACGAGGCTCCCGATCCGCTTGAGCTGCCTGCCGGTGAGGCGGTCCGCTGATGCGCATGCTCCTGCTGCTGATCGCGCTGTTCGCCGCGGGCTTCTCCGTTCCGGTCCGCGCCCATGTGACCGTGCCTGCGGTTCTGCTCCTGGTCGATTTGGGCGAGGGGCAGTACCACGTGATTTGGGAGCTTCGCCCGAGCAACGAGTTCGGCAAGACCCTTGAGCCGATCTTCCCGGACCACTGCACCTATAATCAACGCATGCTCGACTGCGGCAGTCGTGGCTTGTCGGGGACGCTTGGCTTCGAAGGCATCGGGGCCGGGCAATCGGCGGCGATGTTTAAGATCCGCGCCCCGGACGGACGCATGACGGTTCATGTGCTCACGCCCGCACAGCCCTTCGCCACCGTCTTGCCGAGCTTCGGGGACGGCGGATGGACCGGCACGGCCCGCATCCTAGCGGCCTATCTCCAGATCGGGGTCGAGCACATCCTTCTCGGCGTCGACCACCTCCTGTTCGTGCTCGGCCTGATCTGGATCGCGCGCGGCCCTTGGGTTCTGACCAAAACGATCACCGCCTTCACCCTCGCCCATACCGTCAGCCTCGCGGCCGCGACCTTCGGTTGGGTCGGTGTGCCCGAGACCCTTGTGAACGCGATGATCGCGCTGTCGATTGTCTTCGTCGGCGTCGAGATGCGCTATGCGCAACAGGGCAGGAGCACCTGGACACAGCGGTTTCCCTGGGCGCTGGCCTTCTTCTTCGGGCTGCTGCACGGGCTCGGGTTCGCCCACGGTCTGAATGCGCTGGATCTGCCCGATAGCGCGGTCCCGATCGCCTTGCTGGGCTTCAATCTGGGTGTCGAGTTCGGCCAGATCGCCTTTGTCCTGCTGGTGCTGGCCCTTGCCTGGTCCTACCGCGTGATGCGGGTTACTTGGCCCGGATGGAGCCGGCCGGCGCCCGCCTATGCCATCGGAGGGCTCGCCGCCTTCTGGTTCATCGAACGCACTGTCATCCTCTTGGGAGCCTGAGCCATGGTCTATCGTTTGCCTGCCATCGTCACCGCCCTCACCGCCGTGTTTGCCGCCACCAGTGCCGCCGCACACGATGCGGTCGGCGTCGCGGGCGGTCTGGAGAGCGGGTTCCTGCACCCGATCCTCGGGCCCGACCACCTCATCGCCATGGTTGCTGTCGGGCTGTGGGGCGCACAGCTCGGTCGGCCGCTCGTTTTCGCTCTGCCCGTTGCGTTCCCCCTTGTGATGGCGGTCGGTGGCGTGCTGGGCGTCGCGGGTGTGCCCCTTCCAGCGGTTGAAGTCGGGATCGCTTTGTCCGGCCTTGTGCTGGGTCTTGCCATCGCCTTCGCCTTCCGCGCGCCGGTTTGGGTGGCTGTCCTGCTGGTGGGGACCTTCGCACTGTTGCACGGCCATGCTCACGGCACGGAGCTGCCGACGGCGGCCGAGCCGCTCGCCTATGGCATAGGGTTCGTGATCTCCACCGGGCTGCTGCACGTGGTGGGGATCGCGATCGGGCTGCTGAACGACTGGCGCAAGATCGGACCCTCCGTGGTCCGCGGCTGTGGTGCTGTGATCGCGAGCTTTGGCCTGTTGTTCCTCGTCGGGGCCATCTGATGCGGCGGATCGGCTTGCTCGCGGCCCTTGCGATGGGGGTCCCGGGACGGGCCGAGGCGCATTTGGTCGGGGTTGCCTTCGGAGATTTCTATGCCGGGACGCTGCATCTCCTGAGCTCTCCGGGGGATCTGGCGTTGCTGGCCGTCGTTGGCCTGCTCGTTGCCGCGCAGACCCGGGTGACGGGGCAAGCGGCGCTCCTGGCCCTGCCGCTCGGACTGACACTCGGTGTTCTTGCGGTTTGGGCGGAGTTGCCATTGCCTGCGGCCGAGCTCTGGGTCGCCCTTTGCCTCGGTTTCGGGGGGCTGGCGACGGCCCTTGCGCTGCGTCTGCCGGGATCGGTCACCACGGCGTTCACGGGTGCGGCAGGCGCCCTGATTGGTGCGTCCAACGCCGTCGCGGCGCTTGATGGCGGGGTGAACTGGGCGCTCTACGGGTCCGGTGTCGTTGCGGCCGGAACGGTGCTTGGCACGCTGGCCATTGCCGTGCTCGCGACGCTCTACGCCTGGCGAAGCTGGGTGCCACTTGCACAACGTGTGCTGGCCAGCTGGTTCGCCGCGGCAGGAGCCATGGTGTTCGGTCTGTCGTTCGCCGGCATCTAGTGTCTGAGCGCCTGACTTGTCACCGCACCCTGCAGAGCGTCGTTCTGCTCCCTCGGTCGGACGCCAAAGCCCAAGACGCTGCGCGCGTGCCACATCCCGACCCGAAGCGTCCTGTGATGGCTCAGGTCCCTTTCCCTAGCGACATAGTGGGCATAGGTTGGCCGCAAGCGTATGGGCGACCGGTATCGATGCATCCCAAACCGCCAGACCAGAACCCCGACAAGGCGCCGCGCGTGACGGTGAGGGGACCGCTCGCCAAGCTGCGGCAGCGGTTGGATCGGGCACTCGACAAGTTCGGCCGTCCTTCGATCCAGAGCCAGGCGACGCTGTGGCCGGTCGCGCTGCTGATCGGGATCGCGGTTGGCTATGCGGTCATTCTTTTCCGGCTCGCGATCTCGGCGTTGCAGACATTCTTCTACGGCGCCGACGACATCATGCTGCACTCGGCGGCGGCGGCCCTGCCTTGGTATCTGGTGCTGCCCGTGCCGATCCTGGGCGGGCTGGCGGTCGGTCTGCTGCTCACCCACTTCACGCCGGATGCCAAGGCGCGCGGTGTGGCGGACGTGATCCAGGCGGCGGCACTCCGCGGCGGAAGGGTGGAGCGTAAACCGGGTCTCGCAGCGGCCGGGGCGGCGCTGATCACGCTCTCGACCGGGGGCTCCACCGGGCGCGAGGGGCCGGCGATCCATATCGGGGCGGTGATCGCCTCCTGGGTCTCCAACCGTCTGGATGCGACGGGGCTTACGGGGCGCGACCTCCTTGGCTGCGCTGTCGCGGCGGCCGTTGCGGCGAGCTTCAACGCCCCTCTCGCAGGCGCGCTTTTCGCGCTCGAGGTGGTGCTCCGGCATTTTGCGCTCCACGCCTTCGGTCCGATCGTGCTGGCCGGGGTCGCCGCGACGGTGGTCAGCCGCATCCACCTTGGCAACATCACCGAGTTCACTTTGCCGGGCCACACGGTCGAGTTCTATTGGGAGATGCCGGCCTTCGCGCTGCTCGGGCTGTTCTGCGGGGGGATCGCGGTGATCATGATGCGCTCGATCTTCTTTGCCGAGAAGGTGGGGGACCGGGTGCAGGCGAAATTCGGTGTTCCCGACTGGGCGCGCCCGGCGCTGGCCGGGGCAATGCTCGGGGTGCTCGCGCTCCAGTTCCCGCATATCATCGGCGTCGGCTACGAGACCACCACGCTTGCGCTCACCGAAGCCATCCCGTTCTGGCTCGCCGTCGGGTTTGCCATTGTGAAGGTCGCGGCGGTGGCGATCACCCTGGCGGGACGCATGGGGGGCGGCGTGTTCTCTCCGGCGCTGATGCTGGGGGCGCTGGCGGGCTCGGCATTTGGCGAGGTGGCGACGGATATCTTCCCCGCGGTGTCCGGCTCCCAAGGGCTTTATGCGCTGGCCGGCATGGGCGCGGTCGCAGGGGCCGTGCTGGGAGCACCGATCTCCTCCACCTTGATCGTCTTCGAGCTCACCGGAGACTGGCAGGCCGGGATCGCGGTGATGATCTCCGTCTCACTCGCGAGCGTCATTGCCGACCGGCTGGTCGCCCGATCCTTCTTCCTCACACAGCTGGAGCAAGCGGGACTGCACCTGGCCGGCGGACCCCAGGGCTATCTCAAGCGGACGCTCGCGTGCACGCACCTCATGCGGATGCGCGGGGCGGAGGACGGTGCCTCGGACACCGCCTGTTGGGAGTTGCATGCCCAAGGCGCCTCGCTCCGAACGACCGATACTCTAGAACGCGCGATGCCGATGTTCGAGCGGTACCGCGGGCCGTTCCTGCCCGTCATGCGGATGCCGGCGAGCGGCGCGGAGGGCGAGCCGGAACTGATCGGCGCGCTCTATCAGACCGATGCTCTCCGTGCCTACACCCGCGTCTTGGAGGAGGAACTCCGCGAGGAGCACAGCTAGCGCCATGAGCATGATGATGACGCTCCGCCGGGTCACTGAAGCGGACATCTCCGCTCTGCTCGAGGACCCGGATGAAATGGTCCCGCGCCTTCGCGATGTTGACGGGGTGGAGGGCATTGCAGCGGGGCTCGAACAGCGGCGGATGGAGGCCGCACTCGGCGCGATCCCCTGAGAGCACTGGGCCGAGGTAGGTGCCGGGGCCAACACGCTTGGTTGGATCGCAACGGCCGTGCTGGCGCATCTGCGTGACCACGCTCCGCCCGACATCTCTAAGCCCGAATATCACGACCTCGACAAGTCGTGGCACATTCTGCATTGGGCGCTCACGGGGCAGGCGGAGGGGACAGACACGCCAGACGGCGCGCTTTTGGGCGGCACAGCGCTCGGTCCATGCGGCGGCTATGGTCCCGTGCGCCTGCTGAGCCCTTCCGAGGTGGCGGCGTTCGCCGAGGTCTTGGCACCGCTCGACGCAGCGCAGCTTTCCTCCCGCACCGATCCCGAAGCGATGCGGACCGCAGGTGTCGCCTTTACAGATGATCCGGACATGGTCGCCTTCGAGATCGAGGACCACTTTCCGCGCTTTCAGAAGTTCGTCGCGACCACGGCCAGAAAGAAGCGTGGGCTCCTGTTGATCCTGGAGTGAGCCTGCTAGAAGTCCTTGCGCCAGTTGACGCCGACCGAGGCACTGCCGTTCTGGTCCACCTCGCTGTCGACCGTGATGTCCTCGAACACCTCGACCTCCACGAAGACGCTGCTCGAGGCGCCGTCGACCGATTGTTTTGCGCCCACGAAAACATCGTCGGCCACGTTCTTGCCCACCGTCACGGTGGCGGTGTCGCCCTCGGGGTCGATGGAGAGCTGGTCGAGCCCCACGGCGCCGCGCACGCTGTCGACCGCGCCGCCGGAGCCGTCCATCAGCGTCGCGATGCCAGAGGCGAGCCGGATCGCCTGGCTGGTGGTGAGCGACTGCGAGGGTTTGCCGAACAGCAGCCGTGGCAGCACCTCGTCTTCTGGCAGCGCCGGACGGGAGTAGAAACTGATCTCCGGGTCGCTGCCCGTGCCGCTGACCGCGATGCCGCCGCTGATCCCATTCTCGTCCGCTTCGAACTTCACGTCGAGGCGCGGGTCGACCTCCTTGCCCCCGGTGAAGGTGATCTTTCCGGTATCGAGGTCGAACACCGTTCCGATCAAGTTCAGCCGGCCGCGGACCTTTTCGATGGCTCCGGTGATCCGCGGTTTGGCGGCCGTACCGGTCACGTCCATTCCGATCTTCCATTCGCTATCCATGCCCCGGCCTCGGACGAACACGTCACGTGCAGCCCGGATGGCGATGTCGAGCCCGATCGCGTTGCCCGCAGCTTCCTCCGGCGGCTCGACCGGGACGCCCTTTATGCGGACATCGCCAAGGGTGATCACTGACGGCGGTGCTGCATTCACCAGCCGGATCTCGGCGCGGTCGATGGTCACGCTGCCTTCGATGTCGGGACCGGCCAGCGGTCCTTCGCCGCGGATATCGAGTGTGATCGCGGCGGTCGCATCGTCGCGGCGGACGAGCACGGCGCTGTTGCTCTTGAGCGACGCTGCAACTCGCTCCGGATCGACGGCAACCTCCGCGGTCAGCCGCCCTTCGCCTGCATCGCGGGCCTCGGCGGTGAGCTCCAGGGTGTCGAGCCCCCGGATCGCCGAGCGCAGCGTCAGGTCCGTCAGGATGGTGCCGATGTCGAGGTTCTCATAGCGGCCTTCGGTGAGGCCGAGGGACCCTTCGATGGCCGGTGCTGCAATCGTGCCGCCGATCCCGAGGTCCATATCGAGCCGCCCGTCCAAGACATGGCCAGGGGCCGGGACAAGCGCCCAGAGCTCGCCGACATCGCCGAGCCAGCGGATGCGTCCCTCGATCGGGTCGCGTTCCATCAACTGCGGCGCGGGTCCGCCGGAGGCGCGCACCGGCAGGGCAGCGGTGACACGCACCGGGTCGCCGAAGGGGCCCGCAAGCGCCGCATCGAGCGCCGCGCGGCGGCCGTCCCATGTGCCGTCTATCGTCAGGTCGAGCGCGCCGATGTCGGCAATCGCCTCGGCGAAGCGGAGGCCCCGCGTGGCGATGTCCGCGGTTCCGCGGGCGCGCCCGGGCCTGCTGTCGAGCGACACTGTTGCGTCGAGCGATCCGGCGCTCAGCGGCGCGTCTGCAAGCTCAGCCAAGGTCCCGAGATCGCCGAGGCTGAGCGTAAGGTCCGCCTCCGCGCCCGAGGGGTGTAGCGCCGCATCGCCCGTGATCCCGCCGCTCGGCAGGGCCATATCGAGGCCGCGGAGCCGGATCGTGTCCCCGGCCGTGATGGTCAGCGGAGAGCGCAACCGGGCCTCCGCCGTGTCGTATTTCGCCACCAGCGCGTTCACCCGGGCGACTGGCGTCTCGGCTGCGGCATCAACCCGTGCCTCTGCGGAGAGCGAGACCGGTTTGCCAGCGGCCTCGCCTTCGGTGGAGAGCGTGATCCCGAGCGCCGACAGCACCCCGTCGATGCGGGTGGCGAGCCCAGAGAGCGTAGCGCTGCCCGCTGCAATCGTGCCGGTGTCGAGGCGGGCAGTTATCCGGGGGTCCTCGGCCAGTGCGTTTGGCAGGCGTGCGTCGGCCCGGATGCCCTCAACGCTCGCATCGCCCGCCGCGATCCGACCCGTGGCGATCTTTGCCTCGACCGCGGGCGCTGTGCCCAGAGGGCCGGTCACCGTCGCGTCGGCCTTTACGCTCCCGATCTGTGCATCGCCGGCCCGCACCGCGCCAGTCGAGAGGGCCGCTGTGAGGAGGCCATCCGTGGCCTCGTCCGTCAGGGTTGCATCCAGCGCCAGCGAGGCGACCGCCACGCCAGCCGCCTCGACGCTCCCGGCACGGAGTGTCGCAGAGCCGGTGGGAAGCGCGGCCAAGGCGTCCTCGATGCGCGCCTTGAGATCGGCTGTAGCCACGCGGGCGCCGAACCCCTCCACCCCGGTCACCGTTGCGGTCAGATCTCCCGAGGGTGACCCCGTCAGGTCGCGCCCCGAAACCGCGGCAGTGACCTGCTGAACGGTGGCGTCTTGGTAGGTGGCATCGATGGCGGTCAGCTCTGCCGCAAGCCGCGGTTCGCCACGCGCATCTTCGACCGACCCGATCAGCGTGAGGCGTTGGAGCGCTGCCTCGAACCCCTCAAAACCCGAGCCTGCCAGGTCGAAGCCGACGCGCTGCGTCTCACCGACGGGGGCGAGCGTGACCCGGCCGGAAACCGCCCCGGCGATCGGTTGATCCAGCGCTTCGGCCAGTGGCGCGAGGTTCGGCGCCTCCAATGAAATGCCACCATCCGCGAGTTCGGTGTCGAGCCAGTAGGTGACCGCCCCATCGAGCGAGAGCCCCAGCGCGTCGGCCGAGAGACGGGGAACATCGAGCCGCTCTCCAGCCAACGCAAAGTCCACATCGGCCGCAAGGGCGCCAAAGCGGGAGCCGTCGCCACGCAGGCGCGCCCCACCCCGGATGGTCTCGCTTGCGATCACGTCATGGGTGATGGCGAGCCGGCCATAGGTCTCGTCCTCGAACGCTAGGTCCTCGAAGGCGGCCTCGCCGGTCAGCCGGACCGCATCGAAAGGTCCCTCGACCCTCCCGGAGACCGTGAGGCGCCCGGCGGCATTGGCGTCATAGGCGCTGGCAAGAGGGGCAAGATCCGGTGTCGTCAGGCCGTAGTTGAGGGCGGCACTGGAAGCGGCTAGATCAACCGTCCCCGAGGCTTCGACCATCAGCGGCCGAGACCGGAACGCAAGCCCTTCCAGCGTCAAGCGGTCTGCGTCATAGACCCCGCGCGCCGCCAGATCGGCGTCTCCGAGGAGATCCGGCCCCAGCCGGTCAAGGCGGACCGCCTGCGCACCGCCATCCACGCCGAAATCGATCCGGCTGCCGGCGATACGCACCTCGGTCGCAAGTTGTGCGCCGCCGATATCGGCGGGGTCCGTGGTGAGACCGGAGAGCTGTGCCTCCCCCCGGGCGGTGAGATCGTCGAGCGCGCCAGTGACCCGCCCGTCGAAGCCGAAGCCATCGAAGGCCACCCCGTCCGCAAGGGTCGAGAGCGCTGCCTGACCGTCGAGATTCACGTCGAGATCGACGAGCCCTCCGGCGCGGGTGTAAGAGCCAGTCGCCTCAAGCGTCAGGGCCGGCGAGGCGAGGCGCGCTTCGCGGATCGCCACGACCCCGTCCGCCTCCTCCACATCGATGTCGAGCCGGGCCTCTTGCCCAAGGAGCGCCGCCATATCGGTCGGCAGCTGGGGACCCGGGCGGGCGCGGAAGCGGGCCTGGATGGCCAGCGGCCCTTCGATGTCGATCCGTGCGCGGCCATTGGCCTCCAGCACCTGCTCGGCGACCAGCGCGAAGTCCAGGCCCCAGTCGGTCAGCGGCCCGTCCGCGGCCAGATCGAGGCTGCTGGCGGAGCTGTCCGGAAGCCCCGCGAGCGCGGCCACAAGGCCACCGGGCGCCTCGAGGGCGGTGACGTTCGCCCGCAGCGTTCCCGCCGCAAAGTCGCGCAAGTAATCGAGCCGGATCTCACCCACCACCGCATCGGTGCGCGTGAGGGTCAGCCGGACGGATTGCTCGTCCCCCTCGTCCCGCACCGCACCGGTGGCGTCGAACTCGAGGGACTGCGGGGCGATGACACCCTCGGCGATAAGGACCCGTTCGAGAGCCACTTCGTCGATCCGGGTCGGCAAGGGTGAGCGCGGCCAGTCGAAGGGCTCGCCGTCATCCGCGGCGATGTCGGCGTCCTCTTTCACCTCGACCGAGCCGACGGGTTGGCGGATAACCTCGACCCCCGCGGCGGTCAGACTGTTGATCTCCAACTCACCCGCAAGGATCCGCTGTGCGTTCCACTGCAGGCCCATGCGTTCCGCGGTGAACCAGACGCCCTCACGGTCGGAGATTTGCACGCCCACAAGATCCGTCACGCCGTCGCCCGGGCTCTCCACCGCCTCGGCGCTGATGGCAAAGTCCTCGGAGCTGATCTGCTCCAACGCGAATTGGATCAGCGAGTTCTTGATGCCGAAGATGTCAAAACCGCGCGCAGGCCCCGCCAGAAGCAGGGGAACCAGGAGAACCAGACCGAGGAGGCCCAGAGAAAGCCGCGCATGTCGCATCAGAATGCCTGTCCGATCGAGATATAGGCCTGAAAAGTGTCGTCCACGTCTCGTGCATTCAGCGGGAAAGCAACGTCGAAGCGAAGCGGACCGATGGGGGAAAAGTAGCGGAAGCCAAGGCCAGCGGCCACCTGAACGCCGGCGGAGAGGTCGATGAGCGCATCATCCGAAACCACGCCCGCCTCGGTGAAGATCGCAACGCCGAGATCTCCGAAGACCCGAGCGCGCAGCTCGATGCCGGCCTCCGCCACCGAGAGCCCGCCTTCCGGGTCGTTGTCCGCATCAATCGGGCCAATGAAATCCTCTTGGTAGCCGCGCACAGATCCTCCGCCGCCCGAAAAGAACCGCCGGGTGGCAGGCACGAGGTCATTGTCCGCCGCGACTATGCTCCCGATCCGCCCGCGCTCGGCCAGAACGAAGCGGCGATCGCCGAGGAGGTCCTGGTATGCCGATCCGCGCGCCTCCAGCTTGGTGAAAAAGGTGCTCTCGCTGTCGAACAAACCGGCGAACGGGGTGATGGAAAACCGCGCCCTCTGCCCGCGGGTCGCGTCCAGCGTGTCGTCTGTGCTGTCGTAGAGAGCAAAGACCGGCAGGCCGGCGAGGTACACTTCCTCGTCCCCGTCGCCCTCGTCGAGCAGACTGGCCTCCAGCAACCCGCCGGCGCCGATGATCCAATGCGCCCCGACCTCACGCTGGAGCCCGACCGTGAGGGTGCCGCCGATCTCGTCGAAGGCGTCGTCCTCGATATGGCGCAGTTCCAGCCCTGCGGTGAAATCCTGCCCGTCACGGAGGAACTGCGGCTCGAGATAGGTGAAGCCGAGGATCTGCTCTTCGAGCCCTGCCTCCAGGGTCACACCGAAGGTTTCGTTGGCGCCGAAGAGATTGCGGTGCTCGAAGCTGCCGCGCACCGCAGGGCCGTCATCGGTGCTGTAGCGGGTACCCAGGGTCACCGTGCGGAAGGGCGCCTCGTCGAGAGTGACGAGGATCGGGACGCTGTCGCTCTCGGGCGGGTCATCGGGGGGCGAGACGGATGCCCCGGAGAACAACCCCGTGCCGAAAAGCTCTGTCTGATAGGCCTTGAGCGCGTCGACATCGAACACGGCGCCGGGCTCCCATGGCACATAGGTTCGGAGGTAGGCCTCCTCGACAGAGGGGTTGCCAGTGAAGGCGATGTCGCCAAAGCGGTAGAACGGCCCCGTCGCGATGATGCTTTCGACCTCCAGCGTCGCGGCTTCGAGATCGGCGACGGCATCGCGGCTCCGGAATGTGGCATAGGGTCGGCCGTTGCGACGCAGCTCCGCGACGGCGCCTTGCTCGGCGGCGACTATGCCTGCTGCGGCCGCCGCGTCGCCGACGGGCGAGCCAAGGGCTGCCGCCTCCAGCGGATCGGGGGCGGCCCCGCCGCTGTCGATCAGGATCAGTCGGTGGCTTGTCAGCGTAAAGGCCCGGCCAGGGTTGACAGTAAACGTCGCGATGGCGCGGGTCTCTGGTTCCTCAAGCTCTTCGGCCTCCGCACCCTCAGCGCGGGTGCCCTCGTCCTCTTCGGGCGGAAGCTCCTCAACTGCGACGTCAAAGCTCGCCTCATAGTACCCCCGCGAGCGCATGATCTTCTGCGCTGTCGCAACGTCGCCTTCGCCCCTGCGGCGCAGGAAGGCCAAGCTCTGCGCACCCTTCTCTTGTTGCCGGCTGAGCGCGAGGGACTGTTCCAGAAGGCTCAGGATCTCCTCGTCCGGTGCGCCCTCTATCGTCAGCTCATAGGAGACTGCCGTATCCGGTTCGACGAACAGCGGAAGGTCTTCGTCGCCGTTCGAGCACGCGGCCAACACAAGCACGGCCGTTGCCGAGGCACAGCGTGCCCAGCACAGCATGCACCACCGCCTCCGCGCCCACCAACGCGTCATGCCAAGGGTTCCCGCCTCATGGAAATGTGGTCGCGCGGAGCGGTGTGCGAGTCAACCCCAGGGCCCAAGAGGGGACGGGCGCCGTCTTGTCTCTTTGTCTAGGAACATGAAATCACTTCATAAATCCTGTCGCAAAATCTCCATAAAATCGTTTCTGAAGTGAGATAGTTCTTCCATAGCCGTGCGGGGCGCATTGTGCTGATGAGGCGACAGATAGGTATATTTGTCTACTGATCGAACAGGGTGCACCAAGCTGGGGCGCGACAAACGGTACCGCGCAAGCCCGACGGGGCGACCCGGAACGCTAACAGCGGTCGGCCACCCCGGCTACCGTACGGTAAATCAAGGGACAGAAACGAGATGTTCACGCTTCAAATCTTGCACGCTTCGGACCTCGAGGGCGGGGTCGACGCGATTGCAAACGCCCCGAATTTCGCCGCCGTCGTCGACGCGCTCGAAGCCGATGCAGAGACCAACGGGTTCGGCTCGGTGCTGCTCTCGGCCGGTGACAACTACATTCCGGGTCCGTTCTTCAACGCGTCCCAGTTTATCGGCGATCAGGTGTTCACCGACACCTACAATGCGCTGTTTGCCGACGAGCTTGGTGACGAGCAGCTGTCCCGCGTCGGCGATGGCCGTGGCTACGCCGACATCGCGATCATGAACATCATCGGGTTTGACGCGTCGGCCGTGGGCAACCACGAGTTCGACAGCGGCCCCGACACCTTCGAGAGCATCATCGAGGAAGCGCTGGACGACAACACCGTCGACGGCAGCTTTGGTGAGAGCCTCGCAGACATCGAGCATTTCGGCGCTCAGTTCCCCTATCTCTCGGCCAACCTCGACTTCTCGGAGAGCTCGGACCTCGGCAATCTCTTCACCGACGAGATCCTGCCCTCGACCGACTACCAGACCCCGCCGGACAGCCTCCTCTCGGGCGGTGGCGCGAACCCCTTCAAGCTGGCCGCTTCGACCATCGTCGAAACCGATGGCGAGCAGATCGGTGTGATTGGCGCCACGACACAGCGGGTCGAGTCGATCTCTTCCACTGGCGCGGTTACCGATGTGACCGGTGGCGAGGACGACATGGAGGCGCTGGCCGCCGTGCTGCAGCCGGAGGTCGACCGCCTGATCGCCGAGGGTCTGAACAAGGTGATCCTGGTCAGCCACCTCCAGGACATCAACCTCGAGACCGAGCTGGCCGGTCTGCTCTCCGGCGTCGACGTCATCATCGCGGGCGGATCGGACACGCGCCTGGCTGACGACGATGATCGTCTGCGTGAGGGCGACGAGGCCGACGACACCTATCCGGTGCTCTCGACGGATGCCGACGGCAACCCGATCGCGATCGTCTCGACCGATGGCGAGTACTCCTATGTGGGCCGCCTCGTCATCGACTTCGACGAGAACGGCAACATCGTCCCGGACAGCATCGACAGCACGCAGTCCGGCGCTTTCGCGACCGACGATCAGGGTGTGGTCGACGTGACCGGTGCCGCGACCGCCGAGGACGCGATTGCCGCCTCCGAGAGCGCCTCTCTGGTGCAGACGCTGACCGACGCCGTGGCGACCGAGGTCAACGAGAGCGACGGCACCGTGTTCGGCGAGAGCGAGGTGTTCCTCGACGGCCGCCGCGAGTCCGTCCGCACCCAGGAGACCAATTTCGGCAACCTCACGGCGGATGCAAACCTTGCCGCGGCCCAGTCGGTCGACCCGGACGTGGTCGTCTCGCTGAAAAACGGCGGCGGCATCCGCGCACAGATCGGCGAGATCGACGGTGAGACCGGCGAGCTTCTGCCGCCCCAGGCGAACCCGGCTTCGGGCAAACTCGAGGGCCAGGTCTCCGAGCTCGACATCCAGAACGCCCTGCGCTTCGACAACGGCCTAGTGGTGGTCGATCTGTCCGCTGCGGACCTGAAGATCATCCTCGAGCACGCGGTTGCCTCCAGCGGCCCTGGCTCGACCCCGGGTCAGTTCCCGCAGGTCGGTGGCGTGCTGTTCTCGTTCGATCCTGAGGGCACCGCACAGGAGCTGGACGATGATGGAAACGTCACGACCCCCGGCACCCGTATCCAGTCCATTGCGCTGATCGATGGCGACGGCAACCCGACCGAGGTGATCGTCGAAGACGGTGCCGTGGTCGACGGAGCGCCGGAGAGCATCAAGGTGGTCACGCTCGACTTCCTGGCCGGCGACGAAGGCGATCTGACGGGTGGTGACGGCTACCCCTACCGCGCCCTGTCGCCGACGGTGGTCGATCTCGGGATGGGCGAGCAGGCGGCTCTCCAGGACTTCCTGAGCGAGAACCACCCGATCGACGGTGGCACGCCGTTCACCACCGCCGAGGTGGATGCTGCCCTCGACAGCCGCATCCAGGACCTCTCGGTGCGCAGCGACAGCGTGGACGCCCCGGCGGCCCGCGATGAGCTGACGGCAACGATCAACACCGTCTTCCAGGGCGACAGCGATCCCGAGGACGAGGACAGCCCCGAAGGTGCGTCCGAAGTCGTCGATGCCGATGGCGGTTTCCTCTATGTCACCAACGGCAACCTCGACCGCATCGACATCTTCGCGCTCGACGGCACCGAGGCGCTGCGCTTTATCGACCTCACCACGCTGCCCGGCTATGATGGCGTGCAGTCGGTGGCGGCCGGCGGCGGGCTGATCGTGGCGGTTGTGGACGTCGAGCCCACCGATGGCGTGCCGAACAACGGCATCGCCGCGCTGTACGACGCCGAAACCCTCGAGCTGATCACCACCGTCGAGACCGGCAACCTGCCGGACAGCGTCAGCATCTCGCCGGACGGCACCATCATTGCCATCGCGAACGAGGGTGAGTTCAACTCCGAGAGCGATCTGACCACCGACGCCGCTGGCACGGTCACGCTGATCGACGTTGAGGATCTCGACAACATCGACAGCGTCGAGATCGGCTTCGATGGCGTCGATACGAGCGCTCTGCGCACCCTGCCGGGTGTGGACGCGGCCCTCGACATCGAGCCCGAGTTCACCACGATTACGGCGGACAACTCGACCCTCTTCGTCTCGCTGCAGGAGAACAACGGCATCGCCCAGTTCGACCTGACGCCGGACACCGGGCCGGTGCTCGTCGGGGTGATCGATGCTGGCACCGTGGACCACTCGGTCGAAGGCTTCGGCATCGACAGCACCGATGACGAGGTGATCGACATCGAGACCCGCGATGTCCTCGGCCTGCGGATGCCCGATGCGATCACAACGGCGGAGATCGGCGGCTCGCTCTACATCCTCGGCGCGAACGAGGGTGACGGGCGTGGCGACGGCTTCGACGACGACGGCAACGTGGTCCCGAACGGCGATGAAGCCCGGGTCGGCGATCTGGTTGAACTCGGTCTGCTCGACCCCGATGCCTACGCCCAGAACCTCTCGGGCTCGGACCTGCCGATCGAGGAAGCCCAGGAAGTCACCGACGGCGATCCGGTTGCCGACACCGCGGCGGCTGGCACGTTCTCGGCCTCGCTGGATGCCGAGACCAACACGCTGACCGTCGATGGCACCTTCGCGGATCTCTCGGGCGCGCTGTCGCCGGTTGGCGGTGAGGATGCGTTCGGCAATGCCGAGAGCGCTGTTCACGTGCACCTCGGCGATGCCGGGTCCAATGGCGGGATCGTGTTCAACCTCACGGTCACCGACAATGGCGACGGCTCGGGCAGCTTCACCGGTTCGCAGGCGCTTAGCGACGAGCAGGCTGCGGCTGCGGCGGCAGAGGGGCTCTATGTCAACCTGCACACCGAGACCAACCCGGCCGGTGAGCTGCGCGGTCAGATCATCCTGGATGAGGCCGAACTGGCCGATCCGGGCCTCGAGCGTCTGATCGTCTCCACCATCGATGGCGACACCGATGGCGACGGCGATATCGACCAGCTCCACAGCTTCGGCTCGCGTTCGTTCACCATCTGGGATGCATCCGGCAATGTGGTGTTCGATAGCGGCGATGAGATGGAGAGCATCATTGCCAACATCGCGCCCGAGCGGTTCAACGATGACGACGGTGAGCTCGGCCAGAACCGCTCCGACGCCAAGGGCCCGGAGCCGGAGGCCATCGCGGTTGGCGAAATCGGCGCACAGACCTATGCCTTTATCGGTGCCGAGCGCGACAGCGGCGTCTTCATCTACAACATCACCGACCCGGCGGATGCCCGCTTCGTGAGCTATCTCGACGGGTTCGAGACCAGCAACATCGGGCCGGAGACCATCGCCTTCATCGGTGAGGACGAGAGCGAGACGGGCAACGCCCAGATCGCGGTCGCCTACGAGATCTCGGGCACCACGGTGGTCTACGATCTCGACCGTCTGGCGAGCGACGAGACGACCGAGGACTTCTACACGGTCGCCCTCGGCCGCTCGGTGGACATCGACGGCTACGACTTCTGGTCGGACGTGCTCGACATCTCGTCGGATGCGCTGCTGGCCGAGGCCTTCGAGGTGTCGAACGAGTTCCAGTCCTCCATCGACGGTCTGTCGGACGAGGACGCGATCAACCTCGTCACCAACAACGCCCTGGGCCGCGATGCGACCGAGGCGGAGCAGACCGCGGCGGCCGATCTGATCGCCCAGGACGGCTTCTCCGCGCTGTTCCTCGAGCTGCTGGACGGCAGCTTCGACACGATCGCCTGATCGGGTTTGCAGAGATGGAGAAGGGCGCCTCCGGGCGCCCTTTTTCGTTGGCCCGCAAGAGGGCGCAAACAAAAACGCCGGCCACGAGGGCCGGCGTCTCTGCGTCTGTGGAGCGGATCAGCTGCCGAGGGTCTTGGCAACCTCAGCGGCGAAATCCTCCTCTTCCTTCTCGATGCCCTCGCCGACCTCGAACCGGACAAAGCCGGTGATGGTCGCGCCCGCATCGGAGGCAGCCTGTGCCACGGTCTTGTCCGGGTCCACGACAAAGGATTGGTTCAGAAGGGTAATTTCGGCCAGGAACTTTTTCATGCGGCCCACGATCATCTTCTCGATGACCGCCTCGGGCTTACCGCTTTCGCGCGCGATGTCCATCTGGACCTGCTTTTCCTTCTCGACCACCGCCGGGTCGAGGGCCTCTTCGTTCAGCGCCTGGGGCCGCGGATCGGCGGCAGCCACGTGCATGGCCACCTGACGACCGAAGGCCGCGTCGCCGCCCTCCATTGCAACCAGCACGCCGATCTTGCCCATGCCGTCGGTGACTGCGTTGTGGACATAGGTGACCACGCTCGCGCCTTCGAGCTTGGCCATCCGGCGCAGCGTCATGTTCTCGCCGATGGTGGCGACCTTGTCCGTGACGATCTCACCCACGGTCTTGCCGCCCATCGGGGCTGCCGACAGGGCCGCGGTATCGCCCACGGTGAGGGCTGTCTTGGCAATCTCGCCGACCATGCCCTGGAACTCGGCATTGCGCGCCACGAAGTCAGTCTCGGAGTTCACCTCGACCGCAACGCCCGTGCCGCCCTCGACCGCCACCGCAACCAGACCCTCGGCCGCCGTCCGGCCTGATTTCTTAGCCGCCTTGGCCAGACCCTTGGTGCGCAGCCAGTCGACCGCCGCCTCCATATCGCCGTCGTTTTCGGTCAGCGCCTTCTTGGCGTCCATCATGCCCGCGCCCGTCTGGTCGCGCAGCGCCTTCACCATCGTGGCCGTAATCGCCATTGCTCGGTCTCCTCATTGCCCCGGGCACAGGCTCAGCCGGCCCGAGCGTTCCGTATCGCAGTTCTGTGACGGAGGCGCGACAGGCCTCCGCAAGCGGCTCAGACGGTGGGTGTGCTGCCCTCGGCCGGCGGATTGATCGCGGCACCCGGATCACCCTCGAGGCCAAGCTCGGCGCCCGGGTTCTCCGCTGCGCCAGGATCTTCGCCCAGATCCTCCATGGGCAGATCCTCGAGCTCGCCGAGATCGAAGCCCGCGGCCCCCATCTGGCTCGCCATGCCGTCGATGATCGCCTGAGCCGACAGATCGCAATAGAGCGAGATCGCCCGCGCCGCGTCGTCATTGCCTGGGATCGGGAAGCTCACGCCGTCCGGATCGGAGTTGCTGTCGAGCACCGCCACCACGGGGATGCCGAGCTTGCGCGCCTCGGCGATCGCGAGGCTCTCCTTGTTGGTGTCGATCACGAAGATCATGTCCGGCAGCCCGCCCATCTCACGAATGCCGCCCAGCGAGAGCTGCAGCTTGGTGCGCTCACGCTCGAGGTTCAGCCGCTCCTTCTTGGTGAAACCGCTTGCGCCACCATCGAGCTGATCGTCCAAGTCCCTGAGGCGATTGATGGAATTCGACACCGTCTTCCAGTTGGTCAGGGTGCCGCCGAGCCAGCGGTGGTTCATGAAGTACTGGGCCGAGCGTGCCGCGGCGTCCGCCAGCGGCTGCTGCGCCTGGCGTTTGGTGCCGACAAACAGGATCCGTCCGCCTTTGGCCACCACCTCGCGCATCGCGTTCAGCGCGGCGTCGAGCAGCGGGACCGTCTGGGTCAGGTCGATGATGTGGATGCCGTTGCGGTCGCCATAGATGAACTCTGCCATCTTGGGGTTCCAACGGTGGGTCTGGTGGCCGAAGTGAACGCCAGCTTCCAAGAGCTGACGCAGGCTGACATCAGGCAGCGCCATGGTCCGTTTTCCTTTCCGGTTTCGCCTCGGCAGGGCTTGAGAGCGTGTGCCCAACCGGTGGACCGCCGCGGATGTCTCCCACTTCGGCCCGACCCTGCCTGTGAAGTTGTGGGGCGGCGCTTACACCGTCAGCCGGCTTGACGCAAGAGGGGCCCGCGATCTTAGCCTGCAATCTCTCGATCCGATCCGGCCCGGCATCGATTCCACGCGAAGGTCTTGCGACATCGGCAGACGGTATCGTTGCAATTAATGTGATCGTCGCAAAAGTTCCGGCCGCGGTGTAGTCCGTGAACCGGGCCGCGCGTCAACCTGTCGCCAAGCGCCGCCGTTCCGCGCGCGCGGCGTTCAACCGGGGGTGCGGGACCTCGAGCCGTTCTATCAGCGTCGCGGCCCCGGCCAATCGGGCTAGGGGCTGTCGGAGGGGGCCACCATGCCGCTCAGGCTCGGCCATTGCTCGACGACCATCGCAACCAGCTCCTGGTTCGTGAGGGCGATGAACAGGCCGGTCCCCACCACCACCCAGAGGAAATAGCGCCCGCCGGCGAGCACCCACAGGGACAGGAACAACGACAGCGGGAACAGGATCGAGACCACGAGGTTCAAATAGAGCATCCGCTCGGCCGTGATGCGGGGCTCCTGCCCGCTCGGCTCGACCGATTGGCCAAACACGGTCAACAGGTAGAAGACCACCATCGCGGTCAGGATCTTGAACCCGATCATCTCGTCGAGTTGCGAGTTGATCACCAAGCAAACGATCGGCATCGCAGCATAGAGAAACGGCTGGTAGCCGTAGACCCGAAAGACCTCTTGCAGTTCCTCGACGAACATGCGCCCTCAGCCTCCGAGAACGCGTTCCACAATTTCGCGGGTGTTTTTCGAAAGCGTCTCGACCGCCGCTATGCGTTTCAGCTCTCCGGTCATCAGCGCTTGGCGGTCCGGCGTGTAGCGCCGCCAGCTCTCGAAGCAGCCGGCCAGCCGCGCCGTGGTCTGTGGATTGAGAGGGTCGAGCTTCAGCAGCCAGTCCGCTACGAACCGGTAGCCCGCGCCGTCCGCGGCGTGGAAGCGCACCGGGTTGCCCATGGCAAAGGCGCCGATCAGGCTGCGGAACTTGTTGGGGTTTTTCCACTCGAAGGCGGGGTGCTCGGTCAGCGCCTCGACCCGTGCCAGCGCATCCGGTACGGGTGCCATCGCCTGCAGGGCCCGCCATTTGTCGACCACGAGCGGATCCTCGGCAAAGCGTTGATAGAACGCGGCCAGCCGCGCCTCCGCTCCCGGCGCCCCGTGCGCGACGAGTGTGCCGAGCCCGGCCATCCGGTCGGTCATGTTGTCGGCGTTGTCGAAGAGCGCCTCCGCGGCGGCGTGGGCCTCGGCGCACTCAGAGGCCATCAGCAGCCCGAGGCAGCGCGACCGGAGCGCCCGGCGCCCCGCGCTTTCGGCATCTGGCGTGTAGGGGCCCTCCACCGCCATCGCGCCATAGGTCTCGGCCAAGCGGGCGCCGAGATCCGTCCCCAGCCGGACCCGCATCGCCTTGAGGGTGGTGTGGATCGCGTCCGGATCCGCCAGGCCGCCGCGGCCCGCGACGATGCCCGCCAATTCATCCTCGCCCGGCAACCCCAACGCACGGGCGCGAAAGGCCGGGTCGAGGGTCTCATCCGTCAGCAACCGACCGAGGGCCGACACCCACGGCTCCGGAAGCTCTGCCCCCTCGAGCGCGCCAAGCGCCACATCGACCGCGTAGGCATGGCCCGCCTCCCAGCGCGCAACCGGATCGGTGTCGTGCGCCAGCAGCGCGGCGCGCCCAGCCGCGTCGATCTCGCGCTTGAGCACAATGGGTGCGGAGAAGCCACGGTTGAGCGAGGCGATGGGGCGGGCTGGCAGCTCCCACGACCAGCTCTGCTCGGCTTGCGTCAGCTCCAGCACCTCGGTCGGCAAAAGCTCTGCTCCGTCGGGCCCGATCAGTCCCACGGCAAAGGGGATGACGAGCGGCGCCTTCTCCGTCTGCCCCGGGGTCGGAGCCGTCTCCTGGACAAGCGTCAGCGTGTAGCGCGCGCCGTCCAAGGTTTCCGTTGCTGTCACGGTGGGCGTGCCCGCTTGGGACCACCAGAGCGCGAACTGCCCGAGATCCCGGCCGCAGGCATCCTCGAAACACTGCCGGAACTGCTCGATGGTGCAGGCCTGCCCGTCATGGCGCTCGAAATAGAGGTCTAGCGCCGCCCGATAATCCTCCGGCCCGACCAGGCGCCGCAGCATCCCGATCACCTCGGCGCCCTTCTCATAAACCGTCGCCGTATAGAAGTTGTTGATCTCGACGTATTCCTCCGGGCGGACGGGGTGCGCGAGCGGGCCCTGATCCTCCGGGAACTGCCGCGCGCGGAGCGCCAGGACATCCGAGATGCGCTGCACCGGGGCCGAGCGCTCATCGCCTGAGAATTGCTGGTCGCGGAAGACCGTCAGCCCCTCCTTCAGGCAAAGCTGGAACCAGTCCCGGCAGGTGATGCGGTTGCCCGTCCAGTTGTGGAAATACTCGTGCGCGACGATGCTCTCGATGCGCTCATAGTCCACATCCGTCGCGGTTTCGGGGCTGGCGAGGACGTATTTGGAGTTGAAGATGTTCAGCCCCTTGTTCTCCATCGCGCCCATGTTGAAGTCGTCGACGGCGACGATCTGGAAGAGATCGAGATCGTACTCGCGCCCGTAAGCCTCTTCGTCCCAGTGCATGGAGCGTTTGAGGGCGTCCATGGCATAGGCGCATTTGTCCTCATCGCCCGGGCGCACCCAGAGTGCGAGATCGACGGCGCGGCCGGAGCCGGTGGTGTAGGCATCGCGGTGGGCCACCAGATCGCCCGCAACCAGTGCGAAGAGATAGGCGGGCTTCGGCCAGGGATCCTCCCATTCGGCGAAGCGCCCGCCGTCTGGAAGGGCGCCGCTCTCACCCGGATTGCCGTTGGAGAGGAGCACGGGCACGCCCTCGGGCGCTTCGATGCGCACGCTGAAGGGTGCCATCACGTCGGGCCGGTCGGGGTAGTAGGTGATCTTGCGGAAGCCCTCCGCCTCGCATTGGGTGCAGTACATGCCTTTGGAGGTGTAGAGCCCCTCGAGGGCGGTGTTGGAGGCCGGATCGATCTCCGTCGTGCAGGCCCACTCGAATGCCTCGCCCGGGAGGTGGGCGGCGGCCACGGTCAGCCCCTCGCGGTCGAGCATCACCGCGTCAGCGGGCAGGGGCGTGCCGTCCACCGCAGCCTCCACGAAGGTCAGGCTGCGTCCGTCGAGGCGCAGATCCGCCGGGCCTTCGCCCGCCCGCTCCGGGTTGCGGCGGAACCGCACCGTGGCCTCGACCCGTGTTGCCGAGGGGGCGAGCCGGAACACCAGGCGCACCCGCTCCACCAGCCAGTCCGGCGGGCGATAATCGGCAAGGCGGGTCACGGTCTGGCTGGGGCTTGTCTCGGTGCGCATGGCACTCTCCTTCGGCGGGGGGGCACACCAAACTTAACCCTCCTCGCGCCCACTTCCTAGAGCCGCCGGCATCGCGTATGAGAAGGCGGGTGAGGACAGGGGGCCGCATGGCAGAGGCTGCATCCCGGAAAACCCCCAAGGGCGTGCGCAAAGGCCAAGGCGGTGCCAAGGCTGGCAGCGCCAAGGCCGGGGGGACGAAGGCTGGGGGGGCGAAGAAACCGCGGGGCAAGGCGGCCAAGGCGGCTGCCGAAGCGGCGGAGGCGCGCGGCTGGGCGCTCGCCGCGGCTGCGCTGATTTGCGCGCTGCTGGTCGTTCGCCTGGGCCTCAATGCG
The DNA here is from genome assembly GCA_039816045.1 of Pseudomonadota bacterium. Classification (GTDB taxonomy): domain Bacteria; phylum Pseudomonadota; class Alphaproteobacteria; order Rhodobacterales; family Rhodobacteraceae; genus Thermohalobaculum. The sequence continues at coordinate 68,337 of JBCBYB010000010.1, forward strand.
ACCGGGTTCCTGCCGCCCCATTTCGACGAGGCGCAGTATTGGGCCTATGGGCTCGAGCTCGACTGGGGGTATTTCTCGAAACCGCCGGGCGTGGGTGCACTGATCCGGATGGCGACCGAGGGCTTTGGCGACACGCTTTTTGCGCTGCGGCTGCCGAGCCCGCTTGCCCATGCGGGGATCGCGGCGCTGATCTACCTCACGGCCGCGCGGATCTGGGACGGGCGCACGGGGTTCTGGGCGGCGGCGGGGTACAGCCTCGCACCGGGGGTCGGGCTGTCGGCGCTGATCGTCTCCACCGACCCACCGATGATGCTTGGTTGGGCCTTGGCGCTCTATGCCATGGTGCGCGCGGGCGAAGAGGGGGCCTGGCGTGGCTGGTGGGTGGTGCTGGGGGCGGCAATCGGCCTTGCCTTCCTGGCCAAGTACACAGCGCTCGCCTTCTTCGCAGGCGCGCTCGGCTACGGGCTGTTCTCGGCGCGGGGACGCGACATGCTAGGGGTTGTGACGGCCGGGGCGGCCGCGCTCGCGGTGATGACGCCCAACCTGCTGTGGAATGCCGAGAACGGGTTCGCCACGGTCGCCCATGTCGCCGAGGATGCCGATCCCGGCCGCGGCTATGGCAACCCGATCGGGTTCCTGGAGTTCCTCGGCGCGCAGTTCGGCGTGATCGGACCGGTCTTCTTCCTCGCGATCCTTGCGGCGCTCGCCACCTGGCGTGGGTGGCGCGAGGACTGGGGCATGCGCCTGATGGCCTGGCAGACGGTGGGGCTCTTGCTCCCCATCGCGGTGCTGGCGTTCGCGACCCGTGCGCAGCCGAACTGGGCAGCGCCGGCCTATGTGGCGGGCTCGATCCTCGCGGCGCGCTGGCTCGTGACGCGGGACTGGCGGTGCGGGCTGCTCTGGGGGCAGGCGGTGCTCGGCGGCGCCGCGACCGCGCTGGTGATCGGGCTCGGCGCGATCTATTCCGTCTACGGCACCGAGCTGCCCCGTGCGGGCGATCCGTTCAAGAAACTCCGCATCGCCGAACCCTTCTGCGCGCGCGCTCTGGCGGCGATGGACGAGGAAGGGGTCGAGGTGCTGCTCGGTGACGGGCGCCGGCGGCTCTCGGAATGCATGTTTCTCGGCGGGCTCGGCTGGGATCGGGTGGCGGTGTGGAACCCCGATCTCTTCCCCGACAGCCACCACGAGCTGGTGGCGACGCTGCAACCGGGCGACGACCGGGCCATGCTGCTCGCGATCCTGAACCCGTCCCTGGCGCAGCAGATCGCCGCGCGCTTCGATCTGGCGGTGGAGCTTGAGGTGGAACGCTTCGCCACCCATGGTGACCGGAGCTATCCCCTGGCGCTCTGGCGGCTCGAAGGGTTCCGCGGATACGACGCGACCTACTGAGTCCGGACTACGGGGCCCACGGCGCGGGGCGGCGCTCGAAGAAGGCGGCGATCCCGTCGGCCGCTTCCGCCGTCTCCCATTGGTCGGCGAGCGCGGTGATGCTGGCCTCGACCGCGGCCTCCGTCACGGTAAGCCCCAGGGTGCGAAGCAACGCCTTCGCCCGCGCGGCCGCCCCTGGCGCGACGGTGAGACAGGCGGCGACCTCTTCGGCGATGGCGTCGTCCAGGGCCTCCGCCGGCACGACGCGGGAGACGAGGCCGAGGCGCACCGCCTCCTCCGCCCGGAACCCACGGGCCGAGGCGAACACCTCGCGGATCCGCGGCCCCATGCGCGCGGCCACATACGGCCCGATGGTCGCTGGGATCAACCCGAGCCGGGTCTCGGTGAAGCCGAGGCGCACGCCCTCGGCCGCGATCACCACATCCGAGACCGCCATCAGCCCGAGCCCGCCGCCAAAGGCCTGGCCCTGAACCCGCGCGATCAGCGGCACGGGCAGGCGGTCAAGCGCCCCAAGCATCGCGGCCAGCCGCCGCGCCTCGGCCATGCGGGTCGCGCGGTCGGCCTCCATCTGCGCGCGCATCCAGGCGAGATCCCCGCCGGCCGAGAAGCTCCGCCCCTCCGCCGCCAGCACCGCAGCCCGCACCGGTTGTGATGCGATCTTCGCCGCCGCCCCGGCCAGCGCGTCGATCAGCGCGGCATTCATGGCGTTGTGCTTCTCCGCCCGCGTGAGGGTGATGGTGGCCACCCCCCGGTCGTCGATCTCGAGGCGCAGCGTGTCAGCCATCCCGTCCCTCTCGCATGGTGAGCGCCAAGGCCCGTGCCTTCTCCAGCGCAGCCTGGTCGATCCCGGTCGCATGGCCTGCCGCTTCGAGATGCGCCACAAGCCGCTCGGTCGCGAGGTTGCCCGCCGCTCCCGGCGCGTAAGGGCAGCCGCCGAGCCCCCCGACCGCCGCATCGAACACCCGAAGCCCAGCCGAAAGCGCCACGTCCACGCTCGCCAGCGCCCGGCCGTTGGTGTCGTGGAAATGCCCGGCCAGCTTGGCCGCGGGGGCGACTGCGAGAACCGCCTCCAGCATGGCAGCCACCGTCTCCGGCGTCCCCTGGCCCGTGGTGTCCCCGAGCGAGACCTCATAGGCCCCGAGCGCGAAGAGCTGTGTCACCACTGCTGCCACGGCCTCCGGCGCCACGGGCCCCTCATAGGGGCAATGCACCACGCAGGAGACATAGGCCCGCATCGGCACCCCGTCTGCCGTCGCCGCCTCGGCCACGGGTGCGAACCGCGCCAGGCTCTCGGCGATGCTGGCGTTGATGTTGCGCTGGGAGAAGGTCTCGGACGCCGCCCCGAAGATCGCGATCTCGTCGACACCCACTGCCCGCGCCGCCTCATAGCCCCGCAGGTTCGGCGTGAGCGCCCCGTAGCGCGTGCCCGCCCGCCGCGCGATCCCCTCCATCACGGCCGGGCCGTCCGCCATCTGCGGCACCCATTTGGGCGAGACGAAACTCGCCGCCTCGATCCGCTGGAAACCGGCGGCCGAGAGCGCATCCACCAGCGCCACCTTCTCGGCCGTCGGGATCTGGCGCGGCTCGTTCTGCAGCCCATCGCGCGGGCCAACCTCGACGATGGTCAGGGTCATGGCGCCTTCCTCGGGACAAAGCTCGACAGCGCGCCGCCATAGCCATCGCCGAACGTGGTCAGCCGTGCGTTGATCGTCTCCAGAGCCCAGCGTCCCCTGAACAGAGCCCGGTAGCGGTGGTGAACGCCAAAGGCCGCGGCGCCAGCCCCGATGATGCCGGCCGCATCGGTGACAAAGTGCGCCGCTGTGAGAGCGCCATCGTTCTGCCAGGCCAGGAAGGCTCCAAAGAGCGCGACGATCACCGTGCCGATCGTGATCGTGAGGAAGCGACCATAGGCCCGGTCTGCGGCCCGGTCTGCATCCGCGGCAAAGCGCCACCGCATGGTGCGCACATTGGTGCGCAGGAGAACGATGCGTGCGGCAAGCTCGGGATGGGCGGCGGCAAAGGCGTCGAAGTCGATACGGGCCCTGTCGTTCTCGCGGCTGCCGCTATCGGGCAGGCGCAGGAGATCGGCATAGCCGCTGGTCGCCAGGGTCTCCGTCCACGGGGAAGGGCTCATGCCTCGGGCTCCAGTCGGATCAGGAGACTGCCATCATCGACCTGGTCTCCCGGCGCGGCGAACACCTCGGCCACCACGCCGTCGCGCGGGGCGGTGAGGGCGTGCTCCATCTTCATCGCCTCGAGGATGGCGAGGGTGGCGCCTCGGGTGACGGCGTCACCGGCTGAGATGGCGACGGATTTCACCAGGCCGGGCAGGGGGGCGAGCACCGCATCCCCGCCGGGACCATCCTCGGTGCCGCGGGCAAGCGGGTCGGCCAGGGTGATCCGGTGGCGCGTGGTGCCCCGCGTCAGGGACACGCCATCGGGGTCCGTGTGAAGATGCACCGTCTCGGACGCTGCGCCCGACGCCACCTGCCAGCGGGAGGCGCCGGTGTGTTGGAGGGTGAGGGTGGTCGGCCCGGCCGGCGTCTCGGCAGTGATCGCGAGGCCGGCGGCCGCAGGCTGGACCGAGAGTGCGACGGTTTCCCCGCCGGCCAGCGTCACGTGGCTGCGCCCGGCTCCCCAAGGCCGCCAGTGGGTCTCCGGTGGTGTCTCCAGCAGCCCGGCGAGGGCCGCGGCGGCCAGTGCAAGGTCTGTGGCGTCCGGTTCGGGGTCGGCGAGGAGGCTGTCCCCCTGGCGCGCGATCAGCCCGGTGTCGAGCCGTCCCGCCCGCATCTCCGCGTCCGCCACCAGCCGCGCGAGAAAGCCGAGATTGGAGGTGAGCCCGGCCAGTTGGCTCTCGGCCAGTGCAGCCCCCAGGCGGGCGAACGCCGCCTCCCGGTCCGGCCCATGGGCTATCAGCTTCGCGATCATCGGGTCGTAATGCGGGGTGACCGTGTCTCCCTCGGTGACCCCTGTGTCCACCCGCACCGCCTCCGAGAGCCGCAGCGCCGTCAGCCGCCCGGTCTGGGGTCGGAAGTCGTGCGCCGGATCCTCCGCATAGAGCCGCGCCTCCACCGCATGGCCCGAGAGCCGGATCTGGTCCTGGCGAAGCGGCAGCGGCGCGCCGGAGGCCACCGCCAGCTGCCAGGCGACGAGATCGGTGCCCGTGACGGCCTCCGTCACCGGATGTTCCACCTGAAGACGGGTGTTCATCTCCATGAAATAGAACGCATCCGGTGTCATCCGGCTGCCGTCCACGATGAACTCGACCGTGCCCGCGCCGACATAGCCGACCGCCTCCGCCGCGCGCACTGCAGCCCCGGTCATGGCCGCCCGCAGCGCCTCGGTCATGCCGGGGGCGGGGGCCTCCTCGATCACCTTCTGGTGCCGGCGCTGGGCGGAGCAGTCGCGCTCGAACAGATGCACCGTGCTGCCATGGCTGTCCGCGAAGACCTGGACTTCGATATGGCGCGGGTTCTGGATGAACTTCTCGATCAGCACCCGGTCATTGCCGAAGGCCGATGCCGCCTCCGACTGCGCGCGCGCCAGTGCCTCGGCGAAGGCGTCCGGAGTCTCGACGAGGCGCATGCCCTTGCCCCCGCCCCCGGCGGATGCCTTGATGAGCACCGGATAGCCGATCTCCGCCGCCCGTTCGGCCAGGAAGGCCGGGTCCTGCGTGTCGCCGTGATAGCCGGGAGTGACGGGGACGCCCGCCGCCTCCATCCGCCGCTTGGCCTCGTCCTTCAGCCCCATGGCCCGGATCGCGGCGGCAGGCGGGCCCACCCAGGCGAGCCCTGCATCCGCAACGGCCTCGGCGAAATCGGGGTTCTCGGAGAGAAAGCCATAGCCCGGGTGGATCGCATCCGCGCCGGTTGTGCGCGCGGCCTCCAGCAAGGCATCTGCACGCAGATAGCTCTCGGACACCGGCGCAGGGCCGATCCGCACCGCCTGGTCGCAGGCACGCACATGCACCGCGCCTGCATCCGCGTCGGAACAGACGGCGACCGTCTCGATGCCCAGCCCCCGTGCGGTGCGGGCGATACGGGCGGCGATCTCGCCCCGGTTCGCGATCAACAGCCGTCGCATCGGTGGTCCCCATCCCTCTGCATCATGTGTCGTCCTGTTCTGCCGCCCACCGGGCCATGCGGGTCCGCCGGAGCGCTTTTCCGCCCTGCCGCGCGACCCGTCCCGCCGCCTGGTGCGCGATGTGCGCTCCGAGAGCCGCATCGGGCACCTTTCGCCAGCGCCGCTTCAGCGCGCGCTTCAACCGCGCGGCCGCCTGGTCGTCCTCGTCCCCGGCCACAACGCGGCCAGCCCGCCGCGCCATCCGGTTCGCCTGGCGCTTTCGCAGCGGGATCGCCTTGCGCGCCGCCTTGTCGTTCTCGCCATAGTCGTTGCGCCGGTCCTTCGCCCGCGAAAGGCGCTTCTTCTCCGGCGGTGAACGGCGGGTCTTGAGGGGCATCAGGCACGGCCCTCCGCTTGACCCGTATCAAGGCGCTGGGTCCATCGCGGCGGCAATCTGGGTCTATCGCCGGTGTGGATCCGCCCACCCGTGCCCGAAAGGAGGCCCTTATGTCGCTGACCCTGGTTGCTGCTCTCTCGCCCGCACTGCTCTTCGGCGCCGCCACTGCGCCCGAGGACGCAACCGCCCTCGGACGGCGTGAATACGTCTCGAACTGCGCCATTTGTCACGGGATGGATGCGCACGGCGAGGGACCCTACGGCATGTTCCTGAAGGCGCCGCCCAAGGATCTCTCGCGTCTGGCGGCCGAGAACGGCGGCGTCTTCCCGTTCGAGGAGCTCTACCGGACGATCGATGGGCGTGCGGACGTCGCTCTGCACGGGCCGCGCGAGATGCCGGTCTGGGGTTGGGAGTACAACGAAGAGGCCCGCCGGCGCTATGCCCCCATGTTGGGTGAGGAGCAGGTCGAGACCTATGTCACGCGTCGCATTCTGGCCCTCATCCGCTACCTCGAGAGCATCCAGCGGGAGTGAACGCGCCGTCCGTTCTGCCTGTCCTCGACCCATCGCCCGGAGTTCGCAGAAGGCAAGCTTGCCCTGATCTTGGTGCGCACGGAGGTCGGGGGTCATGGTCATCGCCCCGGGTCTCAGCGGGCCGCGATGGCTTCGATCTCCATCAGCCAGGCGCTGTCGAAGATCTCGCAGACGATGCAGGTGAGCGCGATCCGCCGACCCTCCAGATAGCTGTCCCGGGCGGCGCGGTACTCCTCGGTATAGCGCCGGTCCGAGAGAAAGATCGTCACCTTGACGAGGTTGTCCTTGGTCATGCCCGCAGCGCGAAGTTGCGCGTCGATGTTGCTCCAGATGAGTGCTGCCTGCTCGGCAAACCCCGGTGGCGCCACGCCCTCTCCATCGACCCCGATTTGGCCGCTGATGTAGAGGATCTCCTCCGCCCCCTGCACCGACATGGCATTGGCGTAGGTCGGCGGAGCGGGCGGGCCGTCGGCCGCGTCGATAGTCTTGAGGATCATCGCGGTCTCCTTTTGAGCGGTCACATGCGGAAGACGCCGAAGCGGGTGGGCTCTGCGGGGGCTTGGGCGGCGGCGCGGAGTGAGAGGGCGAGGGCCGTGCGGGTCTCGCGCGGGTCCAGGATGCCGTCGTCCCAGAGCCGTGCCGAGGCGTAGAGCGGGTGCGACTGCTCGGCAAACTGCTCGAGGATCGGCTGCTTGAAGGCGGCCTCCTCCTCTGCCGACCAGGTTCCGCCTTTGCGCTCGATCCCGTCGCGACGGATGGTGGCGAGCACGCCCGCCGCCTGGAAGCCGCCCATCACCGAGATGCGGCTGTTCGGCCAGCTCCAGAGGAACCGCGGTTGGTAGGCGCGCCCGCACATGCCGTAGTTTCCAGCGCCAAAGCTGCCGCCGATCAGCACCGTCACTTTCGGCACCGCAGCACAGGCGACCGCGGTCACGAGCTTCGCCCCGTGGCGCGCGATGCCGCCATGCTCGGCTGCCCGGCCCACCATGAACCCGGTGATGTTCTGCAGGAACAGGAGCGGGATGCCGCGCTGGCAGCAAAGCTCGACGAAATGGGCGCCTTTTGCCGCGCTCTCGGAATAGAGGATGCCGTTGTTGGCGAGCACGCCTATGGGCTGGCCCGCGATCTCGGCGAACCCGGTAACCAGCGTCTCGCCGAAGCGGCGCTTGAACTCATCGAGGCGGGAGCCGTCCACCAGCCGGGCGATCACCTCGCGCACGTCATAGGGTATGCGGGTGTCGGCGGGCAGGATGCCGAGCAGTTCCTCGGGGTCGTAGAGCGGGGCCTCTCCGGCGAGCGGTGACGCGGTGCCGCCGGGCAGCGTGCCGACCGCCTGGCGGGCAAGTGCGAGCGCATGGGCGTCGTCCTCGGCCAGGTGATCCGCCACCCCCGAGAGCCGCGTGTGCACATCGCCGCCGCCAAGATCCTCGGCCGAGATTACCTCGCCCGTTGCGGCCTTCACCAGCGGCGGCCCGGCCAGGAAGATCGTCCCCTGGTCGCGCACGATGATCGCCTCGTCCGCCATCGCGGGCACATAGGCCCCGCCGGCCGTGCAACTGCCCATCACCACGGCGATCTGCGCGATCCCGGCTGCGGACATCCGCGCCTGGTTGTAGAAGATGCGCCCGAAATGGTCTCGGTCGGGGAAGACCTCGTCCTGGCGCGGCAGGTTCGCGCCGCCGCTGTCCACCAAATAGACGCAAGGCAGGCGGTTCTCGGCCGCGACTTCCTGGGCGCGCAGGTGTTTCTTGACGGTGAGGGGGAAGTAGCTGCCCCCCTTCACGGTCGCGTCGTTGGCGACCACCATGACCTCGCGCCCCATGACCCGGCCCACACCCGCGATGACCCCTGCGGCGGGGGCATCGCCGCCATAGAGCCCGTGCGCGGCGAAGAGCCCGATCTCCAGGAACGGTGCACCCGGATCGAGGAGCCGCTCCACCCGTTCGCGCGGTGCGAGCTTGCCGCGGGCTGTGTGCCGCGCCAACGCCTCGGCGCCACCGCCTGCGAGCGCCACATCGGCGGCAGCGCGGATCTCGGTAAGGGCTGTCTCCATCGCCGCGCGGTTCTCGGCAAACACGGCGGATCGAGGGGCGATATCGGTGGCTAGAACGGCCATGGGGTCTGGTCTCTGCTCTCAGGTCTCTTCATCGGCTGCGTCGACCAGCCGACGGGGGTGGAACTCGATCATGTGCGCCAGGACGGCCGTGAACAGCAGCCGGCATTCGGCACCGGCGGTGGCCGTCTCGGCTCCGTTGCAAAGCCTGCCTGCCTGCGCGCGTCCGCGGTCGATCCAGGCCGTGAGCGCCCGGGTCGTGGCGGCGTCGGTCATCGGCGCGCGATCGGCCACGGTGTTTGCCGCGTGGTCCGCATAGGCCTCCGTCAGAGCGGTCAGACAGGCGCCGTGACGCGCCTCCGCCTCGCGATGACCAGCGCAGGGCTGGCTCACCGCCATGGTGCAGAGCCGCGGGTTCATCTCGAGCGCGACCACTTCGGCGAGACACCGGGTCGACTCCGCAAGGTTCGGTGGCGTCGCCAGCGCGGGGGACGCCAGCGTCAGCACCAGCGCCGTGGTTGCCGACCGCTGAAGAGCACGCCTGCGGGCCAGGGCGGTGGGTCGGCGTCGGCGGGGCGGGCTCACGGCTCTTCCCGGAGACGGGCGTGCAGAGCGATGGTGCGCTTGGCGGTCAGGGCCAACCAGCAGTCGGCATAGATCACATGGCGCAGGCTGCCATTGCCCCATTCGGCGGCGCGGGCGGCGCATTCGGCCTCGCGCCAAGCAAGCCAGGCTCGCTGGGCGGTGCGCAGCGTCTTCGCGGCGGACGGGGGCGGCGGGTCGACACCGGCATAGCTCCCATCCGTCGACCGGGCGCGGGCCATCAACTCGGGCCAGTCGGCGTTCAGGATCACGTCCCAAGCGGCGCTTTCTGCAAAAAGGCAATCCACGGTGCCGAGCGTGGTGCCCCCCTCGGCCGTGCCCATGCAGGGTTCAGCGAGACGTCGGATGCAGGCAGCCTCGGCGCGGTCAGTGGCGGGGAGCTGCTCCGCCATACAGGTCTCGAGCGCTGCCACATCCGCCGGGGCAGGGGGCTCTTCGGCGGTCGCTGCGCTCGCGAGCATAGACACAAGGATCAGCGCCAACCGCATCACTCCGGCCCCCGGATCATGGCGTAGAGATCGATCACCCGGCTTGCTGTCAGATGGTGCCAACAGCCGGTACGCGCCATCTCTATCATAAGCGGGTCGCTCGGCCATGCGAGGCCTTGCAGCGCACACTCGGCATCGCGCCAGGCTGCCCAAGCCGGCCAGGCGGCGCGCAACGCGTCCTCGGCGGACGGCGCGGTATTGGACTGGTTGGCGGTGTAGGCATCGGTTTGGCGCGCCCAATCGAGTGCTGCGGGCCAGGTCTGCGCCAAGAGCGCGTCCCAAGCCGCTCCCATCTCGCGCTGGCAGCGCAGAGCGCCCTCCCATCGCTGACGCTCGTCCTCGGTCTGGCAGAGCGCGAAGTGGTGCCCGGTGCACGTCTCCGCAGCGGTCATGTCGGGCAAAGCCGAGCGCACGCAGGCGTCGAGAGCCGCAACCACAGACGCGTCGGGTTGCGCCAAGGCCGGCACTGAGAAGGCAGCGAGGAACACCGTGAGTCGCATTGGGCGCGCGCGGCAATGGTGCTTGATCCAGCGGAGAGACACGACTACGCCACTGCAGATCCTTAGGAGGCCAGCGATGACAGCTTCGCCCGCGTTCCGCCCCCCATACGTCGCCTGACGGCCGCCACGGCGCTGCAGCCTCACCCCCTGAGCGTGTAGCCGGAAGGCGCGCGGGCGAGAGGCCTGCGCGGATCTCGCATGTATCTCCGTTTCGTTTGGAACCGGCTCCACCCGAGGGTGGCGGCCGAGGCGGGCATGTTCCAAGCCTATTGGGCGCTGCTCGACAGGATCGAGCCTACGCTGTTCGATCAAGTGCGGCCCTGGCGCCAGGTGCCGCGGGACCGGATGCTGCGTCGGCGCTGGCTCGCGCTGCGCGATGCCGCCGCGGCGTTCGCCGATATGGATGCGCCCGAGATGCGCGGGCCGCGGCGTCTGCGCGGGGCCAAGGCGGCGCTCTTTTGGTTTCCTGCCCGCGCGGCCTTGCCTAAGAGCCAGCCCGGCACCGTGGTGTTGGCCGCCCGCGCCATGGCTTGGGAGTTGGCCCGCTGGGATGTCGAGATCCGCGAGATCACGACCCGCTCCCCGGGCGAGATCCTTTGGTGCGATCCGCACCAGGTCCTCGCGCGCCCCACCGAGCCGGTCCCGCGGGCGTTCCGATCCCATCAGGCGGTCTCCTTGAAGAGCTCGCGCCCGATCAGCATGCGCCGGATCTCCTGGGTGCCTGCGCCGATCTCGTAGAGCTTCGCGTCCCGCAACAGCCGCCCTGTCGGGTAGTCGTTGATGTAGCCGTTGCCGCCGAGCGCCTGGATCGCCTCGAGCGCCACCTGGGTTGCCTGGGTGGAGGCGTAGAGCAGGCAGCCCGCCGCGTCCTGGCGCGTCGTCTCGCCCCGATCACATGCCGCCGCCACCGCATAGGTGTAGGCCCGGCTCGCATTGAACGCGGTGTACATGTCCGCGATCTTACCCTGCATGAGCTGGAACTCGCCGATCGGTGTGCCGAACTGCTTTCGGTCGCGCACATAGGGCATCACCACATCCATCGCCGCGGCCATGATCCCGAGCGGCCCGCCCGAGAGCACCACGCGCTCATAGTCGAGCCCCGACATCAGCACATTGACCCCGCGCCCCTCCTCACCGAGGACGTTCTCGAAGGGCACCTCGCAGTCCTCGAAGATCAGCTCGCAGGTGTTGGAGCCACGCATGCCGAGCTTGTCGAGGTGCTGGCCGGTGGAGAAGCCGGTCATCGTCTTCTCGATCAGGAAGGCAGTGATCCCGCGCGGGCCCGCCTCCGGGTCGGTCTTGGCATAGACCACCAGCGTTTCGGCATCGGGGCCATTGGTGATCCACATCTTCGAGCCGTTCAGCACATAGCGGTCGTTGCGTTTCTCCGCCCGCAGCCGCATCGAGACCACGTCCGACCCGGCCCCTGGCTCCGACATCGCAAGCGCGCCCACATGCTGACCGGAGATCAGGCCGGGCAGATAGCGGTCGCGTTGTTCGGGCGTGCCGTTCAGCCGGATCTGGTTCACACACAGGTTGGAATGCGCGCCATAGGAGAGCCCGACCGAGGCCGAAGCACGGCTGATCTCCTCGACCGCCACGGTGTGCGCGAGATAGCCCATATCGCTGCCGCCGAGCTCTTCTGGCACCGTGATGCCGAGGAGCCCGAGCGCCCCCATCTCCTGCCAAAGCTCCGGCGGGAAGCGGTTCTCGCGGTCGATCTCCGCGGCGATCGGGGCAATGCGCTCGGCGGCAAACCGGGCCACCATCTCGCGCAGCGCCTCGATCTCCTCGGACAGGCCAAATTTCATGCTGGCATCGAACATGTCGTCCTCCCTCGAAAGCGGCGCAGCCGCAGACGGTTTATTTTTGGCGGCGAATACTGCACTCTTTCCGGATTGATTGAGTCATCCCGGTAGGATGTCTCATGGTAAAGATGAGTATGGTCGAGCTTTTTCCAGACGTGCCGAGCGAAGCGCCCATCAGCACCTCCGCAGCGTTCCGGATCACGCACGGCCTCAGGGCCCTCAGCTTCAACGGCGACCGGCACGAGATGCGCTTGACCTAGGGCCAGCGCCGCACCGGTAGAGGTTGGGCGGTGGCGTCCGCGGGTCAACCCACGGTCACCTGCAGCGGGGGCGGGCTCGCCTACGAGGTGGGAATACGGTTCGAGATCGACATCCTTCACAGCAGCGGCGGTGCGGTCCAGATAGGGGAGATGAGTCTGGGCTACGACATCTCGATCGCCGCTGATTTCACGGAGGAGAAGGTCGGTCGCGGAGATCTGACAAGCCATTTCTCGAACATCGGGGCTGGTCTGCACTTCTTCGTGGAACAACCGCGGCTCTGGGGGGCGAGGGCGGGTCATGCGGTGACCGGCCGGGCCGCTCCCTTGGCCGGTGTGTCGCTCAGCCCGGTCATTCCGGCGACCAGCCGCCAATAGATCTCCTCCACTTTAGCGGGGCTCATTGGTCCGGTCGCGCGATACCAGGTGGTGAGCCCGGTCAGCATCGCAATGATTGCGCGGGCTGTAACCTGGGGTGCGGGGACTGAGAGACTGCCTTGCTGTTGTCCGGCCTCGAGAATTTCTGCGAGATCGGCCTCATAGCTCTGGCGCAGGGCCTCGATCGCCGCGAAGTTCTCCGGCGTCAGGCTGCGCAGTTCCATATAGCTGAGGAACACCCCCTCGGACCTGGGCAGATGGTGGCGAATGTGAAAGCGGGTGAAGGCTTCGAGCCGCTGCGGTGCCGGCCGGGCGGCGGGCATGCGTTCCGCGTGCCAGGCCGTCAGCAGGTCGCGCATATGGCTCTCGAGCAAGCGCATGAGAATGGCCTGTTTCGTGGGGAAATAGCGGTAGATCGCAGCGGCGCCGAGGTCCACCGCATCGGCAAGCTGACGCATGCTGACCGCCTCATAGCCGTGCCGGGCAATTAAGCGCAGAGCCGCGTTGCGGATTGCCGCTTCGGTGCGCTCGCCATGCGATCCGGCTTTTCTGGCCATTCGGATCCTCCCTGTATGGGAAGATAAACGAACGCTCGTTCAATTCAAGGCAGAAATGGCGCGCCCCGGTTGGGGCACGCTCTTGGCGCAGAAAGCCGGTATCACTTCAGCATGTCACCGACATTGAGCAGGATCCATTCGTTGTTGTCCGCGGCACCGATGGTCCGCCCGGTCGAGAACGGCAGGTTGTTGTCGTTGCCGACTATGATGTGGCTGTCGTCCACCATATCGACGTCCTCGATGGTCACGAAGGGGAAGGTGAACTTGCCGTCCTTGCCACCGACCAGGGCGATACGCTCGGGGTCGTCGATGTCCATCAGATCCACATAGGCGAGTTTCTCGACCGCGGTTCCGGGCGCGCCGAGCTCGATCAGATAGACGCGCTTGAACGCCGCCGGACGGAAGAAGCAGTCGAGACCCGGGGCGCCCTCGGCACAGGCCTGGGCCGGGTCGCCCTCGCCACCGTCACGCTCGATGACCAGGCCACGGGTCTCGGAGATCATGTTGAAATCGCCGATATTGTTGCCGTTGACCTCGAGGGGGTAGCGCCAGGAATTGCCGGTCCACTCGCGAGAGGCGATGTCGAACTCAAGCAGGCGCAGGTATTCCTGCCCGTTCTCGCTTTCGACCGCGCCGACCTCGGGGTCCCAGATCGGCCCCTCGATCAGCGGGTAGAGCGTGGTGCCGTCCGGCGACTGCGCCATGCCCTCATAGCCGCGCGACCGGCGTACATCGAAAGTGACCTCGCCGGGGAGGTTTGGCAGCTTGAGGCCCGGGTGGTCGGGCGAGCGCAACGTCCGGTCACCAAGGCGTGTCTCGGTGATGAAGGTCACGCGGCCCTCCATATCGGTCGCAAACACATAGGGCCCGAACTCCTCGCCGAACCACAATTCGTCGCCCACCGGCTGGATCGACTCGATGTCGAAATCGGCGCCCGTAAGATAGCGGCTGTCGGTGAACTCGGTGGTCAGGCGGAACGGCAGCACGCGGTTCGGGTCCGAGAGGAACACGGTCTCCAGGATCTCGACGCGGCCGGTCTCCCAGTCGGGGCGGATCTTATGGGCCATCAACATGGCATCGGGCGAGTTGGCGCGGGAGCCGAAGCCGTTGTCCGAGAGCGCCCAGTAGACGCCGTCGCCGATGTACTTCACACCCGAGAAGCCCTGGATCGGCTGGCCGACAAAGGGCAGCGACAATCCGGTGGCGCGCTTCTCGCCGTCTTTCGGACCGATCCAGGTGCGCCCCTCGATCGAGGCGAGATCGTCTGTGCGCTGGTTGCCGGCGCCGGTGAAGCGGCCCGAGACCGTCAACGCACGCGGCGCGTCAGCCGGCGGCACGGCAAACGACATGGCGGGCAGGAAGGCGTGGCCGCGCAGCGTCGCGGTGATCTTCTCGGCAGCGGGGGCGGCGGTTGCGATGGCCAGTGCGGCGACGGAGATGAGCAGGCGGGTCATCGGGGACCTCCTCTGTTGGGGTGATCCCTGCCGCCTATCTCACTCCTGTGACCCTCACCCCGCAGCCCCGCGACAAAGCGATGACCACGCACCCCGGCGCATCAGCCCTGGGCCTGTCACAACGGGGTGGGTGGGCGGGCGTTGTGACAGGCCCAGGCTTTCGCGATCACTCTGCTGCCGGAGCCGACGGGGCCTCCTCGATCTGGATCACCGGCTCCATGGCGTTCAGATCGGTCTCCGACATGTGGCACGAGATCATATGCCCGCCGCCCATATCCTTCACCGGCAGCGCGCCCTGATCGCACGTCCCCTTCATGAAATAGCGGCAGCGGGTCTGGAACGGGCACCCCTGCGGACGATTGAGCGGCGACGGCAGCTCGCCCTCCAGCACCACATGGCGCTTCTTGACGCGCGTATCGGCCACTGGCACCGCCGACAGCAGCGCCTCGGTATAGGGGTGATAGGGCGGCGCAAAGATGTCCTCGGTCTTGCCCTGCTCCATGATCTCGCCGAGATACATCACCACGACCCGGTCCGAGAGATAGCGCACCACCGAGAGATCGTGGGAGATGAAGAGCATCGTCGTCCGGCTCTCGCGCTGGATGTCCGTCAGCAGTTTCGTCACCGCCGCCTGCACCGACACATCGAGCGCCGAGACCGGCTCGTCCGCCACCACCAGCTTCGGCCGTCCCGCAAAGGCGCGCGCGATGCCGATCCGCTGCTTTTGCCCGCCCGAGAGCTGGCGCGGCATGCGCACCGCGAACTCCCGCGGCAGCTTCACCAGATCCAAGAGCTCCAACATCCGGTTCCAGCGGTCCTTGTCGCTGTCGCCGATCTCGAACATCTCGAGCACCCGGCAGATCTGGTCGCCGATCGTCATCGAGGGGTTGAGCGTGTCGAACGGGTTCTGGAACACCATCTGCACCTGGCTGACGGTCGACGGCCCGCGCTTCTCGACCGGCATCTGGCCGAGCTCGGTGTTGCCGAGGGTGATCTTGCCGTCGGTCGCAGTCTCGAGCCCCATCAGCACCTTCGCGAAGGTCGACTTGCCACAGCCGGACTCGCCCACGATGGCCACCGTCTCCGCCTCGCGCGCCTCGAAGCTCAGTTCTTCGTTCGCCTTCACGGTACGGGTGTCGCCGCCGCCGAACATACCGGTCGAGACCGAGTAGTGTTTTTTGAGGTGATCGACCGAGAGCACCACATCGCCGACCTCGATGGCCTCCTCGATCTCCGCATCCACCCCGTCGTCTGCCCAGTCGATCTCATCGATCCGCACACAACGGGAGCGGTGGCGGTTGCCGAGATCGTGCATCTTGACGAGGCCGGCATCGCATTCCGGTTTGAAGTGGCTGCAGCGCGGCCCGAAATTGCAGCCTTTCGGCCGCTCATGGGGCAGCGGCAGCTGACCGGGGATGGCCACCAGCGGGCGGGAATATTTGTCCGCCCCCGGCACCGGTATCGAGCGCAGGAGGCCCTTGGTGTAGGGGTGCTGCATGTTGTTGAAGACGGTGTCTATGTCGCCCTCCTCCACCGCCTCGCCGCTATACATCACCGTGATGCGGTCGCAGGTCTCGAGGATGAGCCCGAGGTTGTGGGAGACGAAGACCATCGAGGTGCCGAAATCCTTGGCGAGATCGCGGATCAGCTCGACGATGCCCGCCTCGACGGTGACGTCGAGGGCGGTGGTCGGCTCGTCCAGCAGCAAGAGCTGGGGTTTTGAGAGCAGCGCCATGGAGATCACCACGCGTTGCTGCTGCCCGCCCGAGAGCTGGTGCGGATAGGCGCCGAGGATCCGGTCGGGATCGGGCAGGCGCACCGCGTCCACCATCTCGGCGGCCCGCTTCAGCGCATCCTCCTCCGAGATCGCCTCGTGGATCGTCAAGACCTCGGAGAGCTGTTTGCCGATCTTCATGGCCGGATTCAGGGAGGCCATCGGCTCCTGATAGACCATCGAGATCTTGGAGCCGCGGATCTGGCGCAGTTCCTCCTCGGACATGCTCGACATGTCGCGGCCGAGGAACTTGATCGAGCCCGATTTGATGCGCCCGTTCTTGCCGAGATACTGCATGATCCCGAGCGAGACGGTGGACTTGCCGCAGCCGGACTCGCCGACGAGCCCCATGGTCTCGCCGGGCATCACGGTCATCGAGAAATCCATCACCGCCGGGATCTCGCCCTTGCGGGTGTAGAAGGAGATGTTGAGGTCCTCGATGTCGAGGATCGGCTGGGTGCCCGTCTGGGCCTCTGGCTGTTCGAGCGTCGCGGTCATGGTCGCGGTCTCCTCATTCTTTCGGTTCCGCGGGCCGCAGGGGAAAAAGCAAGATGTCTCTCGACACCAAGCCCTTCTGCTGCTGGAAGTACTCCCGTGGGTGTAAATTGTCCCGGATGTGCGCGTGACCGCGTTCACAGAAAGCATCGAAATCTTCTGCGGACTTGGAAACAAGCTCGGCGAATGCTTTCAGAGTCTCCTCATCGAACTTGAGGAAGACTTCTTCCATTTCTATAGCCGCAGCCTCGCCCTTGGCTTTCCCATACACCCGGAACATCGATTTAATCCTTCAGGCTCTCTTCGCGCAGGCCGTCGGCCATCAGGTTCAGCCCCAGCACCAGCGTCATCAGCGCGATCGCCGGGAACAGAGCCATATGCGCGGTCGAGGACAGCCGGACGAACTGGCGGCCGTGGTTGATCATGCTGCCCCAGTCCGGGCTCTCGGGTTCAAGGCCGAGGCCGAAGAAGCCGAGGGTGCCGAGCAGGATCGTGGTGTAGCCGATGCGCAGACACAGATCGACGATCAGCGGCCCGCGGGCGTTCGGCAGGATCTCCCACAGCATGATGTACCAGGGACGCTCGCCACGGGTCTGGGCGGCTGCCACATAGTCCCGCGTCTTAATGTCCATGGTGAGTCCCCGCACGATCCGGAACACGCCCGGGCTGGAGGCGAACACCACCGCCGCGAACACGTTCAGCTCGTTCGGATCGAGCCCGATCGGCCCAAGATCGCTGTCGAACACCACGCCGAAATAGATCCAGAGTCCGATGATGACTGTGGCCCCGCCATAGATCATCAGCCGCTGTTGGTTCTTCTCGAACTTTGTGAACCACAGGATCACCAGGAAGATGATCGGGAACAGGAAGAAGAACGCCGCCATGGCCCGCGGGATCGACCAGCCGACGCCCATCCAGCCGAGCAGCCAGGTGTCGTATTGCAGCTCCCTGATCTCCGGTGTGACCAGCAGGTAGAACAAGAGGATCACGGGGAAGGCGAGCACCAAGTTCGCCAGGAAAGACAGCAGGCTGTCGATGCGGCCGGTGTAATAGCCCGCCGGCAGGCCGAGGGTGATCCCGACCATATAGGCGATGAGCGTCGCGGCCGGCGCGATGATCAGCACCACCTGGGAGCCGTGCACCACCCGGCTGAAGACGTCGCGGCCGAGGTTGTCGCCGCCCCAGAGGAAGGCGATCCCGGACTGCGGATCGATCGCCCCGAGCGCCGCCTTCTTCATCAGGAAGGCCACATCCTTGCCGCCCATCGGAGCGATCAGGTCGGCCATCGCCGCCGTGAATACCCAGAACAGCACAATGATGATGCCGGCCATGCCCACGGGCGAGCCATAAAGCCGCCCGAAGGTCCCGAGCTTGCTGCGGATCGGATATCCGCCGATTAGCACCACCGCCAGCGCGATCCAGACCGGGGTGAACCGGGTGATCGACTGGATCAGGATCTCCATTCCGGAGAGAGTTTCGATTTCCATTGTCTCTCTCCCCTCAGCTCACGCGGATGCGCGGGTTGAGATAGGCGTACCCGATGTCGGAGATCAGCTGCGTGAGCAGCACGACCACCACGGCCACACAGGAACAGGCGAGCAGCAGGTCGATGTCGTTGTTCTCCGCCGCGCGCACCAGCAGCCAGCCAAAGCCCTTGTAGTTGAACATCGACTCGACGATCACGACGCCGGTTAGCAGCCAGGGGAACTGCAGCATGATCACCGTAAAGGGGGCGATCAGCGCGTTCCTGAGGGCGTGTTTCAGCACCACCTGGCGGAACTCGAGGCCCTTCAGCCGGGCCGTTCGGATGTATTGGCTGGTCATCACCTCGGCCATCGAGGCCCTGGTCATGCGTGCAATGTAGCCGATGCCGTAGATCGCCATGGTCATGACCGGCAGGGTGAAGTTCTCGATGGTGATAGATCGCGTCGAGGCAATCCCCTTCAGGATCCCGAGCGAGGAGGCGAAGATCACCGTGAAGACGATGCCGGTCACGTATTCCGGCGCGGATGTCGAGGTGATC
Source organism: Pseudomonadota bacterium (assembly GCA_039816045.1). GTDB lineage: Bacteria > Pseudomonadota > Alphaproteobacteria > Rhodobacterales > Rhodobacteraceae > Thermohalobaculum. The sequence continues at coordinate 87,108 of JBCBYB010000010.1, forward strand.
GAGGCCACCGACAGCGAGCGGTCGAGCGTCGAGCCCTCGCGCATGCCGGCCAGCACGCCGATGATCAGCGCGCCCGGGACCATCACCATCATGACCCAGAACATCAGGATGCCGGTATAGCCGAGATACTGGGGCAACACCTCGCCGACCGGTTTCTGCAGCCGGAGCGAATAGCCGAAATTGCCTTGGATCACGCCGCAATACTCAGGCGCGTCCGCGACCTCCATGCCTTTCTCGATGCATTTGCCGACGGTGCGCCCGTCGATTTCCTTGCGCCAGCCGGGCACGACGCCCAGCCACTCGCCATAGCGGGTGAGCATCGAGCCGCCATAGCCGTTGTTGTCGATCCAGCGCGCGACCTCTTCGTCGGTCATGCGCATCGAGCCTTGGGTCTTGGCGAGTTTTTCGAGGTTGGCGTCGAGGTTGACCATGTAGAAGACGACAAGCGTCAAACATAACATGGTCAGCAGGATCGTCCCGAACCTGCGAAGTATGAACATGAACAAGGCGGCGGCTCCCCCGTGGCTTGGTTTTGGGTGTTATGGCGAGAGGGCTCCGGGCGCAGGGCGCCCGGGCAGGCCGAAAGAAAAAGGGCGACCGTCTCCGGCCGCCCCATCCAGATCAGCTCTCGACCCAGACCTTTTCCATGTGGTGCTCGAACGCCTGGTGCTTCTCGAAGTTGTGCACCCAAGGGTGCTGGTGGCGGTAGAGCGAGCGCCAGTAGGGCTGGATGATGATGCCGCTGTCCTGGAGGATCTGCTGCACCTTGGCCATGATCTTGCGGCGCTCATCCGGGTCCGCGACGGCCATCGCCTGGGCCAGCGTCTCGTCGAACTCAGGGTTCGCATAGCCGCTCTCGTTCCAGGCTTCGCCCGAGCGGTAGGCAAGCGCCAGCACCTGCACGCCGAGCGGACGGCCGTTCCAATTGGTGGTCGAGAACGGATACTTCGCCCAGTCGTTCCAGAAGGTCGCCCCGGGGATCACGGTCCGCTTCACATTGAAGCCCGCGTCGCGCATCTGCGCGGCAATGGCATCGGTGGTGGCGCGGCGCCAGTCATCGTCGATCGAGATCAACTCGAACTCATGGTCCGACTGCCCGGCCTCGGCCAGCAAAGCCTTGGCCGCCTCGACATCGCGGGAGATCGGCGGAAGCTCCGCATACTCGATGTGCATCGGGCCGACATGGTGGTTCTCGGCCGGTGCGCCTTTGCCGTCATAGCCGAGCGCCAGCGTGATGTTGTTGTCGCAGGCGAGCTGACAGGCCTTACGGACGCGGATGTCGTCATAGGGCGCGTTGGTCACGTTGAAGCGCGCGACGATGGTCGAGCCGGTGGTAATCTCGTTGCGCTCGAGGCCAACCGCGTCGAGCTGGTCGATGCTGTCCGCCAGCGTCTGGTGGTTGACGTCGACTTCCTCGGACTCGAGCGCCGCAATCATCGCGGTCGGGTCGGTGCCGTGATCGATCCACTCGATCTGGTCGAGAAAGACGTCGCCGCCCCAGTAGCCGGCACGCTTGACCGCCACCGCGCGGACACCCGCCTGCCACTCGGTGATCTCGAACGGGCCGGTGCCGATGTTGAACTGGCTCAACAGGTCGCCGTTCGGGTCGAAGCTGCGGTGCACGATGGCGGCCGGATAGTCCGCCATGCCCGGGATCACAGTGATGTCCGGCGCGTTCAGCGTCAGCTTGACGGTCATCGGATCGACGATGGTGATGGCGCCCTCGCGCGCCTTGTTCGTGTCTGCATCGATCAGCGAGGCCATGCGGCCGGCCATCGAGTTGCCCTCGACGTCCTTCTCGCACCAGCGCTCGAGGTTGAAGGCCACATCCTCGGCGGTGAAGTCATCGCCGTTCGACCACTTGATGCCCGGGCGGATCTTCAGCGTGAACTCGGTCGCGTCGTCATTGGCTTCCCAGCTTTCGAGCAGCCAGGGTGAGAACGAGAAGTCGCGGTTCCAGCGGACCAGATACTCGATGGACTGGCGCGCCACATTGCCCATTTCCGACCAGTCGAAGGTGCGCGGGTCCTTGAGCTCCTTGACCTCCATCGATATCCGGATCGTCCCGCCAGACTGCGGATCGTCCGCCTTGGCCGCAGTCGGCAGCGCAAAGCCACCCAGTGCCGCAGCACCGGCGGCCGTCACGCCCACGCTCATCATCGAGGCCAAGTACTCGCGGCGGTTCATTTCCCCACGGCGCAGCGTCTCGACGAACTTCTCCGCCATAGGATGCAGCGGACGGTCCGTCATCATCATTTTGGTCATGTGCATCTCCCATACCCTGTTGAGGCATTGCTTTGTTGTCGCTCGACCTAAACACGGCGAAGGCAGGTGGCCAAGGGGGAATCCCGCAAGATTCGGGTGGCAATCGCGACATTTTCTGTCGCGGGCGGAGTGCTCTTGTACGCCTTTGTCGATTCTGTTCAGGCATCCAGCTCGAGGATGACCTTGCATGCCTCGCCGGTTGCGATTGCTTCGAAACCCGTGGCGTAGTCCTCGAAGGCCAGGCGATGCGAGATCACTGGCGCGATGTCGAGCCCGCTCTCCAGCATCGCCTGCATCTTGTGCCAGGTCTCATACATTTTGCGGCCATAGATGCCGGAGAAGGTGACGCCTTTGAAGATCGCGGTGTTGAGATCGACCGAGGGCGTGCCGGGGAAGAGCCCGAGCAGCGCCACCTTGGCCCCGCAGATCACATGCTCGATCATCGCGCCGAGAGCCGGGGCCGCGCCCGACATCTCGAGCCCCACATCGAAGCCCTCCTGCATGCCGAGCTCGTCCATCACCGCCCGCAGGTTCTCACGGTCGGCCCTGACGCCGCGGGTGGCGCCCATGCGCGTTGCCATGGCCAGGCGCTCGTCGTTGAGATCCGTCACCACGATGTGCCGCGCCCCGGCATGGCGGCAGACGGCAACGGCCATCAGCCCGATCGGCCCGGCGCCGGTGATCAGCACATCCTCGCCCACCACATCGAAGGCCAGCGCCGTGTGCACCGCATTGCCGAGCGGGTCCATCAGCGCGCCGATCTCGTCGGGGATGGCATCGGGCAGAGGGCGGATGTTCGCCTCGGGGATCACCACGAACTCGGCAAAGGCTCCGGGGCGGGTGACGCCCACGCCCTCGGTGGCGGCGCAGATATGCGCGCGGCCAGAGAGACAGTTGCGACAGCGCCCGCAGGGGATATGGCCCTCTCCCGAGACCCGCTGACCGAGCTTCGCCCGCGTGACCCCGGGGCCGAGCGCTTCGACCACCCCCATATATTCGTGACCGGTCACCAGCGGCACCGGCACCGTGCGGCGCGCCCAGTCGTCCCAACTCCAGATGTGCATGTCCGTGCCGCAGATCGCCGCCCGGCGGACCTGGATGCGCACCTCGCCGGGGCCGGGCTCTGGCACCGGCACGTCCTTGAGCGCGAGCCCCAGCCCGTCATGGTCCTTCACGAGTGCCTTCATCGGATCACCTCAAGCGCGCGGCCCGTCTCCACGAAGGCCGCAATGGCACGGTCGAGATCTTCGCGGCTGTGCGCCGCCGACATCTGCGTGCGAATTCGCGCCTGACCGCGCGGCACGACGGGAAAGGAGAAGGCGGTGACAAAGACCCCGCGCTCCATCATCTCGGCGGCGAAGCGCACGGCCAGAGGGGCATCGTAGAGCATGACCGGGATGATCGGGTGATCGGCGCCGGCCAGGGTGAACCCGGCCTTGGTCATCTCTGACCGGAAGTGCTGGGCGTTGTCTGCCAGCCGCGCGCGCAGATCGGCGCCATCGGCCAGCATCTCCAGGCACTCCGTCGCAGCGGCTGTGATCGCGGGTGCGAGCGCGTTGGAGAAAAGATAAGGGCGTGCGCGGTTCCTCAACAGCGCGATCAACGGCGCCGGGCCCGCCACATAGCCCCCCATCGCGCCGCCGAGCGCCTTGCCGAAGGTGCCGGTCAGCAGGTGCACCCGGTCGCGCACCCCGAAATGGTCGGGCGTGCCGCCCCCGTTCGGCCCGAGAAACCCGGTGGCATGACAGTCGTCCACCGCCACCAGCGCGTCATAGCGCTCGGCCAGATCACAGATCGCGGGCAGGTTGGCGATGATCCCGTCCATCGAGAACACCCCGTCCGTCACGATCAGCCGGTGCCGCGCGTTCTGCGCCTCCTGCAGCCGCGCCTCAAGCTCCGCCATATCGTTGTTGGCATAGCGTAGCCGCCGCGCTTTGCAGAGCCGGATGCCGTCGATGATCGAGGCGTGGTTGAGCGCATCCGAGATCACCGCGTCCTCCGGGCCGAGCAGCGCCTCGAACAGCCCGCCATTGGCATCGAAACAGGCGGCGAAGAGGATGCTGTCCTCGACGCCCAGAAACGCCGCCAAACGGGTCTCCAGCGTCCGGTGCAGGTCTTGCGTGCCGCAGATAAAGCGCACCGAGGCGAGCCCGAGCCCGTGGCTGTCCATCGCGGCTTTGGCAGCAGCGACCAGCCGGGGATGATCCGCCAGCCCCAGATAGTTGTTGGCGCAGAGGTTCAGCACGCGCGCCCCGCCAACGGCAATCTCCGCCCCCTGCGGTCCGGTGATAACCCGTTCCCGGCGCGAGAGCCCCTCCGCCTCGAGGGAGGCAAGCGTCTTCGCGGCGTCGGTGATCAGGGCGTGGGACATGGGTGCTCTCCGTCAGTTTGCCGCCCGACGCTTTGCCGCTCCGCTCCGCCTGTCAACCGAAATGATGGGCTGCCTCCGCGCCGGCTCCTGGCCGCGCCATGGGTGGGCTGCGCTGCCGTCGCAACCAGCCCCCGCTCGCAAGGGTGGGGCGCGGTCAGGAGCCCGGGCGGAGAAGCGCGCAATAGGTCGCGGCAGTTCATCCCGGTCTGCGACGAAACTGCGCTCCCAGAACACTCGTATCGGGTTATGTTGCAACTTTAGAACGGCGAAGTGTGACGGGAGAGCCCATGACCGGCGTCCGACTGGAGCAGAGCTTGGCGCTCACCGCCTGCGCCGTGATCCTGGTGCTCGGCGGTGGCATCGCAGGGGCGGCCATCGACACCGGCCTCGCGCTTCATGGCTGGGCGATGGCGCTGGCTGCTGGCTACGCGGGCTTTCGCATCATCAGCGAATGGGGCGCCCGCATCTCCGAGCCGCCGCTCGAATACAATGACGAGGTCATCAAATACGCCGTGCTCGCCACGGTCGTCTGGGCAGTCATCGGCTTCGGAGTGGGCGACTATCTCGCCTGGCAACTCGCGATCCCAGCGCTCAACGGCGATATGCCCTGGACGAATTTTGGCCGGCTGCGCCCGGTGCACACCACGGGCGTCATCTTCGGTTTCGGCGGCAACGCCCTGATCGCCACCTCGCTCTATGTGGTGCAGCGGACCTGCCGGGCGCGCCTTTATGGCCGCTACCTGCCTTGGATGGTGCTCGCAGGATACAACCTTTTCGTGCTGCTCGCGGTCTCCGGTTACCTCATGGGGATCACCCAAGGGCGTGAATATGCCGAGCCCGAATGGTACGCCGACATCCTGCTGGTGGTGGTCTGGGTCGCCTATTTCGGGATCTATATGGCGACGCTCGCCCGCCGGGCCGAGCCGCATATCTACGTCTCGAACTGGTATTACCTCGCCTTCATCGTCGTCATCGCGATGCTGCACATCGTCAACAACCTGGCCTGGCCCGTGGGGCTTGGCGAGGCCAAGAGCTACTCCGCCTTCACCGGTGTCCAGGACGCAATGACCCAGTGGTGGTATGGCCACAACGCCGTGGGCTTCCTGCTGACGGCCGGCTTCCTCGGCATGCTCTATTATTTCCTGCCAAAGGCGGCGGGGCGGCCGATCTACTCCTACCGCATGTCGATCGTCGGCTTCTGGGGGATCACCTTCTTCTATCTCTGGGTCGGCTCGCATCATCTCCACTACACCGCGCTGCCGGACTGGGTGCAGGTGCTCGGCATGGTGTTCTCCCTCATGTTGATCGTCCCGTCCTGGACCTCCGTCTTCAATGGCTTCCTCACGCTCAACGGCGCCTGGGACAAGGTGCGCACCGATCCGGCGCTGCGCTTCATGATGGTGGCGATCCTGTTCTACGCGCTCTCGACCTTTGAGGGCTCGTTCATGGCGATCAAACCGGTGAACGCGCTCAGCCACTACACCGACTGGACCATCGCGCACGTGCACTCGGGCGCGCTCGGCTGGGTGGCGTTCGTGACCTTCGGCGCGATGTACAAGCTGGTGCCTTGGGTCTTCAAACGCGAGGGGCTTTACTCGACGCGGCTCGAGGCCTGGCACTTCTGGCTCGCGCTGATGGGCGTGATCATCTATGTCGGCGCGCTCTGGAACGGCGGGATCACACAGTCGCTGATGTGGCAGACCTATGATGCCAACGGCCAGTTCGCCTATGCCTTCATCGACACAGTCGAGATGCTCGAGCCCTACTACATCGCGCGGGCGATCGGCGGGCTCTTGTACTTCATCGGGGCCTGCATCGGCGCCTACAACATCTACATGACGGTCAACGGCCCGGCCTCGCGCCCGGTCGACGGCGGCACCAAGCCGCTGGCCGGCGTTCCGGCGGAGTGAGGCGGATGGCAGAGACCCAGCACCCGCACCAGAAGATCGAGCGCCACGGGCTGGCGCTGGTCGGTATGATCCTGTTTGTGGCGTCCCTCGGCGGATTGTTCGAGATCGCGCCGCTCTTCACCATCCAGAACACGGTGGAGAAGGTGGAGGGGATGCGCCCCTACACGCCCTTGGAGCTCGCCGGCCGCGATGTCTATGTGCGAGAGGGCTGCTATGCCTGCCACTCCCAGATGATCCGCACCCTGCGTATGGATGTGGAGCGCTATGGGCACTACTCCCTCGCCGCTGAGAGCATGTATGACCGTCCGTTCCAGTGGGGCTCGAAGCGCACCGGGCCGGACCTCGCGCGGGTGGGGGGCAAGTACTCCGACGACTGGCACGCGGCGCATCTCAAAGCCCCGCGGGAGCTGGTGCCGGCCTCGATCATGCCGGGCTACGCTTTCCTGGCGGAAGAGCGCTTGCGGCTCGAGCGTCTGCAGCCGCGGCTGGCGGCCCTTGTGCGGGCGGGCGACCCCTACACGGCGGAGATGGTGGCCAAGGCCGCCGGAGACGCCGAGGCGCAGGCCAGCGCCGATGGCGATGCGGAGGGGCTGATCGAGCGCTACGGCGAAAACGTCAATGTCCGCGACTTCGACGGCAATCCGGATCAGGTGACCGCCATGGACGCCCTCATCGCCTATCTCCAGGTGCTGGGCACGCTCGCCGATCTCGACAGCATCGAGGACAAGCGCGAGGTGCACCGATGAGCGATCCCGCCGCTACCCACGACGCGGTCCTGTTCTTCTCGAAGAGCTGGGGCGCGCTCTATCTCGGCGTGGTGTTCGTCGCCGCCTGCGTCTGGATCTACTGGCCCTCGCGCAAGGCGGAGATGGACCGCGCCGCCCGCAGCCCGCTCGAGGAGGACGACCGCCCATGCAGGTAGATCGCGATCCCGTCTCGGGGCAGACCACCACAGGGCATGAGTGGGACGGGCTGAAGGAGCTCAACACCCCCGTACCGCAGGTCGCGAAATGGGCGATGCGGATCGCGATCGTGTTCGCGCTTGCCTACACGGTGTTCTATCCGGCCTGGCCTGTGGCTTTCGACTACACCCGCGGGATGCTCGGCTACTCCGCCCGCGGCACGGTCGAGGACAAAGTGGCGGCGGCGGAGGCGGCGATCCAGCCCTTCCTCGCGCCGCTCTCGGGGGATCTCGACGAACTGGCGGACGATCCGATGGCGCGCGAGGCCTATTTCCACGCGGGTGCCGTGCTGTACCGCGACAACTGCTCCATGTGCCACCGGCCGGATGCCAAGGGGCAGACGCTGTTCCCGAACCTCGTGGACGAGACCTGGCTCTGGGACGGCTCGGCCTCCGAGATCTATGTGACGCTGCTCCACGGCATCAACTACCCGCATGACGACGATACCCGTCTCGCCCAGATGCCCGCCTATGGAAAGTTGGAGATGCTCGAGGGCGCGCAGATCACGGAGGTCATCGAATATGTCCGCCACATCGGCGGGTTCGAGCACGACGCAGAGGCTGCTGCGCCGGGCGCTGTGGTGTTCGAGGAGAACTGCGCCGCCTGCCACGGCGATGGCGGTGAGGGTGGGCTCGGCATCGGCGCGCCGTCGCTGGTGGACGAGGCGTGGATCTATGGTGGGGACTATGCGGCGCTCGAGCACACGCTGGAATACGGTCGCGCCGGCGTGATGCCGGGCTGGCAGGGGCGCCTGTCGGATGCCGATATCCGCCAGCTTGCGCTCTATATCCGCTGGCTGAACGACCCGGCCGAGGACGCCGAGTGACTGTTGCCAGCACAAAGCGTTTCCGTCTCACGGTCTTCGCCCTGATCGGCGCGGCGATTGTGGCGGTGGTCGCGTTCAAAGCCTGGCATGTGAGTGCCGCCTTCCAGCACTGGGAGGGGCAGCAGCTCCACGACACGCCAGGAGCGGCAAAATGACGGCGCTGCTCTGGCTCATCCCAGCCGCCTTGGCCCTGGGGCTGCTCGGGATCGTCGGGTTTCTGTGGACCCTGCGCGCAGGGCAGTATGAGGACCTCGACGGCGACAAGGCGCGGATTTTCGAGGAGGACGACCGCCCCTTGCCGCCGCGCTCCTAGCGCCCGGCAAAGACCTCGCGATAGGCGTGCCAGGTGGCAAAGCCGAGCCAGGGGAACACCACCACCATCCCGATCAGTCCGGTGGCAAACCCGATCCCGGAGAGCACGACAATCGTCGCGCCCCATTCAATCGCCGGGCGCAGGTTGTGGGTCACGGCGCTGAAGCTGCGGCCCATGGCGGTGAAGCAGTCGATGTCGCGCTCCACCAGCATCGGGATCGAGAACGCCGTCAGCGCGAAGGTCAGCGCGGCAAACAGCCCTCCGACGGCCGAGCCGACCAGCAGCATCGCCAGTCCATCGGCCGTGGTGAAGATCAGCGCCATCTTGTCCCAGAACCCCGGAAACGGCGTCAGCCCGAAGAACAGCGCATAGAGGACCGTCGCCGCCCGGATCCAGAGCAGGAGCAGGATCAGCATGATCGCGCCTAGATAGCCGATCTGGCCGAGGGCCGCGGGAGGCACCATCTCTCCGTCCTGGCGCGCACGGCTGATCTGATAGAGCCCCGTGGCCACGAGCGGTCCCATCAGCATTGCCCCCGCCAAGGCCGGCAGCAGCATCCATTCGAGACCGCTAAGGAACAGCAGGACCACCAGCGCCCAGCTCAGCGCCACAAACCCGCCGCCATAGCGCAGAGCCTGGGAGCGCTCGGCCTGGAAATCCTCCCACCCGGCCGTGAGCCAGCGTCGCCAGCTGCCGGGCGCAATCTGCGGCGGTTGAGCCGGTGCCGCCTCGAGGGCGGCGTCGCTGGCGCTGTCTGCCGTGTTCATCCGTCGCATCCTTTGCCAACGCGGTTGGCACCGCTTGTCTCTGACATATCTATCCCAGAACGTCGCCGCTGCCATCGGAGAGCGCCATGATCGAGACTCTGCGCCGCACCATCGTCCGCGCCGCCTTCGCGACCCCGCTGCTCGGCGCGGTGCTGCGCGACTTCCGTGACGGGCCGGACAGCAGCGTGCCCTGGCTCGTCTTCAACCTGCTGGGTGTGACGGCCATCGCGCTCCTGGTCGGCGGCTGGGCTGCGCTCAGCCTGGTCACGCTGGCCGCGACGGCGGTGATCTTGCTGATGTTCTTCTGGAACACCTGAGACCTCAGGCAGGGATCGCCGCTGCGGTCTTGGCCGGGTCGGTCATTAGCCGGGCCACATCCTGTCCCGAGCCGCCATCGCGACCGAGCATGTCGATGGCCCCCTCGAGCGCCGAGGCCCGCTGACGCCCCAGCACCGGATCGGCAAGCCCGTGGAACTTCGCCCGCACCTCCGACATCGCCAGCGGGCTCTCTGCATCGCCGACCGCTTCGGTGAGACCCGAACTGATCCGCCGCCCGTCGGTCAGCAGCATCGAGACCTTGGCGCAACGCTGCGCCGGGAAGCGGTTGTTGCACTCGTCGTCTTCGGTCACGACGATGCTGTCAGCGACGCGCATGATCTCCCGGTCACGGAACGCAGCCTCCTCGACCTCGGCCGAGCCGACTTTGCCGCGCACGAGCGCCGCGGCCGTCGGGAACGCGGTCGAATACTGTGCTTCCTCGGTCGTGCGGGGGCGCCGGGTGGCCAGCCGCACCGCCTCGTGGAAGGTGACGATCTCGATGCGCTCCACATCCGCCGCGGTGAGCCCGTGCGCCTCGCGCAGGGCCAAAACCGCGGCGATCGGTGCCTGGGCCCAGCGGCAGACCGGGTGCGGCTTGATGTATTGCTCGCGGGTGTACCAGCGTTGGCCGAGGGTGCCCCAAAGATCGGCGACATCCGGGCTCTCGACCGTGATCGCCGGCGCGCCCGTAAAGCCATCGGCGGCGAGATAGGCGGCAGAGATCCCGGCCATCGCCCCCCAGCCGGAGCCGTCCTTCAGCATGGTGGGGTGGTCGATCACCCGCATCATCTGGCTGCGAGGCCCGTGATACTCGGCGATGCCGATGGCGTGGCGCGTCTCGGCCGGGCCGAGACCGATGGCGCGCGCCCCGAGCGCCGCGCAGGCGATCGCCACCCAGGCGCCTGAGGTGTGATAATCCGCAACCGTCCGGTGCAGCGCGATCCCCGCGCGGCTGCCGATCTCATAGCCGAGCACCACAGCCGTCAGGAGCGCATCGCCGTCCAGCCGGTCCTCGGCTTCCGCGACCGCAAGCGCTGCCGGCACGGCACCGCAGCCGACATGGCCCTTGGTCAGCTTGTGCCCGTCATGGGCGTCGAGCGCATCGATGGTCATGCCCCCCGCCAGCGCAGCGCCTGCCGGGCTCACGCGCCGTCCGTCCACCAGCATCCGCGCCGAGGAGGCGCCACCGCCGAACTGGCGCAGCGCATGGGTCCGGATGATCTCCGACAAACGCGTGCGTGAACCGCCCGCTGCCACACCGGCGATGTCGAGCAGAAGCCGCCGCCCTTCCTGGCGGATCGGATCCGGCACCGAGCGCAATGTCGTGTCGTGCAAAAACTCAATCAGGGGCGTGGTCATCGCTCGCCTCGTCAATTCTCAAAACCGGTCGCGGAGCCCATATTGCCGCGGCCGGGCGCACGGTAACCCTAGCCCCGGGAAGGGCGTGGCGTCGATGTAAAATTCGGATCCTGCTGCAAATGCGGATCTGAGGGATGTGCGTTGGCCACGCGCGCGAGTGCCTCCCCAGGATGTCTGCTGATGTTGACACATCCCCTTGACACTGGCTCCCGCGCGCCTAAGGCTCGACCCGCTTCGGTTCCGGGCGTCTTCGGGCGGCCGGATAAAAAGGGAACGCGGTGCGTCGGTGTCATGCCGGCTAGGCCGCGGCTGCCCCCGCAACTGTAAGCGGCGAGCCCTGCTCCCAAACGCCACTGGCGGCCGACCATCGGCCTCTGGGAAGGCGGAGCAAGGGCGCTGACCCGCGAGCCAGGAGACCTGCCGAGGCTCTCACCTTCCGGGACGCGGGCGGCGTCCACGGAGCGGGTCCTCCGCAATGGTGAGTCGTGAACGGCTGGGGGGCGTCTCCCTCGGTCGCGTGCAACGACAGCGCGCCCTGGTAAGGCGCGTCGGAGGGACAGAGATGAACCGATCCATGCGAGCGTTGGCCCTTGGCCTCGCCACCACCACCCCTGCCATCGCCTTGGCACAGGAGACCGTCGAGCTGGAGGAGATCGTGGTCTCCGGCGGCCTTACCCCTGTGCCTGTTGAGGAGTATGGGCGCGCCTTCACCGTCATCACCGCCGAGGATCTGGAGCGGCGCCAGACAGTCTATCTCGCGGATGCGCTGCGCGGTGTGCCCGGCGTCTCGATCAACCGGACGGGAGGCTTCGGCGGCCTTACCTTTGCCCGGATCCGCGGGGGCGAGAGCAACCACACCCTTGTGCTGATCGACGGCGTGGAGGCCAACGCCGCCGAGGGAGGCGATTTCGACTTCGGCGGGTTGCTGGCGGCGGATATCGAACGGGTGGAGATCCTGCGCGGGCCGCAATCGGCGCTCTATGGCTCGAACGCGCTCGGCGGTGTGATCGCGATCACCACCAAACAGGCGCGCGCGGACGGGGTGTCCTGGGGCGGCAGCGCCGAGGGCGGCAGCGACGGCACCTTTGGCGGCGACATCCACCTGCGCGCGCGGAACGAGGACGTGGCGCTCTCGCTTTCCGCTGCGGGCCGGCGCACCGGCGGCTTCGACATCTCGGGCGGCCCGAACGGTGAGGACGACCGCGACGAGAACATCACCTTCAACGCGCGCCTCACCGGCTTTGTGAGCGAGAGCGTGCGGGTCGGCGGCAGCCTTCGCCTAACCGACCGGGACAGCGACACCGACGGGTTCCTGTTCGGCGCGGCGGACCGGGACGGTCTCGTGTTCGAGGAGGACAGCGTGCAGGAGCGCACGGAGCTCTTCGGCTCGCTGTTCGCGGAGGTCGACACCCTGGGCGGGCGTCTCGCGCACAAGGCGGAGCTCACTTACCTCTACGCCGACAGCGCCTTCGTGACCGATGGCGCTGCGCTTTCGGACACCACGGGCACGCGGTTCGGTTTCGACTGGCGCTCCACGCTCGCGATCGACACGGGCTCGGTCGACACCGCCGATCATCTCGTGACCATCGCCGCAGACTACCAGCGCGAGACGTTCGAGAACGATGACCCCACGATCCTCTTCGATCCGAGCCAGCTCGCCCAGCAGAGCCGCAATCTCTTCGGCATCGCGGGCGAGTATCGCGGCACCTTCTTCGACCGGGTCGATCTGCAGGCGGGCGTGCGCCACGACTTCAACGACGATTTCGAGGATGCGACGACCTTCTCCGTCGGGCTCGCCTATCGCCTTGAGGAGACCGGCACGCGCTTCCACGGATCGGTCGGGTCCGGCGTCGTGAACCCCACTTTCTTCGAGCAGTTCGGCTTCATTCCGGACCAGTTCGTCGGCAATCCGGACCTCAAGCCGGAGAAGAGCTTCGGCTGGGACATCGGTGTCGAGCAGACCTTCTGGGATGGTCGCGCCGTGGTCGATGTCACCTATTTCGACCAGGATCTCGAGGACGAAATCTTCACCGTCTTCCCACCGCCCGATTTCATCTCGACCGTGCTGAACGATCCGGGCGAGAGCCAGCGCCGCGGGGTGGAGATCGCGGCGACGGTGATGCCGCTTGACGGGCTCTCGCTCGGTGTCAGCTACACCTATCTCGACGCGGAAGACTTCGACGGCACGCAGGAGGTTCGCCGCCCAAGGCACGAGGGCAGCGTCGTCGCCACCTACAGCTTCCTCGGTGGACGGGCGTCCATCACGGGCGATGCGCGGTTTGTTGCGGATGCGGTCGACAGCGATTTCCGCAGCCCCGCCTTCGGGGCCTCCAAGGTAGCGCTCGACAACTACGTGCTGTTGAACATCGCAGGCAGCTACAAGCTGAACGACCAGGTCGAGCTGGTGGCGCGCGTCAACAACCTTGCCGATACGGAGTACGAGGAGGTCTTCGGCTACGACACGCAGGGCATCACCGGGTTCGCCGGCGTCCGCGTCTCGTTCTGAGGCCAGTCGGGCCGGGAGGGCGCATGGAGATTACGCTCGACCGGCCCTGGATGGTGGTGGATCTCGGCAGGCCGCACCGGGTGTTGAGCTGGTCGCTGACCCGGCCGGGCTTTGTTGACGCGGATCAGGTGGTCTGGCGCGAGGTGCGCGATGCGGATCTTGGGCCGGACCTCGACGCCCGTGCCTGGCTTGCCGAGGCGCTGGAGACACGGGGGCAGGGGCAGGCGGTTGGGCTCCTGACCTCGCGCGATCTCTCGACCCGTCGGATGGCGGAGGCCGAGATCGAGGATGTGCGTGCCTGCTGCCTCGCGACGGTCGGGCTCTCCAATGCCGAGCGGGTCGGCACACGCCGAACGATGGCCAAAGCGGGCACGATCAACACGCTGGTCACAGTCTCGGAGGCGCTGACCGATGGCGCGCTGGTCGAAGCGCTTTCGCTCTGTGTTGCGGCCCGAACCGCAGCGGTCATGGACCATGGGCCGCGGCTCGGCACAGGGCGAGCGACCGGCACCGGCACCGACTGTGCCGTCATCGCCGCGCCCCCAGGCGATACCCCCTATGCCGGCATGCACACGGCGGTGGGAGAGGCGATCGGGCGTGCGGTCTATGCCGCCGTCGCCGAGGGTGTTCAGGAGTGGATGCGCAGTTTCGCCAGCGAGAGATGACCCCGCTTTGGCCGTTGACGTCTGAGGTCCGTGCTCTCCACTGTGATCCCGACCAAACCGGGAGTTCCAGATGGCCAAAGCCCCCTTCAGCCCTGCCGAGTACCAACGTCGCCTCGGCCTGACCCGCGCGGCGATGGAGGCAGCGGGGATCGAGCTGCTCTTCGTCACCGATCCCTCCAATATGGCCTGGCTGACCGGTTATGACGGCTGGTCCTTCTATGTGCATCAGGGCGTGGTGCTGGGCCTTGGCGGCGACCCGCTCTGGTGGGGGCGGCGGATGGATGCCTTCGGTGCGCTCCGGACCGTCTGGATGGCGCCCGACTGCGTGGCTCCCTACGACGAAGGCTATGTGATGAGCACCGAGCGCCATCCGATGGAGGACCTGGCCGGTCATCTGCGCGACCGCGCGCCGTCCACTGCCCGGATCGGCGTGGAGATGGAGAACTACTACTACTCCGCGCGCGCGCATCAGCTTCTGGCCGACGCTTTGGGGGCGGAGCGGCTGGTGGATGCGACGGGCCTTGTTAACCGCCAGCGCACCGTGAAATCCGCGGAGGAGCTCGTGTTCATGCGCAAAGCGGCGGCGATCTCCTCGGCGATCTCGACGCTGGCTGTGGAGCGCGCGGAGCCCGGCCTTGCCAAGAACGAGCTGGTGGCGGAGATCACGGCCGCTGCCTATCGCGGGGTGGGCGAGGATTGGGGCGACTATCCCGCCATCGTGCCGATGCTGCCGAGCGGACCGGACGCCTCCGCGGCACATCTCACCTGGAACGGGGACCGTTTGAAATCGGGCGAGGCGACCTTCTTCGAACTCTCGGGCTGCTACCGCCGCTACCACGCGCCGCTCTGCCGGTCGGTGTACCTCGGCACCCCGCCCGATGAGATCACCCGTTCGGCGGATGCGCTTGTCGAGGGGGTGACGGCTGGGATCGACGCCGCCCGCCCGGGCAACCGCGCCTGCGACATCGCCGCGGCCCTGAACGGCGCGCTTGCCAAGGCTGGGATCGAGCGCAAGGCGCGCGCGGGCTATCCGGTGGGGCTCTCCTATCCGCCCGATTGGGGCGAGCGCACGATCTCGATCCGGCCTGAGGATGAAAGCGTGCTGGAGCCGGGGATGACCTTTCACTTCATGCCGGGGCTTTGGGCCGACGATTGGGGGATCGAAATCACCGAGACCATCCTGATCCGCGAGGAGGGCCCGGCGGAGCCGCTCTGCTCCGTGCCCCGAAAGCTCTTCGTCAAACCCTGAACCGGGACGGGGCGAAGTCGGCGATGTCGAGGGCAGGGGTGCGGCCCTCGGCGAGGTCGGCCACCACGGCACCGGCAGCGGGGGCGAGCTGAAACCCGTGGGCCGAGAAGCCAAAGGCATGGACCACGCCCTCCGCCGCGCCGGGACCGATGACGGGGCGGTGGTCCTGCGTGTAGCCCTCGATCCCCGCCCAGCTCCGCACCACGCGCGCTTTGGCGAGCTCCGGGAACACCCGGCGCGCGGTGGCGAGGAACCGCCCGAGGCCGGCGAGGTCAAGCTCGGTCTCTCCGGTCGCGGGATTGGCTCGCCCGCGGACGCCGCCGCCGATCAGCACGGAGCCGCTGCCGAACTGCTTGAGCGACAGCGGAGCGCCGAGGCTGCCCACCACCGCATCGACAAAGTGCTGCACCGGGGACGTGACCGCCAGCATGGGGGCATGCGCCTCCAGCGGGATCGTCTCGCCCAACCGGGCGGCCAGCGCCGCGCCCCAGACTCCGGCGGCATTGACCAGAACCGGCGCCTCGACCGAGCCCACACCCGTCTCCAGCCTCCAGACGCCTTGATGCCGTGCAACCTTGCCGACCTCAGCGCCCTCCAGGATGCGGGCCCCGAGCGCCGTGGCCCGGCGGCGGAACGCTTGCGTCGTGCGATAGGGGTTGGCGTGGCCGTCCCCCTCCACATGCAGTGCGCCAATGCAATCGTGCGAGGCTGCAGGCAGCAGCTCCCGCAGGCGCTCCGCCCCGATCACCTCCTCATGGGTGAAGCCCTGTTGGCGCAGGACGGCGACCCGGCTATGCGCGGCCTCCATCTCCTCGTCGGTCATCGCAACCTTGAGATAGCGGCTCTCCACATAGCCGCAGTCGTCGTCGACCAGCGCCCTGATATCGCGCCAATACGCGGTGGCAGCGACAGAGAGCGGCACCTCGACCGTCGCGCGCCCGAGCCGCCGGACCC
Organism: Pseudomonadota bacterium; assembly: GCA_039816045.1. Taxonomy (GTDB): domain Bacteria; phylum Pseudomonadota; class Alphaproteobacteria; order Rhodobacterales; family Rhodobacteraceae; genus Thermohalobaculum. Next base: position 103,573 of record JBCBYB010000010.1, read on the forward strand.
CGCCCGCGTTCACGCCCGAGGCGTGGCGGCCCACGCTGTCGCGCTCGAGCAGGATCACCCGGTGGCCGCGTCGGGCCAGGTGCAGCGCTGCCGAACAGCCATGGATCCCGCCGCCAACCACGGCGACATCGGCGGTCTCAACCCGCGTCATCGGTTTCGAGATCGGCAAGTTCGGTGATCGTCAGCGGCTTCACCGGGGGGCGGAGGCGGAGGGGCTCCAGCTCGGACGGCCGGCGACCGGTGCTTGCGGCCATCATCTCGTGCACCGTCAGCCCACAGCTCCGCCCCTGGCAGGGTCCCATCCCGGCACGCGAGTAGCTCTTCAGCTGGTTCGGTCCCGCGAGGCCGATGCCGATCGCCTCTCGAAGCGCACCGGCGGTGATCTCCTCGCAGCGACAGACGATGGTGTCGTCGGATGGCAGGCGGAAGGCGTCGGCGGGGCGGAACCATGTGTCGAGGAATGGACGCAGGCGCTCTTCCGCGGCCAGGGCGCGGCGCGGGGCGGCGGCCCGGGCATCACGGTCGCTCTCGCCGAGGCGTCCGAGCCGGGTGAGGGCCGCGAGCGCTGCGATCTCGCCCCGCGCCTGGGCGGCGGACCAGCCCGCGATGCCAGCGCCGTCGCCCGCGACAAAGATACCCTCCGCCGTGCTCTCGCCCCAGGCGTCGGTCTCTGGCCGCCAGCAGAGCTGACGGTCGCACCATTCGTGGTCCAGCCCGGCGGCCATGGAGAGGTTGACGGAGGGCACCACCCCTTGGTGGAGGAAGACGTGCTCGGTGGCGATTTCTTGCCAATCGCCATGACCCGCCCGCCAGGCGATGCCCGTCGCGGCCTCTTCGCCCAGCACCTTGAGCGCGGTCACGCCGCGGACAAGGGGAACGCCAGCGCGCGTGATCTCGCGCATCCAAGCCAGCCCCTTGAGCAGCGGTCCGGGCCGCGTGAGCGCCGCGGGCATCTCGCGGAGGGCGCGGCTGCGCTGGCCGCGGTCGGTGGTGTCGAGCACGGCTGCCACACGGATCCCGGCGGCAAGGTATTGGCGGACCACGAGGTAGAGCAGCGGGCCAGTGCCGGCGAAGACCGCGCCATCGGCCGCAATGCCGGCGTTCTTCAGCAGCGTCTGCGCGCCGCCAGCGGTCATGACACCGGGCAGGGTCCAGCCGGGGACAGGCATCGGACGCTCCTGCGCGCCGGTGGCCACGATCACCACGGGTACGGTGGTCAGCCGGGCGCGGCTGCCGTCGGTCCAGCCGACCTCGCGCTGGCTCGAGAGCTGCCAGACGGTCGTGCCGGGGCGATGGTCCGCACCACTTGCCGCCAGCCGACGGGCGACTGCGAGACCCGCCGCATAATCCTCTCCGAGCAGCGTGCGCCGGGTCGCGGGAGCCGCCTCGATCCCGCGCCAGATCTGCCCGCCCGCTGCGGGGTTCTCATCGAGCACCAGGGTGGCCACGCCGGCCTCGGCCAGGATCGCCGCCGCCGTCATGCCTGCCGGGCCTGCACCGATGACAATGGCCTCGGGTGTCATGGCGCCTCCGTCGGAGCGCCGCGTTGGCGGGCGATCTCCATCCCCGCGCGCACGGGGGTCATGCACGCTTGCAGGCCGGGGACCCCGTCGATCTCAACCAGACACTCGAAGCAGGTGCCCATCAGGCAAAAGGGTCCGCGGGGGGCGCCGCTCTTTGGCGTCTCACGGAAGGTGCCAACCCCGGCGGCAAGCAGCGCTGCGGCGACCGTCTGGCCAGGGGCGACCGCGAGGGCACGCCCCTCCCAGCGGATCTCGATCACCCCGCCCGGGGTCTCAAGCGGCTTGAACATCGAACCTCTCCGCAGACAGGGGGGTGAGGGCGGGTGGCAGGGCACCCGCCGCGACCGCCTCGGCAAAGTCCAGCGCATGGGCGGCGGCGAGCGTCACCCCGCTGTGGCAGGAGACCGCATAGGCACCGGGCTGGCTGGGGGAGGCATCATAGATCGGCAGCCCGTCCGGCGTCATAACCCGCAGCGCCCCCCAACTCCGCACCACCTTGGCACGGGCCAGGGCTGGCAGGCTGCGCCGTGCGCGGTCGGCGATCTCGCGCATCACTGGGGTGGTGCTGGCGATGTCGTGGCCGACCTCCTCGTGGCTGTCGCCCAGCATCACCGTCCCATCACCGGTCTGGCGGATATGGGTGGTGGGCATGGGTAGGAGCGGCGCCATGCGTTCCGTCACCAGGATCTGGCCCTTGACCGGCCGCACTGGTTGCGAGAGCCCGATCATCGGGGCAAGCGCTGCATTGCCGAGACCTGCGGCGAGCACCACCCGTTCTGCGCGCAGCGTCGCCGCGGCCTCCAGCCGGAACCCCTCGCCGTCACGGGTGATCTCGGTCACCCGCGCACCGGGCAGGATCTGCCCTCCGAGTGCCACGATCCCCGCCTGGAGCGCGCGCAGGAGCCGGAGCGGATCGCAGTGCCCGTCATGGGGCGACCAGGAGCCGCCGACCACATCCGGCCCGATCCCTGGGATCTCGCGGGCCACGGCGTTCCGCCCGAGCATCTCGTAGGTGAAACCGGTGTTTTGGGCGGCGAGCGCTTCCATCTTCGCGCGGCGCTCTTCGAAGGCAGCCTCTGAGAGGCAGAGCTCGATCCCGCCAGGCTGCGAGAGCTGCAGATCGACGCCCGTCCGCTCAGCAAGCTCGGCGGCGAATGTGGGCCAAAGGGTGGCGGAACGGCGGGTCCAGGCTGCATAGGCGGGGCTGTAGGCGCCTTTGCCCTGCACCCACACGAGGCCGAAATTGCCCCGCGCGGCGCGGAAGGCGTTGTCGCCCTCGTCGAGCACCGTCACCGAGAGCCCCGCACGCGCGAGCCCGTAGCCGATGGCGGAGCCCAGAAGGCCGCCGCCGATGATGGCCACATCGGCGCTCATGCGAAGCGCTCCGCGGCATAGGGGGCGAGGTCGGTGTTGGGCGGGCGCCCGGACACCAGGCCCGCCACGATGCGTCCGGTCGCAGGTGCCATGCCGAAGCCGTAATGGCTGTGCCCGAAGGCGAGGGTGATGTCGCGGAAGCCTTTCAGGGCGCCGATGCAGGGCAGGCTATCCGGGAAAGAGGGGCGGACGCCCGACCAGGTCTCGACCTCTCCATCGCGCAGGCCGGGGAAGAGCCGGAGCGCCTGACCCCGCAGCATCTCGGCCCGGCGCATGTCCGGTTTGGCGTCGAGCCCGCCGAACTCCGCGGTGCCGGCGCAGCGGATGCCCGCCGCCATGCCGCTCGCGACGAACTTGCCGGAGACGTCCATGATGGAGTGGCGCACCTCGATGCCTGGATCCTTCAGCACCGCGTGATAGCCGCGTTCGGCCTCAAGCGGCAGGCGCACCCCGAGCGGTGCGAGCAGGCGCGCGGACCAGGCGCCGGCGGCGAGCACCAGGTGGCGGGCGTCGCGGGGGCCTTGGTCGGTCGTCAGCTGCCAGCCGCCCTCTGTGCCGGGGCGGATCGCCTCCACCGTCATGCGGTGGAAGTCGGCGCCCTTGGCGGCGGCCTTCTCGGCGATGGCGCGGCCGATGGCGCCCGGGTCCATGGCGCGGCCCTGGCCCTCGATCAGCACGGCAACCGAGCCAGGTGCGAGGGCGGGTTCGATCTCCGCCAACTCCGGTCCTTCGACGATGCGGAAGGGGACGCCACGCTCCTCCCGAAGGCGCCAGGCGGGCCCCGTGAGATCCGGCCGGCCCTCGCGATAGACATGGAGATAGCAGGCATCGCGCAGGAGGTGCTCGGCCCCGGTGCCCGCAAGGTTCTGGCGGTAGAGCTCGACGCTCGGGCGGGAGAGTGCGTGCATGGCATCTGCGATGGCCGGCAGGCGGTCGGCGCGGCCCGCGGCCAGGAACTTCAGCGCCCAGGGGACGAAGCGCCAGGCATGGGCGACCCGCAGCGCCAGCGGCCCCTCCCGGTCGAGCAGCCAGCGTGGGACGGAACGCCAGAGGCCGGGCAGTGCTTGCGGCACGCAGGACCACGGAGACACCACGCCTGCATTGCCGTGGGAGGCGCCGGCGGCCGGCGGGTCGCGGTCGATCACCTCGACCGTCAGTCCCGCCTCCACGAGCGACAGGGCCGAGGCAATCCCCACCGCGCCCGCGCCGAGGACGGTGACGTCGGGCGGGCTCACGGGGTGGCGGCCGTCGCGCGCCGCCGGCTGAGGATCTGTTGCGTCATCACCGGGACGAGCAACGCGAGGGCGTAGAGATCGCTCGTCGTCCCCGGCGCCACCAGCAGCACGCCCGCCAGTGCCATCGCGCAGCGCACGACCCCCGGCATCGGCGCGAGGAAGTAGCCCGCCACCGTGGTCGACAGCATGAAGACCCCGATCGCGCAACTGACGGTGGTTGAGATAAAGTCCACCCAGGTGAAGTGCTCCTCGATCACGATCAGCATCGCCGGCGAGTAGACGAAGACCATCGGCACCATCAGCTTCGCGAGACCCAGCGAGAACGCCGTCAGCCCCGTTCGGAAGGGGTTGGCACCGGCGATCCCGGCCGCGGCATAGGCAGAGGCGCAGACCGGTGGGGTGATCTCGGAGATCACGCCGTAATAGAGCACGAAGAGGTGGCTCGCGAGCGGCGGCACCCCGAGGTCTCCGAGCGCCGGCTGCGCCACGGTCGCCAGCATGATGTAGAGCGCGGTGGTCGGCAGCCCCGCCCCCATCAGGATGCAAGTCACAGCGATCATCACCAGCGACACGAAGAGGGTGATGGCATCGAGCTCGAAGGTCGCCAGCGGGAACCAGTCGACCAGCGGCAACAGCCCCTCGGCGATGGTGCGCGCACTGTTGGTCACCATAAACCCAAGTCTAAACCCGAGCCCGGTGGAGTTCACCACACCCACGACGATCCCGATGGCGGCACAGACCGCTCCCACCGCAAGCGCGTATTTCACCCCCAGCACGCAGCCGTCGAACACATCGCGCAGGCCGATCCGGTGCATGGGGTTAAGAAACCCGATGGCGAGCGCTGAGGAGATCCCCCAGAACGCGGCCATATGGGGCGAGTAGCCGGAGAACAGCACATAGATCAGCACGGCCAACGGGATCGCGGTCGGCCAGCCGCGCTTGATCACCGTCCAGAGGAGCGGGATCTCGGCCACGGGCATGCCCTTCAGCCCGAGCCGCTTGGCCTGGAAATGCACGATCGAGAGCACGCCGATATAGTGCATCGCAGCCGGCACCAGGGCCGCCAGCACCACGGTGGTGTAGGGGACCTCCAGGAACTCCGCCATCACGAAGGCTGCGGCCCCCATGATCGGCGGCGTGATCTGTCCCCCCGCGGAAGAGGCCGCCTCGACCCCGCCTGCGAGGTGCCCAGGATAGCCCATGCGCTTCATGTTCGGGATGGTCAGCGAGCCGGTCGAGACGGTGTTGGCGATGCTCGACCCGCTGATGGTGCCGAAGAACGCAGAGCTCACCACTGAGACCTTCGCCAGCCCGCCCGTATAGCGCCCGGCCATCACGGCGGCGATGTCGACGAAGAACTGCCCGAGCCCCATGCGCTGCGCCAGCACGCCGAACAGCACAAAGTGGAACACCACGGTCGAGACGATCCACAGCGTGACGCCGAAGATCCCCTCCGCCGGGAAATACATGTTGTTGATGTACTGCGCCCAGGAGATCCCGGGATGCATCAAGATCTGGAGCGGCATGTACTGGCCGAACACCGCATAGCCCGTGAAAATCAGGATGATGATCGGCACCACGATGCCGAGGGTGCGCCTGACGGCCTCCAGCAGCACCACGATCAGGATGGTGCCCATGACGATGTCGATGGTCGCCGGGTCGCCCTGGCGCAGCACCTGCTCGGGCAGGGTGTACTGGCCGCCAAGGAATGTAAACGAGATCTCGTACCAGGTGATGCCGATATAGAGCGCACCGGCGATCCCGAGCAGCATCAGCACCCAGTCCCAGAGCGGCACCTGGCCGATCCGCCACCAGGCCGGGGCGTTCGGCTCCATCGCATCGGCGGTCTTCAGAAACGGATAGCCGATGTAGACCAGGATGATGACGCCGGACATGTGCCAGCCCATGTGCCAGTAGTCGACCGGCACGCCGAGCCCGGCGGTGATGTAGTGGTACCCCGCATAGATGACCGAGAAGACATAGACGAAGCCCGCGAGCCAGGGCGCGATATAGCGGGTTTGCAGCGCGGTATCGTATTGCCGCTCCAGTGCTTCGGCGGCTTTGACGTCATACTTGGCCATGGGGGCTCCCGGACCGGACGGGGGGCAGGGGTGGGGCCGGCGCGGACGCCGACCCTCGGAGGACGGGGCTTACTCGAGCAGCCCTGCCTCTTTGTAGAACTTCTCGGCACCCGGATGCAGCGGGATCAGCACGCCTTTCAGCGCGGTTTCCGGCCGGATTGCCTTGCCCTTCGCGTGGCCCTTATCGAGCAGCTTGCGGGTGTTGTCATTCCATAGCGCCTTGGTGATCTCGTAGACCAGATCGTCGGGCTGCTCGACCGAGGTGATCAGCTGACCGTTCACCGCGACCGTCGGCACGTCATAGGTGATGGTCTCGTAGGTGCCGGCGGGGATCATGCTCTCGACATAGTAGGGGATGATCTCGTTGATCTGCTTGCGCTCTTCTTCAGAGAACTCATAGAGCTCGAACCCTTTGGTGCTGCCGAGCTGGATGAGGGCCGCAAATGGCGTCCCGCCCGCATAGAAGAAGGCATCCAGCTGACCGTCCGCGAGCCGCTGCGAGGACTGCGCCAGGCCGAGCTCGTACTCGTCCGCCTTGATGCCATAGTGCTCGAGGATCATCCGGACCGAAACCTGGGTGCCCGAGCCGGCCGCCGCGACGCCGACCTTCATGCCTTCCAGGTCCTTCAGGCTCGAGAGCTTGGTGCCTTTCGGCGTCACCAGGTGCATGTCCTCGGGGTAGAGGTTCGCGATCACCCGGATGTTTTCCTTCGGGTTGCCGTCGAATTTCCCTTGGCCCTCATAGCCTTGCGTGACCGACTGCGCACCGGCCAGGCCCGCATCGAGCTGGCCCGCATGGATCGCGTTCACGTTCGCGACCGAGGCGTTGGTCGAGACCGCGATGGCCACGAGCCCCGGCACGCCACAGGAGCCGCCCTTGTCGCAAGGGCGTGAGCCCGGCGGGTTGGAGATCGCGTTGGCGATCAGACCGCCGATCGGGAAATAGGTGCCGCCGGCGCCGCCGGTGCCGATGCGCCAGAACTTCATGTCCTGGGCGGCAGCGGCACCGACCATGCCGACACCGATCACGGCTGCGACCAGCGGGGCTGCGAGGGTCTTGAGCTTGAGCGTCATGGTGTGATGTCCTTCTGTTGTCCCGAATTGCGGGCCGCGTTCTACGCTGCGACCTTGGGGAACCCCGACGCTGCCCCACTTTCGGTAGACTGGCAACACCGCAGTGCAAAACCACCGCCGCGCGGCGGAAAGGGAGCCGATGGACCTCAATCTCACCCAGCTCACGACGTTCTACTGGGTTGCGCGGCTCGGCGGGTTTCGGCGCGCGGCCGAACGGATGGCGACCTCGCAGCCCGCGATCTCGGCCCGGATCCAGGCGCTGGAGACCCGGCTCGGCACGCAACTCTTCGAGCGCGAGGCGGGCGGCAGCCGGCTGACAGGGCCCGGACGGCAGCTGCTCGTGCATGTCGAACAGATCGTCCAAATCCTTGATCAAGTTGGAGAAACCGTCGCGGATAGGAGTGTGATCGAGGCGCGTCTGCGCCTGGGCGTCTCCGAGACCATCGTGCATTCCTGGCTGCCGCGGCTGGTTGCCGCTCTCAACCGATCGCATCCGCAGCTGGACATCGAGCTGACGGTGGATGTCTCGGTGAATCTGCGCGATGCGCTGTTGACGCAGGCGCTCGATGTGGCGCTGCTGATGGGGCCGGTCTCGGAGTACACGGTGGTGAATCTGGAGCTGCCGCGCTACCAGGTGGGGTTTTTCGCCGCGCCGCAGCTCGCAGAGGGGCAGGGGCCCCAGGCGATGCTGACCGCACATCCGGTGATCACCTTCGCGCGGAACACCCGGCCCCATTCGGAGCTGCGCATCGCCTTGCTGGAGCGCTATGGCCCTGCGTGTCGGCTGTTCCCGAGTGCGTCGCTCTCGGCCTGCATCCAGATGGTGCGGGATGGAATCGGGGTGGGCGCGTTGCCTGACGTGGTGGTCGAGACAGAGGTCGCGGCCGGTCGCCTGATCCGGATCGATCCGGGGTGGATGCCGAAAAGCCTCGCGTTCACAGCATCTTACGTGTCGGATCCGCCGAATTTTCTGGCCCGAAGCGCGGCAAACACCGCCCAGGACGTTGCGCGTGCCTGGGAGGGTGATCACGAACACGGATCGCTTTTGACAAAAAATCGCGATTTTACCTGATCGCCTGGCTGGCGCATTCTGAGGGGAACAACCTATTCGGAGGCCCTATGGCGGAGCTTGAAGACCTGATCGACTACGAGGCATTGCGCCGGGCACCCCTCTCGGAGGTCCGGGCTGCGATCCGGGCGGGCATCTACCAGGGCCAGACGGCGGGACTGGCGCCCGGACGGCTCCAGTGCAACCTGGTGATCTTGCCCGAGGCGGATGCGGAGGCCTTCGCCGGGTTCTGCCGTCAAAACCCGAAACCCTGCCCGCTGGTCGGCATGACCAAGCCCGGAGTACCACACATCCCGGCCCTCGGCAAAGACATCGATCTGCGCACGGATCTGCCCGCCTATGCGGTCTACGACTGCGATAATGGCGGCGATATTGAGACGCGATATTGCAGCGATATCAGCGATATTTGGGAGGCGGACAGCGTCGGCTTTGCCATCGGTTGCTCTTTCACGTTCGAGCGGGCGGTGATCGAGGCCGGCTTCCCGCTGCGCCATATCGAGCAGAACCGGACGGTGCCGATGTATCGCACTGCGGTGGAGACGGCGCCTTCCGGACCGTTCCGCGGTGGGCTGGTCGTCTCGATGCGCCCTGTGGCCTTGGAAAGGATCGCCGAGGTGCAGCAGATCTCGGCGCGCTACCCCCAAGCCCATGGCAAACCCGTGCACGTCGGGGACCCGGCGGCGCTCGGCATCATCGATCTCGCCAAACCCGATTGGGGCGACCCGGTGATGCCCGAACCCGGCGAGGTCCCGGTTTTCTGGGCCTGCGGGGTGACCCCCCAGAACGCCCTCGAGGCTGCCCGTCTGCCGCGGGTGATCACCCATCGCCCCGGCCACATGCTGATCGCCGACACCGACGAAATGGCGGCGACCCCGCTGCTCTGAACCGACCAAAGACAAACCCAACAGGAGAGAGACCATGCAAGCAATGCGCGTATTGATCAAAGCCACCGTGATTGGTGTGCTTACAATGTCCACGGCCGCCGCCGCAGATCGCGTCACGTCGATCAAGGCTGTGGGCACCTGGGGCAGCCTGACCAATTACCAGAAGCATGAAGGGCCGTTTTGGTCGGAGCGGATCCAGGCCGCCTCGGAGGGAGAGATCGTTGGCGACATCAAGCCGCAAACCGAGCTCGGGCTGAAAGGGTTCGAGATCATGCGGCTCGTGAAGCTCGGCGTCTTCGACTACGCCTATGGCCTGCCGGGCTATGTGGCCGCGGAGAACGCCATCTTCGAAGGCGGCGATCTCTCCTCGGTGACCCAGGACATCGAGACCCAGCGTCAGGTCGCCGAAGCCTATTTCCCGACGCTCGAGAAGGCGTTCGAGGAGATCTACAACGCGAAGCTCTTGCAGCTCTACCCGTTCCCGAGCCAGACCCTCTGGTGCCGCGGCGAGGTGAACGGCATCGCCGACCTCAAGGGCAAGAAGATCCGCGTCTACGCCACCACGCTCGGCGATTTTGTCGAGGGGGCGGGCGGCACCTCGGTCACCGTTCCGTTCGCCGAGGTGATCCCGGCGCTGGAGAAGGGCGTCGTCGATTGCGGCATCACGGGCACCATGTCGGCCTATAAGGCGAAGTGGCACCAGGTTGCGACCCATGCCTACACGCTGCGGGTCGGCTGGGGCCTCGCCTTCGGCGCGATGAACATGGACAAGTGGAACAGCCTCACGCCCGATCAGCAGGCGATGCTGACCACGGAGCTCGATGCGCTGACGGACGCCATGTGGGAAGAAACCGCGTCCGAGGACGAGGTGGCGATTTCCTGCATCACCGGCGGCAAATGTGACATCGGCGAGCCCGGTTCCATGGTGCTGGTCGAGCCCTCCGCCGAAGATCTGGCGGCCCGTGACAAGATCGCCAACGAGGTGGTTCTGAAGCGTTGGGCCGAGCGGTGCGGCGAGGAGTGCGCGGCGAACTGGAATGCCACGGTCGGCTCGATCCTGGGTCTGGCCGCCACCAACTGAGCGAGCGGGCCTCGGGCTGCGGCCCGGGGCCCGGCACCAGGCCGGGGTTGCGATCCCGACTGGCAAGACGATGGACGGTCCCCGTACTCCGTGCGACCGTCACCCTCCCAACCCTGTTGACAAGGAGAGCCAGAAATGGACCGCATGATCCGTGCGTCTCACACACTCAGCCGCTGGCTTGTCTGGCTGGGAGGCGTGCTCCTGATCGGCTCTGCGCTGCTGGTGACCGCCGAGGTGTTCCTGCGCAAGTTTGCCAATGTCTCGATCGGCGGGGCGGATGAGATCTCGGGTTACGCCTTTGCCGTGGCGACCGCGCTGGCCTTCTCCTATGCGCTGTTCGAGCGGGCGCACATCCGGGTGGACGCGCTCTATGTGCTGCTGCCGAAACCCGTGCGGTTCGTGGCGGATCTGATTGGACTGGCGCTGCTCACGGGGTTTGCCGCGATCATCGCCTGGACGGCCTGGGGGATGGTGGCGGACACGCTGGCGCACGGCTCGCGCTCGATCACGCCGCTGCGCACGCCGCTGGCGATCCCGCAGATCCCCTGGCTCATCGGCTGGATCCTGTTCGTGGCCTGCGGCGTGCTGCTGCTGGTGGGGGCGGTGATGCGGCGGCTGCGGGGCGATGCCGAGGGCGCTTCCGATCTCGTGGGTATGAAGACCCTCGAGCAGCAGATCGAAGACGAGAAAGTCTGATGCTGACCAAAACGCTTCTCATTCTCCTGGGGCTGATCGCGGCGGCGGTGCCCGTTGCGGCGGCGCTCGGATGGCTCGGGCTGACACTCCAGTATCTCGACAGCCCGATGCCGCTCCACCGCGCGCTCGGCGACATGGTCTGGCAGACCGGCACCGACTTCCTGCTGGTCGCGATCCCCATGTTCGTGCTGCTGGGCGAGATCCTGCTGCGCGCCGGGATCACCGAGCGGATGTATGACGGCATCGTCAAATGGCTCGGTTGGTTGCCGGGCGGGCTGATGCACTCGAATGTCGGCTCCTCGGCGCTCTTTGCCGCCACATCGGGCTCCTCGGTCGCCACAGCCGCCACCATCGGCACGGTGGCCCTGCCGCAGATCGAGCGGCGCGGCTACAACGAGCGGCTGTTCCTCGGCACCATTGCCGCGGGCGGCACGCTCGGGATCCTGATCCCGCCCTCGATCAACCTCATCCTTTACGGCCTGCTGACCGACACATCGGTGCCGGAGCTCTACCTCGCCGGCTTCCTGCCTGGGTTCCTGCTGGCCGCGCTCTTCATGGTGACGGTGATCATCGCCTGCCTGGCCCGACCCGAATGGGGCGGAGAGCGGGTGACGGTGGACTGGGCCGAGCGGGTGGCCGCGCTGCCCTCGCTCCTGCCGCCCATCGGGATCTTCCTGGTGGTGGTCGGCTCGATCTATGCCGGGCTGGCGACGCCGACTGAGGCGGCCTCCCTCGGCGTGGTCGCGGCCATGGGGCTGGCGGCCGCCAACGGCACGCTCAGCGTCGAGATGCTGCGCCACGCGGTCGAGGGCACCATGCGCACCACGGCGATGATCATGCTGATCATCCTGGCGGCGGTATTCCTGAACTTCGTGCTCTCGGTCATCGGGCTGACGCGGGCGCTGACGGACTTCATCACCGGCCTCGGGCTCTCCCCGCTCGAGACCATGCTGCTGATCGTGGGCTTCCTGCTCATCCTCGGCTGCTTCATGGAGACGCTCTCCATGCTGCTGACCACAGCCCCGCTGGTGACCCCCATCGTGATCGCGCTCGGCTACGACCCGGTCTGGTTCGGCATCCTGCTGATGGTGCTGCTCGAGACCGCGCTGATCACCCCGCCGATCGGCATCAACCTCTATGTGGTGCAGGGCATCCGGCCGCGCGGCGCGCTCTCGGATGTGATGGTGGGGGCGCTTCCGTTCGTGGTGGCCATGGTCGCGATGATCGCGCTTCTGCTCGCCTTCCCAGGGATCGCTCTCTGGCTTCCTTCGCTCGTTTACTGAGCGATTTCATATAGATATGCGCGCCTTTATCGGCGCCAACAGGAGACGTCTGCCATGTGGCAATTCTGGATCGACCGGGGTGGCACCTTCACCGACATCGTCGGACGCACGCCGCAGGGGCAGTTGCTGACCCACAAGCTGCTGTCCGAGAACCCGGAGGCCTATGCGGACGCGGCGGTGGAGGGGATCCGGCAGCTTCTCGGCGCAGGCGACGGCCCGATTGCACCGGGCAGCATCGAGGCGGTGAAGATGGGCACGACCGTGGCCACCAACGCGCTGCTCGAGCGCAAGGGCGACCGGACGCTGCTGCTGATCACCCAAGGCTTCGGGGACCTGCTCCGGATCGGCTATCAGAACCGCCCGCGGCTCTTCGATCTCGACATCCGCCTGCCGGAGCTTCTGCATGAGCGGGTGGCCGAGATCCCGGAGCGGCTGGCCGCCGATGGCGCAGTGCTGACCGCGCTTGACGAGGATGCGGTGCGCGCGGCGCTGGCCGAGGCCCACAAGGACGGCATCCGCGCCGTCGCCATCGCCTACATGCACGGCTATCGGAACCCGGCGCACGAGGCGCGCACGGCGGCGCTCGCGGCCGAGGCGGGGTTCACACAGATCTCGACCTCGCACCAGACCAGCCCGCTGATCAAGCTCGTCTCCCGTGGCGATACGACCGTGGTGGATGCCTATCTCTCGCCGATCCTGCGCCGCTATGTGGACCGGGTGCAGGGGGCGCTGGGGGAGGACACGCGGCTTCTCTTCATGCAGTCCTCGGGTGGGCTGACGGATGCGGCGCTGTTCCAGGGCAAGGATGCGATCCTCTCCGGCCCCGCGGGCGGCGTCGTGGGGATGGTCAAGACGGCGGGCCTCGCGGGGCACGACCGGCTGATCGGCTTCGACATGGGCGGGACGTCGACGGATGTCTGCCACTATGCCGGCGAGTACGAGCGGAGTCTTGAGACCGAGGTTGCGGGTGTCCGGATGCGGGCCCCGATGATGCACATCCACACGGTGGCGGCGGGCGGCGGTTCGATCCTGGCCTTCCGCGACGGGCGGTTCCAGGTCGGCCCGGAGAGCGCGGGGGCGAACCCTGGGCCAGCCTGCTATCGCCGCGGCGGGCCGCTGACGGTGACCGACTGCAACGTGTTGCTCGGCAAGCTGAACCCCGCGCATTTCCCGGCCGTCTTCGGCCCCGGCGGTGACCAGCCGCTGGATGTGGAGGCCGTGCGGGCGGGCTTTGCAACCCTGGCGGCCCAGATTGCCGCGGAGACCGGCCAGGCGGAGATGAGCGCGGAGGCCGTCGCCGAAGGCTTCCTCCGCATCGCCGTCGAGAACATGGCCAACGCGATCAAGAAGATCTCCGTCCAGCGCGGCTATGACGTCACCGGCTATACGCTCAACTGTTTCGGCGGGGCAGGCGGGCAGCACGCCTGTCTGGTGGCGGATGCGCTGGGGATGGAGACGGTGTTTCTGCATCCCTTCGCAGGCGTGCTCTCGGCCTATGGCATGGGGCTCGCCGAGATCCGGGCGCTGCGTCAGCGCCAGCTCGACCGTCCGGTGGCCGACACCGCAGCGGCGGAGGCAGCGCTTGCCGAGATGGCTGCCGAGGCTGAGGCGGAGGTCGCCGACCAGGGTGTGACGGAGATGGAAACACTCTCCCGCGCGCATCTGCGCTATCCCGGCTCCACGGTCGCGCTCGAGGTGGCTTTCGGGACCGAGGTGGAGATGCGCAGCCGTTTCGATGCGGCCCACCGGGCGCGTTACGGCTTCTCGGCGGGCGAGCGGGATCTGCTGATCGAGGCGCTCTCGGTCGAGGTCGTGGGCGGCGCGGGCACCGTGCCCGAGACCCGCGCGGACCCCACCCACACAACGCCCGAGTCGCAGGCCGAGATCGGTTTCACCTCCGACGGCACGCGCCACGAAGCCCCTCTCTATGACCGCACGCGTCTGCTCCCCGGGCAGCGCATCGCCGGGCCCGCCATTATCACCGAGCCCACGGGCACCAACGTCATCGAACCGGGCTGGGCGGGCGAGATCGACCCGTTCGGTAATCTCATCCTCACCCGTGCCGTCCCGCGCCCGAAACGCGAGGCGGTGGGCACCGAGGCCGACCCGATCCTGCTCGAGGTGTTCAACAACCTCTTCATGTCGATCGCGGAGCAGATGGGCGCGACACTCGCCAACACCGCCTATTCGGTGAACATTAAGGAGCGGCTGGACTTCTCCTGCGCCCTCTTCGACGCGGGCGGCGGGCTGGTGGCCAACGCCCCCCACGTGCCGGTGCATCTCGGCTCCATGGGCGCCTCGGTCCGCACGGTGATCGAGCGCAACCCCACGGTTCGCCCCGGCGATGTCTTCATGCTGAACGCGCCGTTTGACGGCGGCACGCACTTGCCGGATGTGACCGTGATCACGCCCGTGTTCGACGAGGACGGCGCGGAGGTGCTCTTCTGGGTCGGCTCGCGCGGGCATCACGCGGATATCGGCGGCAAGACGCCCGGCTCGGCCCCCCCCGACAGCCGCCACATCGAGGAGGAGGGCGTGCTGATCGACAACTTCCTCCTGATCGAGCAGGGCCGGATGCGCGAGGAGGAGACCCGCGCGCTGCTGACCTCCGGGCGCTATCCCTGTCGCAACATCGAGGAGAACATGGCCGACCTCGCCGCCCAGATCGCGGCGAACGAGACTGGCGCGCGCGAGGTGCGCCGGATGATCGCCAATTTCGGGCTGGAGGCGGTGCAGGCCTATATGGGCCACGTCCAGGACAACGCCGAGGAGAGCGTGCGCCGGGTCCTGGGCGCGTTGACCGATGGGCGGAACAGCTACGCGCTCGACAGCGGCGCCAAGATCGAGGTCGCGATCCGCGTCGACCGGGAGGCGCGGGAGGCGGTGATCGACTTCACCGGCACCAGCCCCCAAGACCCCGGCAACTACAACGCCCCGCTCGCGGTGGCGCGCGCCGTGGTCCTCTATGTCTTCCGGACGCTGGTGGGCGCGGAGATCCCGCTCAACGAAGGGTGCCTCAAGCCGCTGCGCATCGTGGCACCGGAGGGGAGCATGATCAACCCGGCCTATCCGGCGGCCGTGATCGCCGGCAACACCGAGGTCAGCCAGTCCATCGCCGATGCGCTCTATGGCGCGCTGGGGGTCGTCGCGGGCAGCCAGGGGACGATGAACAACTTCGTCTGGGGCAATGACCGCTTCCAGAACTACGAGACCATCTGCGGCGGCTGCGGCGCGGGCCCAGGCTTTCATGGCGCAAGTGCCGTGCACTCCCACATGACCAACACGCGGATGACCGATCCGGAGGTGTTGGAGGCACGCTTCCCCGTGCGGCTCGAGGAGTTTGCGGTGCGCCGCGGCTCGGGCGGGCAGGGGGCGCACCGGGGGGGAGACGGCATTCGTCGGCGGCTGCGGTTTCTGGAGGGGGCAACCGCGACCGTGCTCACCTCGCATCGCCAGGTGCCGCCGCAGGGGGCTGCCGGGGGCGCGCCGGGGGCCTGCGGACAGAACGCGGTCGAGCGCGCGGATGGCACCGTTGAGCCGCTCCAGGGCAACGATGCCGCGGAAATGGCGCCGGACGATGTGTTCCTGATGGAGACCCCGGGCGGCGGAGGGTATGGAGCGCCCTGACCGCAGCCGCCCACGGAGCCACCGATGGAGACCAGCGCCGCCCCTATGATCCGCCGGGCTTGCCCGGGCGATGCGGCGGCGCTGCTCGCCATGGTAGAGGGTCTCGCGGCCCATCACGGCGACACCGCGACCCTGACGGCGGAGGCGTTGGCCCGCGATGTCTTCACCGATCCGCCTTGGGTCCGGGTCTTGGTGGCCGAGGCAGACCGTCTGGTGGGCTATGCCGCACTGGTGCCGCTTGCGAAGTTTCAGGCGGGCGAGCGGGGGATGGACATCCATCACCTCTTCGTCGACCCGGACCGGCGCGGGCAGCGGATCGGGCGTGCGCTGGTGGATGCGGCGATTGCTGAGGCTCAGGCGCTCGGCTGCCGCTCGATCACCATCGGCACCCATGCGGATAACCACGACGCCCAGGCGCGCTACCTTGCGATGGGGTTTCAGCCCGCGACCCCGCCCGGCCCACGCTTTCGCCTGCGGTTCTAGGGGATCACCCCTCCACCCGCCGGGCACCGGCGAAATAGGCGCGCGTGCCGCTCCCGATACAGCCCCGGACATAGTCGAGCCCGTCGCAATACTGGCCCGGCTTGCCGATCAGCAGCCCGGCAAACCCATGCACCATGGCCCAGAGCGGCGCGCCGAAGACCTGCGGGTCGTGATGCCCGAGCCCCTCCGCCTCCATGGTGCTGGCCAGCCGCGCGAGGAAGGTGCCATAGCAGATCCGACCGCTCTGGCGCGCGATGTCATAGGCCCGGTGGTCCCGCGCCGCGCCCCACATCAGGTGAAAAAGCTCCGGGTTCGCCGCACCGAACTCGGTATAGGCGCAGCCACCCGCCACAATCGCCTCGACCGAGCCCGCCGGTTCCGCATCGAAGCCGCGCGTGATTGCGGCGTTCAGCCGGTGAAACCCCTCCGCCGCCACATGCGCCAACAGATCGTCGCGGTCGGTGAAGTGCCGATAAGGGGCCGCACTGCTGACACGGGCTGCGCGCGCGGCATCGGCGACGCGAATGTCCTCAAGCCGGCGCTTGGACAAGAGCGCCAGGGTCGCCTCGATCAGGGCGGCCTTCAAATCCCCATGATGGTAGCGGGGGCGGGCTCCGGTCTCTTCCACCATAGCCCTGTCTACTCCTCTGGCAGCGTGGCGAAAAGGGGACGCTCTTCCGGCGTCTACCCTGGTGGCCTTGCCATCCGTCAGATCCGACGGCATATACGCCCCTGACGGTGGCATGCGGCCACTGGCGCCTTTTGGCCGGAGCCTTATCGGACCGGGGCGCACCGCGGCAGCGCAAATGCGTGGGCATTGCCCCGTTATGCCGCGACATCCAACTTGTCCCCGCCAGTTGCGCCTGGTGCCGACATCCCGCGCGAGCGACGTCTCGCGCGACGCCAAGGATTTGTTTTGACCGATCAAACCCCGATCGCGGCCGATACGGCCGTGCCAGCAGACTTCTTGGGCTTCGGCCTAGCGCGCCCGCTCATCGACGGGCTTGCGCGCGCGGGCTTCGAGACGCCCACCCCGATCCAGGCGCAGTCGATCGCGCCGCAGATGGAGGGTCGCGACCTCCTCGGCATCGCCCAGACCGGCACCGGCAAAACCGCCGCCTTCGGTCTGCCGATGCTGCACCAGCTCGTCGAGATGCCGGGCCGCCCGGCGCCGAAGACCGCCCGCGCCCTGATCCTCGCCCCGACGCGTGAGCTCGCCGTGCAGATCCAGGAGACGCTGCGCAAGCTCGCGGGCGGGGCGCGGCTGTCGTTCCTGCTCGTGCTCGGCGGCATGCCGCGGGGCCAGCAGATCCGCACGCTGTCGCGCGGAGTGGATGTGCTCATCGCGACGCCCGGTCGGCTGACCGACCTGATGCTGGACCGCCATGTGCGCTTTGACGAGACCCGGTTCTTCGTGCTCGACGAGGCGGACCGGATGCTCGACATGGGTTTTGTGAAGCAGGTGCAGGAGATCGCGCGCCAGCTCCACCCGCGGCGCCAGACGGCGCTGTTCTCGGCCACCATGCCGGAGGAGGTTGAGGGCCTGGCAGCCGGGCTCCTCCGCGATCCGCTGCGGGTCGAGGTGACCCCGCCCGGCAAAACGGTGCAGCGGATCACCCAGTCGGTCGAGTGGATCGACCGGCCCGCCAAACGCGACCGGCTTGCGGCGATCCTCTCCGCCCCCGAGGCGCGGCGCGTGATCGTGTTTGCGCGGACGAAACGCGGCGCCGACCGGGTGGTGCAGAACCTCAAGAAGGACGGCATCGACGCGGCCGCAATCCACGGTGACAAGGCGCAGAACGCCCGCCAGGCGGCACTCAAAGGGTTTGCCTCGGGCCGGCTTCCGGTGCTGGTCGCGACCGACATCGCGGCACGCGGGATCGATGTGCAGGACATCACCCATGTGGTGCAGTTCGACCTGCCGGACGAGGCGGAGGCCTATGTCCACCGCATCGGGCGCACCGGGCGTAACGGGGCCGAGGGCATTGCGATTGCGCTCTGCACCCCGGATGAGGCGGACAAGCTGCGGGCCATCGAGAAGCTGACGGGGCAGCGGCTGATCGCGCCGGGCCAGCCCGGTTTCGAGGAGACCGGCGGCGCGCGCGGCGGCATACGCCAGCCGCAGCAACCGCGGCGGCGCGGGGGCGGTCCGAAGCCGCAAGGAAAGCCCAAGGCCAAGCCGCAGGGCGACGGCCAGCCGAGGTCGGCCAAACCCCAGCGCTCCCGCCGCCGGGGCCCGCGCCGCGACGCGGCCTGACGCCCGGGTGACTGCGCTCTATGTCGACGCCGACGCCTGCCCCGTGCGGGCCGAGGCGATCCGCGTCGCGCAACGCCATAAGGTCCGGGTGCTGATCGTCTCGAATGGCGGCATCCGGCCCGATCCGGATCCGCTGGTCGAGACGGTGATCGTTCCCGATGGCGCCGATGCGGCGGATATCTGGATCGCCGAGCGCATCGGCCCGGGCGATCTCTGCGTCACGGCGGACGTGCCTTTGGCCGCGCGCTGTGTCGAGGCGGGCGCCCGGGTGCTGCGACCGAACGGCGAGACGCTGACCCAGGCTAACATCGGCCAGCAGCTCGCCATGCGGGATCTGATGGCGGATCTGCGCGCGGCCTCGCCGCTTGACCAGGGCGGCGGGGGCAAATCCTTCTCCAAGGCGGATCGCTCCCGCTTTCTGGATGTGCTGGAGCGGGAGGTGCGCGCAGCGTTGCGCGCCTGAGCTTGCCCGCGGGCGCTGGCCCGGCCATTTTGGCACTCCTCATAGGAGTGCCCGAGATGCCCCAGCCGATTCCGACCGACATGGCCTATATCGACCTGCCCCGCTTCGGCGGGCCCGAGGTGCTGACCCCCGCCCGCGGCCCTGTGCCGGAGCCTGGCCCGGGCGAGGTGCTGATCCGGGTCGCGGCCGCCGGAGTGAACCGGCCGGACGTGCTCCAGCGCACTGGCAACTATGCACCGCCGCCGGGCACCTCGCCGGTGCCGGGGCTGGAGGTCGCAGGCACCGTGGTGGCCTGCGGTCCGGGCACACAGTTGGCCGAGGGGGCAGAGGTGTGCGCTTTGGTGGCGGGAGGCGGCTATGCGGAGTATTGCACCGCCCCCGAGCCGCAATGCCTGCCGGTGCCGAAGGGGCTCAGCGTGGCGGAGGCGGCGGCTCTGCCGGAGACGGTCTTCACTGTCTGGACCAATGTGTTCGAGCGGGGCCGGCTGGTCTCGGGCGAGACGGTGCTGATCCATGGCGGCTCGAGCGGGATCGGGACCACGGCAATCCAGCTCGCGGTGGCCTTCGGGGCGCGGGTGCTGGTGACGGTGGGCTCGGAGGCCAAGGCCGAGGCCTGTCGCGCGCTTGGGGCCGAGCGCGCCATCCTCTACCGCCAGGAAGACTTCGTCGCCGCAAGCCGCGAGGCGACCGAGGGGCGCGGGGTGGATCTGGTGCTCGATATGGTGGGCGGGGATTATGTGGCGCGGAACATCCAGGCCCTGGCGGTGCAAGGGCGGCTGGTGCAGATCGCCTTTCAGCAGCCGAGGCGGATGGAGATCGACCTGCTGCCGATGATGCTGAAGCGGCTGACCCTGACGGGCTCGACCCTGCGTCCGCGTTCGGTGGCGGAGAAGGGGGCGATCGCGGATGCGCTGCGCGGTCGGGTCTGGCCCTTGATCGAGGCGGGGCGGGTGGGTCCGGTGATCCACAGCCGCTTCCCGCTCTCAGAGGCGGTGGCGGCGCACCGGCTGATGGACAGCAGCGCGCATATCGGCAAGATCCTCCTGGACTGCTGAGGTGCGCGGCAGCCGAGGCCCCACCCACCCATGCGGGCGTCGCGGCGGCTGGACCCGGTCACTCCCCCACAGGCCTCGGCTGCCGCGCTTTTCTCTCAGCGCCGTCCGAGCCCGGCCCAGGCATCGCGGGCGCGGAAGACGAGATCGGCCGCGGGCAGGAACCAGGGCGTGTCCGATGGGGTGGCGCGGTGCCACCAGCGGGTCTCGAGGGTTGTCTGTGAAAAAGCGGTCTCGGCGGCGGGGTCCCCCAGCATCGCGAGCGCCGCCTTGTGGCCGAGATAGGGGGCCATGGTGTTGCCGTTCCCGCTGTAGCCCATGGCGTGCCAGATGCCGTCGATTTGGCCCACATGGGGCAGCAACCCGAAGCCGAACCCGGTGCGCCCGCGCCAATGGTGGGTGATGCCGACCGGGCCGAGATCGGGGAAGATCTGACCCAAAAGGCCGGTCAGCTGGCGTTCGGTGAAGCGCTCGCCGGCCTCGTACATCGCGGCCCGTCCGCCGAAGACGATGCGTTTGCCATCCGGCGAGGGGCGGTAGTAGCAGTGGCGCTCGCGGCTCTCGACGATCATGCGCCCCTTTGGGAAGAGTGCGCGGATGCGGTTCTCTCCGAGCGGTTCTGTGGCGACGATGAAGGAGGGCACGGGCACGATGCGCCGGTGCTGCGGCAGCGCTGCGGGTGTGTAGCCGTTGGTGGCCGCGAGCACCTGGCCGGCGCGGAGGGTGCCGCGGGCGGTCTCGACGCGCATGGCGGGCCCGTCCGGGGTGACGGCGGTGACGGGGGTGTCCCCCTCGACGCGGGCGCCGGCCCGGCGGGCAGCGGCCAGCATCCCCGCCACCCATTTCGCCGGGTTCAGCCCGCCATGGCGCGGATAGACGATGCCGCCGCGGTAGAGATCTGAGGCGACCTCCTCGCGCTGGCGGTCTTGCGAGACCAGCTCTGCCTCGAGCCCGATGGCTGCGGTCAACGCGTCGGTCGCCCGCGCGGTCGTCTCGTATTCCGAGGCGTTCCAGAAGCCGCGGAACCGCCCGGTCTCGGCATAATCGCAGGCGATCTGCTCCTCGGCCATCAGGGTGCGGACAAAGGCATGGGCCTCGATATGGGCCTCCCGCAGCAGGGCGACCGCGGTGTCCCGGCCATAGCGCGCCGTGAGTTGCTCGAGCGAGAGCCGGTGCCCGCCGCCCACCATGCCGCCATTGCGGGACGACGCCCCGATCCCCGGCGCGCCGGCATCGAGCACCAGGACAGAGCGCCCGGCCTTCGCCAGCGTGCGTGCGGCCGAGAGCCCGGTCAGCCCCGCGCCGATGATCAGGACATCGACCTCCGCGGGCAGGGCCTCGGGCGCAGGCGAGGCGGGCGCCCCCGCATCCTCCCACCAATACGGCTCAGATCTCGGCATCGCCGATCTCGCGGGTTCGCCGGGCCACATAAGCATCGAGCGCCTCGCGCCGGTCGGCCTCCATCGGCGGCGGCGCATAGGCCTCGAGCAGCGCCTTCCACCGGGCGTTGGCGCGCTTTGCGGTGTCGGGCGAGCCGTTGTCCTGCCAGAACTCATAGGGCCGCCAGTCTGCAATATCGGGCGCATGGAACGCCGTCTCATAGCGTGCCACCGTGTGGGGCGAGCCGAGGAAGTGCCCGCCCGGGCCCACCGCCGCAATCGCCTCCATCGCCTCTTCCGCATCCGAGAGGTCTATGCCTCCCCGCAAAGCGCCCATCATTCCGATCATCTCGCTGTCGATCACCGTCTTCTCATAGCCGGTCGTGAGCCCGCCTTCCATCCATCCATGCGCATGATAGACGAAATGCGCGCCCGAGAGCTGCGCCGCCCAGAGGGAGAACATGCTCTCCCAGGCGCTCTGGGCATCGGGCGCCACCGAGGTCGAGCCGAGCCAGACCCGTTGTGGCAGGTCATAGCGCCGGGCCATCTGACCGTTGGCAAGCGTCCCCGTCACCCCCTCCGGCACCCCCATCGCGGGCGCGCCGGACTTCATGTCGACCGGGGTCGTCAGCACGCCGTAGAAGCAAGGGCAGCCGGGCGCCACCATCTGCAGGAAGGCGATCACACCGATGCACTCGGCATTGCACTGGATCACCGAGCCCGAGAGCGTGATCGGCGACATCGCCCCCGCCATCGCCACTGGAGAGATCACGTTGACCTGGCCGTTGCGGGCGAGCTCCATCGCCGCTTCGATCAGCGGCGCGTCCATCACCAGCGGCGAGTTCACATTGATCGAGCCGTGGATGCGGGGCGCGCGGCGGAGCTCCTCGCGGTCGATCCCGTGGGCGATCTCGATCATGTCGAGGCTGTCCTCGACCCGCGTGCGCCCGATCGCATAGACCCTGAGCACCTTGTCCGAGAGCGTGTGCCAGGCCTGCCCGCTCGTCAGGTGGCGGGTGTTGGCGGGGGCGTCGATGGGCTCCACCGGATGGCCTGAGTGAAAGCCGCAGGTGCCGAGCATGTGGTTGAGCTTCACCAGCGCTTCGAAATCGGCCTGGGTGCCGGGGCGCCGCCCGCGGTCCATGTCCAGCACATTGGGCGCGGAGGAGGCCGAGCCGTAGTGGATCTCGTCGCCCCCGATGGAGAGGTCGTTCTCGGGGTTGCGGGCGCGGATCGTGAACCGCCCCGGGGCCTGAGCGAGGTGATGCTCCACCACCTCCGCCGGCATCTGCACCATGCCTGTGCCACGGTCGACGGTGCAGCCTGCGGCCTCCAGGATCGGCCAGGTCTCCTCGGAGAGGAACTTCAGCCCCGTCTCGGCGAGCAGGCGCAGCGAGAGCGCGTGCACCCGGTCCTCCTGCTCCGGCGTCAGCACGTCGACCGGCGCATAGGCGCGGCGGGCCGGACGGAAGGGTGTGGTCTCTGGGGCGGTGCTGCGGGCTCGGCGCTGGCGGCGGGCGGTCATGGCGGTCCTCGGCTGGGTGCGGGTCTGCCATGGTTGCCGATTGCGCCGATGCCGTCGCCTGCTAAGCTATGATATCAGCCATAACGGATTTAGTATGAAATTCGCTGATCTCGCGCTCTTCGTTTCGGTGGTGGAGGCCGGGGGGATGACCCAGGCGGCGCTCCGGCGCGGGGTGTCGCAGCCGGGGATCAGCCGGGCCGTCCGCGATCTCGAGACGCGGATGCAGGCGACGCTGCTGCGCCGGACCGGCCGGGGGGTGGAGCTCACGGCCGCGGGCGAAGTGTTCCTCGACTTTGCGCGCAGCACACTGACGGCGCAGACAACGGCAGAGGCGGAGGTCCGGCGCCTCGGTGCGCGCCTGCCGGAGGCGGTGTCGGTCGCGGTTCCCCTTGGGGTCGGCGCGCTCATCATCCCGGAGCTGCACCGGCGCTTTGCCATGGCGCTGCCGGGGGTGACGCTGCATGCTTTTGAGGACCGTTCCGAGGCCTTGGCGACGGCCCTTGCGGAGGGGCGCTATGATCTCGTGGTGCGCTATGATCCGGCGACCGAGAGCGAGGCGCTGTTCACGGAGTCGCTCTATCTTGTCGGCACGCCTCAGCTGATCGGCGGGAGCGGGCCGGTGCCGCTCTCGGAGGTGGCCGGTCTGCCGCTCCTGCTGCCGAGTGCGCCGCGCTATCGCGGGTTGGTGGAGGGGGCGTTCCGGTCCCGCGGCCTCACGGCCCGCATCGCGCGCGATCTGGAGACCACCGGCGCAATGCTCGCCTTCGCCATGGAGGGGGAGGGGGCGGCGATCCTGCCCTATTCCAACGTGCTGCGTGAATGCAGTCGCGGTGAGATCGCGGCCCGGCTGATCGTCGAGCCTACGATCGATCGCGGGATCGGGGTGCAGGCGGGTCGGGAACTTGACCGGCGGCTCGCAGGGCCGGCGCTCAGGTTGATCCGGGAGGCGCTCACAGCGCTCGCGCGTCAGGCCCGTTGGCGCAGGGTCGCGCGCCGTATAGAGTATCCGTGATGGTCAAGCATCTCTGGATTGCCAGAGTCTGTCCTGCCTGAGCAGGGTGTT
>JBCBYB010000110.1:0-1757 GCA_039816045.1 Pseudomonadota bacterium
CCTCCCTGTTCTTCCGAACAAGTGAATCAGGCGGGCACGACGACTTCAACACCGGCTTTTTCAACACCATTCGCCCATTGTACTAGACTAAGATTGATTTTGATTCCCCAATCGGGCATATATCTAGGATCGACGCATTGGCTGAGGCTTGCCAACAAGGATGTGGCCCGGGTGTGATCGGAGAGGCCATTGGAAGCGCGACGACCACAGCGCGGGGCCAGGGACCGGAGATCCTCCGGCGCTACGCATTTTCAAAATGACCCTGCGCCTTCTACTGCCCTCGTTCACCTCACAATGCCAGCAACTCTAAAGATCAACCGGGCAATCCTCCGGCAGATCGCCCTCGGTATTGCACAGGGGTTCTTCGGATCTTGGCCACTTGCAAAACCACAATGAACCACCAGACAGGGTCAACTGGCTATTTTCGCGCTTGATGCTGGGTTGTCTGATCCGCCCTCACACGTCATCTCCCTCCACATGGCACTAGGTCGCGGCGTATCGATGCTGAAATCTGTCGCGTGGGACGTGAAAAGGGTCTGCCCAAACTGATAAGCGGCTTGAACGGGATTGCGCGGATCTCGGTGCACATCGCCTCTCGCATTGCCGTGTCCGTGAACCACTCCCACAAATGTGGATCGCGTGTATCGGCTGAACTCCTGCATCTGATGCACAATCCCGCTGGAAACGGTGGGGAACGTCTCCTCCGAACTGAGCACCAGTCCAATCCTCTTACCTTGGATTGCGGACAGCACCTGAGATGACGCGGGATGCGATGCAGCGACATAGCAAAACATCCGATCGAAAAAAGCCTTTAGCTGAGCGGACATGCCATACCAGTAAATGGGAGTTGCCACGATCACTCCATCCGCCGGCAAAAACTCATCCATAAACAGATCCCGGAATCCGTCCACGATCCCGCAGTCTCCATCAAGCTGACGACAGCGTCGGCAATCATTGAGAAATGAGCCGATCGTCGCGTTTAGATCATGCAGCGAGACGTCATGTCCCGCATCCTGCAGACCAGCGAACGCATTCCGGGCCAATTGCATCGAGTTGCCGTCCGCGCGCGGACTGGAGCTGAGAACAAGCGCTTTCATAGAGCCATCTCCTTCTTGCACACAGTTGTCCGTCAGTCCTACAAACGGCGATCACCATTCGTAAAGTACGCACCTTTTGGTAACCGATGGTGTCGGACATGAGGGAAGCCAAACCGGAACCGAGCGTCTTTGATGCGGACTGCTCAGCAAGAGACGCGCTGGAATTGATTGCGAGCAAGTGGTCAATTTTGATCATCTCCGCACTCGCTCAGGAACAGATGCGCAACGGTGGTCTGATGCGCAGGATCGATGGCATATCGCAAAAGATGCTCACGCAGACACTGCGCGAGCTCGAGCGCAACGGGCTTGTTGTCCGCGAGGACATGCAGACCATCCCGCCTCATGTGAACTATAGGCTTAGCACCGTAGGAAAATCCCTCAGTGAGGCGTTGATCACTTTGGATCGGTGGGCCGAGCAAAACTTCTCGGAACTTGATCGTGCTAAAGAGCTCTATGACCGTCGGAGCAATGCAAACGGCCAATAGAACTAGGCCATCTTATTGGCTACGCAGCAGGAGAGGTTGTCATTCACAGTACCGCCGCCCTTTGCCGGCTTTGTCCGCAAACCTGCATTTTTACAGGGTGACCTTGCTGGCTGATCCCGGACCAGGGCGCTATTGATCTATGCGGCCCGCGCCATGGCCATGTCCATCCTTGCCT
>JBCBYB010000111.1:0-1695 GCA_039816045.1 Pseudomonadota bacterium
ATTTTCCAGTCTGTGAGGGGCGAGGGCACGTGCGCCACGTCAAAGGGTGCGGTGGGGTTCCAAGCGGCGGGCAGCGGCGTATCGGGATGATAGAGCGCCTGATTTACCCCGAGCCCCAGCACTGCGAGGCACGACCAAAAAAGCAAACGGCGCAACCATTTCATGAGGCGACCCTAAGCGCGCTGAGGGACGCCTGAAAGATGAAACGCCGCCCGGTTCAGGGCGGCGTTTGCGGAAATCCGGGAAAGCCGGAGGCTCTTAGTAGCGGTAGTGCTCGGGCTTGAAGGGACCCTCAACCGTCACGCCGATGTAGTCCGCCTGGCTTTTGTCGAGCGAGGTGAGCTTGACGCCGATCCGGTCGAGATGGAGGCGCGCCACTTTCTCATCGAGCGCTTTGGGCAGGATGTAGACGTCGTTCTGGTAGGCCTTGCCGTTCGTCCAAAGCTCGATCTGCGCGAGCACCTGGTTGGTGAAGGAAGCAGACATCACGAAGGACGGGTGGCCCGTGGCATTGCCGAGGTTCAACAGACGCCCCTCGGAGAGCAGGATGATGCGGTTGCCCGAGGGCATCTCGATCATGTCCACCTGTTCCTTGATGTTCGTCCACTTGTGGTTCTTGAGCGAAGCCACCTGGATCTCGTTGTCGAAGTGGCCGATGTTGCCGACGATCGCCATGTCCTTCATCTCGCGCATGTGCTCGATGCGGATGACGTCCTTGTTGCCGGTGGTGGTGATGAAGATGTCGGCGTCGAGGTTTTCCTCGAGCAGCACGACCTCGAAACCGTCCATGGCGGCCTGAAGCGCGCAGATCGGATCGACCTCGGTCACTTTCACACGGGCGCCTGCGCCACGCAGCGAGGCGGCGGAGCCCTTGCCCACGTCACCGTAGCCCATCACGACGGCGACCTTGCCTGCCATCATGGTGTCCGTTGCGCGGCGGATCCCGTCGACGAGGCTTTCCTTGCAGCCGTACTTGTTGTCGAACTTCGACTTCGTGACGCTGTCATTGACGTTGATCGCTGGGAACGGAAGCTCGCCGTTCTTCTTGAGCTCATAGAGGCGGTGGACGCCTGTGGTCGTCTCTTCGCTGACGCCCTTGATCTGATCCCGGATCTTGGTGAACCAGCCAGGGCTCTGCTCCATCCGCTTGGCGATCTGCTTTTTGATCACCTCTTCCTCTTCGGATTGCGGGACGGGGATAATGTCCTCGCCCGCTTCGGCGCGAGCGCCGAGGAGGACGTAGAGCGTCGCATCGCCGCCATCGTCTAGGATCATGTTGGGGCCGTCTTCGAACTGGAAGGAGCGGTCGAGGTAATCCCAGTGCTCCTCGAGCGTTTGGCCTTTGACGGCAAAGACCGGCACGCCGCCTTCGGCGATCGCGGCCGCGGCGTGATCTTGCGTGGAGAAGATGTTGCAGGACGCCCAGCGCACATCCGCGCCCAGCGCAGTCAGCGTCTCGATCAAGACGGCGGTTTGGATGGTCATGTGCAGCGAGCCCACGATGCGCGCACCGGTGAGCGGCTTTGCCTCGCCATACTCCTGACGCGCGGCCATGAGGCCCGGCATCTCCGTCTCAGCGATGTCGAGCTCTTTGCGGCCGTAGCCGGCGAGAGCGATGTCTTTGACGACGTAATCTTTGGCCATGGGGCGCTCCATTCCTTGTTTGGCGTGCCCTTAACACCGGGTCCTGCGCCT
>JBCBYB010000112.1:0-1683 GCA_039816045.1 Pseudomonadota bacterium
CCCCACACTCCGTGCGCGTCGCTGCGCGATGTCAACGCCCGCTTCCGAGACGAGCTCCTAAACAGCGAGATCTTCTTCTCGCTCCGCGAGGCCGCCCCTCGGGCAAACGATCCACTGGAGCGTTTCCTGATCCTCGGGTCCCTGATCGAGCAATGGCGCCGGCTGCCCTTGCTCCCTGATCTCGGACCAGGCGGTAGGTTAGGGACTGACCTGGAGGGACGCGGATGTCGAAACGAGTGAGGCGGCCGTTCACGCCGGAGTCCAAGGAGCAGGCGGTTGTGCGTCTGTCTGAGCCTGGGGCGTCCTTTTCTGGCGACGCCGCGGAGCTTGGCGTGACGGCGACGCAGCTGAAGACCTGGAAGCTCGAGTTGGATGCAGCGGCTTCGGCGGCGGCGATTGCGGCTTAAAGAGCCGAGGCGGCAGAGTTGTCCCAGCTTCGCCGCGACAACAAACGGCTCAAGGCGGAGGTGGAGGTGACGAGGTTGAGGTTCTGCGCAAGGCCTCGGCTTTTTCCGCTCGATGGGTGGTTTCGCGGCGTCATCGTCGCCCATGCCGCTGAACACGCCGGGCGCCGTCTCTGTCGGGTGCTCAGCGTCGCGCTGAGCTGGTATCACGCTTGGCAGCGCGCAGCCCCACAAAGAGCCGAGCGCACTGCCAGGCGTGCGGAGCTTATGAAGGTGGTCTGGGCGATCTTCGAGGTAAGCCAAGTGCCGTACCCGGGCGCTCCGGATCCTAGCAGAACTTCGCGATCGGGGCCATCGCCTCTCGAAAAGAACGGAGGCCAAGCTGATGACATCCCGCAGGGATGGAAGCAAAGCGTCGGACAGCATTCGCTTGCCGCGCAGAAAGCGCCGTGTGCCGATCACCACCGACAGCCGACATTCCCATGCAATCGCGCCGAACCTGCTCGACCGGAACTTCAGGACCGCCGTGCCGGACACGGTCTGGCTCGCCGACATCTCCTACATCCCGACTAACGAGGGGTGGCTGTACCTGGCCACTGTCAAAGACCTGGCAACGATGGAGATCGTCGGTTGGTCGATGTCAGAGCGGCTGAAGAGCACGCTCTGCGAGGATGCACTGAAGATGGCGATCCGGAATCGGGGCCCGCCCAGAGGGCTGATCCACCACAGCGATCGCGGCGTGCAATATGCTTGTGGCGACTACCGCAAGCTCCTCGATCTGCACGGGATCACAGCGTCAATGAGCCAGAAGGGAAACTGCCTCGAAAACGCCCCCATGGTTCGCGCGGTGCGCGCGCCGCTTCGCGACGTCTTCGGGTCGCTCAAGACGGAGCTCGGGCATGGCACCCGGTTCCAGACCCGGGCCGAGGCGAGGCGCGCACTCTTGCTCGCTCCGCGCTCGCCGCTTCGCAACGACATTGAGATCCTTTGCACCCCGCAGAGACGACACTCGAGCATCGGCTACCGGACACCAACCCAAGCGAGGATCGACTTGGCGAT
Organism: Pseudomonadota bacterium; assembly: GCA_039816045.1. GTDB lineage: Bacteria > Pseudomonadota > Alphaproteobacteria > Rhodobacterales > Rhodobacteraceae > Thermohalobaculum. The sequence goes on from JBCBYB010000112.1 coordinate 1,464, forward strand.
GGCGCGGGCCGCATAGATCAAGAGCGCCCTGCTCCGGGATCAGCTAGCAAGGTCAGCGTAAACCAGAAAGCAGCGTAAAGCCTGAGGATGTTAGAAGTGTCCGGTCGATTACGCAATTGTGGGTATGGTCGGGTCAGCGTGGCGCTAGTGGATTGATTCCAACGTTTGGAACCCCCTGTTTCTCGCGGCGATGATGGCGTCAGGGTCGGCGCGCCATGTG
>JBCBYB010000113.1:0-1541 GCA_039816045.1 Pseudomonadota bacterium
CTGAGGCCATCATTCCCGTCGACCAGAGGTCGATCATACAAAAAAATTCAACCGCACCACGCGATCGGGGAAGTCCACGCTTCTGAGGCTGGCGATCCTCTCCGCCTTTGCTGCTGTGTTTCTGTTCCCCTTCGTCTACATGCTGGCGTTCTCGATCAAACCGGTGGACGAGATCTTCAGTGGCAGCCTCTCGCTGGTGCCCGGCTCCTGGGAGGGTCTGCAGAACTTCCCCGACGCGCTCAGGGCCGAGCCGCTGCTGCGATATCTCCTGAACGGGGTTATCGTCTGTGCCGGGATCTTGGTCTTCCAGCTCCTGTTCGCGGTGCCTTGCGCCTATGCTCTCGCCAAGCTGCGCTTTCGCGGGCGTGAGGTGCTTTTCGGCATCGTGATCTTCGGGCTTCTGGTGCCGATGCAAGCCACCGCGCTGCCGCTGTATCTGGGGCTGGCGCTCAGCGGCCTCGCGGACAACTACACCGCGCTGATCGCACCGTTCACCGCATCGGTTTTTGCCGTGTTCCTGTTCCGGCAGTTCTTCCGCACGATCCCGAAGGAGCTCTTGGACGCCGCCCGGCTCGATGGCTGCTCCGAGGTCTCGGTGATGCTGCGGAACGTCTTGCCGATGGCAATGCCGGCGGCGACGGCCTTTGCGATCTTCTCGGTCGTGTCGCACTGGAACGATCTGTTCTGGCCGATCATCGCGATCCGCTCGCCCGAGCTCAACACACCGCCGCTCGGGATCCTCGCCTTCCGCTCGGCGGACGCCGGCGACCGCTACGGTGAGCTGATGGCCGGCACCGTGATCATAACCGCCCCCCTGATCATCGCATTTCTCATGGCCCAGCGCCGCTTCATCGAGGGGATCAGTCTCGGAGCCCTGAAAGGATAGCCGATGCTCAAGCTTGTCCAGATCACCGACTGTCACCTCGTGCCGGAAGGTGACTTGTTGTTCGACTGCGATCCGGCGCGGCGACTGGCCGCCGCGATCGACAGCGTGATCTCCGATCATGGGGATGCCGATCTCGTGGTCTTCAGCGGCGACCTCGCACATGATGGATTGCCAGAGGCCTATGCAGTGCTCCGCCGTGAGCCGGATCAGCGCGACCGGATCAGCGCCAGGCGCACTGCATGTCGTCTTCCGGATCAGGCCCGTACTGAATGGTTTAGCGCGTCACCCCCATCAGGAGATAGGGGCGCCGCTCGGGCGTGCCGAACTTCTGGCGCGTACGGACGACGGCCTGACGTTGCTCCTCGGTCGTCAGGCCTTCGGCTTAAGAAATCGAGGCTCTCCCTCTCAGCGATAGCGGGCAATCGTCTGCCGGGCAACGCTTGAGGATCAACTTGTCCAGTTCGCGCCCGGCCTCGGAGCCTGCGCGCCCATCGCTGCGGGATGTCTCGGGCGCGCGAATCTCCGACAGCTGGGAACGCACCATTCCACCGAACTTCCACCGCCAGTCTTAGTAGGTCGCGTCGCTGATCCCGGCCTTCCGGCACGCCTCCGAGACGTCATGCCCAGTCGCCAGATGCACCTCGATCTCGCGAAG
>JBCBYB010000114.1:0-1520 GCA_039816045.1 Pseudomonadota bacterium
CGGCGAACTCCCCGGCGCGCCCGCCCGCCCCCACCCCCGCCCCCTCCTTGTGAGACGCACCGCGACTCCCACGGTGGTGGCGGGGGTGGGGGCGGGCGGGAGCGCGCAGAGCTTCAGCGTGGCAACGCCGCGCTGAAGATCGCGTGCAACCGTATGGATCGGCCAGACTCGCGGCGGATCAACCAGGAGCGAGAGCGAGACAGTCGCGGCCGGAGGCTTTGATCTTCGCACAGGCCTCTCGCGCCGAGCCTTGATCGAGACCAAGGAACCGCACCGTGTAGAGCGGCCGGCCCGACCGGCTGCGGCTTTCTTTGATGGTCATCGCATCGCGGGAGAGCATGGGCAGATCCCCGATCCGGAATCGTTTGAGCCCCGAGCGTGCGCTCGAGCGGTCCCGATACGCGCCGACTTGGACCTCCCACCCCTCATCGCGGGGGCGAGGTTGGACAAGGCTGGCCGACGTGCCTGAGACAGCCTTGATCCGTGCGGCCACCTCCCGGGCAATTGCCTCCGCCTCAGCCTCGTTCGACAGTCGCGTCGAGCCCGGACGCCGGCGCGGCATCTCGGCATAGAGCGGCGCGTGGCGCGAGCCTGGCCCGGTCGCCGCATGGGCCGTGGAGGGTGCGAGCGCCTGGCCGATGGCCGCGAGGCCCGTGGCACTGCCGGCCACATACGTCACGGGCCGCGCACGCGGGACCGGGGCGCGCGCCACCTGCACGGCGCGGCCGCGCGGGCGCAACTCCTGGGCCACCCGCGGTGTGCGGGCAAAGCCGAGATCCAGCAGTTTTGCCACCTGGGCATTGCGCGAGCGGGAGCTTTTGCCGCCCATCACGACCGCGATCACCCGGCGTTGGCCGCGCTTGGCCGTGGCCACCAGATTGTAGCCGGCAGCGCGGGTGTAGCCGGTCTTCATCCCCTCCGCCCCGGAATAGGTCGCGAGCAGCCGGTTGGTGGTGTAGACGCGCTTGCCCGCGGCGGAGGCCATCGTCCGGCCGAAGAGGTTGTAGTATTGCGGGAAATCGAAATAGAGGTGCCGTGCCAGCCGCGCCATGTCGCGCGCGGTCGAGAGGTGGCCCTTTTGCGTGAGGCCATGGGGATTGCGAAACCGCGTGCTGGCCATGCCGAGGGCGCGGGCCTTATTGGTCATCATCCGCGCGAAGTTCTTCTGGCTGCCGCCGATTGCCTCGGCCAGGGCCATCGCCGCGTCATTGGCGGATTTGATCGCGGTCGCCCGGATCAGGCTGCGGATGGTGACCCGCTGGCCCGATTTCAGGTAGAGCTTCGAGGCCGGCTGACGGGCCGCATGGCGGGACACCCGGATCCGCTGGTCGAGCCGGATCTGCCCTGTCTTGATCGCCTCGAACGCCAGATAGAGCGTCATCATCTTGGTCAGCGAGGCGGGATGCTGCTGACGGTCGGCGCTCCGCGCATGCACGACCTCACCCGTTCGCATGTCCATCACAATGGCGGCATAGGGGGCGGCCTCGGCCCGCACTGGGCCAATCAGCCCAACGGCGAGG
>JBCBYB010000115.1:0-1468 GCA_039816045.1 Pseudomonadota bacterium
CATGGGACATCCTCCTTCGTCCGTTCAAAGGCGGAAAACCCCAGCCCGCAATGGCCCCGATCTTGGGGAAAAGGTCAGATGGAGCGATGGGCGCATAGCGTCGAAGGCGAAGTTCGGGGGCATGGACGTCTCGGACGCCCGGCGGCTGAAGACGCTGGAGCAGGAGAACGCGCGGCTGAAGCGCCTGCTTGCCGAAGCCGAACTCGACAAGGCGGCTCTGAAGGATCTCCTGGGAAACAGCGCTCACGTTCGCTTCAAAGCGATTCTATCGAGCGGCTTGCAGAGGGTGTCGGTTTCGAGAACGTTGGGCCGGAATTGGACCCGGTGCTGGACCCGGCGCTGGACATGGTGGTGGAGTTGGCGCTGAACCGGCCAGATGGCGCGAAGGGCGCCCCCCAATGGACCCGGCGCCGATGGTCAAGGTGAGGGCCCTTCAGGCACTCTTGGGCTGTCGGACGGGCAGGCCGCAGTCCAGATCTCGCACCGGACAAATCTCGCACCGGCCAGATCTCTGAACGGCGCAGCATCTGGCGGGCCCTCGGCTTCGGTTTTGGCCCACCGATGCCGGACAAGACTTCCATCCTTTCATGCTTCGCGCGCGCGCTAGCGGGACATTCGCAACCCTTTGACGGAAATTGGCACGCCGACGTGGGTCGTGACGCGGCTAAGCGGCGATCGCCCCGTTTTAATCGACAGGCAGCGGAAGAAGACGGGGCAGCGCGTTGCCAGACAATCCGGCCCGGTGGGCCCGACGAAGCCGCTCAGAAAGAACAGACAGGCGCGCAACAGCCTGCTTTTTCTACTCCGGCGAGAGCCGCCGCCTCCGCCCGCACTCGGCAATTGGAGCATCGAGTACCGGCGCTTCCGTGACTGGGCCAAGGCCGGGGTATTCGAAGGCATGGTCGAAGGGTTGTCCGCTGCGCGAGATCTTGAGGACGCAACGGTCGATACCACTCTGATCAAGGTTTACCGGCACGGACACGGTGAAAAAGGAGGACTCTCGTCAGGCGTTACGCAAATCCAACGGCGGCTGGACACCGAAGTTGTTGGCCCTGACTGATGCCATTGGGACCCTCCTGCGGTTCGTAATGCTGCCGAGCAACCGCTATGATACTGGTAGCGTCGCGCGCGCTATCCACGGCTTGTCGTTTGATGCTTTGCTTGTTGACAAGGCCGTCAATCGCACATGGATCGTCGCAGAGATGAACGAACGTGGAGCGATGAGCTGAGTCTCGCAAAGGCCGCAGCGCACAAAGCCGCTCTAGATCGATGACGAGATATCCACGTGGCAGCACCTGATCGAGAACGTCTTCTGCGATTTGAAAGGCGTCAAGTGCATGGCCCTAAGAGCGGAAAAGACAGACATCGTCTTCTCCGCCCGGACTGCGATAACGCTTGTCTTATGGTTCTCACGGCTGGTCCGGTGAGGATTGGCCGTCGCCGTGGAGTGGCCGCTCGCCGGCGACGG
>JBCBYB010000116.1:0-1341 GCA_039816045.1 Pseudomonadota bacterium
TGGCCCTCCCCCCTGAAACGGATCCACCCGTAATGTCGGTTCGGCCGACGAGGAGGATCCATGCCGAGAAAGAGACACAAGCCCGAAGAGATTGTCGCGAAGCTGCGGCAGGTCGATGTTTCGGTAGCGCAGGGCAGGCCGCTGGCGGAGGCGATCCGGGGGATCAGCGTAAGCGAGGTCACGTACCATCGCTGGCGCAACGAGTACGGCGGGTTGAAGCTCGACCAGGTGAAGCGGCTGAAGGAACTCGAGCAAGAGAACACCCGGCTGCGGAAGGCGGTTTCCGACCTGACGCTCGACAAGCTGATCCTTCAGGAGGGTTTGCGGGGAAAGTAGTCAGCCCCGAACGCCGCCGCGCAACCGTCCGGGAGGTCTGCGCCGAGCTTGGCGTCTCCGAACGCCGCGCGTGCCGGGTTCTGGGGCAGCCTCGATCGACACAACGGCGCGTATTGCGAACAGCCGAGGATGAGCAGCGGCTGACCGCGGAGATCGTCGCCCTGGCGGTGCAGTACGGCCGCTACGGCTATCCATTGGCCGGTAGGCGTTTGCTGGCAAACGCCGTAAGGCGGCGCGTCACCGCGCTCCTGCGTCAGGCGGGCTGGGTGGTGAACGCCAAGAGGGTCGAACGCATCTGGCGGCGGGAGGGGCTTAAGGTGCCGAGGAAACAACCGAAGAAGGGGCGGCTCTGGCTCAATGACGGGTCCTGCCTCCGGCTCCGGCCGGAGCGGGCCAACCATGTCTGGGCGTACGACTTCGTCGAGGAGCGCACGCATGACGGCCGGAAGTTCCGCATGCTCTGCGTCGTCGACGAGTTCACCCGGGAGGTCCTCGCTATCCTGGTGAAGCGCCGGCTCAACTCGGCGGACGTGCTCGAGGTGCTGGCCGAGCTGATGCTGGCGCGGGGCACGCCGTCGCATATCCGGTCCGACAATGGCCCGGAATTCGCCGCTGTGGCGGTGAAGGAATGGCTGGGCAACCTCGGCGTGAACACCGCCTTCATCGAGCCGGGCTCACCCTGGGAGAACGGCTATGTAGAGAGCTTCAACTCGAAGCTCCGCGACGAGCTGCTTGATGGAGAGATCTTCTACTCGCTGAAGGAGGCAGCCCCTCGGGCAAACGATCCACTGGATCGTTTCCTGATCCTCGGGTCCCTGATCGAGGCGTGGCGGCGCCACTACAACGCCGTCCGGCCTCACTCCGCGCTCGGATGGCAGCCGCCTGCCCCAGAGGTCAGCATCACCCCGGCAGCCCTCTGGCCGCGCCCGGGCCCGTCAATCGCGATGGCAACGAATGCCACCGTCCACTAACATTCAATCCGGATCCGTGATCGGGGGCAGACCA
>JBCBYB010000117.1:0-1189 GCA_039816045.1 Pseudomonadota bacterium
CCCTGATTGTGCACTTGCAGCATAATCTCCACCGCGCGCCCGTGGGTGAGATTGAAAAACCGCTCCAGCACGAAAACGACGAATTCCATCGGAGTGTAGTCGTCGTTCAACAGCAGAACGCGGTAGAGCGAGGGTTTCTTGGTCTTCTCTTTCGGGCGCACTGCGACATCGGTCCCGGTGCCACCGCCCGGCGTCTCACCGTCGCGGTCGCCATCTCGGGCGCCGTCTTTGTCGTCGCCGTTCTCCGGCCCGCACCACACCCCGAGGGGCGCAAGGTGATCCGGATCGTCGGTAAACATCATCGCAGATTCCGCTTTCGTGTCTCCGGTGTGACCCAATCATATATCCGCCGGGGGAAACGAGAAAAGGGGGCCGAGGCCCCCTTTGCGTCTTACAGCGATGCGGCTGACCTCACGCGGTCTGCACTTTCATCAGATCGGTGGCTGCGCTGAGACGCTCGGTGAGCGGCTCAAAGCACTCTTTCGACGCAGCCGACACCATCTCGGACATCTTGGTGGTCTCGGCGATCATCGCGTCCATCTGCGCTTTGGTGAAGGCCGCCTGCTTCTCGAACAGCTCAGTCACCGATTTGGCAGCCGACATGTCCTTGGCAGCCGCCAGGCCGTCCTCATAGCTTTTCTTGGCGAACGCCGCGATTTCGGCGTTGAACTCCTCAGCGGCTTTGGCAGCGCGCTTGGAGGACAGCACCATGGCGTCCATGTTCTCACGGCCGAATGCAGCTGCGTCCTCAACCGATTTCGTCAGCGTCTCAACGCTGTTTTCCATGGTTTTCTGAGCTTCGGCGGTGAACTCTTCGACAGTCTTGGTGGCATCTGCGTTCATGACATTCCTCATAGGTCCGCGCGTGTCGCTGCGGTCTGTCCGCAGCCCTCGGTATTCGATGAGCACAAGATGGGCGTTATGCTGCACTGCGTCAAGAGATCTTTTTGCAGTGCACAAAAAATTCCAGGCGCCGGGTCCAGCGAAAAGACTTCGGTCTTGAAGAATCAAGACTCTGGCAAGGGATTCTCAACCCTTATAGACTGTGCTACCGTAATGCAGAAGCAGGCACCAGACGGCGGGGCTCGAACCTCGCCCAGCAACGATAAAGCCACGGCAAAGCCGCTGGCAGGCAGGTTATGATGATGGCAGTCGAGCGGAGCCGTATGCTCCTTCTTACGCTTTTGAT
>JBCBYB010000118.1:0-1188 GCA_039816045.1 Pseudomonadota bacterium
GGATCGCGCGCCAACCAGCGGGCCAACCAGCGGGGGAGGCCAAATGAGCGCCCGCTGCCCCAGAGACGACGAGGTGGGGCTCGCGATTGCGGGACTGACCGGTCTTTTGGACTGCCCCCACTGAGTGGTCCGATTGAATTGTTAGTGCATGACCGGACTGTGGTCGACCGGGATGATCATTTCTGGCGCCGGCGGACGGTAGCCGAGGGCGCTGTGTGGCCGGACGGTGTTGTAGTGGCGGCACCATTGCTCGATCAGGATTTGCGCCTCGCGGAGCGAGAAGAAGATCTCCCTGTTGAGCAACTCATCTCTGAACCGGGCATTGAACGATTCACAGTAGCCGTTTTCCCAGGGTGAGCCCGGTTCTATGAACGCCGTCCTGGCTCCGACGGCAGCGATCCAAGTCCTGACCCTCTCGGCAATGAACTCTGGGCCGTTATCAGAACGGATGAACTCCGGCGGGCCGCGGAGGATGAAGAGATCCGTGAGCGCGTCGACCACGTCGACAGAGTTGAGCTTGCGATCGACGCGGATCATCAGCGCCTCCTTGGTGAACTCGTCGATGATGTTCAGCGTCCGGAAAACCCGGCCGTCATGCGTGCGGTCCTGGACGAAGTCGTAGGACCACACGTGGTTCGGACGCTCCGGGCGGAGCCGGACGCACGACCCGTCATTGAGCCACAGCCGGCCCTTCTTCGGTTGCTTCTGCGGAACCTTGAGCCCCTCGCGCCGCCAGATCCGCTCGACCCTCTTGGCGTTCACGCGTTGCCCGGCCGGCGATTGCCCGCAATCGCCGAGAGGGGGCCAGCCGGTGTGGTTCAGCAGACCGGTGATCATGCGCCTTACGGCGTTTGCGGGCAAACGCCTACCGGCCAATGGATAGCCATAGCGGCCGTGCTTGCGGGCCAACTCGATGATGTCCTCGGTCAGGAGGGCTTCATCGGATCGGCCCCGCGGGATGCGGCGCTGGGTGGAGCGGTGCTGTCCGAGCGTGCGGCAGGCGCGGCGCTCAGATACGCTAAGCGTTTGCCGCACGCGATCGATGCACCGCCGCCGGCGCGAAGGGCTCAGTAATTTCCCGCGGCCGCCTCCTTGAGAATGAGCTTGTCCAGCTGTATCGACCCAGTGGATTCCTGCTCATGCTACAAGGGAGACGATGTAGCGATGAGCGAGACAGTGACAGAAGAG
>JBCBYB010000119.1:0-1038 GCA_039816045.1 Pseudomonadota bacterium
TGGCCGCTCGCCGGCGACGGCGGGGGTCGGATCGCGAAAACGCGGGCCTTGAGGGCCGGGCTAGAGTGAGATCGCCCCCGTCTTTTCCTTTGACCCGAACGGATACCCGGGCGTCGCGGCCCGGATGACAAGCATGGGAGGTGGAAAAGATGATAGAGGCTACCATCGGCATCGACGTCTCGAAAGACCGGCTCGACGCGCACCGGCTGCCGGACGGCGCGACCCGGATCTTCGCAAACGACCCCGGCGGCCGCCGGGCCCTCCTTGCCTGGCTTGCCGAGATGCCGGTTCGCCGGATCGTCTTCGAGCCGACCGGCCCCTATCACAAGGCGCTCGAAGCAGCGCTGGCGCGGGCCGGTCTGCCGATCGCGAAGGTTAACCCGCGCCAGGCACGACGCTTCGCCGAGGCGACGGGGAAGCTGGCGAAGACCGACCGGATCGATGCCGCGCTCCTCGCCCGTTTCGGTGCGCTCCTCGAGCCGGCGCTGCTCACGGTGCCCGGGGAGGCGGTGCAGCACCTGAAGGAGCTTACGCAGGCTCGCCGTGCACTGGTGCGCGACCGGACGGCGGCGAAGAACCGGGCCGCCACACTCGCCATTGCGCTCCTCAGGCGCCAGAACGCCCAGCGGCTCCGCCAAATCGAGCGCCAGATCGCAGCACTCGACGAGGCGATCCGGGCCACGGTCGAGGGCGACGCGGTCCTCGCCCGGCGCCACGCCATCCTTCTCAGCATTCCCGGCATCTCCGACATCACGGCGGTCGTCATGTTGGTCGAGATGCCCGAACTGGGGGCGTTGGAGACGAAGCAGGCGGCGAGCCTCGCGGGCCTTGCTCCGGTCGACCGTCAGTCCGGCGCTTGGCGAAGGCGCGCTTCGATCCGCGGCGGGCGAGCCGCGCTCAGACAAGCGCTCTTCATGCCGGCGCTGGTCGCAGCGCGCTTCAATCCGGATCTCAAGGCCGTATACCTGCGCCTTTCAGCCGCCGGAAAGCCCGCAAAGGTCGCGATCACCGCCGTCATGAGGAAGCTGCTGCTCCTAG
>JBCBYB010000011.1:0-126201 GCA_039816045.1 Pseudomonadota bacterium
GGGTCGCGCCGGCCGGCGCCGAGATCTCGACGCGGCCGTTCCAGCTGGTGACCGGGCGGTCCTGGCGCGGCACGGCCTTCGGCGGCGCCCGCGGACGCACCGATGTGCCCAAGATCGTCGACTGGTACATGGAGGGTAAAATCCAGATCGACCCCATGATCACCCACCTCCTCCCCCTCGACGACATCAACAAGGGCTTCGACGTCATGCACGAGGGCAAATCTATCCGCGCCGTCGTGCAGTTCTGACCGTGCGGGCGTTGGTTTATGCGGCAGCACTGGCGCTGACCCCGGCTGCGGCAGGGGATCTGGCCGCCGTGTCGATGATCGAGGCGGATGGCACGCGCCATCCGGTCGCGCCCGAGCGCATCGCCAACGTACAGCCCCTGCAGAACCCGATCGAAGGACAGGGCTGGGTCGTCGCAGTCCACCTCGACACCGAGGGCGCACGCTGGTTTGCCGAGTTGACCGAGCGTTCGGTCGGGCAGCGGCTCGGCATCGCGGTCGACGGTGTGGTGATCCTCGAGCCGAAGGTCCAGATCCCGATCCGCGGCGGCGTCTTCTGGATCGGGGATCGGCTCGACGCAGCCGGGGCAGAGGCGTTGGCCGCACGGCTGCGCCCGGCGGCACCATGATGCACCCGGAGCGCCAAGGGAGGACAGCGATGGCAGACGCCGCCCGTAGCGGGGGCAGTGGCGGCGGCCCGTCCCTCGCGGGACCGGAGCGGGTGGCCGCGGCAGCCGAGGCGCTCGGCCTCGAGATCGAGGTGCGCCGGATGCCCGCCTCGACCCGGACCGCCGAGGACGCAGCGGCCGCCTGCGGGTGCGCGCTCGGCCAGATCGTGAAGTCCCTGGTGTTCGAGGAGGCCGATGGACCGCTGCGGCTGCGGCTGGTCTCGGGGGCCAACCGGGTCGACACGGCAGCTCTCGCCGAACGCACGGGCCTGACGCTCGGGCGGGCCGATCCGAAGCGGGTGCGGGCGGAGACCGGGTTCGCCATCGGCGGCGTGCCGCCCATCGGGCACGCGGCCCCCTTGGCGGTGCTGATGGACCGGGACCTCTTGACCTATGACACGGTCTGGGCGGCCGCAGGCGCCCCGGATGCCGTCTTCCAGGTCGCGCCCGCGTGGCTTTGCGAGGCAGCCAGCGCCGAGATCGTGAACATGCAATGACCCGCAGCAAAGGGAGAGGAAGATGGCAGGCACCCGCGTGAGCGCCGTCGCGCTGCCCGAGGGCAGCCGGCTCGCGGAGCGTTTGGCCCCAGGCGATTTTCTGGATTGCTACAGCGTGGAGGCCGCCCTCGGCCCGCGCGAGGCGGCGAACGTGGTCGTGGCCTTTCCCGGCTGGGCGCGGGCCCTGGTCGGTCTGCGCAACACGCTGCTCGCGCCCTTTGGCCTGTCGCGGGAGGGACCGCCGGCCGCAGACAAGCTCGGCGCCTTTCCGGTCGAGAGCGAAACGCGCGACGAACTGATCGCAGGCTTCGACGACAAACATCTGAACTTCCGCGTGTCTGTGATGGCGCGGCAGGGCCGGGTCTATCTGGCGACTTGGGTGCGCCGGCACAATCTGGGCGGGCGGCTTTATCTGGCGGCGATCATGCCGTTTCATATCCTGATCGCCCGCAATGCGCTCGCGCGGGTGGCCCGGGCCGCCGGCAAGACCTGAAACACGAAACGGACCCACTCAACCGGACACCGAAGACGGGACCGGACACATTATTGGAGGATACCATGGCACAGGTGACACGCAGCGTGGTGCTCGGGGCGGACCCGGACACGGTCTGGAGCGCAATCGGCGGATTTCAGGCGCTCGGGGACTGGCACCCGGCGATCGTCAGCTCGACCCGCGAGGATATCGGCACGGCCGAGCATCGTCGGCTCGCCGTCGCCGATGGGGAGGAGATCGTCGAGAAGCATATGGGCGCCGACACCCACTCCTACGGGTATGCGATCATCGACGGGCCGCTGCCGGTCGCCCACTACCGCGCAGTGCTCTCGGTGGTCCCGGCACCCGGCGGGTCGGTCGCGGTCTGGACCGCCACCTTCACGCCGAAATCCAAGGATGCCGAGACGGTGATCGGCGGGATCTTCGATGCAGGGCTCGGCGTTCTCAAGGAGCGCTTCGGCGGCTGAACCGGCACGGTCCGGCGCACCGATAAGGAAACCAGTGCCCCCGCGCGCCCGCACTCTCCGGGTGGGTGGGCGGGGGAGGGGGTGGGCGCGCATCCGCGCCACCAGAACCAAAGGAGCAGAGGATGGAAACGATCTCAGAGGCCCGCGCCTTTGGCGGGGTGCAAGCCGTCTACCGCCACGCAAGCCAGGCGTGTGGCTGTGACATGACCTTCGCGGTCTATCTGCCGCCCGAGGCCGAGGACGGCCCGGTGCCCTGTCTCTGGTATCTCTCTGGGCTCACCTGCACCCATGAGAACGCGATGACCAAGGCCTGCGCTCAGGGCTTTGCCGCCGAGATGGGCCTCGCGCTCGTCTTCCCCGACACCTCGCCGCGCGGCGAGGGCGTGGCCGATGACGAGGCTTACGATCTCGGCCAGGGGGCGGGCTTCTATGTGGATGCGACCGAAGCGCCCTGGGCGCCGCATTTCCGCATGGCCTCCTACGTCACCGACGAGTTGCAGCGGGTGGTGACCGGCGCCTTCGCCATCGACCCCGAGCGCCAGGGCATCACCGGGCACTCCATGGGCGGGCACGGGGCGCTGACGCTTGCGATGGCGAACCCCGGGCTCTACCGCTCGCTCTCGGCCTTTGCGCCCATCGCGCACCCGACGGGCTCTGAATGGGGCCAGAAGCAGCTCACCGCCTATCTCGGCACCGACCAGAGCACCTGGGCACGCCACGACGCGAGCCTGATGCTGCGCGAGGCCGGTTGGCAGGGCGATGTGCTGATCGACCAGGGGGCGGCGGATCCGTTCCTCGACAAGCTGAAACCCGAGGCGCTCTGGTCCGCGCTGGCCGAGACCAACACCGCCCATATGGCGCGGTTGCAGCCGGGCTATGACCACAGCTATTTCTTCGTCGCGAGCTTCATGGAAGACCACCTCGCCTGGCATGCGGAGCGGCTCTGACCGCACTCGGAGACGTCGGATTGCAAGATCTCCTGGCGAGCAGCGGGCTCGGGCCCTGGGGGCTCGCGCTCGTGGCGGTGACCTTCCTCGCGGGGGGCATCGTCAAGGGCGCGCTCGGGCTCGGCCTGCCGGTGGTGGTGTTGGCGGTGCTGGCCCCGGTGCTCGGGCTGAAATCGGCGCTGGCGCTGTTCCTCGCCCCCGGGCTCGTCAGCAATTTCTGGCAGGCGCTCTCCGGGCCGCATCTGCGCGCGCTGGTGGCGCGGCTCTGGCCCTTCCTCGGCGCCGCGGTCTGCGGCATCGCGCTCGGCGTGCAGGTGCTGGCCGGTGAGGACACCCGCGCCCTCGAGGCGCTGCTTGGGCTCCTGCTGCTGGGCTATTCGGTCTTCTCGCTCGCCACCCCACAGATCCCGCCGCCCGGTCCCCGCGAGCCCTGGATGGGCCCCCTCGCGGGCGGCGCAGGCGGGGTGATGTTCGGCATGACCGGGATCTTTATCGTGCCCGGCATCCTCTATCTCCAGGCGCTTGGGATGGACCGCGATCGGCTGGTCCAAGGGCTGGGGCTCACCTTCATGACGATCTCGTCGACGCTGGCCGTGGGCATGGGCAGCCACGGGCTGGTGACGCCGGGCCTGCTGACGGTGTCGATCGGAGCGATCCCCTTCGTGCTGGCAGGCTTTGCCATCGGCGAGCGGCTGCGGCGCCATATCTCCGAGGCCGCCTTCCGCCGCGCCTTCTTCATCGGGTTGATCGGCGCCAGCCTCTTCCAGATCTGGCGCAGCCTGATGTGGTGACCACGCGCCTCCCCCTGCCCGGCACCTCCGGGTGGGTGGGCGGGGGAGGTGGCGGGCAGGGGGTCCCTACACCGCCGCCCTACTCCGCCGCCTGGGCCATCGGGTTGTTCGGATGCGTCGTCCAATCCCCGTGGGTGTCCTCGACCACCTGACCGGTGCGCGGATCCACCGTGCCCGCCGCCAGCCGCTCCATGGTGATGCAGTTCTCCACCGGGCAGACGTTGACGCAGAGATTGCAGGCGACGCATTCCCCATCGATCACCTCGAAGACCCGCTCGGGCGACATCGAGATCGCCTGGTGCGAGGTGTCCTCGCAGGCCGCATAGCAGCGCCCGCATTTGATGCAGAGATCCTGGTCGATCCGCGCCTTGGTCACGAAGTTGAGGTTCAGATGCTGCCACTCGGTCACGTTCGGCACTGCGCGTCCGGCAAAGGCCTCCGTCGATGCGTGGCCCTTCTCCTCCATCCAGGCCTCGAGCCCCGCGGTCATCTCATGCACCACCTTGAAGCCATAGGTCATCGCCGCCGTGCACACCTGCACATTGCCGGCCCCGAGCGTGATGAACTCCGCCGCGTCGCGCCAGGTCGTCACCCCGCCGATGCCGGAGATCGGGATGCCCTTGCACTCCGGATCCCGCGCGATCTCGGCCACCATGTTGAGCGCGATCGGCTTCACCGCCGGCCCGCAATAGCCGCCATGGGAGCCTTTGCCGTCGATGCTCGGCTCCGGGCTGAAGCTGTCGAGGTTCACGGAGGTGATCGAGCTCACGGTGTTGATCAGGCTGACCGCATCCGCGCCCCCCTTCACCGCCGCCCGCGCCGGATAGCGGATGTCCGTGATGTTGGGCGTCAGCTTCACGATCACCGGCATCCGGGTGTGTTGCTTGCACCAGCGGGTGACCATCTCGATGTAGTCGGGCACCTGACCCACAGCCGAGCCCATGCCGCGCTCGCTCATCCCGTGCGGGCAGCCGAAATTGAGCTCGATCCCGTCCGCCCCGGTGTCCTCCACCAGCGGCAGGATGCTGCTCCAGCTCTCCTCGTCGCAGGGCACCATCAGGCTCACGATCATCGCGCGGTCGGGCCAGTCGCGCTTGACCTCTTTTATCTCGCGGAGGTTGGTCTCGAGCGGGCGGTCGGTGATCAGCTCGATGTTGTTGATGCCGAGCACGCGCCGGTCTGCGCCATAGACCACGCCGTAGCGCGGCCCGTTCACGTTCACGATGTGCGGATCGAGCCCGAGGGTCTTCCACACCACGCCGCCCCAACCGGCCTTGAAGGCGCGCACGACGTTATAGGCCTTGTCCGTCGGCGGCGCGGAGGCCAGCCAGAACGGGTTCGGCGATTTGATCCCGACGAAGTCGTTGGCGAGCGTGGTCATGACAGCCTCCTGTCCGGGTTAGCGTTGCGGTTCCAGATCCTTGGCGGCGAGGAGGGCCGCAGCCCCCACCATCAGGCCACCGCAGATCCGGGTGATGTTGGGAAGGGAAAGCCGCGCGAGGCTCTGGCGCGCGCGGATGCCGAGCCAGCCCCAGAGCAGCAGGATCGCGCCGTCCACCACCAGATACGTCCCGCCCAGCACCAAGAGCTGGGGCCAGATCGGCAGCGCCGGGTCGATGAACTGAGGGAACAGCGCGCCAAAGAACACCACGGCGAAGGGGTTGGCCATCGAGGTCACGAAGCCCTGGCGATAGAGCCGAAACGCCCCGCGCGCACCCGCCGGGGGCTCCGCCGCCGCCTGGGGCCGCAGGATCAGGCTGAGGCCGATCCAGGCGAGATAGGCGACGCCTGCCCATTTGATCCAGAGAAACGCCTCCGCCGAGCTCGCGATCACCGCGGCGAGCCCGAAGGCGGCAGCCGTCATCTGCAGCGCATTGGCCGAGAGATCCCCCGCCGCGGTCCAGAGGCTGCGCACCAGCCCATGGCGGATCGCGTTCGAGACGATCAGCAGCTGGCTCGTATCCGGCGGCGTCGCGAAGAACACGGCCACCGCGCCAAGGTAAAGGACATAGGTCTCGATCAGCATGCTCTCTCCGATCTCGGGCCGCGTGGAAGATGATCTCGACGGGCGCGGTCGCCCGAGGCCTCCTCGAAGGCAGACGCCACGGGTTGGGGTGTGTCCGCTTGCGGCGCGGAGGTCAGCCAGAACGGGTATGGCGATGGGATCCCGACGACGGTGAAAGCGAACGTGGCCATCGCGTCCTCCTCAACCGGCTTTGGCATGGTTCGTCGTGTCGCGATCGATAGGACGTTCGAAAGAGGTGTGGTCGCGGGTGAGCCCCACCACCGCAGACCAGATGTCCTGGCGGTTGCCCGGCCCCATGGCGCGGGCAAGCGAGGCGGCGTTGGCGCCCATGCTGCAGCGGGTCAGATCGCAAAGGTCGCCCGAAATGCGCATGCGTTCAGCCTTTGCATCGCTGATTGTGAGGCCAAACGGGTCCTGACCGGCCATGACCGACTCAACCGCATCCATCCCGTCCACCGCGTCTACGGTGTCTTGCGGTCGGTCACCAAAGACCACCATCACGCCTCCTCAGCTCTCGACGATGATGTCAAAGCCACCGAAAATCATACGCTTGCCGTCAAAGGGCATGTGCCCCATCGCCTGCATCCGCGGATCGGCCATCATCGCGGCCATGCCTTTGTCGCGGGTCGCCTTGTCCGGCCACTCGATCCAGCCGCCGATCACGGTCTCGCCGGGCTCTGCCTTTACCGCGAGCGGCATCGAGGTGAGCTGTCCCGCGGGCACATCCGCCCCCCAGCCGTCGACCACCCGCAGCGCACCGTTCTCCTTCAGCACGGTCTGGGCGACGCGGCTGTGCTCGATAAAGGCGTCGCGGTTGCCCTCTGGTGCCGCGGCGAGGAAGATCTCCAAATAGGTCGCGTCGCTCATCCGGTCTCTCCTGGTTGGCCGAGATAGATCACGTTGCCCTCGCTGTCGCGGATCAGCGCATAGCGGGTGGAGGGGTCCCATTCGGCGGGTTTGGGCTCCATCACCACCGCCGCCCCCCGGCTCCGCAGCGTCTCCACCGTGGCGTCGAGATCGCCGACCGTGAGCGGCAAGGCCGGCTTGTCGCGCGGCGGCAGCGCCTCCACCGGGTCGAGATGCAGCTCCGTCTCCGCCTCGCCGGCCTTCAGCATCACCCAGCGCATGCCGGGCATCGCCTCGCTGTCGACCGTCACCGCGAAGCCCATCACGTCGCGCCAGAACCCGATCGCCCGGTCGAGATCGGTGGCGGGGAGGCTCACAAAGGCGATCCGGCTGATCATGCGCGGCCCAAGGCCCGGTGGATCGAGAGGGCGGCATCCCGCCCTTCGGCCACGGCGGTCACGGTCAGATCGTCACCCCCGGCCGCACAATCGCCCGCGGCCCAGATCCCGGTGAGGGAGGTGTGCCCCTCCCCGTCCACCGCGATCTTGCGGCCCTCCAGCGCGATGCCCTCCGGTGTGCCCTCCAGCGTCTGGCCGATGGCCTTGAAGATCTGATCCGCGGGCAAGCGCATGGTCTCGCCAGTGCCCTCGAGGCCGCTTTCGCCTGCGCGGGTGTATTCGAGCTCGATCTCCGCCGCCGTGCCGTTGCCGTGGACCGCCACCGGCCGCACCCAGAAGCGGAAGGAGACACCCTCGGCCGCCGCATGCTCCTGCTCGACCCGGCTCGCGGGCATGGACTCGCGCCCCCGGCGATAGGCGATGGTGACGGTCTCGGCCCCCAGCAGCTTCGACTGCACCGCTGCGTCGATGGCCGTCATGCCGCCGCCGATCACCACCACATTGCGCCCCACGGGCAGGGTCGTGAGATCCGCCGCCTGGCGCAGATCCGCGATGAAGGCGACCGCATCCGCGACACCGTCCTTGTCCTCGCCCTCCGCCCGCAGCGCGTTCACCCCGCCGAGCCCCATGGCCAGCAGCACCGCATCATGGCGGCCCTGGAGATAGGCGAGGCTGAGATCCTCGCCGAGGCGTGCGCGCTTGATCTCGATCCCGCCGATGCCGAGCAGCCACTCCACCTCGCGCGCGGCGAAACCCTCGACCGTCTTGTAGGCCGCAATGCCGTATTCGTTCAGCCCGCCCGGGCGCTCGGCGGCATCGTAGATCTCGACCTCGTGGCCGAGCATGGCCAACCGGTGCGCCGCCGCCAGCCCCGCCGGCCCCGCGCCGACCACTCCCACGGTCTTGCCAGTGGACGCCGCGCGCGCAAACGGATGCCCCGGACGCGCCATCGCCGCATCGGTCGCAAAGCGCTGGAGCCGGCCGATCTCCACCGGCTTGCCCTCCGCCGCCTCGCGCACGCAGGCCTCCTCGCAGAGTGTCTCGGTCGGGCACACGCGCGCGCACATGCCGCCGAGGATGTTCTGCTCGAAGATGGTCTGCGCCGCCTCCACCGGACGGCCCGCGCCGATCTGGCGGATGAAGAGCGGGATGTCGATGTCCGTCGGACAGGCCGTGATGCAAGGCGCATCGTGGCAGAAGTAACAGCGATCCGCGGCCACCAGCGCCTCGTGCCCCGACAGCGGCGGGTGCAGGTCGGCGAAGTTGTCGGCGATGGTTTGAGTGTCGAGACGCCCCGCGGCGATGCCGGGGGTGCGGGAGGGCTGGCTCATCGGACCTCCTGGCCATTTGCTTGCGTGAAAACTCTGCCGCAGTGCGAAACTTTTATCAAATGGAAAAATTTTTGGTCGCGTCGGAAAACCTCAGCCCGTCCAATATCGCTGATATCGCAGCAATGTCGCCGCGCAATATCGCACCCGGATATCGCAGAGGGCCGGGCAATTGGGCCGTCAGCGGAGGTTCTCGGGCCCGAAGGAGGCGGGCAGCAGGCTCTCCAGCGTGTGCGCCTCAAGCAGGCCGCTGCTGTCGCAGAGCAGAACCGGCGTGTCGGGGGCGGCAAACTCCCGGATGCGCTGGCGGCAACCGCCACAGGGCGCGCAGGGGGCACCATCTGGCCCGGAAATCGCAATGGCTGCAATGGCTTGGCCACCGGCTGCGACCATGGCTCCGATGGCGGTGGCCTCGGCACATTGGCCCTGTGGATAGGCCGCGTTCTCCACATTGCAGCCCCGATGGATCCGGCCATCGGTGTCCCGCAGCGCCGCACCGACCTGGAACTTGGAATAGGGCGCATAGGCGCGGGCCCGCATCTCAGCCGCTGCCTCCATAAGCTCCTGATCCATCAGCGTTCTTTCCGGTAGGGAACCCCGAGTGCTGCCGGCGGGATCGCCCGTCCGAAGAAGCCCGCCAGCAGCACCACGGTGGCGATGTAGGGCAGCACCAGCACCAGCTCGATCGGCACCTCTCCGACCACCGGCAGCGACGTGCCTTGCAGCCGTGCGCCCGCCGCCTCGAGGAAGCCAAACAGCAGGCAGGCGCCGAGCACGGGCCAGGGCCGCCATTTCCCGAAAATCATAGCCGCCAGAGCGATATAGCCCTTGCCCGCCGACATCTCCCGCACGAAACCCGCGCCGTGGGCGGTGGACAGAAACGCCCCCGCAAGCCCGCAGAGCAGCCCCGCGATCAGCACCCCGCGGTAGCGCAGCCAGACCACCGAGACCCCTGCACTGTCGACCGCATTTGGCATCTCGCCCACCGCCCGCAGCCGCAGCCCGAAGGCCGTGTGCCAGAGCAGCCACCAGACCAGCGGCACCGAGGCGAGCGCCAGATAGACTGGCAGGGTGTGGCCGGAGACCAGCTCCGCCCAGAACGGCCCGAAGCCCGGCACTTCGGCGAGCCCTTCTGCGCCGGGCAATGCGATGGGAGAGAACCGCTCCTCCGGCTCGAGGATGGGCGTCTGCCCGCCTTGGCGGAAGAGCGCAATCCCCGCCACCACGGTGAGCCCAGAGGCCAGGATGTTGATCGCAACGCCCGAGATGATCTGCTCACCCTTATGCGTGATGCAGGCGAACCCATGCAGGGCGGCCATGGCAGCGGAGGCACCAAGCGCCGCCACCAGCCCGGCCCAGGCGCTGCCGGTCAGCGTGGCCACAGCAGCGGCGGCGAATGCGGAGGCCAGCAGCTTGCCCTCGAGCCCGATGTCGATGACCCCGGCCCGCTCGGAGACCAGCCCCGCCATAGCGCAAAGAATGAGCGGGGTCGCGAGGCGCAGCGTCGAGTCCGCCAGCAGGAGCGCATCAAGCCACATCAGCGTCTCCCGATCAGCCGGCTGAGCCAGGGCACGAACATCAGCGCAAGCGCCCCAGAGAACAGGATGATAAGCCCTTGGATCAGCAGCACCATTTCGCGGGTGATGGTGGTGAACTCGAAGTCGAGCTCGGCCCCGCCCTGGTAGAGCGCGCCGAACAGCAGCGCCGCGAGGACGACCCCCACCGGGTGTGCGCGTCCCATCAGCGCCACCGCGATCCCGGTGAAGCCATAGCCCGAGGTGAAGTTCAGCACCATTTTGCCCTGGGCGCCCATGACCTCGTTGGTGGCCATCAGCCCGGCGATGGCGCCCGAGAGCGCCATGGCGGCGACCACCATCCCCGGCACGCCGATGCCCGCATAGACGGCGGCGGGCTCGGACTGCCCGATGGTGCGCAGCCTATACCCCCAACGGGTGCGCCAGATCAGCACCCAGACGGCGACGCAGGCCAGCAGCGCGATCACGAAGGAGAGGTTGAGCGGGCTGCGGCCCATCTCGATCCCCACCGGCCCCGCGATGTCATGGAGGAAGGGCAGGCGCGCGCCCTCGGCGATCTCGCGGCTCTCGGGGTTCGCCTGGCCCTCGCGCATCAAAGGCCCGGCGAGCAGCGCCACCATCATGCCCGAGGCGATGAAGTTGAACATGATGGTGGTGATGACGATGTGGCTGCCCCGGTGAGCCTGCAACCAGCCGGGGATCGCGGCCCAGAGCGCCCCCATCGCAGCGGCGCCCAGGATCGCAACGGGGATCACCATCAGCCCCGGCAGCCACGGATCCAGCGCCACCGCCACCAGCACGGCGCCAAGGCCGCCGAGATAGGCCTGCCCCTCGCCCCCGATGTTGAAGAGCTTGGCCTGGAACGCCACCGCCACGGCGAGCCCCGTGAAGATGAAATTCGTCGTGTAGTAGAGCGTGTAGCCGATCGCCCCCTCATAGACGAAGGCGCCCTGGATCATCACCGAGAGCGCATCGACGGGGTTCTCACCGATGATCGCCACCACCCCGGCCGCCACCGCAAAGGCGAGCGCCAGATTGATCGCCGGGATCAGCCCCAGATCCGCCCAGGCCGGCAGCCGTGTCATGTCGCCCCCTCCGCCTCTGCAGACACACCGGCCATCATGAGCCCGAGGGTGCGGATATCCGCCTCCGCCCGCGCGACCGTGCCGACGATCCGGCCTGCGTTCATCACCGCGATCCGGTCGGCGAGGCTCATGATCTCGTCCAGCTCCACCGAGACCAGCAGCACCGCGCAGCCCGCCGCCTTCATCTCCATGATCCGGCGGTGGATGAACTCGATCCCGCCGATGTCCACGCCGCGCGTCGGCTGGCCGATCAGCAGCACCTTGGGCGCCTGCTCGATCTCCCGCGCGAGCACCAGCTTCTGCTGATTGCCGCCGGAGAAGCCCGCGGTGCGCAAGCGTGGATCGGCGGGGCGCACATCGAAGCGCTCCATCAGTGCCGCGCAATGGCGGGTCATGGTGGCGGGGCTGAGCCAGCGGCCCTCTCCGGTCGCAGGCCCGTCATGGTAGCCAAGCACCGCGCTCTCCCGCGCCTCGAAGCCGAGGACAAGCCCGCGAAGATGGCGGTCCTCCGGCACATGGGCGAGGCCGAGGGTGCGCATCTCCGCCGGGTCGCAGGGGGAGCGGGCGTCGATGACCCGGTTGCCGAGGGTCATGCGCCCCTCTTGCACGGGCACCATGCCCGAGAGCACGTCCAGCAGCTCCGACTGCCCGTTGCCCGAGACGCCGGCGAGGCCGAGGATCTCGCCCGCCCGGATCTCGAGGCTGACATCCGAGAGACGCGCCACCCCGCGCCCGTCGCGCCAGGTGAGCCCCTCGGCGGCGAAGGCGGTGGCATCGGCCTCCCGCTCGATCCGCTCAACGGTGAGCACGACCTTGCGCCCGACCATCAGCTCCGCCAGCTCCTCCCGCGAGGTCTCAGGCGTTGTCCGGTGCGCGACCATCTTGCCCTGGCGCATCACCGAGACGGCGTCGGTTACCTCCATGATCTCGCGCAGCTTGTGGGTGATCAGCAGCACGGTGACCCCCCGATCGCGCAACGCGCGCAGGATCTCGAAGAAGCGGTCGGTCTCGGTGGGGGTGAGCACGCCCGTGGGCTCGTCGAGGATCAGCACCTCGGCGCCGCGACGCAGCGCCTTCAGGATCTCGACCCGCTGTTGCAGCCCCACGGGGAGATCGCCGACGATGGAATCGGGATCGACCTCAAGGCCGTAGTCGCGCGAGAGCTCAGCAAGTGCCGCCCGCGTCTCCGCCCGGCCTTCGCGCAGCAGGAAGCCGCCCTCCGCACCCAGCATCACGTTCTCCAGCACCGTCGCGGTCTGCACCAGCATGAAGTGCTGGTGGACCATGCCGATCCCGAGGGAGATGGCGTCGGCGCTGTCGCGGATGCGGGCAGGCGCGCCCTTGATCTCGATGGCGCCGCTGTCCGCCTCGTAGAAGCCGTAGAGCACTGAGACCAGCGTCGATTTGCCGGCCCCGTTCTCCCCGATGATGCCGTGGATCGTACCGGGGGCGACCTCGAGATCCACCGCGTCGTTTGCCAGCACGGGCCCGAACCGTTTGGTGATGCCGGTCAGTCGAATTGCAGGGGCCGTCATGCGCCCCGCCTCCGCAGCTCGAAGCCCTCGACGATCATCTTCGCCAAATGGGGCAGCTCGTCCGGTTCGACCGTCACCACGCCCAGCCGCTCGGCCAGCTCATAGTCGCGCGCGTCAATGCCGTCGAGGGTTGCGACCGCGATCACGGGGACACCCATCTTCTCCGTCAAAGCCGCCCATTCCCGCATATCTGCCGCCGAGATCGAGCGCTCCTCCGCCCGAACCCAAAGCGGCAGCGCCGTGGTGGAGCCGCCCATTGGCCCCTCGACCACATAGGCCGGCCCGCCGGGCGTGGGCGCGATCGCTTCCACCTTCCATCCCTCGGCACGGAGGCGCTGGCCCGCCCATTCGCGAAACTCTCGCGCATCCTCCGGGAACCCATCGTCGACCATGTCGGCGGTCTTCGACGCAGCGGCCGTCGTCTTGTCCGCCCGGTTGCGCCGCCACCGGCGGGCGAGCAGCACGAGGCCCCAGAACACCGCCGCCGATCCCAGGATTGTGGTGATCGTCACAACCGGCGGCAGGCGCGGCTGGCCCTCCACCTCCGGGTAGTGCTCGAGAAAAACCAGCAGGAGCGGCACCGGCGCCGCCACCAGCGAGGCGACCACCAGCATGATCTGCTGTACGATCCGCATCAGCGAGGTGATGGGACGGAGCGCCCGCTCGGTCGCCTTCATAGCAGGCGTCGCACCGCTCATGCCGAGGGGTCCGTCCAACCGGGGATGCCTGCCACCAGCTCGACCGTGTTGCCCTCGGGATCGGTCGTGAAGACCCCGCGCCAGCCGATCCAGTCGAACACTTCGATGCGGTAGAACTGGCCGATCCGGTCATACCAGGCCATGGCGCGCTCCTGCTCCTCATAGCCGAGGCTGAGCGCGATGTGATGGAGCGACGAGCGCACCCCGGTCTCGGGCGGCTCGTTGCCGACTGCGTGGATATCCGGGCGCCCCGCACCGGGCCCGAAAAGCGCCAGCACCGATGTGTGCCCGCCAAAGCCCTCGGCGATGCGGAAAAACGTGATCCCGGCGGAGCGCTCCGACAGGCGCTCCAGCCCGAGCACCTCTCCATAGAAGCGCTCCATCGCGTCCATATCGGCGCAGCGGATGGCGATCTCGCCAAGGGCGCGAACGCGAAAGCCGCGCTCATCGGAGGCGCCGCTCACCGGAAGCTCCCGCCATGGGTGCCATTGGACCGGCTTTGTTCAAACCGCGACCACAGCGTGTCGATCTCGGGCGGCGTCAGAAGGATAAGCCCGCTGCCCTCGGTCAGCCGGCGCACCCCGTCGGGATACCCCGCCTCGGTCAAGAGCGCCGCCGCCCCGACCCCGATCCGCTGGGCTGCCCCCACCGCCCGGTGCACATCGCCCGCGGTGATCGCGAACGGGTCCGGCCGGCACCAGACCGCCACCGTCACACGCCCGATACCGGCGATGAGGTCGAGCCCCAGTGGCCCGCTGTCCTCGAACCATTCGACCCGCCAGCCGGCCGAGCGGAGCCTCTGCGCCGCTCGGATGACAAACTCGCCATGGTCGGGATGGTGCGCCTGCGCAGCCATGGGCGGCAGCGGGACCGGCTCGATGGTCGGCTCGGTCGGCGGCACAGCGCCAAGGGGCGCGGGTGGCACCGACGATGGAACCGACGATGGCACCGCTCCCCTCGGCCCCCTCCGACGCCAGCGCCGCACTGTGAGCCAAAGCCAGTAGAGCAGCGCCGAGCCGAGCACAGCGCCCACGCCCGCGAGGGGCGGGATGGCCCCGTCGAACACGCCGTTCAGCACCAGCAATGCTGGCATCGGCACCAGCACGAACGCCACCACAAGGTGGAAGATCGTGCGCAGCAGTCCGATGATCACGCGCATCGTCGGGGCCTTCGCCGTCTCGCCTCAGTGCGGGCAGGCGCTGTCTGCGGTGTAGTCATGCACCGTGATCTCGCCCGAGAGGATGCCGGCCTTGGCCCCCTCGACCGCGGCTTTGAGCTCCGGTGTCACGAGCGCGGCGTTGTTCTCGTCCACCGCCCAGTCGATGCCGTCCTCAGCGATCCCGAGGATCTGCACGCCCGAGGAGAAGTTGCCGTCCATCGCGTCTTTGAACGTGTCGTAGGCGGCCACATCCACGCGCTTGAGCATCGAGGTGAGCACCGAGCCCGGCGCGAGGCCGTTCTGGTTGCTGTCGACACCGATCGAGAGCTTGCCGGCATCGGCGGCCGCCCGGATCACCCCGAGCCCGGTGCCACCAGCGGCCTGATAAATTACGTCCGCGCCACGGTCGATCTGGGACTGGGCAAGCTCAGCGCCCTTCGTCGGGTCGTTCCATGCCGCCGGCGTCGTCCCGGTCATGTTCTGGATGACCTCGGTCGCACCTGCGCTCTTGGCGCCCTGCACATAGCCGCAGGCGAATTTGCGAATGAGCGGGATGTCCATGCCGCCGACAAAGCCGACCTTGCCCGTGTCGCTGGCCATCGCCGCCGCCACACCGACGAGATAGCTGCCCTCATGCTCCTTGAAGGCGTACTGGCGCAGATTCGGCTTGTCGAGCCAGCTCACATCGATGATTGCAAAGTCCACGTCCGGATTGTCGGCGGCCACCTTGTCGATCGCATCCGCCTGGGCAAAGCCCACACCCAGCACCACCGTCGCCCCGCGACGCACCATGCGGCGCATCGCCTGCTCGCGCTGGGTCTCGTTGGTGACCTCGAACTCCATCACCTCGACGCCGGTCTCGTCGATAAAGCGCTTGACGCCGTTCCAGACGCCTTCGTTGAAGCTCTTGTCGAACTTTCCGCCCATGTCGAAGACGACGGCGGGCTTGAAGTCCTCAGCCATCGCCGAGCTTGCAATCAGGGCTGCGGCCGCCGCGGAGAGCAGGGTCTTGAGCATTGCGATACCTCATTTGTTGATTTGCCACAGCTTAAGCACAGGACGCCGCGCGCGTTAAGGGCGTTTCGTGGTCGAGAGCGGCTGGGCGGCTCACAGCTGCACATGGATGTGATCGTCGTGTCGGGCGGCGCGGCAACCCTGAAAGCGGAGCTTTGTGCTTTGCACCCCGAGGCGCGTTTCCAGATGCGGCTCGATGAGCACCTTGCCAATCCTCGGATCAGGATCCCAATCGGGCCAGAGCGGCTGGGCCCATGTCAGATCCCATCGCAGGGTGAGCCAACGTTGGGGGCAGTCGCTCGGCCCTTCCTCGAAGGCGAAGTAGCCGACCGGCGAGCGGGTCTGGCCCGGCAGATAACCCTCGTCGTCCCGATAGTAGAAAGCAAGGTCCGCGCTTCTCCCGCGCCGGTGGCTCAGATGTGGCAGCATCGGGAACCCGTCGAGGAAGGGAAAGCCAGCGTCCAGCACCAAGGTCTCGGTGCCCGGGTGACGCGCCTCCATCGCCTCCGCTGCGTCTTCCAGCGCTTGGGCCAGCGCCGGCACCGCATAGTGACGGTTGAGCACGCAATAGAGCATCGATTGCATCCGGAGCGGCCCGTCGCCAAGACAGGGTAGCGGCACGCGGCCGAGCGCCGGCGCCGCCCACGCAGCCATCAGAGAGAGCGCCACATAGCCCGCCACAAAGGTCAACACCCGGCGCCGAGCGCACAGTGCGAGCAACCAAGCGAGACCACCAATCTGAGTCAGCACGGTGAGCGCCAGAACTGCCAGGCCGTGGATGAACAGGTGCATCAGCGCCCGTCAGCCTTTGAGACCGATTTCGCGGAGGCGCTCGGTCAGGAAATCATCCGCCGTGGTACCGGGCTTCAGCGTCACCTCGGGGCGGGGATGCAGGAACATCGGCATCGAGAAGCGGGGCTTCCCGGCCTCCGCCGCCGGCGGGTTCACCACCTGGTGCACCGTCGCGGGATAATACCCCCCCGTCGCCATCTCGAGCATATCGCCCGCATTGATCGCCATCATCCCCGGATCGCACGGCACGCGGTGCCAGGTCCCGCTTGTGTCCTTGGCCTCAAGCCCCGGCTCCGATCCCGCCAGAAGGCACGTGACGAGGTTGATATCGCCATGGGCGGCGGCGCGCACCGCCCCGGGCTCGGGCGGCACCTCAAGGGCCGGGTAGTGCAGGATCCGCAGCAGGTTCTGCTTGGACCCTGCGAGCATTGCCGGCAGCGGTTCGGAGAGAGCAGCGGTCACCTCCGCCGGGCTCTCGGCCTGCAGCCACTCGAGCAGACGTTGACCGACCGCCACCAGATCCGCATGCAGCGCACGGGTCTCGGCCTCCAGCGCCTCCGGCACCGGCCCGTCGGGATAGACGTGGTAGAACTCCTTCAGGTCCTTGACCGCGCTGTCCTTGGCGTTCTCGGAGCGGAAGGGGAAATAGCCCTCCGCCGCGCCTTCCTTACGGGTGAAGGCGTGCTTTTCCTCGGAGTTGAAGAACGTGCCCCACAGCGCATAGGTCCGCTCGATCCGCTCCGGCGTGACCGGGTGATCGGTGAGCACGGCAAACCCGGTCTCGTGCAGCGAGCGGGCAAAGGCGGCGGGCGCCGCGGGATCGGTATAGGAGACGGTCGCGATCTCGAACATGGGCTGGCCTCGGGGTCAGGGGATTTGGCGCCATCCTAGACGGTGACGGCGGGCCGGCAAAGACCTCGCCGGACGAGGCAAGGATCATGAAGGGGAGCGCGCGGCCCTGGGCATAGACTTCACTGCCAGGGGAACTCTCGCCATCAGCCACCGGTCGGTTAGGCGCATGCGCTCCGCTCTCGCTGTCGTCAACCGCGCCGATCTGTGGATCGGTATAGGTCCCCCGGGGATCAGCGGCTCCGTCACCGTGAAGCGGAAATCGAACGTCGTCACGGTGGAGAAGACCGGGGTCACCGTATCGAAATCGCCCGCCGCAAACTGGACAGTGGCGGCACCCGCGGGCGCGGCGCTGAGACAGCCTACGAGAAGGCCAGGGATCAGGCGCATGGGGCTCTCCGTTCTTGTCGCCGGCGGCGTACAAGGATCGGGGGGCAGAACAACCTAAACGCGAGTCTTTTGCGTCAGGGCAACCAGCCCGCATGCAATGCGCAGAGGAATTGGGCCCGAACCCCCTCGATGTCAGCGTCGAGGCAGATCTCGACAGGACGGCCCGATGGCGCCTCCCGCGTCTGGCCCACGGCCTCGCCGTCAAGCGTGACGGCCAGGGGGGCTGCGTGGGTTGTGAAAAGCTCCGGCGCGTGGGCGGCGATCACAGCGGCCGGGTCATGGAGATGGCAGCCATCGATCTCCGCCGTCCGGCGGTGGAAGTCGAAGTAGAACTCGGCCGCCTCGGCGAGGAAAGCGCCGGTCCGCGGAGACGCCGACACCATGGGCAGGAGATCCGCGGCGGTGCAGGTGATGCGCTCGGTGACATCCAGCCCGACCAACGTCACGGGCCAGTCAGCGCCGAAGACACGTTCGGCAGCATGCGGGTCCTGCCAGATATTCGCCTCGGCATAAGGCGTGACATTGCCTCCGCAGCGAACCGCACCACCCATTACGATCACCGAGCGCACGGTACTAGCGATCCCCGGCGTCGCATCCAGAGCGGCGGCAAGATTGGTCAACGGACCGACAGCCACAATGGTGACTTCGCCAGGACGCGCGGCACAGTTCTCGGCCAGAAACTGCGGTGCCGAACGCGGATCCGCGAGGCGCGTGGGCTCTGGGAGGGACACGGTGCCAAAGCCGGCTGGGCCGTGAACATGGGTCGCGTCGCCGACGGGCGCCTGCACTCGCGGACCGTCCGCACCGACCGCCACGGGGATGTCCGCTCCGGCAAGCTCCACCAAGCGCAGCGCATTGGCCGCCGCGAGTGCCCCGGGGACATTGCCATAAACCGAGGTGAGCCCGATCAGATCGACCTCGGGGGCGGCCAGCGCATAGAGGATCGCCATTGCGTCGTCGACGCCGGGATCCGTATCGATGATGATGGGCAGGGTCATCGGTTCTCCAGAAAGGCATCGACCTCGGCGGCGGTCGGAACAGCATCGGCAGCGCCTGGGCGGGTAACCTGGAGCGCAGCCGCTGCAGCAGCCCGGCGCATCGCTTCGGCGGGTGGGAGCCCGAGATCCAGCCCCGCGAGCGCGTAGCCCAGAAAGCAGTCGCCCGCCCCGGTCGTATCCACCGGCTCGACAGGGAAGGCGGGGATGTCGAGCGCCTCGCCCTTGGTGATCAGCCGGGCCCCTCGGGCACCGAGGGTTAGCAGCACCTGACCAACCGGTAGGTCGCCAAGCCCCAGGCCCAGATGGCGTTCCAAAGCAGCGGCCTCCCCTTCGTTCAGCGCCAAGAGATCGAGGCCATCGAGCACCGCTTCCGTGGCCGAAGGATCGAAGGGGGCCGCGGCATAAGCGGTGCGCAACCCCGCCGCTCGTGCAGCCGCAAAACCCTCGGCAACCCGGCTCGTCTCGTTCTGCGCAAGCCACCAATCCCCGGGCCTCGCCTGTCCGAGTGCGGCAGCGATGAGTCCTTCAGGGATTGCTTGGTTCGCACCGCCGTGGATGACGATGCGATTCTCACCCGAGGGCTCGACAAAGATGATCGCGTGGCCGGTCGCCTCGGGAACCTCAGCGAGATGTTCGACCCCGACGCCACCGACCGAGAGCCGGTCTCGGGTCCAAGCGCCCTCGGCCCCGATCGCCCCAACAAAGCGCACCGCGCTACCGGCCGCAGCCGCCGCCAGCGCCTGGTTCGCGCCCTTGCCGCCGAGGCCGAAGGCGTAACCGTCATCCGCGAGCGTCTCCCCCGGTCCAGGGGCGTGGTCGACCCGGTAGACATGGTCGATATTGACCGACCCCAGCACATGCACCGTCATGCCGCGTGCCTCTCCGTTCTACAGACCGCCGAGACGAAGGCCTCGAGCAGCGCCCGATCGAGCCGGCCCTCGGGGCGCAGCCGCGAGCAAACATCAACGCCGAATGGACGCACCCGGGAGATCGCCTCGGCGACGTTTGAGGGATCGAGCCCACCTGCGAGGAACACAGGCCGCTGCGAGCGGCGCACGACCTCGGCGCTCAGCGCCCAGTCGTGGGTCTCTCCGGTCCCTCCGAGAACCGCTTCGCCCGGGCGACCGCTGTCGAGCAGGAATGCGTCGCAGTAGGGCGCGTGCCGCTCCATGACATTCGGCGCATCCGGGTCGCTCATATGGATCACCTGGATGACGGTCAGACCGCGCGTCGCCAACTTGGCCGCCTCCCCGGGCGCGATATGCCGGACGACTTGGACTGTTCCCACCCCGGCCAATGTCGCATCGGCTTCAATGGCGTCGGCCGTCTCCGATGCGGTCAGCAGAACCGGGCGGGCCCAGGGCGGCGCAGCACCGGCGATCTCCGTCGCCTGCGCGAGTGGGATTGGCCCTGGCCCGCTCGGCATCGGTCCCACCAACCCCAGCAGATCGGCCCCGGCGGCGACTGCCATGCGGGCCTCACCTTCCGTCTCGATACAGCAGATCTTGATGCGGGTGCGGGCCATCATGCCTCCAAGGGGCCGTCTTGCAGGTAGAGACGCGCAGGGGCCGGCGCCTGTCAAGCCCGGTCACCAGAGTGGCGGGATGGTCCGACCGCACGCACCGTGCTAGCGCTGAGGGGTTCGCCGTTCTGAAAGGCCCGCGATGTCCGAGGCTCCGCCGATCCCGTCCCCCGCGCACAGCGATGCTCGGCGCGAGGCGCTGCGAGGGCATGCGGCGATGCTGGCCTTTGCGGCCCTGATCTCGGTCTCCTTCACGCTCGGAGACCGCGCGGCACCCCATATCGATCCTGCAGCGATGACGACAGTGCGGTTTCTCTTGGCGGTCGTCATAACGGGGCTCGTCGCCCTGCCCCTGATGCGGCTGGCGCATTTCCGCGCGCCCTGGCGGTTCGCCGTGATCGGCGGGCTCTTCGGCGCGTATTTCGTGCTGATGTTCGAAGGATTGCAGCTCACCGACCCGGTGTCGCTGGCGGCGATCTTTACGCTGATCCCGATCATGTCCGCGGGCTGTGGCTGGGTGCTGCTGCGCCAAGTCACGACCCCTGGGATGGCCCTGGCTCTTGTGATCGGCGGTGCTGGAGCACTTTGGGTGGTCTTCCGCGCCGAGATCGCGGCCCTCTTGCGCTTCGATCTCGGCCGGGGGGAGGCGCTGTTTCTCATCGGCTGTGCCTTCCACGCGGTCTATACGCCCCTACTGGCCAAGCTCAATCGCGGTGAACCCGCCCTCGTCTTCGGCTTCGGAACCCTGGTTGGCGGCCTCGTCGCCACCGCAAGCTATGGCGGACGGGAGCTTCTCAACACCCAGTGGAGCGCGCTGCCCGGCATCGTCTGGATTGCAATCCTGTATCTCGGGATCATGGCGACGGCGGTCAGCTTCTTCCTGACCCGCTATGCCGCTCTCCGCCTGCCAGCCTCCAAGGTTATGGCCTATGGCTATTTGGTGCCGAGCTTCGTGATCCTCTGGGAAACGCTGCTGGATGCCGAACGGGTGGGTGCGCCGGTCCTGCTTGGGGTGCTGGCAACGCTCGTGGCGCTTGGTTTGCTGCTTCGAGACGAGCGCCGCTAGCCAGCATCCCGCTCGAGATCGGCGATGCGCTGGCGGGCAAACGCCAAGCCCTCCCAGGCCGTCTGCGCCTCGGCCTTGGCCTCGCGGACAGCGGTATCGGCGGATTCCTGGGCATCTGCGATCCGGGCGTCACGCTCTGCGGCGGCCTCCAAGAGACCCGCCTCAAAAGCGATGCGCTCCTCGGACAGCGTGGCCTCGAGCGCCTCGACCTGCGCCTCCGCCTCTTCCCGAGCCTCCTCGGCAAGCGCCAACTCCGACATGAGAGACCGGATCTGTCCACGCTCGGAACTCGTGGCCCGGGCGATCAAGCTCCAGAGCCAATGCAACACCCAACCGACCAGAACCGCCGCGAAGAGGGCACCTGCAATGACCCATGTGAGTTCGTCGGCCGTCATCGCCGCGCCTCCTCGGTCGCGCTCATCACTTCGAACGCAATCCGTCGGTTGCGCTCACGCCCAGTCTCGGTGCGGTTGGAGGCAATGGGCCGGCTTTCACCGTAGCCTTTCACGCTCAGCCGCCCAATCCGTATGCCGCGTTGCAGGAAGGCATCCCTCACCGCATTTGCCCGCGCAAGGCTCAGCCTTTCGTTGAAGCCCTCAGACCCCTGCCAGTCCGTGTGCCCGCCAATCTCGAAAGGAGCGTTCGGACAGCGCCGCATCAGATCCGCCAGGGTGTCGAGCGTCGGCGCTGACGCCGCCGCAAGGTCCGCGCTGCCGGGGTCGAAGCTCAAAGGGTTCGCCGACACATGCCCGTTCAAGCGCAACAAGCAGCGCTCGGGGGTCATCGGTTCGCCCGCCACTTGCGCTGGGAGATCCACGCTGAATGCGGTGTTGATCTCGAGGTCCAACACGCCCTCGCTCAGCGCGCGGTGGATCTGCCCGGCGATCACGGGGTCCTCGATCCGCCCTGTCAGTTCCAGGCGGCGGTCGGTAAGTTCCAGGCGCCCCTCCGGCAGAAGGGCGAGGGCCTCTACCCCAGCAAAGCTCGCCACCTGCCAGTCCGCCTCATGTTCGGCAAGTGTCTCGAGCGGGCTGAGCGCATCGCTCAGAATTTGGCCCGGGAACCGAGCCGAGGCGAGCGCACGAAGCGCCTTCACCATCGGCTCGCCCGGAATGCGTCCCGCCAGCACCACCCCGTCACTGTCGAAACTTGCCGTCAACCACGGTCGATGCTGTATCTCAGGCAGAGTTCCGCTCTCGTCCGCAACCTGATCTGTTTCGGGAGCGGGCGCCGCTTCCTCAGGCTGGATCAGCCGCCCCCGATAGCCCTTGGGCAACCACGCGGCGAGAGCGCTTTCCACTTGGGCTGTTTGATTGGCATCGAGAGGCCCATTCGCGGTCAGGCGTACGGTGCCATGCGCGACCCTGAGATGTCCCTCGGGCAAGAGGTTCAGCACCCTTAACCCCATAGCGACCGCCTCCGGCCAATCTCCCGCTGGTCCTCCGAGACCGACCGCGCAGGCTCCAGGCGTCTCGGCAAGCCCCGCCCGCAACAGCATCGCCAAAATCGCCTCGGCTTCCTCTGGAGACCGTGCGGCGCATTTCTCGAGCCTGAGCGCACCACCTGCCGCGCGAGACAACGAGACCGAAAAGGGGGAGATGACAGGCGGCGGAACCCTAAGATCGAGGGCGACCCGAACATCGTCGGTCGTGGCCGAGACAAGCCCCGCCATGGTCTCGGTTCGCTGCTCCTCACTTGCCACCAGCCCAGTGACCCGTAAAAGACCGGGCTCCAGCACCGCGTGCGCTTGCGGGATCATCGCAACGGCGCGAGCCGCCAGCGCAAAGGCGAGGGGTGGACCATCCGACGCGGCACCGATCTCGACCAAAGTCTCGGGCAGCAGTCGCGGCGCCTCCTCGGCAAAGGCGCGCAGCAACCCCGCCTTAGTCGCCTCATCCGGGACAAGCCCGGTCAGCGTGACGTCCAACCCGTTGCGCAGCATGTCGACCTTTGGGGCCGGCAGTTTGGGCCGGCGTGGCGGGCGCAGGCGGATCTGATCGTCGATCTCGGAATAAGGCGGTGCAGCCCGAACCACGGCTTCGATCGCAAGGCTCTGACTGTCGGCATCGGGCGCAATGCCCAGCACGGCAATCTGGAGCCCGTCCATGCGCACCCGCGCCCAGGTGAGATCCATCGCCTTGAGCGACACGTCCATGCGCTCCGTTGCAATCCGTTCAAACTCGCCTGTTGCAAACCGGCCTGCCACCAGCGCGCCATACCCGGCGATGCCGAGCAAGACTATGAGGGCAGCAAGGCGCGTGATCATCATGCGTCGCTCCGTAGGCCGACCGGTCAGCCCAATTGCCCAACCTCTGCCCGATGCGACCAGTGGGTGCAAGCGTGGGCACCGAGATGGTAGCCTCGGTGGACTTCTCGTGGATCGGAGACCAGCATGACGGGTTTTGATGTCGACCTGCCGAGGATCTTTGCGCATCGGGGGGCGAGTGCCGTCGCTCCGGAGAACACATTGCCGGCCTTCGAGGCCGCTGCCGCCATAGGCGCGCGCGCAGTGGAATTCGACGTCTCGCTGCTGGGGGATGGGACCGCGGTGATCCACCATGATGGCAATTTCGCGCGATGTACGAACCGGGAGGGTGCCTTGGCGGAGGCCTCACGCGCGGATCTCGCAACCTTGGATGCCGGTGCCTGGTTTGCAGACGCCTTTCGCGGGGCAGTTGTCCCGGAGTTGAGTGCAGCCTTGGATTGCCTAGAAACGCTTGGGCTCGCCGCCAATCTCGAGATCAAGCTGCATGGCGCCGATCCCGCGCGTTTCGCGGACACGGTCGCCGAGGCGCTGGCCGCCCGCCCCACCCTTGCAGCAAGGACCGTGGTCTCCAGTTTCGATCACGTCGCGCTTGAGGCCTTAGCACGGGTCTCACCGGACCAGCCGCTCGCCGCCTTGTGGTCTCTCCCCCCATCCGATTGGCGCGCTCGCATGATGGATATGGGCGCAAGCGCTCTCCACACAAACTGGCGCAAGCTCACGCCAGCAACCCTTGAAGAGGCCGTAGAGACGCAGATCCCCGTCCGCGTCTACACCTGCAACGACCCCGCGGAGCTCGCTCCATTCCGTCCACTCTTGAGCGCCGTGATCACGGACGACCCGCGTGTCTTCTTCGGCGATCCCGATTGGGCCGAATGGGCGACATGACGATCAGAGCAAGCGATACGTGCACTGCATGATCATGACGATGGAGATTGAAATCCCAAGGAACACACCGGCCGGCATGTATATCGTCTCGCCAAACGCTTTCCATGGGTCCTTGACGCCGCGGCGGCGGTTCCGCCTGCGCATGATCATGAAGAACACCGTGCCGATGATGCTCACGACCACATAGACCAGGATGAAATCCAGCAGCGTCGTCAGGCTGAGAAACGGGGCGAGCGCTGCGATCAGCTTGAGATCTCCCGCGCCCACGCTTCCCTGCGCCAGGTTGTAGATCAAAAGCCCGACCGCCAGCGCGATCACCGCATAGGCACAGCGCCACAGGAACACATCGATCGGAAGGCCCCAGATCCCGGTCACCAGAAACGCGCCGAAGACCGCCAGAACGGACCAGTTGGGGATCCGTAGCCAGCGCATATCGCTGTAGGTGATATAGCCCATCAGCGGCAGCAGGAGCGCCGTCGCCATGAACAAGGCTGCATCGGTCACTGGCTCAGTTCTCCACCGTGGCCTCGAGACCGGCAAGCTTGTCGGACGCGCCTTGGTAGTGCTGCGGATGCGCCTCGACTGCGGCGGCGAACAGCCCCTTCGCGATGTCCTCCTGGTTCCGGCGCGCCGCAATCACCCCGAGATTGTTGAGGATTGTCGCCCGTTCGCGATCGGACAGGGGCACCAGAGGCAGCTGATAGTTCCCCTGCAGCCCCCGGGCGATGGCCAGATTGTTCTTGGCGCTGAAGAGGCGGCTGTCGAAGCTGACTGCCCGCTCGAACAGGCGCTCGGCCTCCTCAAAGGCGCCGCGCCCCATCTTGCTCACGCCCCAGTTGTTGAGAACCTTGGCGGGGTTGGTGGTCAGCAACTCGGCCTGATTATAGGCGTTGTCGGCTGTCTCCCAGTCCTTACGCTGATCGGCGAGGATACCCGCGAAGATGTGGCGGCGCGGGGTGTTGAGCCCCGCAGGCAGGCGCGCATCAATCGCCTCGGCATCAGGCCACCGCTGCAAACGCACGGTCACGTATCCATACTCCAACAGATCTGCTGGCGAGGCTTGACCGAGGCCGTCGAGCTCCTGATAGACCCGCGCCGACTCCGGATAGCGCCCCGCCCGAGCAAGCGAGATCGCGAGACCACGGCGCAGATCCGCACGTTCGGGCTCTTCGGCAGACGCATTGCTGAAATAGGTCACAGCCTGTTCCGGATCGCCCGCAGACAGCAGGAGATTGGAAAGCCCGGCATCGTCGATCACGTTCTTGGCCAGCGGATCGACATTCGGATTGTTCGCCGACTGGCCGCATCCAAGCAGCAGCGGCACGACAGCGAAGGGCATCAGCAAACGCAGGATCACGCTTCGGTCCCTCTCAGACTAGTTCGGCACGCCCGATGAGGCGACCGGCGAGATTGGTGGTCATCCGGAGACATCCTCCGGCGCGATGTCGACAAGGCGATACTCACTGCTGCCAAGGCGCTGCACCGTCAACCCAGTTTGGACCGGTTCAGAGGGCGCATTGGCGGCGGCCAGCGCCTGCTCCGCTGCTCGGAGGTTTGCCTGGGCGATCGTGCTCCGCCCGCTCGAGACGGCAAAGGCCACGCGGAAAGACTGGCGCGCCGCTTCGTACTCCCCCAAACGGTAAAGAACCACGCCGAGATTGTTGTGCGCCATATCCGAGCCCGGAGCGAGCGCGGCTGCTTGGCGGAAATGATCGCGGGCCCTGGAGAGGAGCCCCTGCGCCTCGAGTGCGAGCCCGGCCCCGGTCAACGCTTGAGCCGGATTGTCTCCTGTCCGCAGCGCCGTGATAAACGCGCTATAGGCGAGGTCGTACTCGCCGAGGCGGAGATGCGTCTGGCCCTCGTCAAACGCTTGCTGAGCTTCAGACCGTTCCACGGCCTCTTCGATAAACGGCCCCGTGGGTGCACAGGCGGTGAGGGCAATACAAACCGCGGCAGCCGGGCAAAGCCCCGCCCTCATCTCGACAGACCGCCGAGAGCCCGGAGGATCTGGATGATCGAGGGCCCGATCAGAATGAGGATGAGCGGCGGAACCGTGAACATCATCGTGCCGAGCGTCAGCTTGGTGGGCAGAACGTTTGCCTTCTCCTCCGCACGCATCAGACGCTTATCGCGCATCTCAGAGGCATAGACCCGGAGTGCCTCGGAGATCGAGGTGCCAAAGGCCGTGGACTGGATCAGCACGGTGACAAAAGACGAGATGTCGTTGACCTGGCAGCGGGATGCAAAGTCCCGCAGCACAGCAATCCGATCCTTACCCGCCCGGAACTCATGGCTGACAATCTGAAGCTCTTCGGCCAGCGGACCGGACGACATCTCCATCTCTTTGCCAACGCGGGCCATCGCCTGCTCAAGCGACTGGCCGCCCTCGATGCAAACGAGCATCATGTCCATCGCATCCGGGAAGGCGTTTGCGATCTCCTCACGCCTGGTCGCGATCTGGCGCTCGATCCAATAGACTGGAATGAAGTAGCCCACCAACCCAAGCACCGCTGAGAACACCAGCGCGAAGACGATGTTCGGCTCTTCAGGCAGAACAAAGAAGAGGATGAGGCCGAGGATGAAGAGCCCAAGCCCGAGGACTGCACGGGCGAAAAAGTAGATCCGGACCGCCGCGCGATCCTTATAGCCGGCGGCACCAAGCTTGATCCGGGTGTCCGAGAGTTCCTCGGCGCTCTGTGGTTCGAGATAGCCTTCGAAGCCCCTGAGCGCCCCCGTATCCCGGTCGGTGCGCAGCGTCGCGAGTTCGATATCGCGCCGATCATCCGATGTTCCCAACCGGTCCACCGGATCGCGTTGCCGCCGCAGGACAAACGGCAGCGCAACGAGAGCGAAAAGCATCCCGATCCCGGCGACCAGATAGAACGGGCCGGACGGTCCGAGTATGTCGACGACGCTTATCCAGATGTCGGCGATCAAACCTTCGCCGGCGGCCGCCTCCGCCAGGCTCGGCTCCTCGACGACGGGTGCCGGTTCCGGGGCTCCGGTGTTTGGCTCGAGCGTCAGCGTGTCGCCGTCATCAACGACAGGGGTCTCAACCGCCTGACCGCCCTGATCGCCCTGATCGTCGGTGGTCGCCTGCGCGAGCTGGATGTCGTCGAGCGCGGCCTGAGCCAGTAGGGTCCCCTCCTCCATAGCTCAGACCTTAATATTGACGAGAATACGCATGAAGATGACGTTGATCACGAGCAGGACAAACGTGAGGATCGTGCCCGGGAAGAACAGCGGGTGGTCCGACACATCGTCGTAATAGGTCGGCTGGACGACCTGCACCATCAGCAGCGCAAGCACCGGGAAGATCGAGAGGAACCAGCCGGACCAACGGGCCTCCGCGGTGATCGCCTTGACCTTACGGAACAGCTTGAAGCGAGCCCTGATAACCTTTGACAAGCCCTCCAGCACCTCGGCCAAGTTGCCGCCCGAGGTCGATTGAATGTTCATCGCGATGGCAAGGAAGCGCAGATCGGCCACCGGCATCCGGTCCGCGGTGCGCTCCAGCGCCTTGTTGATGTCCATGCCATAAGTCGCCTCGTCCGCGACAAGGCCGAATTCGGTCCCGAGAGGGTCCGGCATCTCCCGCGCCACGATGCCGACCGACGCCGTCATAGGGTGGCCGACGCGGAGCGACCGCACCATAAGATCGAGCGCATCAGGCAACTGCTCCTCGAAAAGCTTGATCCGCTTGCGCGCTTTGTCCCGAAGCCAAAGAAAGAGCGAGCCGTACCCAAGCAGAAGAGCGACGATGATCCGCACCTGCAGCACCGCCCCGGTGAACACGGTCAGCATGATGAAAGAGGTGGCGATCAACCCCACGAGCGCCATGGTGACCGTGACGGGGGACAGGTTGATGCTCGCCTGACGCGCTTGATCGAGAAGCACACCGATGATGGGCAGGCGACGCTGGCGCTCCGACCCCTCCCGCTCGGCCCGCAAGATGGTCAGAACTTCTTCGGTGTCCTTGCCGTCCTGAAGCAGCGTAAGCCTGCGGTTGACCTTCTTCTCGCGCTTCAGCGTTTTGCCATAGACGATGAGATAGACGCCCTCGACGATGAAGAGGACGCCTACGAAGATCAGGGCGTAGATGATGGGCTGGAAGAGCATGCGCCGTCAGTCCTCCATACCGCTCAAAGATCTGGCCGGAACAGCGACGCAGGCAGCTCGTAGCCCCATTGCTTGAAGCGGTCAGCGAATTGCGAGCGAATGCCCGTGGCCACATACCGGCCTAGAATACTTCCATCAGCGTTAACACCGTGACGGTCGAACTTGAAGATCTCCTGCATGGTCACGATGTCGCCCTCCATGCCCACAACTTCGGAGACCGACACCATCCGGCGTTTACCATCGGACATACGGCTGACCTGAACGATCAAGTTGATCGCTGAGGAAATGTTGGCCCGGAGCGCTTTGAGCGGCAGCTCGACGCCGGACATCCCCACCATGTTCTCAATCCGGCTCAGGCTGTCGCGCGGGCTGTTGGCGTGAACCGTGGTCATCGATCCGTCGTGGCCGGTGTTCATGGCCTGGAGCATGTCGATCACCTCCTCGCCGCGCGTCTCGCCGACGATGATGCGATCGGGCCGCATACGCAGAGCGTTTTTCAGCAGATCGCGTTGGGTGACGGCGCCCGAGCCCTCGATGTTCGCCGGACGGCTTTCAAGCCGGCCCACATGGTCCTGCTGGAGTTGAAGCTCCGCCGTGTCCTCGATGGTCAGGATGCGCTCGTCGTTCGAGATGAAGGAGCTGAGCGCGTTCAGCGTCGTCGTCTTGCCAGAACCGGTACCGCCGGAGACCAACACGTTCAGTCGGGTGCGCACACAGGCGTGCATGAACAGCGCCATCTCTTCGGAGAAAGCCCCGAAACCGATAAGCTTCTCAACCGTATAGGGCGTCTTCGAGAACTTACGGATAGAGAGGAGCGGCCCGTCGACGGCGCAAGGCGGCACCAGGGCGTTCACACGAGAACCATCGGCGAGACGCGCATCAACCCAAGGCTGGCTCTCATCGACACGCCGTCCAACCGCTGAGACGATCTTGTTGATGATCCGCATCAGGTGCTGGTTGTCCTTGAACTGGACATCGGTGCGCTCAAGCTTACCGAAGCGCTCCACATAGCACTGCTCATGGGTGTTCACGAGAATATCGTTGATGCTGTCGTCGGCCAGCAGCGTCTCGAGCGGACCAAGACCGACGGTCTCGTGCACCAGGTCCTCGACGAGGCCTTCGAACTCCACCTTGTTGAGAACAAAGTTGCTGTCGATCAGGTGCTCACGCGCGATCTCGGCAATCTCGGCGCGCAGTTCGCCGGGCGATACTTTGTCGATGGCCGCAAGGTTCAGGGTGTCGAGTAGCTTGCCATGCAGATCGACGCGCAAGGACAGCAGCTTGCGTCGACGCTTGGCCTCCGGATCGTCGGGTTCCGTCGACGTCGCGGCTGCAAACGCCTTTCGAGGCTGATCCGGAACCTGAGCGCGTGTGTTCTCAGCCCGCACCGGCATCTCCAGGCCCATACGTTTGGCTTCTTGCTCGGGCGGCAAATCCTCAGAGCGCGCCCGCTGTGGTCGGCGCATAATCGCCGTGCGTGCGCCGTCGGACTTGTCGTCCTTCTCAGTTCTTATGCGTCTGAACATCGGCCCATCACTCTCCGCAGCGCCCAGTTATCAGCCCGGCTTGGCAGCCGCAGCCCCCTCTTCGCTCGTCACCCTTTGCGCGATCCGAACAATCTCCTTACGCACCGGGTTAGACCGCGCCATCTCGCCGAGCGGTATCCCCTGATCACAGGCATTCACCACTGCCTTACCACCATCCGGCAGTGTGTGAGAATAAGAGATCCCAAGGCTCTCGGCGACCCGCTTTACCCGCGCTTTACCCGTCAAATCGGTCATGCCCGGCGATCGGTTGAGCACGAAGACCAACTTGTCGAGGGCCATGTTCTCCGCTTTCAACGTGCGCAGAAACCGGAACATGTTCTGCGCGGAACGCATATCGATCTCCATGACCGCGATGAACTCGTCCGACATGCTGTAGACCGGCTCTGACCAGTTCATCAGAGCCTGTGGCATATCGATCACCACATAATCGAAACTCTCCCGCGCGAGGGTTATCATCGCCTTGACGTCGCTCGGGGTCACGATGTCGAGGGGCAGAGCATCCCTCGGCGCAGTCAACACCGAAAGCTTGTCCTGATAGGTCGACAACGCCTGAGTGAGCCCGGTCTGGTCAAAGCTGGCGGCATCGGACACCAACTCGTAGACCGCCTCTCGCCGTGGCACGTCGAGGAAGGTCGCAACCGAGCCATACTGGAAATTAAAGTCCAGGAGGCAGACCTTGCGCCCCTGCTTGCGGACCAGCGTGACGAGCTCCCATGCGAGGTTCACGGCGACCGTGCTTGCCCCAACACCGCCGGCAACCCCGTACACGGTGATCACCTTGCCTTTCCGCTGCGGACTGCCGCCGACCGGACCAAGCGCTGTTTGGTTGCCAGAGTTGCGAACAAAACGCAGCCGATCGATTGCCTCGGTCAAAGCGCCCTCGGGCTCGGGATAAGGCGCGAAGTCGGCGACCCCCTCCTTCAGGAGTTGGTGCATTGATCGCGACGAGATCTCTCCAACCACCAGCAACACGAGCAGCCCGGCGTCTCGGGCTTTGCGAATGAGAAGGGCCGTGCCTTCGATCGCCTCCGGCACATCCGCCGACGCGGTCACCACAGCGAAGGCAGTATTCCCGCCGAGTTGGGCGAGTGCCTGATCCGCTTGCGCATGTGAGACCTCGATCCACTGATCGACCCCGAACTCTTGGTCGAGCTGGTCCGCAAGACTTTCCAGTTCCGGAAAGCCATCTGCGAACACGAGCGCCTCCGGGGCCGCATTCAGGGAACTGTCACGTCGGATGGATAACGCCATACTGGTGTCTCAATCGCTCACATTGCTTGAATTCAGATCTGCACCGAAAACGCTCGCCGTCACCTCACGAAGGCGAATGTCGTTGCCACCGGAGCGACGCTCGTCGGCCGAGCGCAGCCCATCCACCTCGACATCGGGGACACCGTTCTCGGTATCACCCGTCAGGCCCCAGGCCAAATCGAAGAGGCTAAGGATTTGAATTGGCGACTCCCTCGCGGTGATACTCACCGACACCCTCGGTTGGAACGGGCCGTCGGCATAACCAAGCTGCTCATAGGTATAATAGGCGCGCACCTCGGCCGGTGTCAGCCCCGGGTAGACGATCTGCATCTCCGCAATCAGATTCTCGAAGCCTGCCTGGTCGCATACACCGCTATCAAAAGCCGCGCCGTCACAAAGCCAGCCCTGCGCAACTGCAGAACCGTCGGGGCCGACGATGACGTCGGGCGCAACCGGAGTGACACAGGCACTCGATCCGTTCGGCAGATAACAGCTGTCGCCGATTTGGTTCCCGCCCACAGGATTGAGAGTGTTGATTTGCGGCAGGCCGGAGTGGAGCGGATCCTCGGAGACAATGAACCGTGCGCCCATTTGCGCGGCCTTCTGTGCAGACAGCAGAAGATAGAAGGATATGCCGATCTCGAAGACCGTCAGAACAATCAAGATGACGGGCAAGAAAATCATCACCATGTCAGTGGTGATAGCTCCCCCCTCATCTGCCCAGAAGCTGCGCGCACTGCCGGGACGGCGCGATGCGCTGTCGCGCGCATCTCGCAAACCTCTCCGGCTTCTGGCAAGTGCTATGCCCATAGGTGTCTCTCCAAGAGGCGGATCGCATCTCTTCCGGGTCTCACAGCACGCATCGTCACCTGACCGAAAGCCTACGCTCCGAACCTCCGCCGCCGGGTCCGGACACTCCCCCGGTACGACCATGGACAGAAACTGTCGAGGAAAGGTTACGGCGCAGACCTTCTGCGCCGCACGGCCAAACCTACCGCTGGTCTCAGGCGGCAAGCCCGCCAAATAAGAGACCCGGAGCACACCGCACCCCTTTCGATTTCCCCGGCTGGAACCGGCCTGATGGCCGAGCCAGCCCTCTTCACCCCATCAAGATAGGATCGCAGCGCATCCACGGGCGATCAAGCCCCGATCTCTGCAATCCAGCGGCGCCCAGGAGGGGCGGGCACCGCAGCAAGCGGCCTCGCTCAGCCGCCCGTGTCGGAATCAGCATCAGCGACGTTGTCGGACCCACCGCCAATGTAAGTCCCGAACACCCGTGCGGCGACCCGGCCGTCAAGACCGTCACCGACAAAGTTCCGGACGAACCCGGCGATACGCGTCGTTGCCCGCCGGTTCTGGCGCTCACGCTCCTCGGTCTCGACCAGCAACTCGCGCTCACCACGCGACTCGATGGCATCCAGACGCGACCGGCTGATGCCACGGCTCACGAGATACCGCACGGCTGCCTGCGCGCGACGCAGCCCGAGCCGGTCGTTGTAGGACTCGGTGCCAACCGCATCCGTGTGCCCTTCGATGGCCATGCGCACCTCGGGGTTGTCACGAAGCCATTTCGCCTGCCCCCGCAAAGCCGCTCGGGCCGTGTTGTCCAGCCGCGCGCTGTTGAACGCGAAGGTGATCGTGTCCTGGGTCTCCGCGGCGAACACCCGACCGAGATCGGTCAGGAAGTCGTCCGGGTTTTTGTAGGCGACCTGGCGCGCCATCGTAAGGGTCACCGCCTGGCCATACCGTTCTTGGAGGCCGCCGCCGCCCGCTTCCCGTGCGCATGCAGAGACGAGCAAGCCACCGCCGAGAAGCGCGATCGTGAGAATTGCCTTTTTCATGGGATCGTCACTCCACCACATAGCCGTAGTCGCCATCGAACCCTTGCGTGGTCAGGATGTTGGCGCCGTCTCCCGGCACCTCGTTCCCGAGCAGGAAGAGCTCGAACTCGTTCGGAATGCCGATGCGGTCGGTCGGCAGCACGATATCTTCCGCGTTGTCGAGCGGCGTGACCAAGTTCACGGTCACCATGATGACCAGCTCGGACTCGTTCCGCTGGAAATCTGTCGATCGAAACAGCGAACCGAGGATTGGGACGTCTCCAAGGAACGGGACCTGATCGACGTTGCTCGCAAAGTCTTCTTCGAACAGCCCCGCGATGGCGAAGCTCTGTCCATCCCGAAGCTGAACCGTCGTGGTCGCTCGTTTCACCTGGAAGCCAACGATCTCGATGCCGCCGCTGGTTGTGCTCAGACTCGGGTCAACACTCGAAACCTCCGCCGAGAGCGCGAGATTGATGAGTTGCCCATCCAAAACCGTCGGAAGGAAGATCACGTTGACGCCGACCGCACGGAAGGAGACGTCGACATTGCCCTCTTCGTCGATTGCGGGGATCGGAACCTCGCCGCCCGCGAGGAAATCAGCCTCGGTCCCCGACAACGCGACGATGGTCGGTTCTGCGAGCATCCGAGCGAAGCCTTTGCCTTCCAAAGCGTCGATCTGGAGGTCGAGCAAGAAGTTGTCAG
Source organism: Pseudomonadota bacterium (assembly GCA_039816045.1). Taxonomy (GTDB): domain Bacteria; phylum Pseudomonadota; class Alphaproteobacteria; order Rhodobacterales; family Rhodobacteraceae; genus Thermohalobaculum. The sequence goes on from JBCBYB010000011.1 coordinate 33,703, forward strand.
CGATTGAGAAAACCGAACCGAAGACGCCGAACGAACCGAGGAGGTTCGTGAACTGGGTTTCTTCGTTGTCGGCAAGGTTGTTCGTGATCGACTCACCGGTCTGCGCGAAGGGCACCGTTCGACCGGTCGTTCCAAAAAGACCCGTGGAGACGCCGATGTTCTTGAGCGCGTTGCGCGACATCTCTGCGACGCGCACCTTCAAGGCGACCTGCTGCGTCCCGCCGACCGACATCATGTTGGTTACGGCATTGCCGGCATAAGCACGTGCAAGCGTCAACGCGCGGTTGAGCTTGTCTTTGCCAGACAAAACCCCGGACAGGACGATGCCACCACCGGCCTGCCGGACTTCGATATCTTCTTCCGGCAACACGGCTGCCAAGCGCTGCTTCAGCTCCGCCAAATCGGGCTGAACCACAATCGTCACGTTGCTGATCAGCTGGCCACCCTCGCCCAGCAGCGTCAGTGTGGTCTTGCCGCGCTGGCGGCCGAGCACGTAGATTGATCTATCCGAGAGCGGCTGCACATCGGAAATCTCAGGCTGGGCAACAGACAACTCGGTGAACGGCTGACTGCTTTCGACGACAATCGCTCGGTTCACCAGCACCGTGATATCGTTGGAAGCTAGCCCGCGCTGTACCCTCAGAACGCTCTGGGCTTCAGCCCATCCGCTGCCAACGGTCAGCACCGCCAGCACGGCCAGGCACGCCGCCCTCATTATCCCGCGTGTCATGACTTCGGTCCCTCATTGCTCGCATCGTTTCGAACGCAGGCCTAAGCCCTGCCGAATGTGACAGAGTAAACAACAAAACCGACCAACACTCAACTGCTTAACCGAGAAACCTCTCGCAAAGACTAAGCTCAAGCCCTCTCGATCAGTCGGCGAACTCGAGCCGGTCCTGGATTGCGCCACCGCGCCGCACAGTAACAGATGTCCGCGGCGCCTCCTGCACCTGCGCCGGGGCCGGGGCGTCTTCGATCCCAAGGAGATCCTTGACGTCCACGGTTTGCGGGCTGTCCTCAACGCTTTCGTGGTTCTCAAGTCCGCGCAGCGTCAGAGACAACCGACCGAGACGCTGGGCCAACTGAAGCTTCTGAGCCGTCTCCGGCGTCACCTCAACGGTCGCCGTACGTCCTACGCGCGGCGCGTTCGACTGCTGGTTGGTCTCGTGATCCACAGCGATCACGAGGATGTTCTGCAGGATCACTGTGCTGGACAAGGTTGCACCGGCCCCCCGTGTCATGAGGACATCCACCCGGTCTCCAGGGGCAATGAAGCCAGCGACACCTGATATCGCGTCGATCCGAATTGAGAAGGCACGCTTCCCCTCGGAGAGCTGCATGGCCATGCGCTCCCGCGCGCCAAAACCGCTGATCTTGCTCTCAAGGATCGGCTCACCGGGTTCAATCTGCCGGAGAACGATACGGGTGTTGTCTTTGGTCTCCTCGGTCCCGAGAAGCTCCTTGGCGTCGGTGAAAGCGCCCTCGGGGAGCGAGGCTTCCGGCCACTCGACCCAGCGCAGATGCTGCTTGGGCTTCAGAGCGGTACCGTAGGAAAGCGGCACCTTAGCCACGATCACGGGCACGGTCTTAGGACCCTCGGGCGCCGAGCGAGCCATCCGAGACTCGAACTCGTCGAAATAGATCGACGCGAAGTAGATCGCCCCACCCGCAAGGGTTACGCCGAACATCAGCACGAGGATCGCAATGATTTTCATGGCTAGCCTAGCTCCCTGCCGTCGTTATCGCGCTCAGCCTGCACCCCACTTGCACACCACCGCACGTTTGCCCTTGATATGCCGGATTTTTAGACAGCCATCAAGCGCGCCGCCATCTTGGCTGCCGCGCGGCGTCGAGACTAACCGCCTTCCGGCTGAATTTGCACCCGATTGAAGTCATTGTTCACTTGTTCGCGTATCGGCGCCACGCCGCCAGACATCAGCTCGTATGCCACAAAGACGCCGACCGTCATCAAGGCCGCGGTCACAGCTATCCACTCAACCGACACTGCACCACGATCTCCGCTTACAAACCCTCGCAGTTCCATCTCGATGCTCTCCCCTGGCAAGAGCACACGATTGCACACTCGCCTATAACATGTATCCGGGACACGCGCTATGTGTCATGGAACGGGAATGCATCAGGACGGTAAAGACGCAGTAACCGACGGGCCAGTCACCAGCGATCTGCTAGCGCCACTGTGTGACGCCTAGAAGCAGAAAGGGCCGCCGAAGCGACCCTTTCCCGTAAACACTCTGTAGAGCGGTCTGGATCAGAAGCCGCTGAACTGGGTGTCGATGTCGTTGTCGACAGCGTTCGACAGAGTCGTGTTGATTTCTGCGAGAGCACCGGCAACGCCGTTCTCGAACAGGAAGTACACGGTGGCGATGCCGAGCAGCAGGATGCCAGCGGTCAGCGCAACCCAGTCAATGGTCACAGCACCGTCTTCGTCGCGGATGAACTGAGTAAAGATCGTCATTTTGTTACCCTCCAGATGGTCAGTGGTCCGTCGTTTCCATAGGCGCACCCGCGGCGTACCTGTGACGCGGGTCGGGCGAGGCACAAAAACCATTCGTCCTAGCTCCGAGTAGGTTTTAGCATTGCACCGGCTGCGCGCAAACGATTGAGACGCTAAAAACGGCTTTCATTGACAGATTCTCTTTGCAGTCTTCGTGATTTAGGTAGATTGATGGCAAGCATTCGGGAACTGTGGAGAAGACGTGGACAAAATGAGGCGAGAATGTGGCAAGCCGATACAAGTTCTTCTTCTTTGCCTTGGAATTGTCATTGCATTTTGCGCGGCTCCGATTGATTCGGCCAGTGCGGGACCAAAGCTCATCAACGGCGTGAATGCTTGGGACCGATCCGGCTTCAAGACGATCAAACCTCCACGTGGCGGCAAACGGTTTCGCGCCAACAGGCCATCGGGTTCGAGCAGCGGCGGTGCCGCGACGAAAACCCGCGAACACCCCTGGTTTTGGGCCGAAATCTCTCCGGCTGGTCAGGCTTCCGCGGCGAGATGGGACCAGGGGCTCACTCTTCTCCGGCATAGACGCCAGATCGGCAAGGCCATCTACAGCACGGACCGCATGCGCCGGATTGCGGAGCAGTGGGCGCAACCTGTGCGTGCAGCAGCCCGGCGCCATCAAGTCTCGGAGGCGGTGATGCTTGCGGTGATCGCAGTCGAGTCCGCCGGACAACCGCGCGCGCGGTCGCCAAAGGGTGCCATGGGGCTGATGCAGCTGATCCCGGCCACGGCCAGACGCTTTGGCGTGCGCGACGCCTATGACCCGGCACAGAATGTGGGCGGAGGGGCTGCCTATCTCGACTTCCTGCTCGGGCGGTTCCGGAGCGATATCGTGCTGGCCCTGGCCGGCTACAACGCCGGCGAAGGCGCCGTTGCGCGCCATGGTGGTGTGCCGCCCTATCGGGAAACCCGCGACTATGTGGTGCGCGTGCTCGATGCTCTTGTGGCTATGGAGACCCTTTGCACCACCCGCCCGACGGGTCCCCGCCAAACCTGTGCTCTCAGCGGGCCACTGCGCGTCCCCGCCGGCTGACCGGGAGTTCAGCCGCCAAGGAGCCCGACGGCTGCCTCGACCGCAAGCGGGTAGCCCGCCGGCCCGAACCCAGCGATCACGCCGGTCGCGGCAGTCGCCACATGGGAGACATGGCGGAACGCCTCGCGCCTGTGCGGATTGGAGAGATGGAGCTCGATCACCGGACCTTCAAAGGCCTTCAGCGCGTCGTGGATCGCAACTGAGGTGTGCGTATAGGCCGCCGCATTGATCACGATGGCACCGGCCTGGCCGCGCGCCTCCTGGATCCAGCTTACCAACTCGCCCTCATGGTTCGACTGCCGGAAGACCAAAGCCACGCCCAAGGCATCGGCCTTGGCCCGGGTGACCGCCTCGATATCGGACAGCGTCGCAGACCCGTAAATGTCGGGCTCGCGTGTCCCGAGCAGGTTGAGGTTCGGCCCGTTCAGGACCCAGATCGTGGCCGTCATGTGGAGTCTCCCCAGCTCACGCGAGCCTAAGAGGCCTGGGTTGCGCCCGCAAGCGGCCCTCCCGACATCATCCGGGTCGGCTGCTCATGTTCTCAGGCAGGAAGGTGGCAAGATCCGGCACCGCGATCAGCAGGAACACCATCGCGACCATAATGAGGAACATCGGGAACGCCGCACGCGCAATAAAGGGCATCTCGTGGCGGGTCATGCCCTGAAGCACAAAGAGGTTGAACCCGATGGGCGGTGTGATCTGGGCCATTTCCACCACCACCACGATGAAGATCCCGAACCAGATGATGTCGATCCCTGCTTGTCGGATCATCGGCTCCACCACCGCCATCGTGAGCACCACGGAGGAGATCCCGTCGAGGAAGCAGCCGAGGATGATGTAGAACACGAGCAGCGCCATCAGCAGCTCGAAGCGGGTGAGCTCGAGCGAGGCGATCAAATCGGCGAGCCCGCGGGGCAGCCCGGTGAACCCCATCGAGAGGGACAGGAACGCCGCCCCCGCCAGGATCAGCGCAATCATGGCGGAGGTTCGGGTCGCACCCAACAGGCTGTCGATGAAGGTCGCAAGGGTGAGCGAACCCTGCCCCGCCGCAAGAGCCAGAGCGCCCAGCACCCCGAAAGCCGCCGCCTCGGTCGCCGTCGCGAACCCGAAATACATCGACCCGATCACCAGCGAGACCAACAGGAGGAGCGGTATCAGGAACCGAGAGTTGGCAAGCTTCTCGGCAAAGCTCATCGGTGGCTCGGGCGTCGGCGCATAGCTGCGGGAGAGCTGCGAGGTGACCGCCACATACCCCATGAACATTGCCGCCAGAACCAGGCCAGGCACAATGCCTGCGATGAAGAGCTTGGTGATCGACTCGTTGATGGTCACCCCATAGACAATCAACGTCAGCGATGGAGGGATCATCAGCCCCAGCGTCGCGGCCCCTGCAAGGGTGCCGATCACCATCCGCTCGGGATAGTTGCGTCGGCGCAGCTCCGGGATCGACATCTTGCCAACGGTCGTCAGCGTGGCAGCAGAGGAGCCCGAGACCGCAGCGAACACGGTGCACCCGACGATATTGGTGTGAATGAGCCCACCCGGCAGCCGCGCCATCCAGGGAGAGAGCCCGCGGAACATGTCCTCGGAGAGCCGCGTCCGAAACAGGATCTCGCCCATCCAGATAAACAGTGGCAAGGCGGTCAGCGACCAGGACGACGACGCCGTCCAGATCGTCGTGATCATCGCATCGCCGGCAGGGCGGGAGGTGAAGAGCTCCATCCCGACATAGGCGACGCCCATCAGCGCAAGCCCGACCCAGACACCGCTCCCCAGCAGCAGGAACAGCACGAAGAGAAAGATGATGATCGGGGCAAGGCTCTCCACGCGTCAGTCCCCCGGAGCCGACTCGGTTTGGATGCCGTGCTCGCCCTCCCAGATCAGCCGGATCAGATGGTCCCACAGGCAGATCGCCAGCAGCACCGTGCCCGCGGCCATGGAAAGCTGGGGGATCCACAGGGGCATCGCATCTTGTCCCTGGCTGATGTCGTTGAGCTTCCAGGACCAGTAGGTGCCCTTGATGGCATAGCGCGCAAAGAAGGTGGCGGTGATCGCGCCGATGCCAAAACACCAGATCTCGAGCCAACGCCGGCGGGGCCCGAGGGCGTTCAGCACAAGCGACACCCGAATATGCGCCCCATGGTTGAGCGCATAAGCGAAGGCGAAGAAGGACGCCCCCGCCATGCAGTACCCCGCATAGTCCGTCCCACCAGGAAAGGTGAAGCTGAACCAGCGCGCCGCCATCTGCGCCACAATGATGCCGAGGATCGCGATCAGAAAGCAGGCCGCAAGGATGCCGCCCGCTAGATAGAGAGTGTCGAGAAAGCGCCGCAGGATCCGCAGCGCGCCGGGGGTCGGACCCGTCATGTCAGCCCTCACCGCCGCTGGAGCCGCGCGACGCCGGGACGACGTAACACCCCGACCGCGGCCGCTCAGCTTTCTCAGGGACGATCACGCTATCAAGAAAATGAACCGCTCCGAGCGAGTTCGCCTCCGCATTGCGCGTTTCCCGTTCGTGGTTCCAGCCACGCAGATCGTCGACCAACTCCTTGGCGAGTTCGATGGCAGAACCCGAGCACTGCCGCCCATGATTGGTGAGGAAGGGGTCACACTCGACGAAGATCTCCTCGATGGGCATGCCACAGCGCCACGCGTTCACCACTTCAGCGGAGAGCTCGAAGCAGGCGAAAGACGGCTCGGGTTTGGAGAGCCGGTCATACCAGCGCACCAACTTAACCCCTAAACTGTCGTTGTGGCCGGCCATGGGGATCTCCAATCGCGGGGGAAGGGTGCAAGGGGACGAAGCACCTGGGAACCGGGGCGTCACCGTCCCCAGCTCCCAGACACCAAGATCGTCACACGGACCCAGAGACGTGGCCGATCACTCGGCGCTGTAGGCGTCGATGATGGCCTGCCCTTCCGCGCCCGCCTTCTCGAGCCACTCGGAGGTCATCTGCGCGCCCACCTCCTGCAGCTCGCCAACCAACGTGTCCCCGGCGCGCCCGACGGTCATGCCGCCTTCCTTGAGGCCGGTCAGCGTGAACTGGGTGTAGTCCTTCGAGCGCTGAAGACCGGCCGCCTTCGCCGCCGCCGCGCAGGAGCGCAGCGCGGTCTGCGTCGCACCGTCGAGCGCGTCCCAAGCATCCTTGTTCACAAAGATGGCGTTGCGCGGCAGCCAAGCGTCGACCTCATAGAAATGCGTGAGGTGCTCCCACACTTTGCGGTCATAGCCGGTGGCGCCCGACGAGATGAAGCTCTCGGCCACACCGGTCGCCAGCGCCTGCGAAAGCTCGGCCGCCTCGACCTGCACCGGCAGCATGCCCGTGAGTTCGGCCATCCGCGCCGTTGCGGTGTTGTAGGAGCGGAACTTGAGCCCCTTCATATCGGCGACACTCTCCACCGGCTTCTTGAAGTAGAGACCCTGGGGCGGCCAGGGCACGGAATAGAGATAGACGAGGTTCTGCTCCTCGAGCGTCTCAACCACGGTCGGGCCAGCCGCCTCCCAGAGCTTCTCGTGCGCGTCGAACGAAGTTGCCAGAAATGGGATCGAGTCGACGCCGAAGATCGCGCTCTCGTTCTGATGTGCCGAGAGGAGGCGCTCTCCGATCGGGGCCTGGCCGGTCTGGACGGCGCGCTTGATCTCGTTGCCCTTGAACAGCGAGCCCGAAGGATGCGTGACGATCTCGAGCCCGCCTTCGGTCGCTTGTCCGACACAGAGCGCAAACTCGGCCGCGTTCTCGGAGTGGAAGTTTGTCGCGGCATAAGCCAGCGGCATATCCCATTTCTCGGCGAGGGCTGCGGTGCCGAGCGTCACAGTCACCGCAAAGACGCCAACGGCGCCCCATGTCGCGAATCGGTTCATCTCTATCTCCCTGTTCTTTCGGCGCCGTGCGCCAGAGGAATGCTAACGGCTCGCGGCGCTTACGCAAACCGTGATGGCGCATAGGGGGTCATGTCGAGGTTCGGCCTGCGCCCGGCGATCATCTGGGCAAGCAGCCGCCCGGTCTTCGGGCCCGCGGTCAGGCCGATATGCTGATGGCCAAAGGCGAGCCAGGCGCCAGCAACGCCCGGCACCTCTCCAACCGCCGGCAACGAGTCGGTGGTGGCCGGGCGGTGGCCCATCCAACGGGTGACCTTTGCTTCGCTGAGGCCGGGAAGCGCGGCCCGTGCCTGGCGTTCGAGCAGCCGGAAGGGCGCCTCGGACGGACCCGCCTCCAGCCCGCCGAACTCCACGACGCCCGCCGCGCGCAGGCGCCCCTCCATGGGGGTCAGCAAGAACTTGCCGGTTGTGATCGCGACGGGCTCTGACAGAGTGACCGAGGGCTCCCAGAACTCCAGATGATAGCCACGCTCGCTCTCCAATGGGATGTCGAGACCAAGCCGCCGGACGAGGCCGCGCGACCACGCCCCGGCCGCGATCACCACCGCGTCGCAAGGGATCGTCTCGCCGCCTGCCCGCACACCGGTGACTCGGCCAGCCTCCCGAACCACATCCTCGACGGTCGCGATCAAGAGCCGGGCACCCTCCGCTTCCGCATGGGCAGCCAGCGCCCGGACATAGGCGCACGGATCGCTGATCCGTCCGTGCCCACCAACACATACGCCAAAGTCGAGCCCCGAGACAGCGGGCACGCGCGACCGCAACGCCTCGCCCTCCAACTCCTGCCAAGTGACGCCATGGGTTCGGCGAACCTCCCATCCGAAGACGTCCCGCTCAAACGCCGCTCGGTCCGGGTAGAGGTAGAAGTAGTCGGAGGGCACGATCCAGCGCTCGGCCCCGGTCCCCTCCGCCAGAGCGAGATGCTCCTCCACCGTATCGCCGACGATCCCGTAGAGCCCGGCCGCGATCCGATGCGTATGCTCAGGCGTCGCGTGGCGCAGATAGCGCAGGAGCCAAGGCGCGAGCCGTGGCAAGTATCCCCAACGTAGGAAGAGAGGTTGGTCCGGGTCGAACAGCATGCGCGGTGCTTTCGCCACCAGACCCGGTACCGTAACGGGCACGAATGACGCCGCGGCCAGCAGCCCCGCATTGCCGAAGCTTGTGCCCTCCGCCGGGCCCTTTGCGTCGATCAGCGTGACCCGCCGCCCGTCGCGCAGCAAGCGGATCGCTGTCGCCACCCCGACGATACCGGCCCCGATCACGGCGACATGGGCCGGTCCTTCTGCCTCTCGTTCGCCGTCCACGTGCTCCCCCAGAGAGAATTGTTCCGCGCGAGAGTGCGAATTGCGCTATGCTCGGTCAATACGGGCTCAGGGGTTTAGAGGAGCGGGCCATGACCAATATCGACGGCGCGGCATCGCGCGCCGCCGTGGGGATACTCATGCTGGACACCCGCTTCCCGCGGATCCCGGGCGATATTGGGAACCCGGCGACCTGGCCGTTTCCTACGCTGTATCGGCGGGTGCCGAATGCGAGCCCCCACCGGGTTGTGCGGGAGCGTGCCGTTGGCCTGGTTCCGGCCTTCATCGAGGCCGGGCGGGCGCTGATCGCCGAGGGCGCGGACGGCATAACCACCAGCTGCGGCTTTCTGGCGCTTGCGCAAGAGGACCTCGCCGCCGCCCTCAAGGTGCCGGTTGCAACATCGTCTCTTTTGCAGGTCCCGCTGATCGAGCGACTGCTGCCGCCGGGAAAACGCTGCGGCGTGCTGACGGTTTCAGCGTCAAGTCTGTCTCTCGGCCATCTCAGTGCGGCGGGCGTCGCCTCAGACACGCCCATCGGCACGACAGAGGGTGGACGAGAATTAACCCGTGCGCTGCTCAGCGATGCGGCCGAGTTGGACATCGCAGCAGCCCGTGCGGATGTGGTCGACGCTGCAACGGATCTACAGCGGGATCATGCGAACGTCGGCGCAGTCTTGCTGGAATGCACCAACATGGCTCCCTATGCCGCCGATGTGCGTGAGGCGACGGGACTGCCGGTCTACTCGATCGAAACCTTCGTGCGCTGGTTCCAGTCGGGCCTCCAGCCGCGACGATTTTAGGCATCAATCAATCTCGACCAGCCACGCGACGGTTTCGTGCGCAGCCGCCGCAGCCGCCATGTCCGTCGCGAAGACCCAAGCGCCGTGGTGACCGACCACGGATCAACCGCGTCCATCCTCCGGATCGCGCCAGCATTCCTCAAAGCCATGGCGTCCATCGGGCCGGCGGAAGGGATCCACGCAAAGCTGCCCTCTACGTTCAGATCACCGCAACCGAAAGTGTCCCTACTCCCCCGATCCGCGCCTCCATCTGGTCTCCACGGGTCACGGCAGCGACCCCCGAAGGCGTGCCGGACAAGATCACATCGCCCGCCGCCAAGGCGAAATGCTCCGAAAGATAGGCGATCATCTCCGGCACCTTCCAGATCATCTGGCCGAGGTCCCCGCGCTGACGCACCGCCCCATTGACGTCCAGGGCGATCTCCCCCGAAGACGGATGCCCGATTTCTGCCGCTGGCACGATCTCCCCGCAGGGCGCTGAGCGCTCGAACGCCTTCCCGATCTCCCAGGGCCGGCGTGCCGCCTTGGCCTCACCCTGACGATCGCGCCGCGTCATATCGAGACACACGCCGTAGCCATAAACATGCTTGAGGGCATCGCCGAGCGCGATCCCCGTGCCCCCCGACTTAAGCGCAACCAGCATTTCGATCTCGTGGTGCACATCCGAGGAGTTCGGCGGATAGGGAAACTCTCCCGAAGGGTCGAGATTGTCCGGGTTCTTCTGGAAGAAAAAAGGCGCTTCGCGATCCGGGTCGCCCCCCATCTCCACCGTGTGCGCAGCATAGTTTCGCCCGATGCAATAGACCCTGCGCACCGGAAACATCCGATCACTGCCGCGCACCGGCAGAGCCGGCCGGCTCGGCGGTTTGAGAACAAACTCCACGGGCCTTCCCCCTTCGTCATCTCGTTCGTTGCTTCTTAGACGCAGCGATCCGCCGTGACCAGTCTTGCCGCCCGGGTGTTTCCCTCGGCGCACTGCCCCGCTAGAGAGGGCGCGAGCCATCCGGAGAGCGCCCATGTTCGACCGCCGTCCTAAGATCGCCCCCTCGATCCTATCCGCCGATTTTGCCGCTCTCGGTGCCGAAATCCGCGCCGTTGAGGCCCAGGGTGCCGACTGGATCCATGTGGACCCGATGGACGGGCATTTTGTGCCCAACCTCACAATGGGGCCGAACGTGGTCGCGGCGATCCGCCCGCATGTGACCACCTTCATGGATGTGCACCTGATGATCTCCCCGGCGGACCCGTATCTCGGCGCCTTTGCCAAAGCCGGAGCGGATCTCATCACGGTGCATGCCGAGGCCGGGCCGCATCTCCACCGCTCGCTGCAGTCGATCAGGGCCGAAGGGAAAAAGGCCGGCGCGGCGCTCAATGTCTCGACCCCGCTCTCGGTGCTCGAGCACATCCTGGACGCTGTCGACCTGATCTTGATCATGACGATCAACCCGGGCTTCGGAGGGCAGAGCTTCATCCCGTCGATTGCGGAGAAGGTCCGCGCGGCGCACGCGATGGTGGGCGAACGGCCGATCCACATCGAGGTGGACGGTGGGATCACACCGGAGACCGCGCCTGTGGTGGTCGAAGCGGGAGCGGATGTTCTGGTCGCCGGATCGGCGGTCTTCCGCGGCGGGTCCGTCGAAGCGCCCGAGGTCTATGGCAGCAACATCCGCGCGCTCAGGAACGCGGCGAGCGTCTGAGCATCGCCACCAGGGTCAGAGCCGCCAACGCCAACTGCAGATGCGCCTCGGCCCACCAGACTCGGGTGGCAAAGGGGCCGATCTCGGGGAACGCCGCTGCTCGCACCGCGGGCCCCACGCCGGAAAGCTCCAACGCGCCGGCCGCCATTGCAAACGCCAGTCCCGCCGCCAAGCCCAAGCGTGAGAGCGCCAACGCCGCCATAGTGGGCGCGAGCGGGGCGAGGGCTATCAACGCAAAGGGCGCGGTTAGGAAGGAGATCCGCATCTCCACGACCCGCGCCATGAAGATGTGGGTTGTCAGCAGCACCACCAGAACCGCAGGCAAGGCCAGCATCAGCCGCTCAACCGGATCTTTCGGTGCGCAGCCGCGGAGCCACTCCCCCTGTCTGACGCAGGCGTTCGCGAGCCTTGGCAGAAGCGCCACCCAAGCAAACCCAAGCACGCTCGCCAGCGCGACGGGGACAATCCACGGAGTGTCGAAGTTCTCAACCCGCACAACCTCATAGCCGGATGCCCCGAGCCCGAGCCTCAGCACCGCATGGATGCCCAACCCAATTGCGAGCGCCGCCGCCTTCCAGCCGAGGCTTGCCTGCCCTGCCAAAAGGAAGATCCCCGGCAGGATCATCAGCGTCTCGCGCGTCAAGGCCCCAATGGCGGTCCAGATCAACACCTCGACCGAACGGCCCAATAAGACCGCCCGCAAACCGAGGAACAGGATGGCATAGGCGAGGAAGTCTTCTTTGGTCTGGGTCGGCAGGACAAAGGCGTTATGGACGGGCGGCATCAGCACCCAGAGGCCAAGCAGCAACCACCGTGCGCTGCGCTTGATCCCGGCCGCCTCGAGAAAGCGATCGGCGGACCAGACCGCCGCAACAACCGTCGCTGTTGTCACCGCCAGGTACGCCAGCCAATAGGTACGCAGGTCCCGAGGCAGGACATGCGCCATGGCCTCTGCCACGAGGTCCACAGCGCCATGGAAGAGCAGGCGGTAGCGAAAGGGTTCGTCCTGCCACGACCAGGAGCCGGCGGGCCACTCCCAGTGGCCGGGCAGTGCGCCTCCGAAATAGGCGTCCATCCGCGCCGGTGTCAGGAACACGCTGGAGGGGTGGAGAAGGCACACCACGGCGAGCGCTAGGCCAGCGAGCACCAACAGTCCCGTCCCGCTGCGCTGATCTTCGGATGTCGCCACGCTGCCTCGCCACCGACGCGATCTCAGCATCGCGCGGGAGCGGTTGTGCCCCGGCCACGCGAACAGGTAAAGGCCGGGCCGCTCACGTCACCCCGCGAGCATCGCCTCGAGTGTCTCCAGCCGATCGGCCTCCGCCGGCGGTTTGTCCCAGCGCAGGCGGCTGATGCGCGGGAAGCGCATGGCCAGGCCCGATTTGTGCCGCGTCGAACGCTGCAGCCCCTCGAAGGCCACTTCGAGCACGAGCCCGGCGTCCGCCTCCGCCCGAACCGAGCGTACCGGGCCATATCGGTCCACCGTATTGTCCCGGACGTATTTGTCGATCTGGCGAAGCTCCTCATCCGTAAAACCGAAATAGGCCTTTCCGACTGGGACCAGAGCGCCCTCACCGTCCCAGACCCCGAAGGTATAATCGGAGTAGTAGGAGGAGCGCTTGCCGTGCCCGCGCTGGGCATACATCAGGACCGCATCGATGATGTGCGGGTCCTTCTTCCATTTGAACCAAGGACCCTTAGGCCGACCCGGGACATAGACGCTGTCCAACCGCTTTAACATCAGCCCTTCGATCACCGGGTGAGGCGGCGCTGCGCGGAAGGCCGCAACCTCCTCCCAGCCAGAGAAAGGAACGAGCGGCGAGACATCGAACCGCGTGGGATCGAGCGGCGCGACAAAGGCCTCGAGCTGCGCGCGCCGCACAGTGAACGGAAGCGCGCGGAGGTTCTCGCCATCCGCGGCCAGCAGATCATAGGCGCGCAGAAAGGCCGGGTGCGAGGCGATCAGCTTTCCGGACACGGTCTTGCGGTTGAGCCTTTGTTGCAGGTCCGAGAAGGAGCCGATCTCTGGGCCGTCCTTGCCTGCCCGCGCGACGAGCAACTCGCCGTCGAGGGTGCCCTCAAAGGTCATCGCCTCGATCAGATCGGGAAAGGCGCGCCCGATCTCGTCGCCGGTGCGGGAGTAGAGCCGCCGCACGCCGCCCTCGGACGTCGCCTGCACACGGATGCCATCCCATTTCCACTCGGCGGCATAGGCATTGGGATCGAGCTTCGGCAGCTCTGCCTCGTCGAGCGGGGTGGCGAGCATTACGGGTCGAAAGAGCGCGAGCGCCGCCTCTGCCGGCTTCTCCGCCCGCCCCTCCAGCCAGGCAAAGAGATCCGTGTAGGGCGGGGTCAGTCCGTGCCACAGCTCCTCGATCTCGGTGACGTCCACCTGACCCCAATCCGCCAGCGCCTGCTTTGCAAGCCGTGCCGACACGCCGATCCGCAAGCCTCCGGTGACCAGCTTGATCAGCGCATAGCGCCCGGGCGGGTCGAGTTGGTCGAGCAACTGCGCAACCGCTTGCGGCCCTGCTTGGCGGCTGGTCCGCTGCAGCTCCTCCACCACCGCGCCCAAGGCCGGCGGATCACCCTTTGCCGCTGTCTCGCCCCAGACCAGCGAGATCGTCTCGGCCAAGTCACCGACATAGTCGTAGGAGAGCGCAAACAGCACCGGATCGATCCGCTCGGCCGCCAGTGCCCGCAGCATGGCCGGTTTCACTGACGCGACCTCCAGATCCCGGGTGATCGCCGCGATGGCATAGCCCCGGTCAGGATCTGGGGCGGCGGAGAGATAATCCTGGATCAGCCGCAGTTTGCCCGTCCGCGCTGGCGTCAGCGTCAACCGATCGAGAAGGGCGGCGAAGCGGTGCATGGCTCAGGTCAGGTCGAAGCGCTTGGAAATGCGGTCGACCGGTATGCCATCGGCGAGCGGCACCGCCTCCGTCACGTGATCATCGACAAAACCCATCTTGGAATAAAACGCGAGCCCTCCGGTGTTGTCGGCCCGGATGGTGGCATCGATGGCGATCAGTCCCGCCGCCTTGGCCCGAGCGCGCGTCTCGGCAAACAGCGCACGTCCGGTGCCAGGGCGCGGGTTGCTCCGCCGGGCGAATGTCGCGATCTCGCCCCATCCCTCCGGCAATCGAGGCCGTACCGCGAGGTGCTGAAACCCCAGGGCGCCCGATGCGTCCTCGGCGATCACGCAGGAGACGAGCGCCTCGTCCCTAAGGAACGCGTCCGCGAAGCTCTCGGGCGTGAAGGGCGTCTCAATGGCCGTCGTACCACCGATCGCGATGATCTCGTTCAACAGCTCTGCAAGCGCTGCGGCATCGGCGAGCGTGGCAGAGCGGATGCGGATGGGATCTGTCATTCGGCCTCGTCCTCATAGCCAACCAGATTGAGCGGGCGTGCCTTGACGCCAGCCAGCGTGCACCAGCGCACAAGCGCCTCTTCGCGGCCGTGGGTGACCCAGACTTCGGACGGTGCGAGTTCCTCGACCGTGCTCGTGAGCTCACCCCAATCGCAATGGTCGGAGATCACCATGGGCAGCTCCGTCCCCCGCTGTTTGGCGCGCGCGCGGATCTGCATCCAACCGGACGCGAACCCGATCAGGGGCTCTGGGAACCGCTGCGCCCATTTCGCAGCGAAGGCGGAGGGCGGCCCGAGGATCACGGCCCCTGCGAACGCGCCCTTTCGCCCGCGTTCGACCGTCGCGCTCTCCAGCGGGCCAAGGGCGACCCCCTCGCTCTCGTAGTAGTCGCAGAGCTTCTTGAGCGCGCCATGGATGTAGATCGGCGCATCATACCCCGCGGTGCGCAGGAGCCGGATCACCCGCTGCGCCTTGCCGAGCGCATAGACGCCGACGAGATGCGCCCGCTCTGGGAACTGCGCGAGCGAGGTCAGCAGCTTGGCGATCTCGGACCCAGGGTCGGGGTGGCGGAAGACCGGCAGGCCGAAGGTCGCCTCGGTGATCAGCACATCGCCCGCGACCGGCTCATAGGGTTCGGACGCCGGATCGGGGCCGCGCTTATAGTCTCCGGTCACAACGATCCGAATGCCGTTCGCCTCGACCGCGATCTGGGCGGAGCCGAGCACATGCCCGGCCGGGTGGAAGCTGACCGTGACCCCACCGAGATCCGTGACCGCCCCCCAGTCCGCGGCCTGCGTGCTCTCGGCGTGCTCGGCGCCATAGCGGATCGCCATGATGTCAAGCGTGCGCTGGGTCGCCAGCACGGCCCCGTGCCCGGCACGCGCATGGTCGGCATGGCCATGGGTGATCAGGGCGCGCGGCACCGGGCGCACCGGATCGACATAGAAATCCCCCACCGGGCAATAGAGCCCGGCCTCGGTCGGATGGAGCAAATCTTCCGCACGCATGAGACTAGTTTTAACGCCCCCGCCGCATGCCACCACCCCGAACCGTCATCACCGCTTTGCGATCTATGCTGCAGCCGCACAGGGGCCTGTTGTCAGAGACAAATTGTCAGGCTAGCGTCTGCGGTAGAACAGCGGGCGGAGGCGGCTTGCCACTCCGTCGAAACACAGGGAACCGACCGATGAAAAAGCTCCTCCTCGGCAGCGCTATGGCGCTTGCGCTCGTCGCCGCACCGGCCAGCGCGAAGACGTTTAAGTGGGCCTTCCAGGGTGATGTTCAGTCCCTCGACCCCCACGGTTTGAACGAGACCTTCACCCTCGGTTATCTCGGCAACGTCTATGAGGGCCTGACCCGTTATGACAGCGAGCTTCAGCTGCAGCCGGGCCTCGCCGAGAGCTGGGAGAACACCGCGCCGAACACCTGGATCTTCAAGCTGCGCCAAGGTGTGACCTTCCACAACGGCAACCCCTTCACCGCCGACGATGTGATCTTCTCCTGGCAGCGCTCGCTGACCGAGGGCTCGGACATGAAGGCCTATGGCGCCAAAATCGCCGAGGCGACGAAGATCGACGACCACACTGTCGAGATCACCACGCCGAACCCGAACCCGATCCTGCCGCGCGACCTGCAGTTCCTCTACATGATGGACAAGGAGTGGGCCGAGGAGAACGGCGCGACCGAGGCCACCAGCCCCCAGGCCGGTGACGAGACCGCGACCTTCGCCGCCCAGAATGCGAACGGCACCGGGCCCTTCGTGGTGATCGAGCGCCAGGCGGATGTGAAATCGGTCTTCGAGCGCAGCGACAGCTATTGGGGCAGCCCCAAGACCAATGTCACGCGCATCGAGTTCACGCCGATCTCCCAGGCCGCGACACGGGTCGCCGCGCTGATCTCGGGCCAGGTGGACCTCGTCTATCCGGTGCCGGTACAGGACTGGCAGCGGCTCGAGGATGCCGACGGTGTGGAGCCGCTGACCGGCCCCGAGGCGCGCACAGTCTTCCTCGGCATGGACCAGAGCCGCGACGAGTTGCTCTACTCCAACATCAAGGGCACCAACCCGTTCAAGGACATCCGCGTCCGTCAGGCCTTCGCGCATGCGATCAGCCTCGATGCGATCAACGATAAGGTGATGCGCGGCGCCGCGACGCCCACTGGCCTGCTGGTCGCGCCGCAGATCAACGGCTTTGCGCCGGGGCTGAACACGCCCTATGCCTATGACGCCGAGAAAGCCAAGGCGCTGCTCGCCGAGGCTGGCTATCCGGATGGGTTCGAGGTGGGCATGGACTGCCCGAACAACCGCTACGTGAACGATGAGCGGATCTGCCAGGCGGTTGCCGGCTTCCTTGCCCGCGTCGGCATCAAGGTTGATCTGAACGCCCAGCCGAAGTCGAAATACTTCGCCAAGGTGCTCGCCCAGAACAACTACGACACCTCGTTCTACCTGCTCGGCTGGACCCCCGGCACCATCGACAGCCACAACCCGCTGAACAACCTGCTGTCCTGCCAGGACTCGGATGCGGGCATGGGTCTCTTCAACCTCGGCAACTACTGCAACGAGCGGGTGGTCGAGATCACCAAGCTGGTCGAAGGCGAGACCGACCCGGCCAAGCGCCAGGCACTGATCGACGAGGGCTTCAAGATCGTCAAGGACGAGTACGGCTACCTCCCGCTGCACCAGCAGCCGCTCTCCTGGGGCATCCGGACCGGCCTCGACGTCGCCCAGCGTCCGGACAACGTGCTGGACTTCCGCAATGTTGTGATGCCCTGAGGCAGCCTCCGTCCCGGGCCACCCCCGGGACCTGATCTCTCACGCGGTCCCGGGTTCGCGCCCGGGACCCTTTTTCGAAGGCGGCCATGGCGCTCTTCATCCTCAAGCGATTGTTGCAGTCGGTCCTCGTGATGCTCACGGTGGCGCTGATTGCGTTTGCGCTGTTCCGCTTTGTCGGCGACCCGATCAACAACCTGGTCGGGCAGGACACCTCGCTGGCCGACCGGGAGGCGCTGGCGGAACGTCTCGGGTTGAACGATCCCTTCGTGGTGCAGTTCTGGAATTTCACCCAGAACGCGGTGCAAGGGGATTTCGGCTTCTCCTATAAGCACCGCAAGCCGGTGACCGAGCTCATTGCCGAGCGCTTCCCGGCAACGCTCGAGCTCTCCATCGTCTCGGCGATCCTGGCGCTGGCCATCGGCATCCCGATGGGCATTTACACGGCCCTGAAACGGCGCGGGCTGATCTCCCGGGCCTTCATGACCCTGTCGCTGCTCGGGGTTTCGCTGCCGACCTTCCTGATCGGGATCCTGCTGATCCTGTTCTTCGGGGTGCAGTTGCGCTGGCTGCCGGCCTTTGGACGCGGCGAGGTGGTGGATCTCGGCGGCTGGACTACGGGGCTGCTGACGGGCTCGGGGCTGAAGTCGATCATCCTGCCGGCGATCACGCTCGCGGTCTTCCAGATGACGCTGATCGTGCGCCTTGTGCGGGCGGAGATGCTGGAGGTTCTGCGCACCGACTATGTCCGTTTTGCCAAAGCGCGCGGGTTGCCCTCACGGCTGGTGAACTTCCGCATCGCGCTGAAAAACACGTTGGTGCCGGTGATTACCATCATCGGGCTGCAGGTCGGCTCGCTGATCGCGTTTGCCATCATCACTGAGAGCGTCTTCCAGTGGCCGGGGATGGGGCTGCTCTTCATCCAGGCGGTGATGGAGGTCGATATCCCCGTGATGGCGGCGTATCTGATGCTGATCGCCTTTGTGTTCGTCGTGATCAATCTGGTGGTCGACATCCTTTATGTGGTGGTCGATCCGCGGCTGAGGGTGCAGTCATGAGCGCTCCCCAAACCGGACCCACGACCGCAGCCGGACGCTTCTTCGACAGCGATCTCTGGCACAGCTTCATCCGCTCGCCTCTGGCGATGATAGCCGCCGTGATGACGGTCGTGATGGTGGGCGGCGCGGTGTTTGCTCCGCTGATCGCGCCGTTCGATCCGTTCGACCTCTCGCAAGTCGACCTGCTCGACAGCCTGTTGCCGCCGTCCTGGGAGCCGGGGGG
This sequence comes from Pseudomonadota bacterium, assembly GCA_039816045.1. Lineage (GTDB taxonomy): Bacteria > Pseudomonadota > Alphaproteobacteria > Rhodobacterales > Rhodobacteraceae > Thermohalobaculum. Next base: position 52,359 of record JBCBYB010000011.1, read on the forward strand.
CGATCCGAAATACCTCCTCGGCACCGACGATCAGGGGCGTGACGTCTACTCCACCATCCTCTACGGCGCGCGGATCTCACTGGCCGTCGGGTTCTTCTCGGTGATCCTGGCGATGGTGCTGGGGGTGCTGGTGGGGCTCATCGCGGGCTATGCGGGCGGCTGGGTCGACACGGTGCTGATGCGCATTGCGGATGTGCAGCTCTCCTTCCCCGCCATCCTGATCGCGCTCCTGATCGACGGCGTGGCCCGCGGGATCCTGCCGCGCGAGAGCCACGACCAACTCGCCATCTATGTGCTGGTCCTGGCGATCGGGCTCTCGTTCTGGGTGCAGTATGCACGCACCGTGCGCGGCTCCGTGATGGTCGAGCGCGCGAAGGAATATGTCCAGGCCGCCCAGGTCATCGGCCTGCCGAACGCGCTCATCCTCTGGCGCCATGTTCTGCCGAATGTGATGGGGCCGGTGCTGGTGATAGCGACGATCCAACTGGCACTCGCCGTCATCACCGAGGCGACGCTCTCCTTCCTCGGCGTCGGTGTGCCCCCGACCTCGCCCTCGCTCGGCACGCTGATCCGGATCGGGAACGACTTCCTCTTCGCGGGTGAGTGGTGGATCACGATCTTCCCCGGCATCGCGCTGGTGGTTCTGGTGCTGGCGGTCAACCTGCTCGGCGACTGGCTCCGCGACGCGCTCAATCCAAAGCTCCGATGACAGCAGTACTCGAGATCAACGGCCTCCGGGTCACCTTCGCGTCGCGCCGCGGCGACATCACCGCGGTGAAGGGCATCGATCTGGCCGTCGCGCCCGGCGAGATCCTCGGCGTGGTGGGCGAGAGCGGCGCCGGCAAGTCGACCATTGGAAATGCCATCATGGGGTTGCTGGAACCCCCGGGGCGCCGCGACGGCGGCACCATCCAGCTCAAGGGCGAGGCGGTGCAGGACCTCGATCCGGAGGCGATGCGGCGGGTGCGCGGCAAACGGATCGCGATGATTTTCCAGGATCCGCAGACCTCGCTCAACCCGCTCCAGACCATCGCCGAACAGCTGATCGACACCATGCGCACACATTTGCCGATCGGCCAGTCGGAGGCCCGCAAACGCGCGATCGACCTGCTCGACCAGGTGGGCATCCCGGATCCGAAGGGGCGCATCGACGACTATCCGCACCAGTTCTCCGGCGGGATGCGCCAGCGCGTGGTGATCGCGCTGGCCCTCTGTGCGGACCCCGAGGCGATCATCGCGGACGAACCCACCACGGCCCTCGACGTCTCGATCCAGGCGCAGATCCTCGAACTGCTGAAAAGCCTCGTGCGCGAGCGCGGCGTCGGCATGATCCTGATCACCCACGATATGGGCGTGATCGCCGAGACCGCCGACCGCGTCGCCGTCATGTATCGCGGCGATGTGGTGGAAGTCGGCCCCACATCCAAGATCCTCCAGGACGCCGATCACCCATACACCCGCAGCCTGATCGCCGCCGTGCCGCGAGCGGATGCCAAGATCCATCGCTTCCCCGTGGTCGAGTACATCGAGAAGGAAGAGGTTGCCCGCGAGGCCATCGATCTCTCGACCCACTGGCTCGGCGAGGGACGCCGGACCGGCTCTGCCGACGGTCCCTTGGTGCAAGTGGAGGAGCTGACCAAGTTCTTCGGCTCGATCAGCGTCATCGGGCGGCGCAAGGGGCTAACCGCTGTCGACACCGTCAGCTTCGACATCGCGGAGGGCGAGAGCTTCGGGATCGTCGGCGAGTCCGGCTCCGGCAAGTCCACCATCGCGCGGATGATCTCGGGCATCTACTCGACCACCTCGGGGCGCATCCGCTTCGACGGGGCGGAGCTGACCGCGATCCGCGACCGGACCGAGATGAACCGCCACCGCCGGCAGATGCAGATGATCTTCCAGGACCCTTATTCGAGCCTCAACCCACGGCTGCGGGTGCTCGACATCGTGGCCGAGCCAATCCGCTTCCACGGGCTCGCCGAGGGGCGCGCGGCGGTCGAGGCCATCGTCCGGGATCTCTTGGAGCATGTGGGGCTCGGGGCCGCGGCCGCGCTGAAATACCCGCATGAGTTCTCCGGCGGACAGCGCCAGCGGATCTCGATCGCACGCGCGCTCGCGACCCGGCCCCGGTTCCTGATCTGCGACGAGCCGACCTCGGCGCTGGATGTCTCGATCCAGGCGCAGATTCTGAACCTGCTGAAGGACCTGCAGGAGGAGCTCGGGCTGACCCTCCTGTTCATCTCCCACGACCTGCCGGTGATCCGCCAGATGTGCGACCGCGTGGGCGTGATGAAATCGGGCCAGATGCTGGAGATCGCGCCGACCGAGCAGCTCTTCGAGGCGCCAGCGCACGAGTATACCCGCCACCTCCTGGAGCTGATGCCGCGGATGGAGCGGATCCCGGCCTGAGGGCCCGGCCTGACCGCTAGCGCGCGGCGATCGTCCCAGCAGCCCCGACCATCGCGCCAGCCGCGGTCCGGTTGAGCCAGCGCTGGCCGTTCGGCGTTGCGACCACCGCACGGGCACGATCCGCAGCGGCGGCATAGGCCGCCAACACACCGCCCCAGACCATGACGATCACCGCCACAAACTCCAGCGCTGCGGAGGGCGCGAGCACCGAGACATCCATGACGGACGGCAGAAGCGCCACATAGAACCCCACCGCTTTGGGGTTGCCGAGAGGCAGCACGGTGCCGAGGGCGAAGAGCCGCCGCCCTTCTCCCTTTGGCGCGGTCTCAGAGATCTCCACCGGCTCGGCCGTCCACAGGGTATAGGCAAGATAGAGGAGATAGGCGACGCCGGCCCATCTCACCAAGGCAAAGAGAGGCCCCATCGCGGCGGCCAGCGCCGCCAACCCCGCCACTGCGAGGGCGAAGAGAAACAGATCTCCCACCACCAACCCCGCGATGAAAGGCAACGTGCGGCGGAGCCCCGTGCTCGCCCCCTTGGCCATGACAGCGGCGACCGCCGGCCCGGGAGAGACGCTGTCGAGCAAGAAGATCAGGGCGAAAGCGAAGAGCGGATCGACGGGCATAGGGCGTCTCCCTTTGAGGTCTCGCAACCCTATGACATCGTCGACCGGGCGCCACCCCTCAAAACGGCACCGGGCCGCAAAATGGCGGCCCGGTCACGTGTTCAGATTGTGCAGGGCAGCCTACGAGATCAGATCCTCGGTGAACTGGAACTGCACCGAGCCCGAGGTCAGATCGAAGCTTTGGATCACCGTCTCATCCGGCTGATCGATGACACCCGACCCGTCGCGGTCGACGCCGATGACCGCCTCGAGCCCTGCCGCCCCGGCCGGCACGTCCAGCGAGACCGGCGCGAGCGTGAGCCCTTCCGACCCGACGCTGACCGCCGGATCGGTGATGTCGATCAGATCCTCCATCGGCGTGCCTACGGCATCGACCGCGCGTATGGTGAAGTCGAGGATCGGGCCCGCGTCCACCACGCCGGGATCGCCATCGGCGATCAGGTCGCGCAGGCCGAACGGCGCCATGTCGAAGACCTGCACGCCATCAGGCTGCAGCTCGTCGAGGATGGCCCCTTTTTCGAAGAACAGGTTGCTGTCGATGATGAGAATATCCTGGTTGTTGTCGAGGCTGTCGATGAAGACGATGTCGAGGTCGGTCTTGGTGCCGTCGATCTCGAATTGGTCGTGGCCGCCCTCGCCGGGCAAGAGCACATCCGTGATGGGCGGCGCGCCCGCCGAGAGATCGGCCGGGTCGATGGTGGCCGTGGTCAGCGAGGCATAGTCCGTCGGGTCGAACAGGAAGGCGGTCGCCGGATCGCTGCCGTCGCCGGGCTCATAGATCAGGCTCGGGTCCACGGTGTTGTAGGGCAGGCTGCCGACAATCGCCTGGATCTCGGCGGTTGAGAGCGCGTTGTTCAGGACAAAGATCTCGGTCCCAAAATCGGGCGTGTTGATCTCGATGATCCCGCTCTGCTGGTCGAAGAAGGTCACGCCGACAGCGCGCTGGTTGAAGACGAGTTGGTTGAAGTCGACCGTTGGGAAGACCACGGCACCCGTGTCCGCATCCACGACGGTGCCCGTGCCGTCGGCGAGGATCGTGCCGATCTCCAAGGTCTGTCCTGGGGCCGCAGCACCGTCGAGCACGGCCGAGAGGTCCACCGGGTCGCGGTGGAAGAAGGCCCCTTCGATCTTCACGCCCACCTGGCGCCCGCCGATTTCGACGATGTTGTCCACATCGCCCGAGACCTGGAAGGCAAAGAGACCCGGCGTGATCGCCCCTTCCTGGCTGCCGAGCTGCGGGCCCGGCTGCGAGACGATACCAAGGCGGCCCTCCACCACCTTGTCGCCGGTGTTGTCGCCGAATTCGGGGACGTTGTTGTTGAGCGTCTCGGAATAGCCGGTGCTCGCGGTCATCAGGATTGTCTGGTTGGTGTCCTTGCCCGCACCGGCGAGATAGTCGGCCGCATCCGACAGCGCCTCGCCAATGCTGATGGTGTCGGAGAACCCCCCGCCCACATCGAAGACATCCGCGAACAGCCCCGAGGCGCCGAGATCCGACGCGGCCGCCGCTGCGATGGCCGCCGCGGTAAGCGGAGCGCCCGTCGTGTCCTCGTCGACGACCCGGTTGCGGCTCGGGTCGCCCGTGTCGCGGCTGTTGGTGAAGACGACGATCTCCTGGTCACCGCGGCCTTCGTTGGTGAGTTGCACGGCGAGGTCCGCCAGGCTCTCAAGCGCCGCGTCCACCTCGGTGCCGATGGCGCCCGAGCCGTTGTTGTCCGCGGTGCCGAAGCCCTCGGTGTTGGTGGCAGCCGAGGAGACGTCGATGATCACGGCGATGGCCTGGGTCTCCAGCGTCTGGCCAATCACCTCGCCGGAGATTTGGATCTGGTCGCTCACAAGGCCGGCGTCGATATCGGTGCGGTCCTCGCCGATGCCCAGCACGATGTCGCCCGAGAGGCCGGTCGCGTCCACATCGCTGTCCAGCGCGGTATCGGTGCCCTGGCCGCCCAGGGTGAAGTCGAAACCGGGCTGGGAGATCACCTGGATCCGATAGGTGCCGTCGGTGAGCCCGTCGAAGCCGTAGAGGCCATCGGCATCGGTCACAGTCGTCATGCCGGTCGCAACGAACGCGCCCGAGAGGTCCTGGGCCAGCAGCTCGACCGCAACGCCGGCAGCGCCCTGCTCGCCCGCATCCTGAACCCCGTCACGATCCGTGTCGAACCAGACGCGGTCACCGATTGAGCTCTCCGTCAGCCGGACAAGGCCTGCGTCTTGGGTGAGATCTACCTCGCCCCGATCGAGGGTGATGGCGGTCACAACCCCGGTCTGGCCCGAGACAGCGGCCAAGGGCACATCGCTGTCGGTCTCATCCGTTGCCGCGGCCGCATTGCCTTGGGTGAAGCCATAGCCCGTGGGCGCGGTGAACTCGAGCTCATAGGTGCCGAAGGCGAGCCCGCCAAAGCTGTAGAGCCCATCCTCTGCGCCGTTCGATGCGGTCGTGGCGGTGCCGACCAGCGTGCGCCCGCCAGCGTCGAGACTGTAGAGCGCGACCAGCACCCCGTTCAGCCCAGCCTCGCCCGCGTCCTGCACCCCATCGCCGTCGGTATCCAGCCAGACCCGATCGCCGATCACACCGGTGAGCGGATCGTCCGGGATCAGGCCCACATCCACGTTCGGATTGACCTCCCCGAGAGCGAGCGAGACCGAAGCCGACCCGGTCGCGTCGACATCGCTGTCGATCTCCTCATCAACCGTGCCGGGGTTGGTGTCGGTCTGATCGGCGGGCGAAAAGGTATAGCCCGTCTGCGCGGCCACCTGGACACGGTAGTCGCCCGCGGTCAGCCCGTCGAAGGTGTAGAACCCAGCCGGCGTGTCGATCCCGCCCGACGAGGTGACGGTCGAGGCGACCAGCGTCTCTATCCCGTCCACCAGTTGGTAGAGGTCGATGGCGACGCCGCCGAGCCCCTCCTCCAGCGTCCCATCGGCCCGCAGGTCCCGCAGCCCGTTGCCGTTCTCATCGACGAACACGAAATCTCCGATGGAGGACTGCGTGATCCCGGCATCCACGTCTTTGGTCTCGCCCGCCGCCAGGGTGACCGTCACACGGCCTTCCTGGTCCACATCGCTGTCAATGCCGTCGAAGGCATCCTCGCCCACATCCTGAAGCGTGAATTCGGTCCCGGCGAGCGGGTTGCTGACCCGCACCTCATAGGTATCCGCCACAAGACCGGTGAACAGATAGGCGCCCTCGGCATCGGTCGTGGTGGTCGCGATGGGTGTCGAAGGATCGGCGGCGGAGAAGAGCTCGACCGTGACCGCACCGATGGTTGCGTCGGTCTCGTCGAACTTGCCGACCTCGCCGGTGAAGTCCTCGAAGACAGAGCCCGATATGGTGCCGCCGAGCAGGCCTGCGTCGATATCCGTGCGGCTCTCACCAACACCCAGCACAATGTCCCGGCTGAGGCCCGTCGCGTCCACATCGCTGTCATCGGGGGCTGTGCCCGCACCCTGGGTGGTGAAGGCGAAGTCGTCCTGATCCACCAGGATCCGGTAGGTACCGCTGACCAGATCGTCGAAGCCGTAGAGACCGTCTGCGCCGGTCACAGCCGTGCGACCGGTGCTCACGAAATCGGCGCCATCGAAGCGGAAGAGCTCCACCGTGATGCCATCGGCTGCGACATCCTCCGGCCCCTGCAGCCCGTCGCCGTCGAGATCGAAGAACACGAAATCTCCGATGGCGCCGGACGTATAGCCCGCATCCACCGTCTCATCGCTGCCCATGGTGACCGTGACGGTGGCCTGCCCGTCGGCATCGACATCGCTGTCGGTCGCGTCGTCGCCCTGGTCCTGGAGCGTGAACTCTTCGGTCTCCGGGTCGGTTTCCCCGAACGAGACTGTGTAGGTGCCGTCGGTCAGCTCGGTGAAGCTGTATGCGCCCATGTCGTCGGTGGTGGTGGTCTCGACCACCGCGCCTGTGTCGTCGATCAGCGTCACGGTGACACCGGTCTTCAGCGGCTCGTCCCCGTCGCGCTGGCCGTCGCCGTCCGTGTCGTCGAAGGCGATGCCGGAGATCGTGCCGGTGGGCGCGGCGTCCGCCTCGCCGACGACGGTGATCGTCGCCGTCGCGTCCACCAGGATCGGCGGGAGCGCGCCCGAGAACACCAGGCTATCGACCGCCCCCGACCCTTCGAGCGTGATGGTCATCTTGACCACGCCCTCGGTGCTCGGCGTGCCGTCGGCGGAGATCAGCGAGCCGTCGGTGAAGGCATCGGCAAAACTGAGCAGCGCTGTGCCGCCGTCGGTTGTGGTCGGGCCGCGGAGCACGGTGGTCGTGCCGTCGGCATACTCGAGCGTGACCACGGGGGCCGGCTCCTCGGTATCGACGAGCAGGATGCTCTCCACCGTCTTCGGCCCGTCGAAGATGAACTCGATGGTGCCGCCATGGGCCTCGTCATCAGGATCGGTCTGGTCGAGATCCTCCGAGATGATCACGACAGCCCCTTGGCCGACGTTCAAATCGCCGTCTCCGCCGGTGGTGTAGGACGGATCGGAGTTGAACAGCATCGCGCGGTTCTCGAAGCCCGCAGCGTCCGGGTTCTCGCCGTCGCGCCAGGCGCGGATCATCGAGAGACCTTCGACGGCAAACTGGTCGCTCAGCAGCACGCCGCCGCCGTCGATGGCGGGGCCGTTCAGCAGCGCGTCAAAGTCGATGGTCTGGGCGCCGAGGCTCGCGGCCGCTGCGGGGGGGGCACCGTCGGTCACGCTGTAGCTGAGGCTGAAGCTGACCGTCTCGCCGGCATCGAGCGCCTCGAAATCGGTGGTCTCGAAGCTGAGCGTGCCGTCTGCGTTGAGGGTCAGCACACCGGTATAGGTGTCGGTGCCGTTGGAGAGCGTGACCGTCACCGCCTGACCCACCACCGGAGGGCCGTCGAGCGTCGCGACATAGCCGTCGCCGTCCGCGTCCTCCAGCACGGTATAGCCGACCACGGACATGGTCGCCGGGTCGATGCTGTCCGCCAAGCCCCCGCTGAAGGAGAGCGGGCCGTCGGCCGCCTCGATCACGCGCGCCAGCAGATCGCCCTCGACCACGTTGGCAGCCGTGAGATCCTCGCTCTCCAAGATGCCGTAGCTGTCGTTCTGCGGGTCGATCACGATGGGCGGTGTGTCGATGCCGAGCCCGTCCACCGTCAGGGTCACGGTCGCGGTGCTCGTGTCGGCCGCGCTGATGACCAGGTTGTCGATGGCCGCCGAGCCGATGATCTCCAGCGTCATGGCGGTCACGTTCTGGAGCCCGGTGCTGCCGCCGAAGACCTGGGTCAGCGCCTCGGTGTCGCCGGTGACCAGCGCCGAGATCCGCATCTCCGTGCCGTCCGCCATCTCGAAGACCCAGACCGGCGCGGTGCCGTTGCGCTCCTCCGTATCGATCATGTCCACGCTGTAGACTGTGGTTGGGCCGGTGAACTCGACCCGCATGGTGCCGCCCTGGGCGTTGTCGTCGGGATCGGTGTTGGAGTCGTTGTCCTCCTGGATGATCAGGACGTTGGAGAGCACGCCATCGACACCAGCCTGCAGGTCATTGTCCCGCCCGGGCAGGCGCGAATCATAGAGCCGTGCGGCGTTCTCGGCATCGGCGTCGCCGAGGTCCTGGCGCCGCGTCGCGGTGATCGAGGCGATCCCGGGCAGATCAACCCCATCGAGAAACGTGCCGCCCGAAAACTGCTCGAAATCGATGACCTGCTGGGCCGCGCCATCGCCCGAACTGATGGTGTAGTCGAAGCTGCCGCTGACCTGATCGCCGCCGACCAGGGTCTCTGCCGCCCCGGCATCGGGCACAAAGCTGAGATTGCCCGCCGCATCCACCGTGGCGGTCCCGGTGATCGCGAGGCCATCCGCCCCGGTTAGGCTGATCTGGAAGCTCTGCCCCGGCAGGAACGTCTGACCGTTCGCGGTGATGCCCGTGACCGTGATCGCGTCGCCTTCGGGGTCGCTGTCGACCCGGCCGGTGAGCGGATCGGCATCGGTGAGGACATTGCCCGCGACCGCCCCATCCTCGAGGATCTGATAGGCGTTGTCCTCCGCCGTCGGGCCGAGATTGAGCGCGGCCACCCCGGCCGTGCCGTCCTCTGCCGCAGGGGCCGCGGTCGAGAGCTGCTCCGTGACGCTCGCCAACAACTCCCCGGCGGTCAGCGCGAAATAGCCCACCTCCTCGGTGGTGTGACGCACCTCGTCATTGGCGGACTGCTCCTCCTCGATGAAAACCGTGGCGCCCTCGGCATCGACGTCAACACCGCGGACGGTCGCCGTGTCCCCGCCATCGGTGGTCTGCATCTGCGCGAGGAACACCACGTCCCCGCCGACGGTCGCGCCGAAATCGATCTCGTGGTCGTGGTGCTTGACCGTGTCGCCAGTGCTGCCCACCACCGCGTCCGTTCCACCTTGGATTGCGATGATGGAAACGATCTCGTCGTCATGCGCGCGGTCGGCCTCCTCGCCCTGGAGCTTCAGCCGGAAGCCGTCCGACGTCACATCGTCGATCCGGGTCGTGACCGCGGCATTGTCGTTTGTCGTGACGGTCTGCGCGAGCACGATGGGCGTGTTGTCGAAAGTGCGGTCGAACTCGAAGCTCTGAAAATTGTCCGTGGCGATAAAGTTTTCCGCGACGATCACGGTGCCGTCGGCCATGGTGTGGATGCCCTCAGCCACCGCCAGCCACGAGACCGACTCGACCGTGTGCGAACCGTCCAGGTAATCCCATTCGTCGAGCTGGAATTCGAAGCCCGTGCTGGTCACACGATCCGCGCGGACGGTAACCGGCTGGCTGCCCGCCAGCGTGTTGACCATCAGCACAACGACCGCGTTCTCGATGCTCAGCAGGTTGCCCGCGGCGTCCGTCCCGAAGCTGATGCTGTGCCATTGCGCGGCGTTGTCCTGGCCCACCTCGACCACGCCTGCGCGTCCAATAACTTGTCCCGAACCGTCGGTTGTCATCCAAACTCTCCCCAGTCGACCGACCGGATGGCTGCAGCCCATCGCGGCCGGAAAATCCCCAAAGCGGTTGTGGCGGTTCCCGACGCACGCCCCTCTCGCATGCATCCGGCCACCGACCGCACGACACCCATTCGCCTTGGCGCCTCGCCCCCGACGGCTCGTTCGGAGCCGGATCAGGAGGCACCGCGCCGCGGCCCCCACAAGGTTGAGAAGGATCGGTTCCGAACTCGCACATCACGCGCCGCCCGTTCCGGACACCGGCGCTTCGACGCGGTCAGGGGACCGCGCGACCGACCCACTCGCACCACACGCTGAGGAGCAAAGCACCGATTCCTTTACAACCTGTAGTGATTGCCCCGAGATCGGTCAGAAAGAGTCCCGCTCCGGGACAGAAACCCCCTGAGCGCGGCGCTTTGTGCGGTTGCCTCGCCGAGGTTGCGCTGAAACTGTGCCGCGCAGTGAGATGGCCTATCAAAGAGATCCAGGGAGGGACCCATGGCTGAAGAGGACGTATACGCCGTCCCGGCGGAAATCGCGGCGACAGCCCATGCCGACAACGCGCGCTATCTCGAGATGTATCAGCGCTCGGTGGACGATCCCGAAGGGTTCTGGGCCGAGCATGGCAAGCGCATCGACTGGATGACGCCCTTCTCCAAGGTCAAGAACACCTCCTACGACTACCACAACGTCTCGATCAAATGGTTCGAGGACGGCACCCTGAACGTCTGCGCCAACTGCGTCGACCGGCACCTGAAGGACCGTGCCCACCAGACCGCGATCATCTGGGAGAGCGACGATCCCGGCGTGAGCCAGCACATCACCTATCAGGAGCTCTACGAGCAGGTCTCCAAGTTCGGCAATGTGCTGCATGCGATGGGGGTCAAGAAGGGCGATCGCGTGGTGCTCTATCTCCCGATGATCCCGGCGGCGGCCTATGCGATGCTGGCCTGCGCGCGGGTCGGGGCGGTGCATTCGGTCGTGTTCGCGGGGTTCAGCGCCGATGCGCTGGCCGACCGCGTCAATGGCTGTGACGCGAAGCTGGTGATCACGGCGGACGAGGCGCCCCGCGGCGGACGGGCGACCCCGCTCAAAGCCAATGTCGACAAGGCGCTCGAGAAATGCGGCGACGATGTGCGCTGCCTCGTGGTGCGTCGGACCGGCGGCGACGTGCCCTTCAAGGAGGGCCGCGACGCCTGGTACCATGACGAAGTCGAGCGCGTCACCGACCATTGCGCCCCGGTCGAGATGGCGGCCGAGGACCCGCTCTTCATCCTCTACACCTCGGGCAGCACGGGCAAACCCAAGGGGGTGGTGCACACATCCGGCGGCTACCTCGTTTATGCCTCGATGACCCACCAATACGTCTTCGACTACCAGGACGGCGAGGTCTATTGGTGCACGGCGGATGTCGGCTGGGTCACCGGGCACAGCTATATCGTCTATGGGCCGCTCGCGAACGGCGCCACCACGCTGATGTTCGAAGGCGTGCCGACCTATCCCGATGCCGGCCGCTTCTGGCAGGTCTGCGCCAAGCACGATGTCAGCATCTTCTACACCGCCCCCACCGCGATCCGGGCGCTGATGGGCCAAGGCGACAGCTTCGTCGAGAAGCACGATCTCTCCAAGCTGCGCATTCTCGGAACCGTCGGCGAGCCGATCAACCCGGAGGCCTGGCGCTGGTATAACCGGGTGGTGGGGGGCGAGCGCTGCCCGGTCGTCGACACCTGGTGGCAGACCGAGACCGGCGGCATCCTGATCACCCCGCTGCCCGGCGCGACGGCGCTCAAGCCGGGCTCGGCCACCCGGCCGTTCTTCGGCGTGCAGCCGGTGGTGCTGAACGACAAGGGCGAGGAGATCGCCGAGACCGAATGCGAAGGCGTGCTCGCCATCGCCGACAGCTGGCCCGGGCAGATGCGCACGGTCTACGGCGATCATGACCGCTTCGTCTCGACTTATTTCGAGATGTTCAAGGGCTACTACTTCTCGGGCGACGGCTGCCGCAGGGACAAGGACGGCTACTACTGGATCACCGGCCGCGTGGACGATGTGATCAACGTCTCGGGCCATCGCATGGGCACGGCCGAGGTCGAGAGCGCGCTGGTCGCCCACCCGGCGGTCTCGGAGGCAGCGGTCGTCGGCTACCCGCACGACATCAAGGGCCAGGGCATCTACTGCTATGTGACCTTGATGGCCGGCGTCGACGCCACGGACGCGCTGCTGAAGGAACTCCAGACCCATGTGCGCACCGAAATCGGTCCGATCGCCAAGCCTGACGTCATCCAGTGGGCGCCGGGGCTGCCGAAGACCCGCTCCGGTAAGATCATGCGCCGTATCCTGCGCAAGATCGCCGAGAGCGATTTCGACTCCCTCGGTGACACCTCGACATTGGCTGATCCCTCCGTGGTGGATAACCTGATCGAGAACCGCGGCAGCTGATCCGACCGGCGCTCCCCCACTGGGTCGGGAGCGCCGGGTTCGGAAAACGGTTAACATTCGACGCGCCGTTCTGTTTACTCTCGGGACACTGGTTCGGTATCCGGGGGACAGGAAACATGGCGGGCAATTTCGGGCGCGAGGTCGGCGCAGGCGTTCTGGGCGCGGCGATCCTGGGCATTGGTCTTTTGGCGGTGAATGCGGGATCCGATGGCGGCGTGGTTCGCCTGTTCGGCGGCGTGCCGCAGGCGGACGTCACACAGCTCCAAGAGCAGTTGGAACAGGTCCAGGCGGATCTCGCAGCGCGCCCCGATCCGGAGAAGGGTGACACCGGACCCGCGGGGCCGGCTGGGCCTGCCGGTCCGCAAGGCCCCCGGGGCGCCGTTGGGCCAGAGGGGCCAGAGGGGCCCGCGGGGCCGCAGGGCGCTGCCGGGCCACAAGGCGAGCCTGGGGCGCAAGGCCCAGAAGGACCCCAGGGCGCTGCGGGTGTGCCAGGGCCACAGGGTCCGGCCGGGCCGCAAGGCGCGCCAGGTCCCGCAGGGCCGGCGGGTGCAACCGGGCCGCAGGGGGAGGCTGGACCTCAGGGCGCACCGGGTACCGACGGCGCAGCTGGGCCGCAGGGTGAGACCGGGGCGCAGGGTCCGACTGGTCCCAAAGGCGACACGGGTCCCGAGGGACCGGCCGGGCCGCAAGGCGAACCCGGTGCAGAGGGTGCCACCGGCGCAGCAGGTCCCGCAGGGCCACAGGGAGACGCAGGCCCGCAAGGCGAGCAGGGCCCTGCCGGTCCGCAAGGCGAAGCTGGACCGCAAGGTCCCGCCGGGCCTCAAGGTGCGCCTGGACCGGAAGGTCCCGCCGGTCCGCAGGGCGAACCTGGACCTCAGGGCGAGCCTGGCCCCCAAGGACCCCAAGGAGAGCAGGGTCAGCCCGGCTGACCGCTCCTATCTACCGCGCGATACCGGCTTGGGACGTCATGATCGTCCCCGGCCGGGCAGCCGTTGGGTCTGCATCAGTCGTTACGAGCGCAGTTTGTTTCAGATCGCGATCTGACAGCCTCGGATCTCACTCCGCCCGCTGTGAAGACGCCCCCAGAAGCAGAGTGCGTGAAACGGGCGTCATGGTGAACGACACCGTCGTCGACTGATGACGCATCTCTGACGGGCGCGTGCCGCGATTGCGGGCGGCACGACGCCCCAGACGGTTTGACCAGGCAAGGCCGCTTAGAGACCTCTCCCGGGCGGCCCCCCTCAGACCTGGCGCTCGAACGCGCGTTCCCCGGCGCGCGGGGAGCGATCAGCCGCCGGCTTTGGCCGTCTTCTCATCGTCCAGGGCCGCTCTAAGAAGGTCCTCAAACTCTTCCCGCCGCTTGGCAATCTCGCGCCACGTCTTGAGGTGTTTGACCCCAGCCTTTTCCTCCTCGGTCCCCTTCTTGATGAGTTCCTTGGCCTTTGCCCGGTCGCTGCTCTTGACCTTCTCGAACTCGTCTTTGAGCTTACCGAGGTTCTCGAGGCTGCGCTTATAGTCCGTATAGCCGACCTCGGCTTCGTTGTTGAACCGGAAGAGGTCTTCGCGCAGTTTTTCGAAGATCTTGCCTTCATGTTTGGCGCAGATCTTCGAGTTCGCGAGATAGGCCTTGCGGTTCTCCTCGCGGATCTTGTCGGCCTGCTTTATTGACGCTGGGACATCGACTTTAACCGGCCATTTCAGTTCTTCGCGCGATTTCTTGCCCGACTGGTAGTCGGCGTGGATGTCCATCATGGTTGTCAGGTCACCAGACCAGTCTTCGAACAAACCGATGATCTGCTCGTCCTTCTTTTTGGCCTCATCGTAGACCTTGCTCTGGTCCGGGCCGGCCTTGTCGAACTGCTTTTTTTGCGCCTGAAGCTCATCGATGGGTTTTTTCAACGCACCGACCGTTGCTTCCCAGCTCTTGAGCGCCGCCTCATACTCCTTCAAATCCGGCCCGGCATCGGGATCGCCTTTGAGCTCGTCGAGAAAACCGGTGTAGGCCTTGCGGTTCTTCACCTCGTTATCGTAGTTCTTCTTGTGCTCAATGGGCTTCGTAATCTCCCATTTCAGGGTTTTGGCTGGCTTGCCGCCGCCCGCTAGCGCGGCCATCGTGTCCTTGCCGGCAACACCGGTCACCTTGAGCCCCGACTTTTTCTGGAACGCCTTCACACCCGCTTCGGTGCCTTTGCCGAAGATGCCGTCGACCGCGAGCTTCGGCTTTGCCCCGGCCTTGTTCAGCTTCTCCTGAAGCGCTGAAACGTCTTTGCCCTTAGACCCTTTCTTGAGATCTGCCACTTGGGATCCTTTCAATCAAAAGACCCCACACCTCTGCACCCCGCTGGACAGCCTAGCAAACGGCCGACACCGGCGGAAGCGCGAAGGGTTTACTCGGCCGCCATACGCCCGGCCTTGACCAGCATCGGGCGGAGATACCGCCCGGTGTGGCTGGCCTCGACCTCGGCGACCTCCTCCGGCGTGCCCATCGCGACAACCTCGCCGCCGCCATCGCCGCCCTCGGGCCCGAGATCCACGATCCAGTCGGCGCATTTGACCACGTCGAGGTTGTGCTCGATCACCACCACGGTGTTGCCGGCCTCCACCAGCTCCTGCAGCACCTCAAGCAGCTTGCGCACATCCTCGAAGTGCAGACCCGTCGTGGGCTCATCCAGGATGTAGAGCGTGCGCCCGGTCGCCTTTTTAGACAGCTCCTTCGAGAGCTTGACCCGCTGCGCCTCGCCGCCGGAGAGCGTGGTCGCCTGCTGCCCGATCTTGATGTAGCCGAGGCCAACGCGCTCCAGCGTCTCCAGCTTGTCGCGGATCATTGGGATCGCCTCGAAGAACGGCACCCCGTCCTCCACCGTCATGTCCAGCACATCGGCGATGGACTTGCCCTTGTAGCGGACCTCCAGTGTCTCGCGGTTGTAGCGCTTGCCCTGGCAGGTCTCACAGGTAACGTAGACATCGGGCAGGAAGTGCATCTCGATCTTGATGACGCCATCGCCCTGGCAGGCCTCGCAGCGCCCGCCCTTGACGTTGAAGCTGAACCGCCCGGGTTTGTAGCCGCGGGCCTTCGCCTCCGGCAGCCCGGCGAACCAGTCCCGGATCGGGGTGAAGGCGCCGGTATAGGTCGCGGGGTTCGAGCGCGGGGTGCGTCCGATCGGTGACTGGTCGATGTCGATCACCTTGTCGAGCTGGTCGAGCCCTTTGATGCGTTTGCATGGAGCCGGTTGGGTGCGCGCACCGTTCAACCGGGCCGCCGCAGTCTTGTAGAGCGTCTCGATGGTGAGCGTCGACTTGCCCCCGCCCGAGACCCCGGTGATGCAGGTCAGCGTGCCGAGCGGGATCTTGGCGGACACGTCCTTGAGGTTGTTGCCGCGCGCGCCCTCGATGGTCAGCCATTTGCCGTTGCCCGGGCGCCGCTCCGGCGGGATGGCGATCTCGCGGGTGCCCGTCAGATAGGCGCCAGTGACCGAGGCAGGCGCCGCCGCGACCTCTTCCGGCTTGCCCTCCGCAATGATCTTGCCGCCATGCACGCCGGCGCCGAGTCCGATATCGATCACATGGTCCGCGGTGCGGATCGCCTCCTCGTCATGCTCGACCACGATCACCGTGTTGCCCTGGTCGCGCAGGCCCCGCAGGCTCTCGAGCAACCGCCCATTGTCCCGCTGATGCAGCCCGATGGAAGGTTCGTCGAGCACATAGAGCACGCCCGTGAGGCCCGAGCCGATCTGGCTCGCCAGCCGGATCCGCTGGCTCTCCCCACCCGAGAGCGTGCCGGCATTGCGCGCCAGCGTCAGATAGTCGAGCCCCACATTCACCAGGAACCCGAGCCGCTCGCGGATCTCCTTCAGGATCGGCTCCGCGATCTCCCGCTTCTGCGCAGACAACGCCGCCGGGGCCGCGCGCACCCAGTCGAGCGCGTCGCGGATCGAGAGCTGCGTGATCTCGCCGATATGCCGCCCGCCGATCTTGACCGCCAGCGCCTCTTCGCGGAGACGATGCCCGCCGCACGCCCCACAGGCCCGGTTCGCCTGATAGCGCTCGAACTCCTCACGCATCATCGCGGAATCGGTCTCGCGATAGCGCCGCTCCATGTTGGGGATCACGCCCTCGAACACGCGCTTCACCGAGTAGATCCGCCCGCCATCGTCGAAGCGGAACTGGATCTCTTCGTCGCCAGAGCCGTAGAGCATCACCTGCTTGGCATAGTCGGGCAGCGTCTCCCACGGATCCGTCGCCGAGAAATCGTAGTGTTTCGAGAGCGCCTGCAGGGTCTGGCGGAAATGCGGGGTCTTCGACTTCGCCCAAGGCGCCAGCGCCCCGGCCATCAGCGACAACCCACGATCCGGCACCACCAGATCCTCGTCGAAGAAGAGCTCGATCCCGAGGCCGCCACAGGCCGGGCAGGCCCCGAACGGCGCGTTGAACGAGAACAGCCGCGGCTCGATCTCCGCGATGGTGAAGCCACTGACCGGGCAGGCGAATTTCTCCGAGAAGGTGATGCGCTCCGGATCGCCTTCCTTTGGCGCCGTCTCGATCACCGCAATCCCATCGGCGAGGCCCAGTGCGGTCGCGAAGCTGTCGGCAAGGCGGGTCTCGATGCCCTCCTTCACCACGATCCGGTCGACCACGACGTCGATGTCATGGCGGAACTTCTTGTCGAGCGTGGGCGGGCTGTCGAGCTCATGGAACTGCCCGTCCACCTTCACCCGGCTATAGCCTTGTTTGCGGAGCTCCTGGAACTCCTTCACATAGGAGCCCTTGCGGTCGCGGATGATCGGCGCAAGCAGATAGGCGCGCGTGCCTTCCTCCAGGGCCAGCACCCGGTCGACCATCTCCGAGACCTGTTGCGCCTCGATCGGCATCCCTGTCGCAGGGGAGTAGGGCGTGCCCGCCCGCGCGAACAGCAGCCGCAGATAGTCGTAGATCTCGGTCACCGTGCCGACGGTCGAGCGCGGGTTCTTCGAGGTGGTCTTCTGCTCGATCGAGATCGCGGGCGAGAGCCCCTCGATATGGTCCACATCCGGCTTCTGCATCATCTGCAGGAACTGCCGGGCATAGGCGCTGAGGCTCTCGACATACCGTCGCTGCCCCTCGGCATAGATCGTGTCGAACGCCAACGAGGATTTGCCGGACCCCGAGAGCCCGGTGATCACCGTCAGCTCGTTGCGCGGGATGTCGACATCGACACCCTTGAGGTTGTGCTCACGCGCCCCGCGCACAGAGATGTGTTTCTGCTCGGCCATGGGTCCCCGCCGGTCATTGGATCACCCCGGCCAGATAGCAGCCGTGGCCAAAAATGCGAGTCGCTCGATTTGTAAACAAAACAGGAACAAATTGCCAGCCGCTTGCGAAACCCTTTGACATGGCCGTCGGACAGGGGCAGGGAGCGCCCCAATCGAACAGGAGTGATTGCATGAGCAGCCCGATGCCCTCCCCCGCCGAGCTCGCGGCGTTGCCCGCCGGCCGCACGCTGGTCTCCTTCCGTCTCGGCACCGAACCCACCGGAAAGGTGGTGCTGCTGAAGATGCGCACCGAGGATGGCCGCTCGGAGGCCCTGCTGCTGGCGACCCCGGTGGCGCTCCACATCCGCGACCGGATCGCCGAGAATCTGCGCGCCAAGCCCGGTCTGTCGGAGGTGCCGAAGGATGACGCCTTCTTCGCGGCCCAGCCGGAGATCGTGCCCGAGGACTGGTCGCCAGACAGCGCCCATGTGGGCACCCCGCGCGGCGCCCATGTGGAGACGGCGGGCCAAAGCTGCGTCATCGCCTTTCCGATGGATGACGCTGGGGACGATGCGGGCACCTACACCGCCTGCCGGATGACCCCGCTCCAGGCCGCCTATTTCCTGCACGCGATCAACGCGGCGGAGGAGAACGGCGATCTCGGCGGCGACGGCAAGGCAGACAAGACCGTCCATTGACCCAAGCCCCTGCGCGCCGGTGCTGCGGAGCGCGGGGTGGGTGGGCGGGAGCGCTCTGCAGCGGCGCGCGCAGGGGCGCGAGCAGGGGCGCTCCGGCGGGTGTTCGGGGTGGCGCCCTTAGTGAAAATCCCGGCTCTTCGGAATGATCCGCACATCCCGCGGATGCCCGCGCGGGTTCTGGCGCGAGGGTTTTACGCGCGCATCCTCCGCCACGGGACGTTGCACCTCGTCGGCCCGTGCCAGCCCGTGCGTGCCCATCTCGCGCACCGCATCCTCCGAGAGCAGCGCCAGATCCGCCGTCCGGTCGATCAGCGTCTCCGCCACCACATGGGTCACCCCCTCGGCCCGCTGCACCCGGCCGCGCACCATCAGCACCCGCGCGCCCATCACCACCGGACGGAACCGCGCCGCCACCCGCTGCCAGACCACGATGTTGGCGATCCCGGTCTCGTCCTCCACGGTCACGAAGACCACGCCCTTGGCCGAGCCCGGCTTCTGACGCACCAGAACCACGCCGGCGAGGCTGACGCGGGCACCGTTGGGGGCAGCTACCGCGGCGGCCGTCGTCGCGATCCGCTGGGCCTTCAGCCGCGCCCGCAGGAACTCCATCGGATGGCCTTTGAGCGAGAGCCGCGTGGTCTGGAAATCCTGCACCACATGCTCCGAGCGCGGCATCGCTGGCAGCTGTGCGGCGCCCTCCGCCGGCCGCTCGCCTCCCTGCTCGGCCACCCCAGCGGCAGCAAAGAGCGGCAGCGCCCGCCCCGGCGCCTCGCCCCGCACGGCCCAGAGGGCTGCCCGCCGGTCGAGCCCGATCGAGCGGAACCCGTCCGCCGCCGCCAACCGCTCCAGCGTCGCCCGCGCCACCCCTGACCGGCTGCGGATCGCGGCCATGTCCGGATAGCCCTCCCCGCGCGCCTCGACCAAAGCCGCGGCCTCGTCCTCACGCAGCCCATCGACCATCCGCAGTCCGAGCCGCACGGCAAACCCCGTACCCACGGCCTCCAGCGTGCAGTCCCAGGCGCTCGCGTTCACATCCGGCCCGCGCACCTCCACCCCGTGCTCGCGCGCATCCCGCACGATCTGCGCCGGCGCATAGAACCCCATGGGCTGCGAGTTCAAGAGCGCACAGCAGAACACATCCGGGTGGTGGCATTTGATCCAGGAGGACACATAGACCAACAGCGCGAAGCTCGCCGCATGGCTCTCCGGGAAGCCATACTCGCCGAACCCCTTGATCTGATCAAAGCAGCGGGCCGCGAACTCCGGCTCATAGCCGCGGCGGATCATCCCCTCCACCATCTTGTCCTGATAGTGCTGGATCGTCCCCACCCGCCGGAAGGTCGCCATGGCGCGGCGCAACCCGTTCGCCTCGTCGGGGCTGAACTTCGCCGCGTCGATGGCAATCTGCATCGCCTGCTCCTGGAACAACGGCACGCCGAGGGTGCGCCCGAGGATCTGCTCCAGCTCGTCCTCCGGGCCGTAGCGCGGGCTCGGCGAGGGGTAGATCACCATGTCCTTGCCCTGGCGGCGGCGGAGATAGGGGTGCACCATCTCCCCCTGGATCGGCCCGGGCCGCACGATCGCAACCTCGATCACCAGATCATAGAAGGTGCGCGGGCGCAGCCGCGGCAGCATGTTCATCTGCGCCCGGCTCTCGACCTGGAAGACCCCGAGGCTGTCGGCCCGGCAGAGCATGTCGTAGGTCGGCTTGTCCTCGTCCGGCAGGGTCGCGAGGCTGTAGTCCAGCCCCTTGTGGTCGCGCATCAGGTGGAACGCCTTGCGGATGCAGGAGAGCATGCCGAGCGCCAGCACATCGACCTTCATGATCCCGAGGGCGGCGATGTCGTCCTTGTCCCACTCGATGAAGGTGCGGTCGGCCATGGCGGCGTTGCCCACCGGCACCGTCTCGGTCAAGAGCCCGCGGGTGAGCACGAACCCGCCCACATGCTGGGAGAGGTGGCGCGGCATCCCGATCAGCTGGCGCGTGAGGATGATGGCGCGGCGGATCTCCGGCGCGTCGGGGTCGAGGCCCGCATGGCGGATGTGCTCGATGTCCACATCCTTGCCCCAGGAGCCCCAGACCGTGCCCGCGATGGCGCCCGAGATGTCCTCCGACAGCCCCAGCGCCTTGCAGACCTCGCGCACCGCCGAGCGCGGGCGATAGCAGATCACGGTCGCTGTCAGCGCCGCCCGGTCGCGGCCATAGCGGCGGTAGACATACTGTATGACCTCCTCGCGTCGCTCATGCTCGAAGTCGACGTCGATGTCCGGGGGTTCGCGCCGCTCCTTCGACAGGAACCGCTCGAACAGCAGGTTGGATTTGTCCGGATCGACCGAGGTGATGCCGAGGCAGAAGCAGACCGCCGAGTTCGCCGCCGAGCCGCGCCCCTGGCAGAGGATCTTGTGCCGCCGCGCCCAGGCGACGATGTCGTGGACGGTGAGGAAATAGGGGGCGTAGGCGAGCTCCGCGATCAGCTTCAGCTCCTTGACCACGGCGGCGCGCACCCGCTCCGGCACCCCGTCCGGATAGCGCCAGGCCGCCCCCTGCCAGGTCAGCGCCTCGAGGTGGGACTGGGGCGTCGTGTCGGCGGGGACAGGCTCCTCCGGATACTCATAGGCCAGTTCGTCGAGGGAGAAGCGCGCGCGCTCGAGGATCTCGGTGGTGGCGGCCAGCGCTGCCTCATGCCCGCGAAAGAGATGCGCCATTTCTTCAGGCGATTTCAGGTGCCGCTCTGCGTTGGCCGCGAGGAGATGTCCGGCGTTCGCGACCGTGGTGCCCTCTCGGATCGCGGTCATCACGTCCTGCAAGGGCCGCCGATTGGGGATGTGGGTGAGAGGCTCGGCCGTGGCGACGAGCGGCACACCGGTGGCGGCGCCCAGTTCGGCCAGACGGGCGATCCGCTCCGCATCGCGCCCCCGCCGGCCATGGCGCGCGGCAAGCCACAGCCGCCCGGGCCAGAGCTTCGCCAGACGCTGGGTGAGGGCGGCAAAGGCGGGGGGCGGTCGCAACCCGGGCGGCGGCACAAGAAGGAAGAGCTGCCCCTCGGAATGGGCGATGACATCGTCGAGGGTGAAGCGGCACTGGCCCTTCTCGCTCGTGCTCTTGGCCCGGCTAAGCAGCCGCGAGAGCCGTCCATAGGCGGTTCGGTCGGTCGGATAACAAAGCAGCTCCGGCGCATCGAGCGGGGTCAGCCGGCAGCCGATGGCGACCCGGAGACCGCGGGCCTTGGCCGCCTGATGAACGCGCACGACCCCGGCGAGCGTGTTGTGGTCGGCAACCCCGATGCCTGCCAGGCCGAGATCGGCGGCGGTCTCCACCATCTCCTCCGGATGGCTGGCCCCCCGCAGAAAGGAGAAATTGGTGGCGAGGGCAAGCTCTGCAACGGCACTCATCGCGTGTGGTCAGGTCGGGCCCGGGGTCTGCCCCAACGCCCACCCACCCGCCCCGTTGGAGCAGACCCCGGGCATCCGGTGGCCTCGGGTGCGCACCACCTGTGACCGGCGCCGCCCTTGCCCGCGCCAACGGGGTGGGCGGGTGGGCGTTGGGGCGGGCAAGGGCAGGGGTCAGGGTAGAGGTGCTCACCCGAACAGGCCATGCAGATACCAGCGCGGCAGGGTCGCTTGCCCATCTTCATAAAGCCCCTCGCGATAGAGCCAATAGCGCCGGCCATCCCGATCCTCGACCCGGTAATAGTCTCGCGCCCGTGCGCTTGTGCCCGCGTCGCCGCCCGGCTGGGCACGCCACCATTCCGGACCGATCCGCTCCGGTCCTTCCGCGCGCACCACCCGGCGCGGCACCCGGCGCCACACAAAGCGCATCGGCGGGCCGTCCGGGATCTCGGCCACCACCTTCACCGGTTCGGGCCGATCGAAGAGCGCGGGCGGGCGGAGGCCGTCATGCTCGGGCGGCGCCTCCACAGCGTCCGTCCAGTCCGGCAGGCTGCCCGCGAAGGCACGGCGCTGTTCGGCGCGTTCGGGCAGGTGGCTCTCCTGTGGCAGCGCCGTTGTGACCAGCTCCGCCCCCAGCCTTGAGGCCATCCGATCCGCAAGGGCGGCCAGCGCGGCGGGGTCCTGCGCCTCTCCCGCACCGGCGCCTCGGAGCGGTGGAGCAGCCGCCTCAACCGGCCCGAGCGCCCCCGCCTCAAGGCGCACCAGATCGATGCCGAAGCCCGGATCGAGCCCCTCCAGCCGGTCCGTCAGCAACCGTTCGAGATGGGCAGGGTCCCGCGAGGGCCGTGCCGCCCGTGCCTCCCGCTCAGCCCGGGTGCCATCGCTGCGATAGGCGATCAGCCGCAGATGCCGCGCGCCCAGTCCCGCCGTCTCCAGCCCCGTGACGAGATCCGCCACCAGCCGGGCGATCGCGGCCTCGAGCCCCGCTTGGTCGATCAGCGGCTCCGGGCAGGGCACGCGCGCGCTGTGCTCGGGCAGAGGCTCCAGCGGGCGGAGCGGCTCCGCGATCCGGCCCATCGCCTGGTCGAGACGCAGCAGCACCCGGTCCGCCGCCTCGGCCGACTGGAAACGCCGCGCCAGCGCCGCCCGCCCGATCCCTGCGAGCTGCCCGATCCGCGTCAGCCCGAAGCGCCGCAGCAGCGTCAGCGCCTCCTCGCCGAGCCGGAGCCCCGCGACCGGCAGATCGCCAAGACCCGTGCCCAGATCGCCCTCCAGCCGGGTGATCTGACCGGAGGCCGTGTGCGCCAGCGCCCAGGCCGCCCCGGGGGTCGCGGCCAACCCCAGCCGGTGGCGCAGCCCCAGCCGGTCGAGCCGGGCGGAGACATCGGCCATCAGCCCGCTCTCGCCCCCCCAGAGATGCGCGCAGCCGGTCACGTCCAGCAGCACGCCGTCGCGGCCGTCAACCGCCACCGCCGGGCTCCAGCGCGTCATCCAGCGCACCAGCCGCTCGAGTGCTGCCGCATCCGCCGCGCGGTCGATCTCCTCGCTGAGCAGCCCCGGCGCGCGAGCCCGGGCATCAGCCAGACGCAAACCGGGGGCGACCCCGAGCGCGCTGGCCGCCGCATCGGCCGCCACCACGCGCACACCCGTCGCGATCCGCTCCGTCAGCGCAAAGGGGGGCGGCTCATCCGGTGTGGCGGAGCGGCTCTCCCGCCCCCCAAGCATCCGGGCGCGCCGGTCGAGCGGCCAGTCGGTCAACCACACCGAGAGAACGCGTCGCATCATCGACCTCCAACTCAAACTGCCGGCCTGTGGCCCAGGGGGCGCGGCGCGAGCGCTCGAGCCGGGCCTGCCAGCGCACCGCTCCGGGCGCTTTCGGATCATAGGGATTGGGTGCCGAGGGGGCGCTCGCGACCCGCCAGCGCGCCTCTGCCGCCGTCGCCCCCTCCCGCCGATGGGGCATCAACAGGATCGCCGGGACGCCTTGGGCCTCCGACGCCAGGGCAAGCCGGCGGGTCGCGGTGAAGCTCGCCTCCGTCAGCGCCGCCACAACCGCCGCCACGGCGCCGGACCGCAGCCCCTCCTCAACACACCAGAGCGCATCGCGGGGCCGGGGGGCGGCCACCGTCAGGAGCCGTCCGGGATCGAGCCCGAGCCCAAGAAGCCCCCGCGCCGAGGGGCGCCCATGCTCCCGCACCAGTGCCGCCTCGGTCACCCAGAGCACCGGACCCGGCCGGGCATGGGCGCCGAGCACCAGCGCCGCGAGCGCTGTCAGGGCCGGCATGTCGCCAAAGCGTGCCTCCGTCAGCTCGTGCACGCCGCTCTCCCCCATCGCTGCCAACAGCGCAGAAGGATCGGCCTGCGCTGCCGCATCCGCCGGTTCCGAGAGCCGCACAAGGGCTAGGTGAGTCGCGTGTTTCAACATCATGTGTTCATATTTTGTTCCTGTCCCTCCAGAGTCAAGAACAGAGATCTGCGGCGTTGGCGCGGGGACGCAAGCGGGCTAGGCTGCGGCCGCCCATTTGCACCTTGGAGATGCCCTATGCCGCTCATCCGCCTCCTCGCCGCCCTGCTGCTGCTGGCCACCCCAGCCGCCGCGGGCCCGACGCTCGACCGCATTCTGTCCGAGAAAACCCTCCGGATCGGTGTGCGCACCGATGCGCCCCCCTTCGCCTCGTTGGTGGATGGCCGTCCGCAGGGTTTCTCGGTCGATCTCTGCGGGCTGATCGCGGGCGCCATCGTCACCACCTCCAAGATCGAGGGCCTCGAGGGCACGATGATCACCGTCGGCGCCGAGAACCGCTTCGACGCGCTGGCCAAAGGCGAGATCGACATCCTCTGCGGCGCCACCACCGCCACGCTGACCCGGCGTGAGAGCATGGCGTTCAGCGTGCCGACCTTCTCCACCGGGCTCGGCGCGGTCGTGGCTGCCGATGCGCCCGCGCTGCTGCGTGAGGTGCTGATCGAGGGCGGGCCGGCTGCACTGTCGCAGGCCGCCGTCGCCGAGGCGCTGAAGGCCCAGACCGTGGGTGCCCGTGCCGGCACCACCGCCGAGGACTGGCTGGCGAGCGGGCCGCTGTCGAAGATCGACGGCATCGCGGTGACGCCGGTCGACGACCATGCCGCCGGGATCGCCGCCGTCGCAGAAGGCCGCCTCGCCGCCTATTTCGCGGACAAGGCCATCCTGCTCGGGCAGCTCCGCGGGAGTGCCGAGGCGGAGAGCTTTGCGGTCTCGAAGGTCGCCTTCACCACCGAACCCTATGCGCTGGCCCTGCCCCGTGGCGACGAAGACCTGCGCCTGGTGGTCGACCGCGCGCTCAGCTTCCTCTACCGCCAGGGCGCCATCCTTAAGATCTATGAGCGCCATTTCGGACGGCCAAGCCCGCAGGTTCTGTTGTTCTACAGCATGGCCGCCCTGCCGGAGTGAGCCGGGGACACCCCGCCCAGGCGCTCAAGCCCGAGGCAGCGGTGATCGCGGCCTTTGACAGCGCACCCACGTCTTACCCGGCGCCGGTCGGAGCGCCGTTGTCGGACGCGCCGCCGGGCGCTAGACCTTGAGCCGAACAGCCAGGGAGAGAGCACGGTGACGGATCTGCCAACCGAGATGACGGTGATCGAGCACGGCGCGGGTGGCGGGCCGGAAGTGCTGGTGCCCGGGCGGCGCCCCGTGCCGGTGCCCGCCCCGCACGAGGTGATGGTCAAGGTCACCGCCGCCGGGGTCAACGGCCCCGATCTCGTGCAGCGGCGCGGGCACTACCCGCCGCCGAAGGGCGCATCCGATCTGCTCGGGCTCGAGGTCTCGGGCGAGGTGGTCGCCAAGGGCGCAGACGTCACCCGCTGGCAGGTGGGGGACCGGCTCTGCGCGCTGACCAATGGCGGGGGCTATGCCGAATACGTCGCCATCGACGCTGCGCATTGTCTGGCGATCCCCGACGGTGTCTCCGAAACCGACGCCGCCGGGCTGTGTGAGACCCACTTCACCGTCTGGTCCAACCTCTTCCACGAGGCGCGTGTGCCCGAGGGCGGGCTGCTGCTGGTCCATGGCGGCGCGGGCGGCATCGGCTCCACCGCCATCCAGATGGGCGTCGCCCGCGGCATGCGGGTCTTCGCGACCGAGGCGGAGGGCGGGCTTGCCTTCTGCCGCGACCTCGGCGCCGAGCGGGCGATCGACTACCGCGCTGAAGACTTCGTGGCGCTGACCCGAGAGGCGGGCGGCGCGGATCTGATCCTCGACATCATCGGCGGCGAGACGGTCGCAAAGAACATCAAGGCCGCGCGCCATGACTGCCGGATCGTGCAGCTCGCCTTCAACGCCGGCTCAGAGGTCACGCTGAATCTGATGCCGGTGATGCTGAAGCGGCTGGTCTACACGGGCTCCACCCTGCGGTCCCGACCAGAGGTGTTCAAGGCGGCCGTGGCCCGCGCGCTCGAGGCCAAAATCTGGCCGCTCTTCGCGACGGGTGGAATGCGGGCGGTGACCCACACGGTGCTGCCGCTCGCCGAAGCCGCTCAGGCGCATACGTTGATGGAGGCGGCAGGGCATCAGGGCAAGATCCTGCTGACCCCGTGACGGCGCGCCAATATCGCTGATATCGCAGCAATATCGCGCGGGAATGTCGGCCCCTCTTATGGCACCCCGAGCGCCCGAAGCCTGCCACCTCGCGCAATCGGCTTTCCACAGAGTGAAAAATCTGCGCCCCGCGTCTGTCGCTCCTTTGCACGAAATGGCCGGAAATCGGCGCCAAACCGCTGTGCGCCCCAGGTCGTAAGCCGGGGCGAGCAAGCCTTTAATTCTTTTTAATGGCGACCCCCAATCCATTTGCATAGCGGAAGCGTAATGGGCTCAACGGCCCCGATTGAAACCGAAGCTAGAGGACGCGCTCCATGAAAACCGGCTACAACGCCTTGTTCATCCCCGGCCCGACCAACATGCCCTTCCGCATTCGCCAGGCGATGGACGTGGCGCTCGAAGATATGCGCGCCCCGGATTTCCCCAACTTCGTCAAGCCGTTGCTGGAGGACACCAAGAAGGTGTTCAAATCCGAGACCGGCCAGGCATTTATCTTCCCGGGCTCCGGCACCGGCGGCTGGGAGAGCGCCATCGCCAACACCCTCTCGCCGGGGGACAAGGTCCTGATCAGCCGCTTCGGCCAGTTCTCTCACCTCTGGACGGACATGTGCGAGCGCTTCGGTCTCGACGTCCACTGCATCGATGTGGAGTGGGGCAAAGGTGTCCCCGCCGATCAGTACGAGCAGGTGCTGCGCGCCGATAAAGCCCATGAAATCAAAGCGGTTTTCGCCTGCCAGAACGAAACCGCGACCGGTGTGACCTCGGATATCGGCGCCGTGCGGGCAGCACTGGATGCAGCCGGCCACCCGGCGCTCCTGATGGTCGACGGCGTGTCCTCGGTGGGCTCCATCGACTTCCGGATGGAAGAGTGGGGCGTCGACGTCTGCGTCTCCGGCTCCCAGAAGGGCTTTATGATGCCGACGGGTCTCGCGATCATCTGCGTCAGCCAAAAGGCACTCGCAGCGCGCAGCACAGCGACCCTGCCCCGCACGTTCTTTGCCTGGGACGACATGATCAAGCTGAACGCGGACGGCTACTTCCCCTACACGCCGGCCACGACCCTGCTGCGCGGCCTCCGCGAAAGCCTTGATATGATTGAGGAAGAGGGCCTCGAGAACGTCTTTTCCCGCCATTACCGGCTGGCTGAAGGCGTGCGCCGCGGTGTCCATGCCTGGGGGCTCAACCTCTGCGCCGCGGGGCCGGAGTGGTACTCCGACACCGTCAGCGCCATCGTGGTTCCCGAGAGCGCGGATGCCCGCCCGGTGATCGCGCGTGCCTATGAGCGTTATAACCTGTCGCTGGGGGCCGGGCTCTCCAAGGTGATGGGCCGGGTCTTCCGCATCGGCCACCTTGGCTGGCTGAACGAGGTGATGGTGTCTCAGGCCCTTGCGGGCGCCGAGATGGCCATGCGCGACTGCGGGATCATGGTCGAGCCGGGCTCGGGCGTCGGCGCTGCGACCGAGTACTGGCGCACCGCCGATGTCGGCGCACTGGCCCAGGCCGCCGAGTAACGCACGACGCGTGTGCGACGGACGGGTCCTCCGGGGCCCGTCAAAACTCCGCACTTTTATTGCGCAATAAAACTGCGTAGACCCCGTCTGTTGTCGGGCCATCCCACCACAGAGGAGACACTGCCATGAAAGTCTGTATTTTCGGAGCCGGTGCAATCGGCGGTTATCTCGCGGTGGGTTTGGCCAAAGTGCCGGGTGTTGAGGTCTCTGTGATCGCCCGCGGGGCGCATCTCGAGGCGATCCAGACCAAGGGCCTGACGCTGATCAAGGATGGCGAAGAGACGACGGTTCAGGTCAAGGCCGCAAAAGACCCCGCCGAGATCGGCCCGGTCGATGTGGTTTTCAACTGCCTCAAAGCGCACCAGGCCTGGCAGTCCGCCGAGACGCTGGTGCCGCTCCTTGGCCCCGATACGGCGGTGGTCTGCTGTCAGAACGGCGTGCCGTGGTGGTACTTCCACGGGATCGAGGGCGAGCATGCCGGCAAGCGCATGGATGCGGTGGACCGTGCCGACCGCCAGTGGACCCTGATCGGGCCAGAGCGCGCGATCGGCTGCTCGGTCTACCCGGCCGCCGAGATTGCGGAGCCGGGCGTCATCAAGCACGTCTATGGCGACAAGTTCGCCCTCGGCGAGCCGGACGGATCGACCTCTGAGCGGATCACCAAGATCTCTGAGCTGATGGAGCAGGGTGGCTTCCGCGCGCCGGTGCTCGACGACATCCGCTCCGAGCTGTGGCTGAAGCTGTGGGGCAACCTCTGCTTTAACCCGATCTCGGCCCTGACCCGCGGCACGCTGGATGTGGTCGCTGCCCATCCGACCTCACGCGCCACCGCCAAGTCGATGATGCTGGAGGCTCAGGGGATCGCAGAGAGCCTCGGCGCCAGCTTCCGCGTGGATGTGGAGCGGCGGATCAACGGCGCGGCCAAGGTCGGCAAGCACCGCACTTCGATGCTGCAGGACTTCGAGGCCGACAAGGCAATGGAGATCGACGCCCTTGTTACGGCCGTGCAAGAGATGGGCCGCATCACCGGGCACCCGACGCCGACCATCGACGTGGTGCTGGGCCTCGTCCAGCAGCTCGCGATGAACCAAGGTCTCTACCCGACCTATCCGGAAGAGGCCCCTGCCGAGGACAAGGCGGCGGAGAGCGCAGCCGCCTGAGCGGCTAGTGCACCATGACGACCGGCAGGGTGGCGTGCTCGACGATGTGCTGGCTCACCCCGCCGAAAAGCTGCTCCCGCCCGCGGCTTTGGTGATAAGCGCCCATCAACAGGGCGCTCGCCCCGCAGTCACCCGCCTCGTGGAGGATCGCTCCGCCGATGTCCCCTGTCGTGCGGAAGCTCCGGATGTCGGCCGTGATGCCCCGAACAGCCAGGGTCCGCGCGAAGTCCTCCGCTGACACGCCGTCATCGGTTGCCCCGCCGGTGACGATGCTGACGCGGCCCGCGGAGCCGATCAGCGTGCTTCCGAGAGCCACCGCCCGCGCCGCCTCGGTCGACCCATTCCAGGCGATGGCAAGATGCGCCAACGGATCCGCCGGTGCCTCCCCGGGCGGGCACATCAGACAGGGGCGCCCGGCCTGCACCAACCCGGCATAGAGCGTGTTGAGACCGAGGCTTGTATCGCGGTCGGGTTGGGCCACACAGATCAGATCCGCCAGCCGACCGCGCACACCGACGATGTCGGCCTGCCGGCCCTCCACCTCATGCCAGGTCAGGCTCGCGCGTCCCGAAGGCGGCAGGGCCCCGGGTTCGACCACATCGAGCCCAGCCGCCGTGGTGTAATGATCGAACAGCCCCTTCAGATGCTCCTCTTCGCTGTCGGCCAGCCGGGTCATCGAGGACGCGATCTGCTCCTTCAGGAACGCCGGGACAACGACGCCGAAGGGCATCATATCCTCGGTCTTGGCGCGGCAGTGGATGGTCTCGATATGGGCCGAGAAACGCCGTGCAAGGGTTACCGCATGGGCCAAAACGCCCTCTCCGCGGCCGTCGCCCCGCACGGGCACCAAGATCCTGGCGAACGTCATCGCCGACCGCTCGCTATGCCGGTGACAGCGGTCACGCCTGAGACCTCTGCCGGGCCAGGTAGCCGATCCCGGCGAGCCCAAGCAACAAGAGCGGTAAGGTCGCTGGCACGGGCACGTGCGCTGCTTCCACCGTCAGGTTGTCGATGACGAAGCCGTTGTCGATCGACAGGTCAATCGCTGTGAAGGGCAAATCCGACATCAGGAACACGCTGGTGAGCTGGCCGCCCTGGGTGATGGTAACATCGATGCTGTCGACCACCGTGGTGCCGTCGAGGAAATCGACCGCCATGGTCCCCTGGCTGTCATGGATGCCGAAGCCAATGCGCGAGAGCGACCGAGAAAAGTCGAACCCGATCTCGGTGATCGTCACATCGCTTGTGCCCGGATCGACCACCGTCAGCGTGCCATCATCCGTGGCCCCGAGCGCCCGCGTCGAGGTCGAACGCGCGTCATAGGGCTCGGCGGCGGCGGAGGTCGTCGTGATCCCGGTGATGCTGAGAGCCGTAAAGACCGGATCGGTCTCGAGGATCGAGCCGAGCGCAACACTCTCGAAATCCTCGACCAGCGGGTCATCGAAATCGGCCAGGGAAATTGCCGTCGCGCCATAAGCCGGGCTGTACGACAGTGCCACCGCAACCAGCAGATGTCTGATCATACCATACTCTCCCACATCCCCATAACTTGTTGATCTCGTCTTGTGGTCGGGGAGTCAAGACGGAGAGGCCAGGCGCGGCCTCTCCGCGTCATCTGGTTCAGAACAGGCCCTCGACCTCGCCGGCATCGTTCAGGCGGATCGACTCCGCCGAGGGCACCCGCGGCAGGCCAGGCATGGTCATGATCTCACCGCAGATCGCCACGACGAACCCGGCCCCGGCCGAGAGCCGCACCTCGCGGATCGGCAGATCGAAGCCCGTCGGGGCCCCGCGCCGCGCCGGATCGGTGGTGAAGCTGTACTGCGTCTTGGCCATGCAGACCGGCAGGTCGCCGTATCCCGCCTCTTCCCAGGCCTTCAGCTGGTCGCGGATCTTCTTGTCCGCCACCACGCTGTCGGCGCGGTAGATCTCCTTGGCGATGGTCTCGATTTTCTCGAAGAGCCCCATCTCGGAGGGATAAAGCGGTTTGTAGTTGGCCGTGCCGCCCTCGATCAGATCGACGACCTTCTGCGCGCACTCGGCGATGCCGGCGCCACCCTCGGCCCAGTGCTTGTTGAGCACCGCCTCGACCCCCATCGCCGCGCAGTACTCCTTGACTGCGGCGATCTCGGCCTCGGTGTCCGCTTCGCCCGGTTTGGAGAAGTGGTTGATCCCGACGATGGTCGGCACGCCGTATTTCTGCATGTTCTCGATGTGCCGGCCGAGGTTCGCGCAGCCGGCCTTCACCGCCTCCACGTTCTCCTTGCCGAGATCGGCCTTCGTCACGCCGCCGTTCATCTTCATCGCGCGCACGGTGGCGACGATGACCACCGCCTTGGGGCTGAGGCCCGCCTTGCGGCACTTGATGTTCATGAACTTCTCGGCGCCGAGATCCGCGCCGAAGCCCGCCTCGGTCACCACATAGTCCGCGAGCTTCAGCGCCGTCTTGGTGGCGACCACCGAGTTACAGCCATGGGCAATGTTGGCGAACGGGCCGCCATGCACGAAGGCCGGGTTATTCTCGAGCGTCTGCACGAGGTTCGGCTGCACCGCATCCTTCAGCAGCACCGCCATGGCGCCGTCGGCCTTAATGTCGCGGCAGTAGACCGCCGAGCGGTCGCGCCGATAGGCCACGATCATGTCGCCGAGGCGCTTCTGCAGATCCTCGAGATCCTTCGCGAGGCAGAGGATCGCCATGACCTCCGAAGCCACGGTGATGTCAAAGCCTGCCTCCGCCGGGAAGCCGTTCGACACACCACCGAGGGAGCTGGTGATCTGGCGGAGCGCCCGGTCGTTCATGTCCAGCACCCGGCGCCAGGCGATGCGGCGCTGGTCGATCCCGAGCTCGTTGCCCCAGTAGATGTGGTTGTCGATCATCGCGCTCAGCAGGTTGTGCGCCGAGGTGATCGCGTGGAAATCGCCGGTGAAGTGGAGGTTCATCTCCTCCATCGGCACCACCTGGGCATAGCCGCCGCCGGCCGCCCCGCCCTTCATCCCGAAGTTCGGGCCGAGGGACGCCTCGCGGATGCAGATGCAGGCCTTCTTGCCGATGGCGTTCAGCCCGTCGCCGAGGCCGACGGTGGTGGTGGTCTTGCCCTCGCCCGCCGGGGTCGGGTTGATGGCGGTCACCAGGATCAGGTTGCCATCCGGCCGATCAGCAAGCGACTGGATATAGTCGGCCGAGACCTTGGCCTTGTCATGGCCATAGGGCAGCAGGTGCTGGCCCGGGATCCCAAGCTTGGCACCGATCTCCTGGATCGGCTTCTTGTTCGCCTTGCGGGCAATTTCAATGTCGGACATCTGCGCTCTCCAATTGTCCCGGCGGGCTTATGCCCCCAGCTTTGTTCCGGCTTTCAAGGCCGCTTCTTGCGCCCAGTCGGTGGCCGGGATTTTCCCTGACCCCGCCGGACGTACGCGTTTTAGGAGGATGCGCCCGCCTTCTGCCTGCACGGTTACGCCGTCCTCGGTGACGGAGACGACCTCTCCCGGTGTGCCTGTACCCTCTGCGGGACGGGCGTCATAGAGCTGGACTTCCGATCCGCCGATTGTGGTCCAAGCGCCGGGCTGCGGATTGCAGCCGCGGATCAGGTTGTAGACCTCCGCCGCGGGCTTGCCCCAGTCGATCTCGGCGTCCTTCTTGCGGCACCAGCTCTCATAGGTGGCGCGGCTCTCGTCCTGCGCGGTGCGGGGCGGGGAGCCTGCGCGGAAGAGGTCGCAGACCTCGAGCACGCTGTCGACGCCGGCCGGGAAGATCTTCTTGAAGTAGACATCGCCCAGGGTCTCGTCCGGGCCGATATCGCACTCCCACTGCAGCAGGATATCGCCCTCGTCGAGCCCATCGGTCGGGTAGAACCAGGAGAGCCCGGATTTGGTCGACCCCCAGATGATCGGCCAGTTGATCGAGCTCGGCCCCCGGTGGAGCGGCAAGAGCGAGGGGTGGAAGCAGATCGACCCCATCTTGGGTGTGTCGCGCGCCGCCTCCGGCACGAAGATGATGACATAGGCCATCACCATCAGATCCGCTTCGTGGGAGGCAAGCTCGGCCACGACCTCCGGGCTCTTGAACTCTGCCGGCTGGTAGACCGGGATCCCCGCCGCCAGCGCGGCCTCTTTCAGGGGATCGAGCGGGCGGCCCTCCTTGTCCGGGGCCACGTAGACGGCCACCACCTCATCGGTGCCCGCCTCCAGGATCTTCTCGAGCGCGGCTTTCCCGAAAGCCTGGCTCCCCATCACAATCAGTCTCACGCGCTCTCCCCTTCGGTTTTGACCTCCGGGCTAGGGCGACATGCCTGCCAGAGGGCTGTCTGTTTTGTGGCACTGGCCATCCGCCGACGACCAATAGCCTCCTTGCCGGTCGCAAGTGAGTGCCTCGGGTCCCGGCCCGGCCCCAGGGACCACGAGAAGCCCCAGAACCAATGCGCTCATCAACCCCATCGAGGCCAGCATCACCCAGCCGTTTTCGGTCTGCTCTTCCATGGCGTCGCCCTTTGCTGCAATGCCGCATCCGTGCCCCGGGACTTAGGCCGCGTTTCGCGGAGGTCTTTCCACAGGGCAAGAATGCGATAGGGCAAACGCGGTTAACGTGACCTCACTCCGCGGCTTTACTCTGCGGCCTTGGGCAGCTGGCCGATGGCACCGGAGCCCGCGATCTCCACCAGCTCGTCGTCCGAGTAGCCGAGCACGTCGCGCAGGATCTCATCCGTATGCTCGCCGAGCAGGGGCGAGCGCGTCACCTCCACCGGGCTGTCCGACATCTTGATGGGGCAGCCGACGGTGTAATAGTCGCCCCGCTCCGGATGCGGCACCTTCACGATTGTTCCCGTCGCGTGGAGGCCCTCATCCTCCATGATCTCCTTCATCGACAGGATAGGACCGACGGGGATGTTCAGCGGGTTGCAGATTTCCATCACCTCGAACTTGGTCTTGGTCATGGTCCACTGCTCGATCCGCTCGAAGATGGCGTTCAGCTTGTCGAGCCGCTCGGGCGGTGTCGAATAGCCCTCCTTGGTCTTCCACTCGGGCTCGCCGATCACATCGCAGACATGTTCCCACACCGCCGCCTGGGTGATGAAATAGGTGTAGGCGTTGGGGTCCGTCTCCCAGCCCTTGCATTTGAGGATGCGGCCCGGCTGCCCGCCGCCGCTGTCGTTGCCGGCACGCGGGGTCGCCTCGCCAAAGGGGATGCCCTCGCCGAACTGGCTGTATTCCTTGAGCGGCCCGGCTTCGAGGCGCTGCTGGTCGCGCAGTTTCACCCGGCAAAGGTTCAGAACGCCGTCCTGCATCGGAGCCAGCACCTTCTGACCGCGGCCCGAGGTCTCGCGCTGATAGAGCGCCGCGACGATCCCGAGCGCCAGGTGCAGCCCGGTGCCAGAATCGCCGATCTGTGCGCCCGTCACCACCGGCGGGCCGTCGAGGAACCCGGTTGTCGAGGCCGAGCCGCCAGCGCACTGCGCGACGTTCTCGTAGACCTTGCAGTCCTCGTATTTGCCGGGGCCGAAGCCCTTCACGGACGCCATGATCATCCGCGGGTTGATCTCCTGGATCCGCTCCCAGGAGAACCCCATCCGGTCGAGCGCACCCGGCGCAAAGTTCTCGACCAGCACATCGCAGCTCTCGATCAGCTTGGTCAGAACCTCCTTGCCTTTCGGCGTCTTGGGGTTCAGCTCGATCGAGCGCTTGTTGTGGTTGAGCATGGTGAAATAGAGGCTGTCCGCCCCCGGCACATCCACCAACTGCTTGCGGGTCGCGTCGCCGACACCGGGGCGCTCGACCTTGATCACATCGGCGCCGAACCAGGCGAGCAGCTGGGTGCAGGTCGGGCCCGACTGCACATGGGTGAAATCGAGAATTCGAACGCCGTCGAGCGCTTTCATTGGGATACTCCATCGAGTTTGGTTACCCGGTAGCCATGGCAGATGCACTCGAAAGTGCGGTCATGGAAGGTGATGACAAGGTGCCGGTCCTCATCAAAGATTGCCGACGAATGACGGGGGTGAACGCGATTGCCCCGTTCGATCGACCGGATCCACGGGGAATGGGCTACTTCTTGGACGGCGTATGGCGTCAAACCGGCACCCCAAAGCGGGTGTCCGCTAAGGGCCTCATCATTCGGCCAACCGAGATAATGCGCCGATACCAGGTCGAAGTCGATGCGCACGCGGCCGCCGCCATCCGCCGCACAAGCGCCGTAGCTGATCGCAAGATCCAGAGCGTCCGCGCTGAGCGCGAGACGCTCGTCCCCCGGATCCGGGCGCGGGACGCCCGGCACAGGGGTAACGGAAGGCTCCGGATGGGACATGGCGGCGGTGTCGCTCACTTGTACATGGTTTGCGCCTTGGTGCCGGGCGCGTACTCGTTGGGGTCGATCCAGACGTTCACCACCGCGCAGCGGCCGGTCTTGGCGATCGCCTCACGGGCCCGCTGCAGTGCCGGGCCGATCTGATCCGCCTCGCGCACCTCTTCGCCATAGCCGCCGATCATCTCGCCGAACTTGGAGAACTCCACATCGCCGAGCTTGTTGCCGATGTCGCCACGGTTCTCGCCATACTTCGCGATCTGGCCATAGCGGATCTGGTTCATGGCGGAGTTGTTGCCGATGACCGCCAGGAACGGCGCGCCGAAGCGCTGCGACGTCTCCATATCGAAGGCCGTCATGCCGAAGGAGCCGTCGCCATAGAGGCACATCACCTCCTTGTTCGGATGCGCCATCTTGGCCGCCATCGCAAAACCCGTGCCGACACCGAGGGAGCCGAGCGCGCCCGGATCCATCCACTGTCCCGGACCCCGCGGCCGTACTGCCTGGGCGGAGATCGTGACCACATCGCCGCCATCGCCGATATAGATCGTGTCCTCACCGAGGAACTCGTTGATCTCCCACGCCAAGCGATAGGGATGGATCGGCGAGCGGTCCGAAGTGAAGAGCGGCATCAGCTTCTCAAGGGCTGCTGCCTCCGCTCCCCGCAGCCGCTCCATCCACTGGTGCCGAAGCTGGCGCTTGCCTTGGTCCATCCGCGCCGAGGCCGCATCGACCACCGCAGAGAGGTTCGCGCCGGGATGCCCCGGCAGACCGAGGTCGATGTCGCGGTTTTTGCCCACGGTTTTGTAGTCGAGATCGAGCTGCACCAGCGTCAGATCGTTCGAGATCCGCTTGCCATAGCCCATGCGGAAATCGAACGGCGTGCCGACGATCAGGATGACATCCGCCTCTTTGAAGGCCAGCGACCGGGTGCGGTCGAAGTGGTGCGGATCGCCAGGCGGCAGCATGCCGCGGGAAGCGCCGTTCATATAGGCGGGAATGTCGAGCGCGCGGGCAAAGGCGATGGCCTCGTCGACCGAGCCCGACGCGAAGACCTGCTGTCCGAACAGCACCGCCGGACGCTCGGCGTTCACCAGGATATCGGCCAAGTGCTCGATATCGCGCGCATCCGCCATCACGCGGGGAGAGGCGCGGTATTTGCCGGGCTCTGGGATGCGGGCCTTCTCCATCGGGATCTCGGCGTCGAGAATGTCACGCGGGATCTCCAGATAGCTCGGGCCATAGGCGCCGGTGAAGCACTCGCGCGCGGCCATCGAGATCATGTCCGCAATGCGCTCGGTCGAGAACACGCCCGATGCGAACTTGGTGATCGGGGACATCATGTCCACATGCGGCAGGTCCTGGAGGCTGCCCATCTTGTGCTGGGTCAGGGAGGACTGGCCTCCGATATGCAGGATCGGGCTCTCGGAGCGGAATGCAGTGGCTACCCCCGTGACCGCATTGGTGCAACCGGGGCCCGCCGTGGTGACCACGCAGCCAAGCTTACCGGTCTGGCGCGCATAGCCGTCCGCCGCATGGGCTGCCACCTGCTCGTGGCGCACGTCCACGATCTTGATGCCCTCGTCGATGCAGCCGTCATAGATGTCGATGATGTGCCCGCCGCAGAGGGTGAAGATGGTGTCCACCCCTTCGGCCTTCAGCGCCTTGGCAACCAGGCGCCCGCCGGAGACGACGCTCTCGTCCGTGCTCTTTTTCGCCAACGTGTCATGGGCGGTGGACGAGGTCTGTTCGGTTACGGCTGCCATGGCGATTCCCCTTTTGTGTTTGGTGCGCCGGCGGATCGGCCGCTCAGGCGGTTTCTTGTGTGATGTCCCGCCACGACTGGCGGATATAGGCATGCAAGCGGAAGGTATGCTCACGCACGAGGCGGCTCGCGAGATCGCTGTCGCGGGCCTCGATGGCTTCGATGATCTCCATGTGATCGACCACCGAACGGTTGGCCCGCTCCGCATCCACCAGGGCCCGGCGGCGGACAGCCTTGAGGTGGGTGAAGACCCCCTGGGCAATGTCCTCCAGCATCTGACAGCGCGAGAGCCGCAGAACCTCGAGGTGGAACTCGATATTGGTCTCGGAGTACTCACTGATCCGGGCGCGCGCCTTGTCCTGGGTGTACTCGGTCCCGATCCGGCGCAGCACTGCGATCTCTTCGTCCGAGGCCACCTCGCAGCCCAGCCGCGCGGCCATGCTCTCGAGCGCCGCCCAAACCGTGATCATCTCCAGGATCTCGGCGAGGCTCTTGCGCTTTATGAAGACGCCGCGGCGCGCCTGGATGTCGACGAAGCCCTCCTGTTCGAGGCGCATGATCGCCTCCCGGATCGGCGTCCGCGAGATCCCCAACTGTTCCGCGAGGCTGCGCTCGTCGAGCCGCAGATTGGTGTCCGGGTCGTAGATATCAAGATCCATGATCGAGCTCTTGAGCACCCCGTAGATGTGCTCCTTCAAACTGAAGGAGGCACCTATGGGTTGGAGATTGATCTGCTTGCTCAAAGTCGTATCCCGCCGCGACCGTGGCCCTGCGTGAAGTCTGGCTTCTGGTATACCATGAGCCAACGGGAGGCGCGATGTCAATCCTTTCGCGATTGGCCGGGGCCGTGCTACCGGTCGAGCGAGAGCAGCCAGGCGGACGACAATGACGGGCTCAGCGAAGGACCAAAGCGGCTCGGTCACGCCGATGATGGCGCAGTTCCTCACCATCAAGGCCGAACATCCCGATGCGCTCCTGTTCTACCGGATGGGCGATTTCTACGAGATGTTTTTCGAGGACGCGGTGGCGGCTGCGGCAGCACTCGACATCACGCTCACCAAACGCGGACAGCATCTCGGCGAGGATATCGCGATGTGCGGCGTGCCGGTGCATTCCGCCGAGAGCTATCTGCTGACGCTGATCCGCAAGGGGTTTCGAGTCGCGGTCGCCGAGCAGACCGAGGACCCGGCGGAGGCGAAGAAGCGCGGCTCCAAAGCGGTTGTGGCACGCGAGGTGGTGCGGCTGGTCACCCCCGGAACGCTGACCGAGGACAGCCTGCTCGAGGCACGCGCGCACAACCACCTTGTCGCCTGGTCGGAGATCCGCGGCGAGACGGCGCTGGCCTGGACGGACCTCTCCACCGGGCATCTTTCGGTTGCGACGGCGGCAAGCGCAGGGGTCGGTCCATTGCTGGCGCGCATTGCGCCGTCGGAGGTGCTGGTGCGCCAGGACCTGGAGGCGGAACTGGCCCCGCGGGTCGAGGAGATCGGCGCCGTGACGACGCCCCTCGGGGCCGCGAGCTTCGACAGCGCCTCGGCCGAGACCCGGCTCACGTCGCTCTTCAAGGTCGGTTCGCTGGATGGGTTCGGCAGCTTTTCCAGGGCAGAGTTCTCGGCCCTCGGGGCCATCGCCGACTATCTGGAGCTCACGCAGAAAGGCCAGCTTCCGCTGCTGCGCCCGCCCGTGCGGGAGACGGCCGAAGGCGTGATGGCCATCGACGCCGCGACCCGGCGCAATCTGGAGCTGACACGGGCGATGGATGGCGGGCGCGCCGGCACGCTCCTCGGTGCGGTCGACCGGACCCGCACCGGCGCGGGCGCGCGGCTGCTGGAGGCGCGAATCGCCGGCCCCCTGACCGACACCCTCGCCATCGATGCGCGTCTGGAGGCCGCGGCACGGCTGGCCGACGATCCGCCCCTCCGAGAGCGGCTGCGCGAGACGCTGAGCCAGGCCCCGGATCTGGAGCGCGCCCTGACCCGGCTTGCCCTCGGCAGGGGGACACCGCGCGATCTCTCCGCGATCGGCCGGGCGCTTGGCGCGGCGGAGGAGACCGTGGAGATGCTCGGGGCGGTGTCCGATCCACCCTCTGATCTGGCAGCAGCCGCGGCGGCGCTTTCCGGCCACCACGCCCTTGCCGACCAGTTGGCCCAAACCTTGGTGGAGGAGCCCCCGGCGCTTGCGCGCGAAGGGGGGTTCATCGCCGCCGGTGTGGAGCAGGAGCTCGACGAGGCACGGCGCCTCCGCGACGAGGGCCGCCGGGTGATCGCGGAGATGCAGGCGACCTATGCCGCCGAGACCGGGATCGCCTCGCTGAAGATCCGCCACAACAACGTGCTCGGCTATTTCGTCGAGGTGACCGCCACCCAGGCTGCCAAGATGCAGGCGTTGGCCGAGCGCTTCCACCACCGCCAGACGCTCGCCTCGGCCATGCGGTTTTCGACCACAGAACTTGCGGATCTGGAGAACCGCATCCTCAACGCCCGCGCCCGCGCGATTGAGATCGAACTGGCGCTGTTTGATAACCTGCGGGACGCGGTGCTTGCGGAGCAGGCCCGCCTTGCCGCCGCCGCCCGAGCGCTTGCGGAGATCGACGTTGCCGCCACCGCCGCCCTCTTCCTCGACGAGGAGCGCTGGTGCCGGCCGGTGGTGACCGGAGACCGTGCATTCACCATCGAAGCCGGCCGCCATCCGGTCGTTGAGCAGGCGCTCCGGAGCCGAGGAGAGGGTGCCTTCGTGCCGAATGACTGCGCTCTCGGGGCTGAAGAGCGCGGCCCCGCGCCGCTTTGGCTCCTGACGGGCCCGAACATGGCGGGCAAATCGACCTTCCTCCGCCAGAACGCCCTCATCGCGGTGCTGGCGCAGGCGGGCTTTCCGGTCCCGGCCACCGCAGCGCGAATCGGTGTGGTCGACCGGCTCTTCTCCCGCGTCGGAGCGGCGGACGACCTTGCGCGCGGGCGGTCCACCTTCATGGTCGAGATGGTCGAGACCGCGGCGATCCTGAACCAGGCAGGGCCGCGGGCGCTGGTGATCCTGGACGAGATCGGGCGTGGCACGGCAACCTATGATGGGCTCTCGATCGCTTGGGCGGTGCTCGAACATCTCCACGACAGCGTTCAGTGCCGAGGGTTGTTCGCGACGCATTACCACGAGCTGACGGCGCTCTGTGAGCGGTTGCCCGCGCTTTCGCCCGCAACAGTCGCGGTGCGCGAGTGGGAGGGCGAGGTGATCTTCCTGCACGAAGTGCGCCCCGGAGCGGCCGACCGGTCTTACGGCGTTCAGGTTGCACGGCTTGCCGGCCTGCCGGAGCGGGTGGTCACCCGCGCCCGCGCCGTCCTCGATCAGCTCGAACAGGCAGAGCGCGAGGGGAGCACGCCGGATCTGCTCTCCTCGCTGCCCTTGTTTGCAGCGGCCGAAGCCCCTCCGCCACGCGCGCCAGATCCGCAGCCCGACCCGGTGGCCGCGCATCTCCGGCAGGTGAACCCGGACGATCTCAGCCCGCGCGAGGCGCTCGATCTCATCTATGAGCTGCGGCGGATGCTGGACTAGCCGTCCGCGTGCGGGGCTGCCGGTGTGGGCTGAGGCCCGGTTTGCAAGCGTCTCGGCCCATCGGGCCGCGTCAACACGAAGGCCAGCGCCCCCGACATCGCAAGTGCCTGGAGCCCGATCGCATAGGCTGGCAGGCCGAGCACCAGAGCAACCGACAGCGCCAGCAGACACCCGATCAGCGCCGCCCGTTTGCCCGCCCGGCTCACCGCCCCATGCGCGCGCCAATCCTTAATCGCCGGGCCAAAGCGCGGATGCTCCACGAGCCAACGGTTCATCCGCTCCGACCCGCGGGCGAAACAAAACGCGGCGAGCAGGATGAAAGGCACGGTTGGCAACAGGGGAAGAAACACCCCAACCATCCCTAGCCCGAGAGACAGCCAGCCGCCTGACATCCACAAGATCCGCAGCATGTCTGCTCCTCTCCGACACATTTGTCAGATAGGTCGCAACGCGCTCTAATCCAGAAGGGCGGCGATCAAACTGTTGAGGACCAACCGACCGGACGCGGTCGCCATCAGCCGTCCCTGACCGCGGAGCAGCAGGCCGTCTCCTTCCAAGGCGGCAAGCCGTTCGTCGGGCACCGGGCGACCGCGCAGCCGTGCGACGCGGGCTAGGTCAATCCCCTCGGACAGCCGCAACCCCATCAGCACGCACTCCGCCACCTGGTCTTCGGGCGTGAGCGGAACCTCCTCGGTCAGCGCATGCCCGTCGCGCTCAACCGCCGCCATCCAGGCCGCCGGGTCGCGCAGGCTTTCGGTGGCGCGGCGCATGCCGTCCGCTCCGGTCAGTCGGCCATGCGCGCCGGGCCCAACCCCGGCATAGTCGCCATAGCGCCAGTAGATCAGGTTGTGCCGGCACTCCGCCCCCGGGGCCGCATGGTTGGACACCTCATAGGCCGCCATCCCCGCCGCCTCGGTCATCGCCTGAGTGAGGTCATAAAACGCCGCCGCCCGGTCATCATCGGGCACCGTCAGCCGGCCCCGCGCGTGGAGTTCGGCAAAGCGCGTGCCAGGCTCGATTGTCAGCTGGTAGAGCGAGAGGTGGTCAACCGCCATTGCGAGCGCGCGGGCGAGCTCGGCCTCCCAGTCGCTCAACTGTTGGCCCATCCGCGCATAGATGAGATCAAAGCTCACCCGCGGGAAGGCCGCACGCGCGATTGCAAAGGCCGCCTCCGC
Organism: Pseudomonadota bacterium; assembly: GCA_039816045.1. GTDB lineage: Bacteria > Pseudomonadota > Alphaproteobacteria > Rhodobacterales > Rhodobacteraceae > Thermohalobaculum. The sequence continues at coordinate 94,091 of JBCBYB010000011.1, forward strand.
CTCCGCCACGGTGTGGGTCCGCCCGAGCGCCCGCAGATCGGCATCGTTGAGCGCCTGCACCCCCATCGAGAGCCGGTTCACCCCCGCCGATGCATACCCTCGGAAGCTCTCAGCCTCGGCACTGGTGGGGTTCGCTTCCAGGGTGATCTCTGCGCCCTCCGCCAAGCCCCAGAGCCTGTCGACCTCCTCGATCAGCCGCCCCACCGTTTGCGGACGCATCAGGCTCGGCGTGCCACCGCCGAAGAACACCGTCTCCGCCTGCCGTGGGCCGGAGCGCGCCCGCATCGCCGCCATCTCCGTCAGCAAGGCGCGCTCGCAGGCACCATGGTCGACGGTCCGGCTCACATGGCTGTTGAAGTCGCAATAGGGGCACTTGGCGAGGCAGAACGGCCAGTGGATATAGATGCCGAACCCGCCAGCGCGCCAATCGGGCGTCATTCAGGGCTCCGCAGCGCCCACAGCACCCAGGCCGTTCCCACCGCCCCGCCGGCGATCGCCGCGAAATTGTCCCGCCAGAGGCCGAAGAGCACAAAGGCGCCGAAGACAACCAGCAGCACCTTGGCGTGGCGCCGGGCATAGGCGACGCGAGACCGCCGCCGCTCCTCGCGCCGATCAGTCATCCGCACCCCGGCGAAGCGCTGTGACCTCGATCTCGACCTTCATCTCGGGAGCCACGAGGCCCGCCACCACCATGGTCGCGGCCGGACGCACATCCGCAAACGCCTCGCGGAGCGCGGGGGCGATCTGTGCCTGCACGGAGGGTTCGGTGATGGTGTATTGCACGCGGACCACGTCCTCGAGCGCAAAGCCCGCCTCCCCCAGAACTCCCCGGATCGTGGCAAAGGCGTTCCGGGCCTGCTCGAGCGGGCTTTCCGGCATCAGCATCGCGTCATAATCATAGCCAGTCGTGCCCGCGACGAAGCACCAGTTCCCCTGCACCAGGGCACGGGAATAGGCGAATTCGGTCTCGAAGGGCGATCCGGTGGAGATATGTCGGCGAGTCATAGCGGGTGGATCCGTCATTTTGGCTACTGAGTTGGCACGTGCACCGCATGCCGGATCTTTCCCTCCGATGTAAACCCCGAATGCCTCGACATTCGACTTACACCAGGTTGGCGCAATCGGTGCAAATCTCGTAAAAACTCTTGAAAGGACAAATACACTATGGACAAGAAACAAGTAAGAAAGCTGACGAAAAGGCGATGAAGGTCGTAAAAGACATAGCCTCAAAAATTCCTTCCGAATTTGAGCAGGCTCAGAAGCAGGCCGAGAAGGCCGCCAAGGGCGGTGGTGACAAGGTGAAGGAGGAGTTCGAGACGGCAAAAAAACCAAGAAGACCATCGCTGGTCGGGGTAGGCCACGGCCAGCACCCCTCGGACCATCGGTACCAGACGGCTTGAGGCGTGATCACGGCCTCCCCCCAAAAATACCCTTGCAACCCCGGTATACTGCCCCCACGTAACAAAAACGCGAGGATTATCATTAATGGGGAGATGAATTCAATGAGTGCTGAAGTCAAAGAGATTCAAATTACCAGATCTAATGCCATGAAAGAGATGGACACAATTATCAAAGAGGTGGACTCTCTTGAGATAGACGAAAAAGAAAAGAAAACTCTTCTCGGAAAATTGAAAGCCAAGCACAAAGAGATCAAAAGCCATTTCGCCGATCTGGAGAAAAATCCGGAAAAGAAAATCAGCGAAAAGCTCAAGAAGGGCATTGGCGAGGTGAAAGACATGATTGAAGCCGCGGGCAAGAAAGTAAAAAAGGGCGGTAGCAGCGCGGGGGCCGCAATGAAGAAGGCGGTCGCGAGAGCGGCTGCAATGTCTCAAAAGACGGGGAAAAAGCTCAAATCTATGTTTGGCTGAACTCAGCCAAAGCTGGCCTCAACCAGCTTGCGAAACGCTCGGGCCCGGTGGGAGATGCTGTGCTTCTCCGTCGGGTCCATCTCACCGAATGTCTGGCTGCGCCCTTCCGGAAGGAACATCGGGTCGTAGCCAAAGCCGCGCTCGCCCCGAGCGGGCCAGACCAACTGGCCCTCGATTTCGCCGCGGAAGGTGACCTCTTCACCGTCGGGCCACACCAGCGCGAGCACGCAGACAAAGGCCGCGCGGCGGGGCTGTGGGACCTCCTGGGTGTCGAGAGTCTCCTGCACCTTCGCCATGGCGTGGCCGAAATCGCGTCCGGCCTCGGTCTCGGCCCAGCGGGCGGAGTAGATGCCCGGCGCGCTGCCAAGCGCCTCCACCGTCAGCCCACTGTCATCCGCGAGTGCTGGGAGCTTTGCCGCCATCGCTGCGGCCCGGGCCTTGAGCAGCGCATTGCCTTCGAACGTCGTCTCGGTTTCTTCCGGCTCCGGCAGGCCGAGCGCAACCGCCGAGACCGCCTCGAACCCGTAAGGCCAGACCAGATCGTCGATCTCGCGTAACTTCCCGGCATTGTGGCTTGCGACCACCAGCCGCCCGCCTTCGAGTTTGCGCATCAGGTTGCCCCACCCGCAATCGCCGCCTGTTGCGCGGCCGCAAGCTCCGCAACACCTTTCTTGGCCAACGCCAGCATGCCCGTGAGCTCCTCTTCGCTGAAGACTGCGCCCTCGGCCGAGGCCTGCACCTCGACCAGCCCGCCCGCACCGGTCAGCACGAAGTTCGCGTCCGTCCCGGCTTCGCTGTCCTCGGCATAGTCGAGATCGAGCACCACTTGGCCGTTGTAGACCCCGCAGGAGATCGCGGCGATCGGGGTTGTGATCGGATTGGCCGTGATCTCTCCCTTCGCCCGCAGCGCCTCCCCCGCGAGCCAAAGCGCGACCCAGCCGCCTGTGATCGAGGCCGTGCGCGTGCCGCCGTCTGCTTGCAGGACATCGCAGTCCACAATCACCTGGCGCTCGCCCATCACAACCCGGTCGGTCCCCGCCCGCAGGGCACGCCCGATCAGGCGCTGGATCTCTTGGGTGCGCCCGGTCTGGCCGTTCTTGGCCTCGCGGCGGTTCCGGCTGGTGGTGGCGCGCGGCAGCATGCCGTATTCCGCCGTCACCCACCCCAGCCCGGTGTTGCGCAGGAACGGCGGCGCCCTGTCGTCGACGCTCGCCGTGCAGAGCACATGCGTGTCGCCTGCCCGGATCAGCACCGAGCCCTCCGCATGGCGGGTGTAGTTGGTCTCGATGGTGACGGTGCGCAGCTCATCGGCGGCGCGGCCAGATGGACGCATGGTGGATCTCCCTCAGGGGCGCAGAGGCGCCGGTTCGGCGGTCGCAACCCGGATAGCGGTCCCGGCGGCCAAGGTCCACTGCCGGCTGCACAGCGCGCTCTGGTTTCGGAGCGTGGATTGACGCAGCGCCCGGGCGTACCTACCTCTGCGGCTCCACTCGCACACGACGGTGACAGACCCGAGGCATGGCCGAACCAACGCCAACCCTGGCCGATCTCAACGACCGCAGCCGCGCAATCTTTGGGCGGCTGGTGGAGACCTATTTGGCCTCCGGCGATCCCGTGGGCTCGCGGACGCTGTCGAAATCGCTGGAGCTCGGGCTCTCTGCGGCCTCCGTGCGCAACGTGATGCAGGATCTTGAGCAGCTCGGCCTGTTGGATAGCCCACACACCAGTGCCGGGCGCATTCCGACGCAGATGGGACTGCGGCTCTTTGTCGACGGGGTGCTCGAGATGGGCGACGTCTCGACCGAGGAGCGCGCCCAGATCGAGCGGAGCATGGCCGCCCACGAGACCGACCTTGCAGGGATGCTGGACGAAGCAGGGTCCATGCTCTCAGGGCTCTCCCATTGCGCGGCTCTGGTGTTCGCGCCGACCTCGGAGAGCCCGATCCGCCATCTCGACTTCATCCGTCTCTCCGAGAATCAAGGTCTGGCAGTCGTGGTCATGGAGGACGGCACGGTCGAGAACCGCCTGTTCGACATCCCCGCGGGGCTGACCCAATCGGCGATGCAGGCGGCGGCGAACTTCCTGAACGCGCATCTGCGGGGGGTGACGCTGCCCGATGCCCGCTTGCGGATCCAGCGCGAGATCTCCGATCGGCGCGCCGAGCTCGACAGCCTGGCCGCCTCGCTGGTCGAGCGTGGTATCGGTCTTTGGGACGATGGCGGCGGGGCTGCCCATGAGCGGCTGATGGTGCGCGGGCGGGCCAATCTTCTGGGCGAAACACAGACCGACGAAGATCTCGAACGAATGCGACGGCTATTCGACGATCTCGAACAGAAGCGCGACCTTGCGCAACTTCTCGAGATGGTTCAGGAGGGCGAAGGCGTTCGCGTCTTCATCGGATCTGAAAACAAATTGTTTTCGATGTCGGGGTCGGCACTTGTGATCGCTCCTTACACCGATGGCAGCCGGCGGATGATCGGAGCGATCGGGGTGATCGGGCCGACCCGGTTGAACTATGGCCGGATCGTGCCGATCGTCGACTACACCGCCCGTATGGTCGGGCGCATGGTATCGGACGGGGCGGGCCCGGGAACGCAGAGGAAAGGCACGTGATGGCGAAGCAGCGCGAAGAGAGCCCCGAAACGGATCAGACGACCGATGCGAGCGCGAATGAGGCCGCCGAGCCCTCTCAGGCCGAAGAGATTGCGCCGGAAGCCGCCGAACAGGATCTGGACGCCGCGCTGAGCGGTTTGAGCGCAGAGGGTCTTTCGACGACCCTCTCGGTCGATGATCTGATGCCTGGCCTCGCCGAAGCGGTCGCCAACGAAGAGGTCGAGCAGCTGCAGGGCCAGGTGTCTGCGCTCGAAGCCGAGCGCGACGAGCTGAAGGACCGCCTGATCCGCGCGCTGGCCGAAACGGAGAATGTGCGCAAGCGGGCCGATCGGGACCGCAAGGATGCCGAGACCTATGGCGGGACCAAGCTGGCGCGCGATCTCCTCAGCGTTCAGGACAATCTGGACCGGGCGCTAAAGGCCGCCGATGACAGCCTGCGTGAGAACCATGCGAGCTTTCTCGAAGGGGTCGAATTGACAAGCCGCGAGCTGCTCAACGCCTTCGCCAAGCACAAGATCCAGCCCGTTACGCCGGCGACCGGCGAGAAGTTCGATCCCAACCGCCACCAGGCGATGTTCGAAGCGCCAATCCCCGGCGCACCTCCGGGGACCGTGATCGAGGTTATGCAGTCCGGCTTTACGATTGCGGACCGGTTGCTGCGCCCGGCCTTGGTCGGGATTGCAAAGGCACCGCCGCAGCCGGCGCCAGAACCCGAGGCAAAGGACGGTGATTCCGAGGACAACGCGTCGGCTGGAGACGAGGCAGGCAGCGGGGATGCGCCGGCGGACAAGGCCGACTGACCGGCGGGACCGCCCCTGCCTCAGAGGTTGTCGAGCAGCCAATCCCGGATGAAGCGGAAGTTGATGGCCGAGCGCATGTCCGTCGTGTAGCCGACTTCCCCATCCTTATAGCTCATCGCCTTCTTTTTACCGTAACGGCAGACATAAGCGTCGACTTTGCTCGCGATGACATCCCGCGTCACGCCATCATCGCTGTCGCAGAGCTGTTTCAGCGCATCCACCCCTTCTCTGCATCGCAAGAAGGGGTTTTTCCGCTGTTTGAAGATCTCATCCGGGAAGGTCGCCCAATCGTACCCGGCTTTGATCTCTTTTCCGCAACTCGCAGCCATGTCCTTCTGGAGAACGGCGATCTCCGAGTCAGCTTGCGCTTGGGCCTGCTTGGCGCGGAGGGACTGGGCGTCTGCCTGCCCGGCAATGAGAGCAGCGGCGAGGATAGGAAGAACGAGGCGCATGGAAGGCACTCCAGGTCGGCTGTGGCAAAGACCAGACGGTCATACCACAGTCTCTGCGCCGAGAGGTAGCGCCGGACGACCATCCAATGAGAAACCCTCAGGAGCGCGGCGCGGGCACAAAAACCCCGTCAGGCAGTCGCAGGAGCAGAATGCCATCCTCGCTCCGCCTGATCCAACCCTCCGCCGGGCGGGCCGGCATCTGGGCCAACTCGCCGCCACGCTCCCGGCAAACAGGATGCGGGGTCGGACATTGCACCGTCGGTATCCCGGTCAACTGATGCACCCTGAAGGCAAGCTGCTCGAACTCGCGCAGGGCTTCGCCGCCCTCAATGCTCGAAGGGGAGCCCGCAATTGCGATCAACCGTGGCGGGTCCTCCAGACTGCCCGCGAGATCGGAGACCATCGCTGCCGAGCCCGCCCTCAGCGCATTGCTGTTGGCATAGCGCCCTTGCCACCACACGCCACCGATCGCCGCGGAAACCACGAGGCCAACGACCAGCAGCATCGAGAGCAGGCGCACCGGCGACCAGGCAGCCGCCGTGCCGAGCACCACAACCACCATCACCCAGACGAACAGCAGCGCCTGCGGCAAGGGCGCCCGGCCGGAGATCACGGTTTCGCCGAAGATCACCAGCAATCCGAGGACGAGGGTGCCGAACAGCCGGTCCGCATGGCCGGAGGCGCACCAGAAGAGGATGACAAAACTCGCGACAACCATGATCGGGCCGAACGGCGCCAGGGAGCCAAGCAGACTATGCCCGAACTCCGCGATCCACTCACCGATGAGCGCGAGACGGTCCTCGCCCTCGGCCAATGGCGCCGCAATCGGCTTCTCCAGGCCGAACACGCCATGCTGCCATTGGTTGAGCAGAAAAATCGCCAGGATCCCGATCGCCACGCCGAAGAGAAACAGCACGAGGGATTTGGTCAGCGTCGGTCTCGCCCCATCACGGCCCGTGCCGACGACAATCACATGGGTCGCCAAGGCCATCATCACGAGCGATGCGTCCGTGATCATGAACAACGGCGTGACCACCAGCAGCAGTCCGGTCCCGAGACGGACCGGCAACAGCAAGACGGCCAGCAGATGCCCGACAAGCAGCAAGATCGTCGGAACCGCAGCCGGCAGAACGATGGAGATATCGGCCAAAGGCGGCGCAAGCGCGAGTGCGATCGCCAGCAACATCGCGCGGGTCGGTGAGCCATCATGACGAAAGATTGCCTGCGCCAGGCCGGCGCAGTAGACCGCCCACCCACCATAGAACAGAATGATCAGCGTCTCGAGATCCTGAGGCCAGGTCCGAGCGCTCCAGATCCAGAGCATCCAATGCCCATTCAGCAACGCCTCTGCATGGGCGGCATCAGCATCGCGAAACAGAGCGGCGCCCGCCGCAGGTCCGAGGATCGGATCCACGAAAAGCCCGGGCGCGAACGCGGCGAGGATTGGGAGCGGAACCACTGCCAGAAGCAACAGTCGACGGAGATCGAACGGCGGGGAGGCCACGGGTGCGGTTTGGTGCGCGTGATACGAGATGTCCCTCATGCGCGGCTCATTCGTCCGTGAACCGGCGCAAGGCCGCGAGGGTCGTGGCGCTGATATGGTGCTCTATGCCCTCGGCATCGGTTTCCGCGGTCTCCGCATCCACCCCGATCTTCAGGAGGAAGCTGCGCACGACCCGGTGCCGTTCGCGGCTATGCTCGGCCAACGCGCGCCCCGCTTCGGTCAGGAACACGGACCGGTAGCGCTCACGTTGCACCAACCCCTCGCGGATCAAGCGGTTGAGGGTCGCGTTGACGGTCGCACTTGTGACGCCGAGGCGCTCGGCCAGATCGACCGAACGCGCCTCTCCGGTGACATCGATGAGATCCGCGATCAGCTCTACATAGTCCTCGGCAACCTCGCGCTGATGGGCGGCCCGGACCCGCTCAAACCCACGCGCCTGCCGGGTCGGCTCGCGCAAACGCCTGTCCTCGTCGCCGGAAGGATCCTCATCGCTGCCCATATAAACGTCTCCTGCCTTGGTAAAGCACATGACAGGAAGAACAATGTTAGTCCACGCTAAATCACGCATGCCGGCCCTGGCTTTGCAACTTGCAATCTATATCAAGGATCTCGCCCCCCTTTCGGGTAGCGCCTCACCATGTCACGGCTATGCTGGGGTTCGCCATCGAAATTGTGAGCTGGAGAGGAACATATGGATCTGGTGCTTGCAGGCGGTCGGGTCGTCGATCCGGCGTCCGGTGTGGACGCGGTGCTCGACATTGGCTTTGCCGAGGGCCGGGTGGCCGCGGTCGGCGAGGGCCTCTCCGGCGCCGAGACCGTGGATTGCAGCGGTGCGATCGTCACGCCCGGGCTGATTGATCTGCACACCCATGTCTACTGGGGCGGCACCTCGCTCGGTGTCAATCCGGTGGACTATGCGCGCCAATCGGCGGTCGCCACGTTAGTCGATACAGGGAGCGCCGGGCCCGGGAACTATGCCGGGTTCGAGGCCCATGTGATCCGGCCCTGCCCGGTGCGCATCCTCGCCTATCTCCACGTCTCCTTCGCCGGGATCTGGGGGTTTGGACGCGAGGTCCATGTGGGCGAGAGCCAGGACATCCGCCTGATGGCCCCGCGCGAGGCCGCCGAGGTTGCCCGCGCCCACCCCGAGACGGTGATCGGGATCAAGATCCGCCTCGGCCGCCACGCCTCGGGCGATCAGGGGATGGCCCCTTTCCACTTCGCCCGCGATGTGGCGGAGGAGACGGGACTGCCGATCATGGCGCATATCGACGAGCCACCGCCCTCCTATTCAGAGATCTGCGCAGCACTCAGGCCCGGCGATGTGCTGACCCACTGCTTCCGGCCCTTTCCCAACAGCCCCTTGGTCGAGGGACGCGTGCGAGAGGCCGTGCTGGAGGCGCGTGCGCGGGGCGTGATCTTCGACATCGGCCACGGAATGGGCTCCTTCGGATGGAAGACGGCGCGGGGAATGCTGGCCGCCGGGTTCCCGCCGGATGTGATCAGCTCCGATGTCCACGCGCTTTGCATCAACGGGCCCGCCTTCGATCTGGTGACGACGATGACCAAATTCCTGCATCTCGGCATGGATCTGCCCGAGGTGGTGCGGGCGGCGACCGAAGCGCCTGCCAAGGCGCTCCGTCGGCCGGATCTCGCCCGGTTGTCTCCGGGCGCGCCGGGAGATGCGTCGGTCCTGCGGCTTGAGGAGGCTCCGACGCCGCTCACCGATGTTGTCGGTGTGACGGAGACGGCGGATCGGCGGCTGGTGGCCGACGGGCTGGTGCTCGCCGGTAAGCGTTTCGGCTAGGTCCGCTCGCGGGGGGAGACCAGCGCGATCCCGGCGAAAACCAACGCAAGCGCCGCCCAGACCCAGACCGAGTGGCGCTCTCCGAGCAAGGCCATCCCCCAGGCGACACCTGAGGCGGTGACCACATAGCCAACCTGGGCTGCGAAGACCGGTCCTGCGCGTCCGATCAGCCAGACGAACCCGAAATAGCTCAGCACGTGTAGCACTGCGATGCCGACCAGCGCGGCCTCGGCCTCACCGAATGTGGCGGGCAAGAGCGGTCCCTCCAGCGCCGCCGCGGGCAGCAACATCAGGAGCGCCGCCCAGGAGAGCCCGCACATCACACCAAGCGCATCCAGCCCCCCGGGTTTGGCCCGCGCGATGTAGACGTTCTCCGCCGCATAGGACAGCGAGACGATGATGGGCAGGATCAGCCAGACCGCCGCCGTCTCTGCGGGCAAGCCCGCCTCGGGCACCGCGATCACCAACATCGCCGCCAGCCCGAGACCGATGCCGGCCGCACGGCGTGCTTCGAACCGCTCCTCCCGCAGCGCAAGCGCCAGCATCAGCGTCATCATCGGCACCGTTGCCAGCACGAGCGACTGCACGCCGACCGAGAGGTGCCGGATCGAGATGTAACTGAGCGTGTGCGGCAGCGCCGTCCCGAGCACCCCGCAGACCGCGTAGAAGATCAGATGCTGGCGCGAGAGCGGCAGGCCCCTCCCGCTTGTCACCTGTGCCGCGGTGAAGAGCGCGACCCCGATCACCGACTGCCAGAAGGCCAGCGTGAAAGCACCGTGCCCGCTGCCAACCGCGATCTTAGAGAGGAGCTGCGTTCCTCCCCAGCCGAGGCCCACGGCGAACAACGCCGCCCAGGCCGGTCCGCTGCGCAGTCCCGGCGCGGGGGCGGCCTCGGTCATCGGCTCAGCCCGGCATCGCGGTCTCGGCCAGGCGCACCCAGTAGGACGAGCCAACCGGAATCGCGTCGTCGCTGAAGTCGTAGTCCGGGTGGTGCACGCCAGCCGTGTCGCCGTTCCCGATCCAGATCATCGACCCCGGCCGCTCGTTAAGCATGAAGGAGAAGTCCTCGCCCCCCATCACCGGGGCGATGTTCCGATTGACCATACCGCTGCCAGCGACCTCTTCGGCCACATCCGCCGCGAACATGGCCGCCGCATCATCGTTCACGGTGACCGGATAGTCGCGGAGGTAGTTGAGCTCCGCCTTGGCCCCGAAGGCCAGTGCCGTGTGCTCCACCAGCCGGCCGAGCCGCTCCTCGACCAAGTCCCGGTTGGCTGGCGTGAGGGTCCGCGCCGTGCCGGTCAGCTTGACCTCCTGCGGGATCACGTTGTGCGACCAGGGCCCGGTGTCGAAGGAGGTGACCGAGACCACCGCGCTCTCGATCGGGTCGACATTGCGCCCGGCAATGCTCTGGATGCCTTGTAGGATCGAGGCGGCCACCAAGGTCGTGTCGATGCACTGATGCGGTTTGGCAGCGTGCCCGCCGCGCCCTTCGACCAGAATATGGAAGGTGTCGGCGGCAGCGAGCATCGGGCCTGGCCGGAGCGCGAACTGACCGACCGGCAATCCGGGATAGTTGTGCATGGCGTAGACCTGCTGGATGCCGAAGCGCTCCATCATCCCGTCCTGCACCATCTCACGGCCGCCGCCGCCGCCCTCCTCGGCGGGCTGGAAGATAACCACCACGGTGCCGTCGAAGTTTCGCGTCTCGGCCAGATGCTGGGCCGCGCCGAGAAGCATTGCTGTGTGCCCATCATGCCCGCAGGCGTGCATCTTCCCGTGAACGGTCGACTTGTGGGGAATGTCCCGCGCCTCGATGATCGGGAGTGCGTCCATATCGGCCCGCATACCGACGACCTTGCCCGAGCCCGTCGCACGGCCCTTGATCACGCCCACAACGCCCGTGCGGCCGATGCCCGTGACCACCTCGTCGCATCCGAATGCGCGCAGTTTCTCCGCCACGATGCCCGCGGTGCGATGCACGTCAAAGCCAAGCTCCGGATGGGCGTGGAAGTCGCGGCGCCACTCGGTGATCTCGGCGGCGCGGTCAGCGATGCTGTTGATGATGGGCATAGGGTGTCCTCGATTGCAGGATGCTTTGCCCACTCCTTATCGCGTGTTGGCAGGCTTGTCGCGGGGGAGCGGACGGCATCTGCCCGAAGCTCACGTGACGTAATGGTAAATTTGATTTCGCTTTTCTGGCGCGTTTGCTATCACGCAAGAAAACATGCGCCTTTGGGGGAAGACATGATCAATCGCTCGATGGTCGGGGCCTTTGCCCTCGCGGTCTCGGTGACACTGCCCGTCAACGCTCTGAGTGCATCGATCGTAGACGCGTTCTCGAGCTTTTGGGTGCTTGGCGACAGCCTCAGCGACAACGGCAATCTGTTCACCCAAACGGGCGGCACAACGCCTGCGAGTCCCCCTTACGCCGATGGGCGCTTCTCGAACGGCCCGGTCTGGAACGAGCCGATCCTCTCGGAGTTCGACGCGGCCAACAAGCCCGCGGCAAACTTTGCCGTGGGCGGAGCGACGGCCGTTGCAGACACCATTCCAGGCAACAATCTGGCGACCCAGGTCGGGGCGCTAACGGCACAGCAAGGCGATTTCGGCGACCGGCCGCTGGTCTCGCTCTGGTTCGGCGCGAACGATCTCTTCGATCTGATCGCCGACAACGTGGATCCGACAGCGGGCGCCGAGGCTGCCGCCAATGCCTTGGCCGATCAGATCACCGCGATCCAGGCACTCGGGGTCAACGACTTCCTGATCTTCACGTTGCCCGATCTCGGCGAGATCCCGAACTATGCGCTGCTGCAACCTGATCTCGTGGATGAGGCGACCGAGGCCAGCATCGACTTCAATGCGCAACTGCTCGAGCGGATCGAGAACGCGGACGACGCGCTCTCCGTGAGCGTGGTGGACGCCTTTGGCCTCTTCAACCAGTTGATCGCCGATCCGACCGCGTTCGGCGTGCTGGATGCGACGCTGCCCTGCCTGTTCCCATCGGAGGAGGTGGCAGGGCTGTTCGGCCAACCTGCAATTTGCGATGCGGACACGGCGAGCCAACGGGCCTTCTACGACTCGGTGCATCCGAATGCGGTCATCCACGCGCGGTTGACCGGCCAGGCCGTGGCCGCCGCCGTGCCCCTGCCAGCCGGTGCGCCGCTGCTTCTCTTGGGCCTCGCGCTGCTCGGGGCGCTGCGCCTGCGCCGAGCGGCGTGATCAAGCGGCCAGCCGCTCGATCACCCGGGAAATGAAGCGCCGGCCCGCCTCGAGCTGGCTCTTCGCGATGAACTCATCCGCCTGGTGGGCCTGCTCGATGGAACCAGGACCGCAAATCACCGCCGAATAGCCGGCATCCTGAAACTGCCCCGCCTCGGTCCCGTAGGCCACCACATGCTCGCCATTGTCGCCGGTGAGCTGGCGCGCCAGGTGCTCGGCGGCGGCGCGTTCATCCGGCTCCTTGCGGCAGCCAGGGGTCTGGGAGCGCACCTCCACAGTGATGCCGGCCTCGGGGCGCACCGCCTGCACCTCGGCCTCCACCTCGGCACAAAAGGCGCGGTAGCGGTCGATCCACTCCTGCGCGCTTTCGGTCGGCAGATTGCGGATATCGATGGAAAAGCGGCAGTCCTTGGCAGTGATGTTGTGGGCCGTGCCGCCCTGCATCTTGCCCACATGGAGCGTGGTATAGGGCGGCTCGAACAGCCCGCCCACCGGGTCTGGATTGGCCTCCGCAGTCGCCCGGTTCTCCGCCATCCGCTCCGAGCACCAGGTGACCAGCCGCGCCGCGGTCATCACCGCCGAGACGCCCGTGTGGAGCAGAGAGGAGTGCACCTCGTAGCCCCGCACATGGGTGTGGAGCCCGTTCACGCCTTTATGCCGACTGACCACCTGCATCATCGTCGGCTCGCCCACGATCACGGCGGCAGCGGGCGGAAGGCTGGCGCGCATCTCCTCGATCATGAAGGGCGCACCGAGGCATCCCACCTCCTCATCATAGGAAAGTGCCAACTGCACGGGTCGTTTCAGCCCGGCGGCCAACATCTCCGGTACCGCGGCCAACGCGATCGCCGAGAACCCCTTCATGTCGCACGTGCCGCGGCCGTAGAGGCGCCCGTCCTTCTCCGTCAGCACGAAGGGGTCCGTGGTCCAGGGCTGGCCCTCGACCGGCACCACATCCGTGTGACCCGAAAGCACGATGCCACCGGCTTCCGCCGGACCGATCTGGGCATAGAGATTGGCCTTGGTGCCGTCCTCGTTCGGGACCATCCAGCTCTCGATGCCGTATCCCGCCAGATAGTCCCGCACAAAGTGGATCAGCTCCAGGTTGCTGTCGCGGGAGACGGTGGGGAAGCCGACGAGACGCGCCAGCATCTCCTCGGGGCTCATCGGGTCGGGCATCGGGCACTCCTGTGGCTGGGGTCTCCCCGATCCTGTGGCCGTTTCGGCCGGGGTCAAGGGGGTGTGTCACTCGTGCAGCAACTCCAGATCGCGTAGGACGCTCGGGATCTTCTGCTTCAGCGCGAAGAAGCCCTTGGTGGCATGGGGCCAGGCCAGATCGTCATAGCGGCGGCGGATCTGGTGCAGACGGATCCCGGCCGTCTCCAGCGCGGGTTGGGCTTCGGTCAGACGAGACGCCACCGGTCCGACGGGCGCATAAGCCGTGACAACCGTTTGGGTCCCGGCAGCGTCAGCGGCGGCAATGATCGCCTCGGCCCAGTCGCCAGCGCCCATGTGCGCCTCAACGCCCGTGCGTGCGAGCACATCCTCAACGGCGCCCTTCGCGAACCGCATGGCATGGTCACCGACGGGCAACGGAGAACGATCCGCCGTCGCCAAAAGCCCCAGTGCCGCGACCGGCGGGCGGGGAAGCAGCGTCTCCGCACGCCCCTCTTCCTCGGTCACAAGCAGCAACGCATCGCCCTCCGGCATCGCATCGGCCAGTGGAACCGGGACCTTGGGATGCTCCGCCTGCTCGGCCAAGGGTTCTGCCTCCGGCGACAGTTGGTGGATCGGCCGGAACCGCCCTTCGGTGTATTTCGAGATGTTGGAGGCCCGCGCCTGATAGGTCTTGCCCTTCGTGTGCAGCCCCGCCACCCAGCGCCAGCTGAGCGTGTTGGAGGCCGGATCGCCGTCGAGCAGATGGCGCAGGAAAAAGTCGGCCCCGAGCTGCCAAGGCAGGCGCAAAGTGAAGATCCAGATCGAGGCGAACCACATGCGGGCGTGGTTGTGGAGGTAACCGTCCTCGACGAGCTCTTGCGCCCAATGATCGAAACCCTCGATCCCGGTGCGTCCCTCGGTCGCCTCCGCATAGGCCTTGGCGAGACCGGAGTTCGCCTCGACCGATGCAAGCGCCCGGGTCAGACCCGCCTGATACGCCGTCCAGACGCTCGGGCGCTGCTCTAGCCAACCCTTGAAATAGGTCCGCCAAAAGACCTCCTGAACGAACTTCTCCGCCGTCGAGGGCGCATGGCGGGCGAGGGTGGCGCGCAGCACCTCCTCCTCGGTCAGCAACCGGTGACGGATCCAGGGCGAGAGGGCCGAGACATTGCTCCGCTGGTCCGCGCCAAGGTCATAGTTTCGGGTGCTGGCATAATGCCGGCCGGTGCGCGAGACGAACTGGTCAAGCCGGGCCAGCCCGGCTGCACGGGTGGGCTCAAACGCCACCGTCTCGGTGGACGCCTCCAGGCCGGGCAGAGCGGCATCATCCATGGGTCTCTCCTTGCATCAGTCGGCGAATGGCAGGTCCATCTGGGCCTGCGCCTTGGGCCGGCCGCGGCGGCCACGGTTGGGGATCCCGCTCTTGCGGCTTCCATGGCGGGTCTGGATCGCGCTCGCCTCGGCGCGGAAAGCGTCGCCCCGGCGCACCGCCCAGATCCGCTCCCGCGCTTCCTTGGCGGCGGCAAGGTGGTCGACGATCGGCTCCGGGTAGAGGCGCCCGAGGACGCGGCCCGCGGCCTCGGCCTTCCAAGGCTCCTGCAGGTGCTTGTCCGGGATCTCGGCGAGCTCTGGCACCCAGCGCCGCGTGAAGACGCCCGTCGGGTCTTGGTCGTGGCCCTGCTTCACCGGGTTGTAGATCCGCACGGTGTTGATCCCCGTGGTGCCGGACTGCATCTGCACCTGGCTCCAATGGATGCCGGGCTCGTAGTCGGTGAAGAGGCGCGCAAGCGTCAGCCCCGGCTCGCGCCAGTCCAGCCAGAGGTGATAGCTTGCCGTGGCCATAACCATCGCGCGCATCCGGAAGTTCAGCCAGCCGGTGGCGCGCAGCGAGCGCATGCAGGCGTCCACGAAGGGCAGACCGGTTTGGCCCGTCGCCCAGGCCTCCAACCGCGTGCGGTCGGTGGTGGGGCGGACCCCGTCATAGCCACGGTGGAAGTTCTCAACCTCGATGCGCGGCTCGTCCTCCAGCTTCTGCATGAAGTGGCAGTGCCAGTGGAGCCGCCCGTTGAATGAGTTCAGCGAGCCGCGCCAGCGGGGGGCCGGCCCCCCTATCTTCAGCTCGCGTTGGCGCGCCCAAGTGGCCTGGCTGACCTCGCGCATCGAGATCGTGCCCCAGGCGAGGTGCGGCGAGAGACGCGAGCAGGCCTCAGCCCCCTCGACCGGCGAAGACATGGCGCTGCGATAGGTCTCACCGCGCGTGTCGAGGAAGCTGTGGAGCCGTTCGAGTGCCGCCCGCCGCCCGCCGGGCTGGCGCTCCGGGCAGGGGTCGGACGCGAGGCTCAAATCAGAGGCGGTCGGGATCGGGCCGGGATCGACCGTTAGAGGCGCGAGGGTCGGCGACAGGGCAACCGGTTCGGCCATCAGCCGGTCCCAGGCCTTCGCCCAACCGTCGCGGGATTTCAGGCGCCGTTGGACGCCGTGGTTGCGCTCCTCGTGCCAAGGGATGCCGCGGGCGCGGCACCATGCGGCCACCTGCTGGTCGCGGCGATAGGTCCAGGCGTTCCCGGTCTCCTCATGGGACCACAGGGCTTCTATCGGGGTCTCGGCGTGCAGCACCTCCAGCACATCGGTGACTGTGCCAACCCGGACCACCAAAGGCTGCCCGCAGGCGGCCAGATCCGCGCGCAGCTCGCGCAAGGCCTCCGCAACAAAGGCCCAATGGCGCCCGGCCATATCGGGCTCGGCCCAAAGATCGGGTTCGACCACGTAGAGCGGCAGGACAGAGCCGTGCAGCGCCGCCCGGGCCAGCGCCCGGTGGTCTTCCACCCTCAGATCCCGTTTGAACCAGACGACCTGCACCCTTGCCCCTCGCTGACTGCACTGGAGACGGATGTAGCGCTTTTGCCCCTGTTCACAGGGGGATACGAAAATGCGAACGCGAGATCCCTGAGCACCCGATATAACGGGGACGGTGAGGCCAGATCGCCGGGGGAGGAGTATGGCGCAGACAATTTCAAGGCACCGAACCGGTCGCGACAAGGACGTGTCCGCATGACTGAGCCGCGCCTGCGCATCCGGGTTCTGGGCTCGGCCGCCGGCGGAGGGCTGCCGCAATGGAACTGCGGCTGCACCAATTGCATGCGTGCGCGCTGGGGCGAGATCCCCTCGCGCACCCAGTCCTCGATCGCCGTCAGCGTGGATGGGCGAAGCTGGGCCATCGCGAACGCGTCCCCCGATCTGCGCCAACAGATCGCCGACGCGCCGGTGCTTTGGCCGAGCGGGGCGCGGGAAAGCCCGATCCAGGCGGTGTTGCTGACCAATGGGGAGATCGACCACGTCGCAGGCCTGCTGACGCTGCGGGAGAAGACGCCGTTCGCGGTGCACGCAACGGCGGAGATCCACCGAATGCTGTCCACGAACCGCATTTTCGACGCGCTCGACCCAGCCGTGGTGAGCCGCCCAGCGGAAGCGCTGGGGGTGCCTTTCGCCTTGCTGC
The DNA here is from genome assembly GCA_039816045.1 of Pseudomonadota bacterium. Classification (GTDB taxonomy): domain Bacteria; phylum Pseudomonadota; class Alphaproteobacteria; order Rhodobacterales; family Rhodobacteraceae; genus Thermohalobaculum. The sequence goes on from JBCBYB010000011.1 coordinate 111,011, forward strand.
CGGGGTTGGAGGCGGAGCTCTTCGCCGTGCCGGGCAAAGCACCGCTCCATGTCGAGGAGGATACGGCGCGTGGCGATCTCGAGGACGAGCAGACCGTGGGCGTCGCGTTCTCCGACGGCATGCGGCAGGTTTTCTATGTGCCGGGCTGCGCGCGGCTGACCCCGGATCTGGTGGAGCGGTTTGCGGCGGCCGAACTCGTGCTCTTCGACGGCACGCTTTGGGCCGATGACGAGATGATCGGGACAGGGCTCGGGGAGAAGACCACGCGGCGGTTGAGCCATATGCCGATGGCGGGGCCTGAGGGCTCGTTGGCGGCGTTCGCAGAGATCCCGGTTGGGCGCAAGGTCTTCGTGCACATGAACAGCTCCAACCCCGTGCTCGATCCGGAGAGTCCCCAGCGCCGCACCGTCGAAGGCGCAGGGTGGACGGTCGCCGAAGACGGGATGGAGCTCTACCCCTAAGGCGCTTCAGATCACCCAGACGCCGATATCCAGGTTCTCCGCGTTGCGCTCGACATTCTCGTCGCTCTCGGAGAAGGCGGCGAGCATGTCATCGCGGCCTAGTTCTCCGGACGCGAAAGCCTCGGTCCAGAAGGTGAGCCCCGGCTCATCCGGCGGGCGGCGCAGCACATTGTCGTAGAGCGCTGTGACGAACTCCTCGTCGGTCGGGTCCTCCCCGTAAAGCTCCGCGAACTCGGGCGAGGCGATGAAGGCATCCGGCAGGTCCTCGAGCGGCACGCTCCCGTCCTCCACCTCGCCGACCCAGAACCGCAGGCCGGGCTCGTCCGGCGTCCGGGCAAAGGCGGCATCGTAGAGGCGGTAGACCTCGTCGAGATCCTCGCTCTCCAGATCGAAGATGTAGGCACCGTCCGAGAGCTGGAGCTTCTCGTGGTTGCGCGCGAAAAAGGTGGTCGGCACCTCCTCCGGCACAAAGGACTGGCGCGGCTGTTCGATGCCGATATAGCCGTCGGTATCCTCACTGAGTGTGACCTCGGAGCGGGACAGACTGCTGGCGTCCAGCACGTCGAACCCGCCGCCATAGTCCTCCTCGAACCGGCCGGTGTAGAGGATCAGGAAGTTCTCGGCAGACGGAGGTTCGGGAACCACCGATACGATGTCGTCAAAGCCGGAATAGGTGACGCTGAGATCATCATCCAGCACAACGAAGGTTGCGTCATCGTCGATGACGAGGGGTTCCTGCGAATTGCGGATCTCCAGGATCGGAGCGCCGTCGAGAAAGGCCCAGTCCTGGCTGGTGATGATCGCATCATCGCCCGTGCCTTGAATGGTGACCGTGAGGGTCGCTGTCTCCAGGGTCGCCTGGATGCGGCCATCCGGCAGCTCGACCTGGCCGAGAACCGGCTCGGCCGCGATCTCCTCAAACTCCTGAAAGGCAATGAAGTAGCGGTTGGTCTCTGTCATCGCCGTGCTCCGATCCTAGGGCCGACAAGACAGCCCGGTCCCCGACAATGCTGGGGTTTGCGTGGCGGGAAGAAAACCCTCACGCGATCACGGTTGCGGAATGGCGCGTGTGGAGAGGATCCGGGGACACAGTGAGCGCGACAGAGTGGGCGCGGCCGTCCCTGGGGTGGGGCAGCCGCGGTTGGTGCGTCAGGCGAGTAGGAGCAGGCCCGAGTCGGTTTCGTCGGCATAGACCTCGTCCGCCTCGTTGGAGAGCGCGAAGGCCAGCATCACATCCGTCCGTTCCAGGGCACCGTCGTCCAGAAGCCCGGACCAATAGGCTGCACCGGCATCGTCCGCGCTGCGCTGGAGCCCGTCTTCGTAGAGACCCGCGACGAAGTCCGCATTGGCCAGCGCCGGGTCGAGGTCGCCGCTGCCCGCCATCAGGATCGTGGAGAGCGTTGAGAGCGTCGTCCCGTCGGCCAGAAGATCGAGCGTCGCCGCCAAAGCCCCCGCATCGGGTGCCGCATCGTTGATGAAGGTGAAGAGGAGGTAGACATCGGTCGCCTCCTCGCTCGTGTCCACCTGATAGGCGCCGTCGGCGAAGGCGATCGCTTCGATGCTCGCGAGCGTGGTGGTGGCCTCGCCGATGGTCACCTCATAACCGCCCGCGACCGCGGCAACCACCGCCGACGAGATCGCCCCGTCAAAGCGCGCGGTGTCCGTGCCCTCACCGCCGTCGATCATGTCGGCACCACCACCGCCGGCCAGAACGTTGTCGCCATCATCGCCGTTGAGGGCATCGTCGAAGGCGGTGCCGATTACGTTCTCGACGCTCAGCAGCCCATCGGTATTGCCGAAATCGAGCGGGCCCACGACCTCGCCGGCCACCAGATCGACCGTCACGGCATCGGTGTAGCCCGAGAGATCGACCGTATCGGTGCCCTCGCCGCCGTGGAAGAAATCCTGGCCCATGCCGAGCGTCACGGTGTCGTCCCCGCCCAGGCCGAGGATCATCACGTCCCCGGTCTCCTCGCCGAGGTCGAAGCTGTCGTCCACCGGCAGCATCCAGCCGTTGACAGTGTTGTTGCTCTCGACATCTGCGGTCGCGAAGTTCTGCCCGTTCAGCGCGATGAAGCGGTGGTAGTCCGCGCGGCCCGAGACCTCGAAGGCCTCCGCCAGATTGCGCCCGTTGAGCTCATAGAGATCCATGTAGTGGGGTGGCAGGAAGAAGCTGGCGAACCCGGCGGTGAGTTCATAGACCGGCACGAGCGGCGTCTCGACCTCGATCACCGATGTGTTGCCCTCATCGCCCCCGATGTGCACGGCGTCAGTCAGGCCATCGAGCGCTCCGGCCGAGAACTCCGCCGGGATCAGGGGCTCGGCGGCGGCGTGCTGGGCGAAGTCGTACTTCTCGGGGAAGTAGACGAAATCCTCCTCATGGGTGAACTGGGTGTAGTAGTCGGGCGCGCTGATCGCCGGGGTCTCGCCCGATATGTCCACGATGTTCGCGTCGAAATCGGTCTTCAGCTCCAGCGTCACCGGGTCGATGCCTGCTGAGGAGATCGAGATCACCGAGAGATCCACCCCCTCGATCGCATCGAAGCGCGCCCCGTCATAGAGGGTGAAGAGATCCGCCGCCGTGCCGCCGAGGCTCTGGCCCGACACGATCACATCGGTCACGCCGTTGGCCTCGTCGGAGACATAGTCGAAGATCTTGTCCACCAGCGGCTGCATCTGGCCGTAATAGCGCACCTGGCCGGGGCCGGAGCCTGCCTCGCCATCGCTGCCGAAATCCGCATCCGTCCCGCGCAGCACGAGGTTGAGGGTGCGCCCGTCCTCGCTGTCGTCCAGCGTCACCAACGCGACCGCCGCCCCGTCCGGGATATTCTGGAGCGTGCCGTCCTCAAGCTCCTGATAGGAGTTGCGATAGAGCCCGCCGCGGTAAAACACATTGAGATCGTCGGCGGAGGTCGCGCCCGCCGCGCTCTCCTCCGGCACAAAACCCAGGTCATCACCGGTCAGCACCGTAAAGCCGAAGGGCTCCAGGTAATCGGCATAGCGGTCATAGACGTTGAGGTCGAAACGCAGGTTCCCCTCACCCTCCGCCGCCGGATCAACCGCAGGGTCGTAGTCCGCCCGAAAGCTGTTCTCGAGATAGAACTCGCCGCCGTACACCGCGCGGTTCAGCAGCACGACGGCGTCGAGCTGGTCCGGATCGGGCGCCACGGTCGGTGCAACATCATCGGTCATGAGAGGGTCCCCCTGTCGGTTGTGTTATTGTCTCGAGCAAGACGCAAACCTGACGGCCCGGTCCATTTTGGTCCAGCATTAACTGCCGGTCCCGGGCGAGGGGCGCGCCCGGGCGGTCGCAATCGCTGGGCTAGGGCATCGCTGCGGTCACGATGATCTCCACGCGCAGCTCCGGGCGGGCGAGCTTGGCCTCCCCGCAGGCGCGCGCCGGGGCATGCCCTTCGGGCACCCAAGCGTCCCAAACCGCGTTCATCTCGGCGAAATCCGCCATGTCCGCGAGCCAGATGATCGCCTGCAGAATGTGCTCGCGGCCGGAGCCCGCCTCGGCCAGCAGCTCGTCGACCTGGGCCAGGCAATGCTCGGTCTGCGCGGCGACGGTGGCGCCTTCGCCGACCTGGCCACAGAGGTACACGGTGCCGTTGTGGCGCACGATCTTGCTCATGCGCGTGCCGACATGGATACGGTCGATCATGGGGGGTCTCCCTCAGCAGGTGTAGTTCATGCCGAGGCGGCCGCCGTCGACATAGATCGTCTCGCCCGTGATATAGGCGGCTTTCTTGGAGGCCAGGAAGGCCACCACGTCTCCAATCTCGCGCGGGCTGCCGACGCGGCCGAGCGGGGTGCGTGAGAGCACGCGCTTCATCGCCTCGGGGTTGGTGTTCACGCCCGCCATCATCGCGGTATCGATCGAGCCGGGGCCGACCGCGTTCACACGGATACCGTGGGGCGCGAGCGCCAGAGCCGCCGCCTTGGTCAACTGCATGATGCCGCCCTTGGTCGCGCAATAGGCGGGGATCGCCGGGATCGCCACCTGGGCGTTGATCGAGGACATGTTGACGATCGCCCCCTCGATCTTCTCGGCCACCATGGTCTTGGCTGCGCGCTGGGTGGCGAGGAAGGCACCGGTAAGGTTGACGTCCAGCACCCGTTGGAAATCGGCGAGGCTGTAGTCCAGGAAATCCCCCGGCAGCGCGATGCCCGCGTTGTTGACCAGGATCGACACCGGGCCGGCCTCGGCTTCGACCCGGTCGAACAGAGCCGCAACCTGGTCAGGCGCGCCCATATCGCAAGGGATCGCCAAATGGTCGCCACCCAGCTGGGACGCGGCCTCGGCCAGCGCCTCCGCTTTGATATCCACCAGAACGATGCGCGCGCCGTCCTCGGCCAGCGCCTCGGCCGAGGCATAGCCGATGCCCTGGGCGGCGCCGGTCACGATGGCGATGGGATGATCCGTCATGGTCGTTCCTCGTTGGCCGGTCCGGTTGCGGACCTCGGGCGTGATAGCGGGGTCTCAGAGGCTCTTCCAGAGCTGGTTCGCGGTGAACGCGGCCTGGTAGAGCCGGGCCGAGAGCCCCCGCCGCGGCACCGGCGCGAGATCGGTTACCGGAAGGGGCAGGTCCTCCTCGCGCCCGCCCGCCAGCAGCTCGGCCATCGCGCGGCCGAAGATGGTGCCCGGCGTGATCCCGCGGCCGTTGTAGCCGATGGGGGCGTAGAGCCCCTCGGCCAGCCGGTGGATGCGCGGCAGGTGGTCCGGGGTCATGGCGATCCGCCCATGCCAGGCGGTCTCGAAGCGCACCGGTCCGAGCTCCGGGAAGAGCTTGGCCAACCGCCGCTTCGCCCAGCGGTGCGAGAGCCCGGTGGTGCCGCCGATCACGGTGCCCATGGAGCCGACGAGCAACCGCCCGAACGCGTCTTTCCGGAGCGAGAACATGATCGAGCCGGTGTCCCACAGCCCCTGGCGGCCCGGCAGGATACGCGCCGCTCGCTCCCCCAGCGGCTCGGTCGCCAGCTGGAAGTAGTGGATGAGGGTGAAGGTCTCGCGCAGACCGGGCCAGAGATCATCCGTATACGCGTTGGTCCCGAGCACCACCGATTTGGCCGTGACCCGCCCCTGATCGGTCTCGACGATCCAGGCGCCGTTCTGCCGCGAGAGCCCTGTCGCCCGCACGCCCGTCGAGATGGTCGCGCCTGCCGCCTTTGCCGCCCGTGCCAGCCCACGCACATACCCCATCGGGTTGATCGTCCCGGCCCGGTGATCGAGCAGCGCTCCGTGGAAGGCCTGACTGCCGATGCGCTCCGCCGCCTGCTCTCGCGAAAGGAGATCGACGGGTGCGCCCAAGCGGTGCCACTCCTCGGCCCGGCGTGCGAGATCCTCAAACCCTTTTGGCGCGTGGGCCGCATGCAATGTGCCGGTCCGTGTCGCCTCACAACGCATCTGGTGACGCTCGATCAGCGACAGCACGTATTCCGGCGCCTCCCCCAGCGCCCGGATCAGCCCCGAGCCGCGCGTCTCTCCCAGCTTCGCGCGCACATCCTGGGGTGGCAGCCAGAGCCCGGCATTGACCAGCCCCACATTCCGCCCCGACCCGCCATAGCCGATTTGCTTGGCCTCGAGCACATGCGCCCCGATCCCCTTCTCCGCCGCATGCAGCGCGGTTGAGAGCCCGGTGAACCCGCCGCCGATGATGGCAAGCTCGGTTGTGCAATCGCCCTCGAACGGGGCCGTGATGTCCCGCTCTTCGGCGCTGGTGTCCCAAAGGGAGATCGCGGTCATGGCATCCATCCCGAGCTGCGCTGCGCCCATGCTAGCGGGATTTCATGGGCCGTGAAGGGGTGCTGAACGCGTCCGGCTATGCCAACATGACGACCAATCAGCGAGAGAGCCCGTATGCCAGAGATCGTCGCGGCCGGCCGGATCCGGCGCTCCCCCTTCTACGCGTCGACGGTGGCCGAGGGGGCAGAGCAGTTCCTCACCTACAACCGCATGCTGATCCCGCGCGGCTATGGCGACCGGGAGGCAGAGTATTGGCGCCTCATCAACGGCGTCGCGATGTGGGATGTGGCGGCACAACGGCAGGTTCAGCTCCAGGGCCCGGATGCCGCGCGCCTGGCGCAGATCCTCTGCCCCCGCGAACTTTCCGCCCAGCAGATCGGCCAGGGCAAATATGTCGCCCTCTGCGACCATCGCGGCGTGCTGATCAATGACCCGATCGCCCTGAAGATCGCCGAGGACTGCTACTGGCTCTCCATCGGCAACTCCGACATCTGGTTCTGGGCGCGCTGCGTCGCGGGCGAGCGGGGCCTCGACGTGACGGTCAGCGAGCCGGACGCCTCCCCGCTCGCGGTGCAGGGGCCGAAGGCGGAGGACGTGGTGGCCTCCCTCTTCGGCGACTGGGTGCGGGGGCTGCGCTATTTCTGGTTCCGGGACGCAGAGATCGAGGGCATCCCGCTCCGCATTGCACGCTCGGGCTGGTCGAAACAGAGCGGGTTCGAGCTCTACCTCCTCGACGGAACGCAGGGCGACCGGCTCTGGCAGATCGTGAAGGAGGCGGGCGCGCCCTTTGGCATTGGCCCCGGTTATCCGAACCCCTCGGAGCGCACGGAAAGCGGGCTGCTCAACTACGGCACCGACACGGACGAGACGACAAACCCCTTCGAGGTGCGTCTCGAGCGGTTCATCGACCTCGACGTGCCCGATGATGTGATCGATATCCAGGCGCTCCGCCGGATCAAGGCCGAGGGGGTCGGACGCCACCAGCTCGGCATCATCCTGGAGAGACCCGAGGAAGGGGAGAACCAGTCGATCTGGTTGGAGATCCACCGCGAGGGCACCAAAGTCGGCCACATGACCCACAAGGCCTGGTCCTATCGCCTGCGCCGGATGATCGGCTATGCCTTGGTATCCGTCGATGTGAAGCCCGGCGATAGGGTGACGGTCATGCGAGAGGGCGGTCCGGTCCCCGGCACGCTCACCACCCTGCCCTTCGCCCTTTGACAGGAGGCCCCTATGTTCATCGCCATGAACCGCTTCAAGGTCGTCAAAGGTCGTGAGGCGGAGTTCGAAGCCGTCTGGACGGGCCGTGACAGCCGGCTGCACGAGCTCGAGGGGTTTCAGAGCTTCCATCTTCTGCGCGGTGCCGAGACCGAGGAGCATACCGTCTATGCCTCGCATTCAGTTTGGGCCTCGCGCACGGCTTTCGAGGCCTGGACCCGGTCCGAGCAGTTCCGCGAAGCGCACAAGGATGTGGGCCAGAACAAGCCGCTCTATCTCGGTCCGCCGGAGTTCGAGGGGTTTGAAGCGGTGGACGGGGCCTGAGCGCCCCCTGGCGCATCACCGCAGGTCGAAATTGATCGGCACGACGATCTCGAGCCGTGCCACCCCGACGGCATCCGGGATCGGGGGGAAGCTGCCGACGCGGCCCAGAATGGCCAGGATCTCGTCGTCCAGAAGCCGGTGCCCGGCGCTCTTCCGGAGCTGTATGGCCGAGACCTGTCCGCTCTGCTCCACCACGAAAAAGAGCCGTCCTGTCCCCTCCTGACCCCGCGCCCGCGCCCGGCGGGGATAGCGTTTGTGGCGCGAAAGGTTAGCGGCAAGCCGGCTGATGTAATCGCGCCGCGCCCCAGGGTCGCCGCCGGCGTGCGCCTGATCGCTTGTGCCGCTCGCAGTGCCCTCGCCCGAAGCGCCGTCCTCCCCCTGACCCTGGTTGTCGGAGGAGACCTTAGCGGCGTCTCCCTCGGGTCGCGCTGCCTGGCGTATGGGGTCCGGCTCAGGGTCGGGTTCCAACTGTGCCGGTGCAGATTTCGCCGGCACCCGCTGGATGGGCTCTGGCTTGCGGGCGACGCGGCGCTTCTGCCTGGGCGGAACAGTTTCTGGTCGAGCCCGCGGCATGGGGACCGACCGCGCCTCAGGCCCGCTCGCAGTGACGGCTTCACCCTTCTCGATGGCGGGCTCAACGACAGAAAGAGCGGCGTCTGTGGCCTGTGCAACTGCCGGTTTCATTGGCTCGGCCCGGGAGAGTTCGACGGCCTCCGGCGCGCGCACCGGCGGCTCGGCGGACCGCTCGGAGAGCATGGGTGGATCCGGCCTTACCACCACAGCAGCAACCGCATCCGTCGCGATCACCGCGGGCTCCACCGCCGCCACGGGTGAGAGATCCGCCGGCTCGGCCTCGGCCTGAGCGGGAGCTACGGGGCGGACCAGCTCAGGCAGCGTCGGCGCCAAGGTTCCCGGCGCACCGCCCGCCGAGCCGAGGGCAATCTCCAGCCCGCCCTCACCCGCTCCAGCCGCGCCGCCCTCAGGCGGAGACCAGAACACGGCAACGGCAACCGCCCCGTGCAGGCCAAGCGCGAAAACCCCGGCAGAGGCGATATGGCGCAAGCCGACGTCCATCACCCCTCCCGCCCGCTGACGGGTACGGTCATTAGGCGCACGGTCTCGACCCCGGCCCGACGAAGGCGTTCGATCAGGGCGACGACGCGCACCGCCTCGGCCCCGCCGTCGCTCTTGATCCGCACCTCCGGCACCGGACCGTCCCCAGAGGCGCCCCCGGAGGCGACACGGGCGAGAAGGGTCGCCTCGTCCAGCACGTCACCGTTGAGCGCCAGTTGCCCCTCCGCCCCGACGGCGATCAGGAGCGGCCCCGTCGCCGGAGCGCCGGTGCTCTGGCTTTCCGGCGGGTCGATCCGGAACGGGTCGGTCGCCGAAAGCCGCCCCACCGCCATGAAAAAGATCAGCAGCAGGAAGACGATGTTGATGAGCGGCAGGATCCGGTCCTCGTCATGGATCCGCTTCCGGTGCCGTCTCACTCTGCCCGGCGCCCACTGCATACACTCACCCCCGCCCGGGCAGGAGCGCGATGTCCCGCGCCCCGGCGGCCGCGACGGCATCCAGGAGGCGCACCATCCGCTGCATGTCCACGCCGGATGCCGGGCGCACCAGGATGCGCCGCTCGGGTGTCTGCGCCAGATGCGTCTCGAGCCGGGCCGCGAGGGTCGTAAGATCCATCCGCTCCCCCGAGAGCCGGACGCCCTCCTCGGTCAGCTCGACGAGCAGCGCCCCCTCGGCCCCAACCGACGGCCCACCGGCCGGCGCAGCAGTCAGCTCGACCGAACGCCAGTCGAGAAAGCTCGAGGCCAACATGAAGAACACGAGCAGGATGAAGACCACGTCGATCAGCGGCGTCAGAGAGATCCGGAGCCGCCGCCGCGGCCTATTCCCCAGCCGCAGCGGGGCGGCGCTGAGGGCCTCCATCGCCAAATCTCCCCTGCATGCGTGGCTGGTGGGCCAGGCCGGTGTCGTCCCAATCCGTGGCGAAAAGGCCCGCAAGGCCGGTGTCGATGTCGTGCTCCACCCGTTCGATCCGCCGTTCGAACCAGTTGACCGCCGCGACCGTCGGGATCGCGACCGCAAGGCCGACCGCCGTGGTCAGCAGCGCCTCCCAGATGCCGCCAGACAGGATCGCCGGATCGACCCGAGAGCCTGCCGCTTCGAGCGCCGCAAAAGCTTCGATCATGCCGAGCACGGTGCCGAACAGGCCAAGCAAGGGCGCCAGCGTCGCGATCACTTCGAGAGGGCGCATCCAGCCGCGGAGGGACTCGATACGCAGCTGCGCCTCGGCATAGCAATCCTCACGCACCCGATGCTCGGGCATCCCGTGGGCCTGGCCTTCGAGCGCGCGGGTCAGGATCGCCGCCGCGGGCGCGCGACTGGCGCTCGCCCTAGCATAAGCCTCCGCAGCACGCCCGGCCCGCAGCAGCGCGAGCGCGTCCCGGGCGCTTCGGCGGTCTCCGACGCGGGCGGCGGCAAACTGCACCGCTTTGGCGAGCACGATGGCCAGCGCGAAGACTGAGAGGACGGCGAGGATCAGCACCACGGGCCCGCCCGCTTCGGCCAGCTCCCACCCGCGCGAGAGCGCCAGCCTGGCCTGGCCCGCCAGGTCCTGCCCGATCAGAGGCGCGGCATCGCCCATCTCAGCCTCCTCCCGTCAGTTCAAGAACTCGGCATGGGTGCGGGACCGCGTGTCGATGAGATCGAAGCAGCGCTCCGTCGGTCCAGCTGCATCGGCGCAGGAGAGCACATCGTTCAGCAAGACACGTCCGATGGTTTCGCACGCGATGCCGTCCGCTGCAAAGGCCTTTACCGTCATACGTCCCGCCCGAAGCGGCGCCATGTCGACGGCCAGCCGGCGCAGGATCACCCCATCCGCGTCGAACATCACAAGATCGAGCACGAGCTGCTGGAAGGCGGTTTCAGTGCCGTTCTCCAGCACCAGCGACGCCTGACAGGCGCCGTTCTGATCGTCGAACCGGTTCAGCTCGATCCCGAGGCGCGCCTCTTGGGCCTCGGCCCCGAAGGCCAGGAGCGACAGACTGAGAGCGAAGGTCCGGCTGGTCATCACGATCGAGGTCCCGCTATGGCGTGCCCCCGGGAATGCCAGGACTCAGGGGCCTCAGCCGCCCCTTGAACCCCGCATCGCCCGCGGCGTCAATTGTCGCCTGCGGGAGCGTCCGGCTGAGGGCGTCAGGCGACCGCTGAGCCCACAGCTGCGACGCCTCCCTTCAAGGTTGTCGCAGCAGGACGGCATGCCGGTGAGATCCGCGGAGCAAATATCGCTGATATCGCACCAATGTCGCATCGAGATATGCCATGCGGATATCGCACCTGACGCCCGTCGGGCAGGGGGTCAGCGGGTCACCTCGACCGAGCCGCTGACGGTCGTCGAGGTCGCCGGGTGTTTGTGGCTGACCGTCCCCGTCACGGTAACCCCGTGGGGCGCCACATAGACCCGCGGTGCGACGTAGACCCGGCGCACGCCGTAAGGATAGGGCGCCCTGTAGACACGCCGCACGCCATAAGGATAGGGCGCAACGCCGGTCACACTGTAGCTGCGGGTCACGGTGCCGCCCGCATAGGTGCCGGTGCGCGTGACGCTGCGCGAGCAGGTGCCGCCACCGCAGCTGCCGGAGCCGGTGACACTGGCCGTTCCACGCGGACCGCTGACGGTGGCGCTGCGCTCCCAGGCATTGGCCTCTGCGGCGAGGCCGAGGGTCAGGACTGCGAGCAGGCCGGCGACGGGGGAGATCTTGGTCATGGGGAGGTCCTCTCTAAAGCGTTCTATGCGTTGCCGAGAGAGGTAAGCGCTTGATGTTGCGTCCCTATCGACAGGGCGAAACGCTTCGTATCGGTTGGTCACCTCGGTGTAACAGACTGTCACGGGGCGCGCCTGCGCCCTCAGTCGAGGGCGATCTCGATGCGGCCAAGGGCCCCCGGTGTGCGGATCTCGAACGGCACCCCGGCGGCGCGGCGTTTCTCATAGTCCTTCTTGCCCGCCACATCGATCGGCTCGAGCTCCGCCGTGAAGTGCAGCGTGTAGCCCCCGGCCGGCCGCGAGCCGAACAGCATCTCCAGCGTCGCGCGCTCCGGGTTGCCGCGGGAGCCGTCGCCGCAGAAGACATAATGGTCAGCGGTCTCGCGGGTGAAGAAGTCGGGCTCCACGTTGCGGTCGCTGCCATGGTGCATGAGCTTGAGCAGGTCGACATGCATAGAGCCTCCCGGCGCCAAATGCCCTTGCAATTCAAGCCCTTCCAGGACCTTATCGCCGCGGGCATCGCCGATGAGCAGCAGGCTGCGGGTCGCGGTCTTGGCAAGCACCACGATGCTAGAGAGGTTGGCGATGCTGCTGTCGGTATAGGCGGCGCGGGCATCCTCCGGGGTGGCTTGGCCGAGGCCCTGGAGTGGCCCGACTGGAGTGGCCCACCCACTGGGATAGGACTATCCCGTTCTGAGGAGGACCAGAGGTGGCTAGGAAGCGAGACAAGCCGGAGGCGCTGAGCCCGCGAAAGCCATTGGTTCGAGAGAGCGGGTGAAGGGTGATGCTGCGCCAGGTCGAGGCGCTGCAGGGCCAGGGAGTGTCCGTGGCGGACGCGGTGCGCCAGATCGGCGTGACGGTCTAGACTTAAGACCGGTGGCGGCGGCTATAGGGCGGCATGGGCAGAGAGCAGCTGCGGCGGCTGAAGGAATTGGAGACATCGCGGATCATGGGCGCGCAGCGTCAACCAACGGCTGCGGCGGGCGGTCTCGGACCTGACGCTCGACAAGCTCATCCTGGCGGAAGCGGCACGGGGGCGAGGGCCGTCTCGGAAACGCTCCGGTGGAGCGTCTCAGGCCGAAACCGGCGAAGCCGCTGAGCCCCGCGCGCCGCCCACGCTGTATCGAGAGCGTGCCACAGACGCTTGGCGTGGCGTTCTTTACGTATCTGAGCGCCGCACTTGGCCCGCACGCGCGGACAGCACCGCTCCACCCAGCGGCAGGTGCCTCGAGGCCGGTCCGATGAGGCCCTCCTCACGGAGGACATCATCGCGTTCGCCCGCAAGCACGGGCGCTACGGCTATCCATTGGTCGGTAGGCGTTTGCCCGCAAACGCCGTAAGGCGCATGATCACCGACCTCCCGAACAACGCGGGCTGGCCCCCTCTCGGCGATTGCGCAGCAATTCGCCGAGAAGGACTTCGTTCAGGATCGCACCCATGACGGGCGCGTCTTCCGGACGCTGAACATCATCGATGAATACGCGAAGGAGGCGCTTATGATCCGCGTCGCTCGCAAACTGAATTCAGTCGACGTGGTCGACGCACTGACTGATCTCTTCATCCTTCGCGGCCCGCCCGAATACATCAGGTCGGACAACGGGCCCCACACTCCGCGCGCGTCGCTTCGCGACGCGTGGCCGAGAAGGTGCGCGACTGGATTGCAGCCGTCGGCGCCCAGACCCACACTGCGCGCGCATCGCTTCGCGATGTCATCGAACCATGATCGCCCTGGGAGAACAGTTAGGTCGAGTCGTTCAATGTCAGGCTCCGCGACGAACTCCTGAACAGTGAGATCTTCTTCTCGCTCCGGGAGGCCCAGATACTGATCGAGCACTGGCGCCGCCACGACAACACCGTCCGGCCACATAGCGCCCTCGGCTACCGGCCCCCGGCGCCGGAGGCCATCATCCCGGTCGACCACAGACCGGTCATGCACTAACAATTCAACCGCACCACTCAACGGGGGCAAGCCAACACCATCAGTGGCAGACGGATGTTGGTGAGTTCGTCGAGCCGCAGCCGGGCCGCCACGATCCCCGGCACATCCGAGACATCCGCCTGAGTGCGCGGGCGAAACCCTGTCCAGCGGGCGCGGTCCTTGCCATCCGGCCCCCGCAGCGCGCCGTAGAAGGCATCGCCGACCAAATGCGCCGGTTCCTCGCCATAGGGCGTGATGAGCAAATCGAGCCGCCCGCCCGGATCCGCTGCATACCCCTCCCAGACATCGAGGAGCACCGGACTGCCCTGAAGGTACCGGTTGCGGACGGCGCTGCCATAGAGCAGCCGCTTCACCACATCGCTGGAAAGCGGCGTTGCCATGAAATCACCTACAAATAATTGTAAGAAGAGTATCACCGAAGGGTCCAGACCGAAACTGCGAAGATTTGCAGAACAGACATCCGGACCATCGCCGCCGAGGAGCAAGCCATGACAGACTGGGCCGCATCCGAAGAAAAGGGATTGTTGGACACAGTCGAGCGCTATGACCGCAAGGCGATCGGGCTCAGCCTCTCGGGCGGGGGCTATCGCGCGACGCTGTTCCACACGGGCGTTTTGTTGCGGTTGAACGAGCTTGGCATCCTGTCGCGAATCGCGCGGATCTCCTCGGTCTCCGGAGGCTCGATCACCGCGGGCGTGCTGGCGATGAACTGGGACCAGCTTGGCCTGACGGAACCTGGCAGCGTGGCGAGCGACGAGGCGATGCGCACGGCCCTGGTCGAGCCTGTGTTGCGGGTCACGGGCAAGACCCTCGACGTGCCGGGCATCCTCGCGGGTTTCATCCCTTGGGTCTCTGCGGGCAATGTGCTGGCGCGGCTCTATGACCGGGTGCTCTTCGGCGGCATGAAGCTCGCCGACATCACCAGCCGTCCAAAATTCATCTTCAACGCGACGAACCTGCAAACGGGCGGCGTCTTCCGGTTCACCAAGCACTATCTCAGCGACCCGCGCGCGCTCTATTGCGAGGACCACGGGGTCAGCATCGCCGAGGCGGTCGCTGCCTCCTCCGCCTTCCCGCCGGTTTTGTCACCGATGCGGCTCGATCTGCGCGGCCGCCCGGTCCAGAAATCGAAATGGGCCGAGCCACCTTTTGACCAGTGGGAACTGCGCCGGAGGCCCGTGCTGGTCGATGGCGGGGTCTACGACAATCTTGGGCTCGAATCGATCTGGAAGCATTGCGGTGTGCTGATCGCGAGCTATTCCGGCTTCAACAACGACCCGCGTCCGCACAATTTCAACCTGCTGCACTTCCCGGCGGTGATCGACACCTTCCTCGCCTCCAGCATCGATTGGCGCGAGCGGCTGTTAATCAATCTGTTCGAGAACCAGCTCTCTGATGGATTGCCGGAGCGGATCGGGACCTATTGGACAGCAGAGACGACCATCACAGACTATGACCGCCACACGCCTTGGCAGGCGGACGACCCGATCTTCGCCGCGGCCCTGGCCTCGCCGACGCGGCTGCGCGGGCTCGACCGAGAGGGGCAAGTGCCGGTGATCCAGGCGGGCTATGCGTTTGCCGATGCGGGGGTGCGCACCCGTCTTCTGCCGGACGCGCCCGCACCGAACGGCCCGCCCGACCTCTGAACCGGTCTCTAGTGGTGCGACTCCAACGCTTGGAACCCACGGGTTCGTGCGGCGATGATGTCGTCGGGGTCGGCGCGCCAGGTGA
>JBCBYB010000120.1:0-788 GCA_039816045.1 Pseudomonadota bacterium
ATGGGATGGTCCACCCTGCCTTCACCGCCCGATGATCGGGGTAGGCAGAGAAGAAGGAGAAGCCACCATGGTACGCAACACCCCCCGCGACTGCGCCGTCTTCGGCATCGACATCGGCAAGACGGTGTTTCATGTCGTCGGGCTGAGCGGCACTGGAGCCCCAGTCCAGAAGGCGAAGGTCCGCAGGAACACCCTCCTGCAGGTCTTCGAGCGGGCTGAGCCAACACGTGTCGCGATGGAGGCCTGCCCGGGGTTGCAATGGCTGGCCCGGAAGATCCAGGAGCTCGGGCACGAGGTGCGCATCAGATCGATCTGCAGATGCTGCATCGGATCCGGAGCCGGCTGGTGACCGGCCGGACCAACCTGATCTGCCAGATGCGCTCATACTGTCTGGCCAGACAGTATGAGCGCATCTGGCAGATCAGGTTGGTCCGGCCGGTCACCAGCCGGCTCCGGATCCGATGCAGCATCTGCAGATCGATCTGATGCGCACCTCGTGCCCGAGCTCCTGGATCTTCCGGGCCAGCCATTGCAACCCCGGGCAGGCCTCCATCGCGACACGTGTTGGCTCAGCCCGCTCGAAGACCTGCAGGAGGGTGTTCCTGCGGACCTTCGCCTTCTGGACTGGGGCTCCAGTGCCGCTCAGCCCGACGACATGAAACACCGTCTTGCCGATGTCGATGCCGAAGACGGCGCAGTCGCGGGGGGTGTTGCGTACCATGGTGGCTTCTCCTTCTTCTCTGCCTACCCCGATCATCGGGCGGTGAAGGCAGGGTGGACCATCCCAT
>JBCBYB010000121.1:0-756 GCA_039816045.1 Pseudomonadota bacterium
GTACGCGATGCGGTCACCGCGCTTGCGCTGAACGGTTCTCTCGGAGAGGCGCTATCCACACCCGCAGCCGGATACTCAGTGGTCTACCACACCGAAATTGGTCTGCTTTTCTTCACCCTTGTCGTGCTCGGACCATTGGTTCGCACGCAGATTCTCACACCCGAAAACCATGAGGGGTCCAGCAAGATCGGTCTTGCTGACTTCCCCACCTAACCCGGAGGACGATACACATGGTTGGTATAAATTTCTTTGGCAACGTCGATCTGGCCAGCGTGTCCATATGGCTGTTCTGGCTCTTCTTCGCACTGCTGATCTTTTATCTTCAGCGCGAGAACATGCGCGAAGGCTATCCGCTGGAAGATGAAGACGGGAACCCGGCTGCAAACCAGGGGCCTTTTCCACTTCCTAGTGACAAGACATTTCACCTGCCGCATGGACGCGGTGAAGTGACGGTTCCATCGGGCGCTCGTGGCGACCGCGATGATCTCGGACTGGCGCGCACATCGGTATCTGAAGGTTTCCCGCACGCGCCAACAGGCGATGGTCTGATCGACGGCGTCGGCCCGGCGGCCTGGGCGCCGCGTCGTGATGTTCCGGAACTCGATGGGCACGGGCACGCCAAGATCGTGCCGATGGCAACGCTCGATGATTTCAAGGTCTCGGCAGGCCGAAACCCCATCGGCATGCCGGTTGTTGGCAGTGACGACATGACGGCTGGTCATGTGACAGACATTTGGGTGGACGCCCCGGAAGCCC
>JBCBYB010000122.1:0-731 GCA_039816045.1 Pseudomonadota bacterium
TTTTTGAGCTGCTCTTATTGCCTGGCTCAGCTATCTGTCAGTGACTTTGATTGATGACTTACAGTCTCTCTGCTAGGTCTCAAGTTTATCTGGGACGGACTCCTCTTACATGACGAACAAAGGAACACGAAGGTCCTGAGGCTATAATCTCATGCTCCTGGGCTTGATGAGAATGCCTGCTAGCTGACTCAAGACTTCAACCTGTCTGTGATACTGCCCCGCTGTATTGAGCTTGGCTTCATCTGCGATCACTGGCCAATAGGTACTTTAGGGATAACAGGTCAACCTTTGCTGAGAGCTCTTATCGACGCAAAGCCCTGACACCTCGATGTCGGCTCATCTCTTCCCGCAGAAGCAGCCGTCTGCTAGGGTTTGGTTGTTCGCCAAGTAATGAGCTACGTGAGCTGGGTTCAGAACGTCGTGAGACAGTTCGGCTTATATCTGCTGAGATGCACTTGAGCTGATGTTGGCTGCCTGAGCTAGTACGAGAGGAATGCTCCTTGGAAGGTCTTCTGGTCCGCCTGACATCTTATGTGTCTGCTCCTCTATGACCTGATGAGCTAATCGCTGTCTCTTATTGCTGCTAGAAGCTCGCCCAATACTCTCAGCCTTTTCTTCACAGCAAGACCAGCTGTCTTTGGACCTCAGTATAGCTTCGACTGTCTCAAGCTACAAGCCAACCTGATGTCTGCCCATGAAGCGAACAACTTGCTTCTGCCGTAAGTCCTCTC
>JBCBYB010000123.1:0-725 GCA_039816045.1 Pseudomonadota bacterium
CGCCGCTTCGCGTACGTCTTCACCAGATTGTGCACCTTGAGGATGTACATCGAGTCGCACAGGGTAGCGACCCCACCCCGCTCACGACTCCGCCCGCGTCACGCCCCCGCCTGCCCCACCCCGCGCTCCAGCACCACCCGCCGGTCCGCCCGCTCCGCCACCGCGTCGTCGTGCGTCACCATCACGATCGTCTGCCCCGCCGCGTGCAGGCCCTCGAACACCGACATCACCCCCCCGCCCGTCTCCGCGTCCAGGTTCCCCGTCGGCTCGTCCGCCAGCAGCACCGCCGGCTCGTTCATCAGCGCCCGCGCGATCGCCACCCGCTGACGCTCCCCCCCGCTGAGCTTGCTCGGCCGATGCGTCGCACGATCCGCCAGACCCACCGTCTCCAACAGCTCCATCGCCCGCGCCCGCGCCGCCCTCCGCCCCCGCACCCAGCACACCGGCCCCCAGCCCAGCATCGCCGCGATCGTCACGTTCTCCAGCGCCGTCAGCTCCGGCAGCAGGTGGTACGCCTGAAAGATCATCCCCACGTCCCGCCCGCGGTACCCGTCGATCCGCCACTCCCGCTGCCGCCCAAGCTCCAGCTCCCCGAACCGCACCCGCCCCTCGTCCGGCCGATCCAAACCCCCAAGCAAATGCAACAGCGTGCTCTTCCCCGACCCCGACCGCCCCAGCACCGCCACCCACTCGCCCTGCCCCACCGACAGATCGACCCCCGCCAG
>JBCBYB010000124.1:0-665 GCA_039816045.1 Pseudomonadota bacterium
CACCTGCGCCACCACCCCGGCCAGCGAAAAGGCGCGCTGGATCGTGATGTGATACCGCGCCGCAAGGACGATGAACGGGGCGAGCAATGCGGGAAGGATGATGGGGGCGATCAGCCAATGTGTCATGGCTGCTCCTCCACCGGGTGGCTGTCATGTTCGTGCGGGTCGTCGTCGATATGGTCGTCGTCCGAACCGAGGAACGCGCCGAGCGCGATCATGACCACCACCGCCGTCATCCCGAATGAGATCACGATGGCCGTCAGCACCAGCGCCTGTGGCAGCGGATCGGCATAAACCTCGAGACTGTCGCGCAGCACCGGCGGTGCACCAACGGTCAGACGACCGGACGTGAACAAAAACACGTTCACCGCATAGGTCAGCAGCGAAATGCCCAGGATCACCGGAAAAGTGCGCAGGCGGAGCAACAGGTAGATCCCGCCGGCGGTCATCGCGCCGATCACGGCGGCCACAAGCAATTCCATTATGCGGCCCCCTCTGTCTGGGCTTCTCGGGACGGGTCGATGTCCATCGGGTGTTCGCTGTCATCCACGTGGGCCCGGCGCGCGAGGCGCGAAAAGCTCTCAAGGGACAGCATCACCGCGCCCACCACGGCGAGGAACACGCCAAGATCGAACAGGGCGGCGGTCGCCAGTTCGAATTCATTG
>JBCBYB010000125.1:0-659 GCA_039816045.1 Pseudomonadota bacterium
TTCGATAGGGGCCTGCCCGTGTCGATCTCTTATGGGATCGAGGTCTTTCAGGATGAGCAGGACGCAACCCGTGACGGCGAAGCCTGGGGTGCCCCCTGAAGTCATCCACCCACTGGGATAGGATTATTCCGTTCTGATGAGGATCAGAGATGGTTTGGAAGCGAGACAAGCCGGAGGAGCCGAGCCCGCGAAAGCCATTGGCTCGAGAGAGCGGGTGAAGGGTGAGGCTGCGCGAGGTCGAGGGGATGCAGGGCCAGGGAGTGTCCGTGGCGGACGCAGTGCGCCAGATCGGCGTGACCGTTCAGACCTATGACCGCTGGCGTCGGCTCTATGTGGGCATGGGCCGGGAGCAGTTGCGGCGGTTGAAGGAGCATCAGACATCGCAGAGCGATGGTAAGCGTCCGGCCGACCTGACCTTGCACGTTTGATGGTGTCGGAGGAGCTTCGCCGATGATGGCGGGCGATGGTGTCCACGATCGAGATGATGGACGTTATTGTGGCTCGGATGGCGAAGCGACAGCAGCGGCGGTTCTGGACGACGGAGCAGAAGCGTCGGATCGTGACCGAGGCTCGTGCGTATGGAGCGTCGGTCGCCGCGGTGGCTCGCCGGCACCATCTCAATGCCAACCTGCTTCACGCCTGGATGTGTGGTCCTCAGT
>JBCBYB010000126.1:0-657 GCA_039816045.1 Pseudomonadota bacterium
GGAGCTCGTCGCGGAACCGGGCATTGAAGCTCTCGCAGTATCCATTCTCCCACGGTGATCCTGGTTCGATGTAGGCCGTCTTTGCGCCCACGGCGGTGATCCAGTCTCGTACCTTCTGGGCGATAAATTCCGGGCCATTGTCGGATCTTATGTATTCCGGCGGGCCGCGCAGGATGAACAGGTCGGTCAGTGCGTCCAGCACGTCCGTGGAGTTGAGCTTGCGATCGACGCGGATCATAAGCGCCTCCTTGGTGTATTCATCAATGATGTTGAGCGTCCGATAGACGCGGCCATCAGCCGTGCGATCCTGAACGAAGTCATAGGACCAGATGTGGTTGGGTCGCTCGGGACGCAGACGCACGCAGGAGCCATCGTTCAGCCAGAGCCGCCCTTTCTTCTTCTGCTTTTGCGGGACCTTCAGCCCTTCACGTCGCCAGATGCGTTCGACCCGCTTGTGGTTCACATGCCAGCCCGCGTTGTTCAGCAAACCGGTGACCATGCGATACCCATAGCGTCCATACTGGTCGGCCAGCTTGATGATATCTTCGGTCAGCCGCTGCTCATCGGCACGGCCTCGCGGTACCTTGCGCTGCGTGGATCGATGTTGCCCTAGAGTGCGACAGGCGCGGCGCTCGGACACGCCCAGTTCCTGCCGCA
>JBCBYB010000127.1:0-596 GCA_039816045.1 Pseudomonadota bacterium
GTGGTCATACGACTTTGTGCATTGCCGCACCGACGACGGGAAAGTGTTCCGGACGCTCAACATCATCGACGAATACAGTCGGGAATGCCTGGCCATACGCGTGGATCGCAAGCTGAACTCAGGCAATGTCATCGATGTGCTGAGCGACCTGTTCATCCTGCGCGGCATCCCGTCGTTCATCCGTTCGGACAATGGCCCTGAGTTCGTTGCGCAAGCCGTGCAGGACTGGATCAAGGCTGTCGGCGCAAGGACAGCCTACATCGAACCAGGCAGTCCATGGGAGAACGGGTACTGCGAAAGCTTCAACGCCCGTTTCCGCGATGAATTCTTGAATGGCGAAATCTTCTACAGCCTGCGCGAGGCGCAAATCCTGATCGAAGAATGGAGGAAACACTACAACACGAAACGACCTCACAGCGCTCTGGGCTACCGCCCACCGGCACCGGAAACCATCGTCCAGATGGACCCAAGGCCGGTCATGCACTAACAATCAAGTTGGACCACTCAAGTGGGGCTGACCAGCTCAATTAGAGAGGAGACTTATGGACCAAGAAATCAGAACTGGTCAGGGTCTCTTCTTCACACCGGATAGGCTT
>JBCBYB010000128.1:0-565 GCA_039816045.1 Pseudomonadota bacterium
GATCTCTTCTGTCACTGTCTCGCTCATCGCTACATCGTCTCCCTTGTAGCATGAGCAGGAATCCACTGGGTCGATACGCAAACGCCGAGAGGGGGCGGGGCTTGCCGTTGAGGCTCTCGACGAAGGCATTCCGGGCGGGCTTGCCCGGCTCAATGACATCGCAAAGCGATGCGCGCGGAGCGTGGAAGGCGGACGCCGGCCCGCTCCGACCACTCGAACATCGCCCGGCTGGTCCCCTCGGGTCCGTTGTCGAGAACGATCTCCTCGGACAGGCCGAACCGCTCGCCCAACTCGTCGAGATACCGGGCGACCCTGGCGCCGGAGATCGAGAGATCCACGATCTGCCCCGGGCAGAACCGGCTGTGGTCGTCGACGATGTTGAGCACTCGGAACCGGCGGTGGTCGGCGCGCTGGTCGCTCATGAAGTCGAGGGACCCCGCTGCCCGGCAGGCGATTGCTTGCAATCGCTGAGAGGGGCGCTGCATCGGCCGCTCCGGCACTTGGGGCGCGACCCGGTCCCGGCGTGGCAGCTTGCGCCGCTTCTTCGTCCTGACCTGCAAGCCCT
>JBCBYB010000129.1:0-560 GCA_039816045.1 Pseudomonadota bacterium
CGAGGTGCCAAACGATGCCGTCGATATGGACTCTTGGGCATCATCAGCCTGTTATCCCCGGAGTACCTTTTATCCGTGGAGCTTACTGGTACTAATTGCTCGATTGGCTTGATCTTTAGAAACTCGTGTGTGGTGGTGAACGCCCCATACGGCTTGAAGATCAGAAACACCTCAGACACATTACAACACAATCTGCGGTCATTTTGGTTTCTTTACATTGCTAGCTTTCGCCGACCCGGTGGTTATGGCGGGGGTTCCCCACCCGATCCCATCCCGAACTCGGCCGTTAAGTCCCCTAGCGCTGATGGTACTGCGTCTTAAGGCGCGGGAGAGTAAGTCGCTGCCGGGTCAGCTAAAGCTGGTAATTTTAACAGACATCTTCCCTTACTTTTCAAACCCACCCCAAAAAAAATTTGATTTCGGTCTGCGCTCATTCGGGCGTTTGATTGCGTGCTATTGCACCCAAAGTTACGTCCCTGTCGGTACGCGTGTTTCTGCGTGGGAGTCCACCAGAACGCCGAGCACGACCTCTGGGCCAAAGCCGAATTGGTGTTGAAACG
>JBCBYB010000012.1:0-122261 GCA_039816045.1 Pseudomonadota bacterium
CCCCCTCAACGGCAGCAAGAACACGGATGCGGAGATCAACGGAAAGCGCTTTCGACATGCCCGCCGGCCTCCTCCTCAGGTAGACAGTTTGAATCAGACCACGCGCCCGATGGGAATCCCAATTCGATTCAATCAGCTCGGCTCGCGCTCTAGAAGCTGGTTGCGGGAGTGATCTAGGTCGTCACTAGGTGCGACGAGTTGCTGGCGCGGATCGGGGCCGGCTTCGCCGTTGAAGCGCTGATGCAGACCGGCCCGGCGCAACTCCTGCGTCAGCGCCCGCCGTTCGGCGAGATGCGTCTCGATCAGTGTCTGTTGCTCATCCCGGTCACGTTTCCGGGCGGCGTTTGTGGCGATCTTGCAGTTGCGTAACACTCGGTTATGCGAAGCCGCGCGGTGTCCCGGTTCAAGACATCGCCTTGGACCTCTCGTTGATCGGGTGGGTCGTCTGGCTCAGCCGATCTTCGTCCGCCCGAGTAGCCGCAGTGTCAGGTTCCGCCCGGCACGCAGCACCGGATAGCTAACGCGCGCCACCCAGCCAGAACGGAAGAGCAGGGCCGACAACCGGTTGAACACGCCCGATCCGGTCGAGAGCAGGGCCAGCCGGTTCAGGCAGTCGGCGCCGTGGTAGTCCTGCCCGTCGAGGTGCAGCACCATCCCCTCGTCGAGATCGAACCCCAGAGCGCGCGCGCGCTCCACCTCCGGCCCGCCGTCGCGCGCGTTGATGAGGGCAACCGGTCCCACTGCCTCCCGAAGCCGGGTGAAGCCAACATAGGAGGCGCAGAATGGGCACTCTCCGTCATAGAGGATGTGGTTCTTGAGCTCAGCCATCGCGCCCGGCAGCCATCGCGCAGAGCAGTTCGAACATAATGTTCGCGCCGTTCAGCGAGGTGATCTGGCCGACATCGAAGGGGGGCGCGACCTCGACCATATCCGCGCCGCGGATGTCGAGCCCGGCAAGGCGCCGGATCATGCCCTGCGCCTCCCGCATGGTCAGGCCGCCAGCCTCTGGCGTGCCGGTGCCGGGCGCGAAGACCGGGTCGAGGCTGTCGATGTCGAAGCTCACATAGCAGGGCCGGTCACCCACCAGAGCCACCGCCTCGTCGATACAGGCGCGCCAACCGCGCTCCTCGATCTCCTCGATCAGCATCACGCGCATGCCGCTGTCATAGGAGAACTTCCACATCTCCATGGTGTGGACCGAGCCGCGAATGCCGATCTGGGCGACCCGCGTCGGATCCAGCAGCCCTTCGTCCACCGCGATCTTGAACGGCGCTCCGTGGTGGAAGCGGCTGCCCATATAGCCGTCACCCGTATCCGCATGGGCGTCGATATGGATCATGGCGAGCGGGCCATCCTTGGCGATTGCGCGCAGGATCGGCAGGCTAATCGAGTGGTCGCCGCCGCAGGTCAACGGCCGGATCCCGGCGGCATGGGCGCGGGCGAAGAAAGCCTCGATCTCCTTATGCGCGCCTTCGAGCTCATAGGGTTTCTGCACCCAGGCGTCGCCGATATCAGCGCAGCGTGCGGCCTCGAAAGGGCTGACCCCGGTCGCCTGATTCATCCGGCGGATAAAAGAAGACATGTTGCGCACTTCGCGCGGGCCATGCCGGGTGCCGGTGCGGTTCGTGACGCCGCCGTCGAAGGGGACGCCCGCAACCCCGATCTCGGGCGGGTCGGTCTCGAAGTCCTCGCGATAGGGCAGGCGGAAGAAGCTCGCGATCCCGGTATAGCGCGGGCGCTGCATCGGGTCGGTGTAGTTCAGGCTGTCGTTGTCGTCGGTCATCGGGCCCCCGCAATTGTCCGCTGCATCCTTGCCGAGGCGGCGGCCGGCGGCAACCCCGTTCGGTACGCGCATCCGCCATGCATGTCAGCGGATGCGAGCAAGGGCGCGAGACTTGAGCGCGAGACCGCGGCGATCGCTCAGACGGCTGCGAGGACTGCCTTCATCGTCTTTACGATCTCATTGATCTTGCCGGGAACTTCTTCATCGGTCCCAGGAATGCCACTGTCGACCAACAGCCCTTTGAGCGACCGTTCTTCGGAAGCCAGCCCAAGCATCTTGGCGTCCGATTGCACAGCGCCCCATAGGCCATGGACCCGCGTCGTCAGAAACGGGCCGGTGTAATCGTTCACCGTCTTGATGGTGCCGATGCCGTGGAGCAAACCGGCGATCCGCTTCTTGATCTGGGCCGATGCCGCTGCGATCTCTCGCTTCTTGTCGTCGCGCAGTATCCTGCACTCGCCTTGCACGCGGTTGTCGAAGCTGCGCGGGCCCACCGTGTCGGTGAATTCGGTGATCTCCCGGATCACGGCGTCGAGATGCTGGAGCGATCCCTTTGGGATGGCTTTGTTTTTCGCCCAAACCTTTTTTGTCTCGTCTGCCTTCTTTCCGGCTGTGGCGAGGGCCGGGAGCAAATGTTTTCGTATCGAGGTCTCATAATATCGCGACGCTGTGCGCTGGATCTCCACGAGATCGTTCAGCGTGACCGAGGTTTCAGCCTTCTGCCTGACGTCAAACTCGGCCCAGTCAACCTTGTCGTAGGCCGCTTTGCACGCGTCGAGGGCCTTGCCAATCCCGGTCTTGCCGGTGATCTTCGATACCACGCCTTTCTTCTTCTGCCAGCTTTTGTCTGTGAGGAGGGGCGGGTAATCTGGTGCCATGTCAGACATCGTTCTTCTCCAATTTCTTTCCGGCTTTTGCCAATTTGCGCAGGATAATTGCCTGCTGGCCGAGACATGGTCGCCGACCTTTGCGTTTTGAAATCACCTTGCATCACGCGGTCGAGATGCTCAGTGAGCACCGGGCAGGGGTGGAGGGGAGGCCATTCGATCGATAGTGTCACTCCATGAGCGATCCGCGATTCCTTCACCTCCGCTTGCACTCCGCCTATTCGCTGCTCGAAGGGGCGATCCACGTCAAACGGCTTGCGGCCTTGGCGGCTGACGCCGGCATGCCCGCCATAGGGCTCACGGACCGGGGCAATCTTTTTGGCGCGCTCGAGTTCTCGGAGACCTGTGCCAAGGGCGGCATCCAACCGGTTCTCGGCCTGACGCTCGCGGTGATGCATGCGCCGCCCGCGCCGGGGGACCGAATGGGGCCGGTCGCGCCGCTGGTGCTCTTTGCCAAGGACGCCGAGGGCTGGGGCAATCTGATGGCGCTCACCTCGGCGGCCTATCTTGAGAGCGACCGCGGGCTCGAGCCCCATGTGCCGCTCACGCGGGTCGCGGATCATGCGGGCGGGCTGATTTGCCTAACCGGCGGAGCGGCGGGGGCCCTGGCTCAGCTTTCCGGCAAGCCCGAGGTCGCAGATACGCTGGCCGGGCGCTTGGCCGATATGTTCGGCGACCGGCTTTATGTGGAGCTGCAGCGCCATGGGGCCGAGGGTCCAACCGAGGCGGAGGCTGCCGCCGAGCCCGTGCTGCTCGACATCGCCTATGCCCGCGGACTGCCCATTGTGGCGACGAACTCGGTGCTGTTCGAAACGCCAGCGATGGACGAGGCCCATGACGCGCTCCTCTGCATCGGGGCAGGGCGCTATGTGAACGAGCCGGACCGGCCGCGGCTGACACCCGAGCACCATTTCAAAAGCGCCGACGCGATGGCCGCGCGCTTTGCCGATCTGCCCGAGGCGCTGGCCAACACCGTCGAGATCGCACGCCGCTGCGCTGTCCGTCCGCGCACCCATCCGCCAATCTTGCCGCGCTTTGCCGAGGATGAGGTCGAGGAGCTGCGCCGCCAATCGCGCGAGGGGCTTGCGGCCCGCCTTGCCGTGATCCCCCTTGCGGCCCCGGTCGAGGAGTACGAAGCCCGCCTCGAATTCGAACTCAGCATCATCGAGAAGATGGGCTTTCCCGGCTATTTCCTGATCGTCGCCGACTTCATCAAATGGGCGAAGGGGCAGGGGATCCCGGTGGGTCCCGGGCGTGGCTCGGGGGCCGGGTCGCTCGTCGCCTATGCCTTGACCATCACGGATCTCGATCCCCTCCGCTACGGTCTGCTGTTCGAGCGCTTCCTCAATCCCGAGCGCGTTTCGATGCCGGATTTCGACATCGATTTCTGCCAGGACCGGCGCGAGGAGGTGATCCAGTATGTCCAGGAGAAGTACGGCCGGGTCCGGGTCGCGCAGATCATCACCTTCGGCGCGCTGCTCTCCAAGGCTGCCGTACGCGACGTCGCCCGCGTGCTGCAGCTCCCCTTCGCCGTGGGCGACCGACTGTCGAAGCTGATCCCGGTGGAGGGCGTAAAACCCGTCTCCATCGGCAAGGCCCGCAAGGATGAGCCGCGGATCGAGGAGGAGGCGCGCCGCTCGGAGACCGTGGGCACGCTGCTCGACATTGCCGAGAAGATCGAGGGGCTCTACCGCAACGCCTCCACCCATGCGGCAGGCGTGGTGATCGGGGACCGCCCGTTGACGGAGCTCGTGCCGCTCTACCAGGATCCGAAATCCGACATGCCCGCGACCCAATACAACATGAAATGGGTCGAGCCTGCGGGGCTGGTGAAGTTCGATTTCCTCGGGCTGAAGACCCTGACGACCGTCCAGAACGCCCTGGATCTGCTTCGGCTGCGGGAGGTCGAGGTCGATATCGACCGCATCCCGCTCGACGACGGGCCGACCTATGAGCTCTATAGCCGCGCCGATACCGTGGGCGTCTTCCAGGTGGAGAGTGCCGGCATGCGCGACGCGCTGCGCCAGCTCCGCCCGACCTGCATCGAGGACATCGTGGCGCTGGTCGCGCTCTACCGCCCCGGCCCGATGGAGAACATCCCCACCTATTGCAACGTGAAGAACGGTCGCGAGAAACGCCAGGGCATCCACCCTCTGATCGACCCGCTGCTCGACGAGACCCAAGGGATCATCGTCTATCAGGAGCAGGTGATGGAGATCGCCCGCAAGATGGCGGGCTACAGCCTTGGCGGCGCCGACATGCTCCGCCGCGCCATGGGCAAGAAGATCCAGGCGGCGATGGATGCGGAGAAGCCGAAGTTCCTGGCCGGTGCCGCCGAGAACGGAGTGGACAAGGCCAAGGCCCAGGAGGTCTGGGACCTGCTGGATAAGTTCGCCAACTACGGTTTCAACAAATCCCACGCCGCGGCCTATGCGGTGGTGAGCTACCAGACCGCCTGGCTGAAGGCGAACCACCCCGTAGAGTTCATGGCCGCCACCATGAACCTCGACATCCACCTCACGGACAAGCTCCAGGGCTTCGTGGATGAATGCCGGCGCATGGAGATTCCGGTCGCAGCCCCTTGCGTCAACCGCAGCCGCGCGACGTTCACGGTGGAGGAGGGTCGCATCCTTTATGCGCTCGGGGCGCTGAAGGGGGTCGGCGTTGAGGCGATGCGGCTGATCACCGAGGCGCGGCAGGCCGGGGGCGCGTTCTCCGATCTTGCCGATTTCGCGAGCCGTGTGGATCTGAAGGCGATCGGCAAGCGGGCGCTCGAGATGCTGGCGCGGGCAGGCGCCTTCGATGCGCTTGAGGCGAACCGCGCGCGGGTCTTTGCAGCGCTTGATCGGCTCGTGGCCTATTCCGCGGCGGCGATGGAGGATCGTGGGTCGTCCCAGGGCGGTCTGTTCGGGGCTGCGGAGGCTCTTCCGCCGCCGCGCTTGCCCGAAGTCGAGGACTGGACCCCGAATGAGCGGCTCGCTGAGGAGCAGGGGGCCGTAGGTTTTTACCTCTCGGGCCACCCGCTCGACGATTATGAGGGGGCGCTCCGGCGCAAGAGCGTGCTCACCCATGCGGAGTATCTGGCAGGGCGCGCGCGCACCGGAGGACGCGGCAAGATCGCGGGCACGCTTGGGGCGGTGCAGAACCGCAAGTCCGCGCGCGGGACACGGTTTGCCTACTTGCAGTTCTCTGACCGCACGGGCGTCTATGAGGTCATGGCGTTCTCCGATGTGCTGGCGGCCCATGAGGAGATGCTGGTCGTCGGCGCGAGCCTTGTGCTGACCGTCGAGTCGGATCTCGATGAGGAGCAGCCCCGCCTGATGCTGCGTGAGGTGCGGATGGTCGACGAGGTGGTGGCCGATGCCGCGCCCGCCGGGCTCCGGCTCTTTGTCGAGGAGGCGTCGGCGCTGCCCTCCATCGCGCGGCGGCTGGAGACCGGGGCCACGCTCGGCCGGCGCCAAGCGCGGGGGCCGATCGAGTTGGTGCTGCCGATGCCGGAGAGCGGATCGGAGGCGGTGGTCCTCCTACCGGGCCAGCACCCCGTGAGCCCCGAGATGCGGGGCGCTCTGAAAGCCGCCCCTGGGGTCGCCCACGTGGAAGAGTTCTAGCCCCCTCAGGCGCGGCACCGGTCAGTCGTCGAAAATCCCCGTGGGTGTGCCATCCACGGTCTCTACATTCTTGCGCCGCCAATAATCGCGCACGCCCTCCGGTCCCATCTCCGCGTAAAAGGGCTCAAGCTCCGTTTCCCCTCGGCTGCGTTGGAACGCCATCACGGGCACGCCCGTGCCGCAGGAGGTCTGGACCTTATCGATTGCGAGGTCGAACACCTGCCGGCTGCCCGCAAGCTCTGGAAAATCGGCAATGGCCGCTTCCCAGTCTGGATCGCGGGGATGCAATACGGACGCCTTGCCGTAGACGCGGAGGATCATTGGATCGCCCTCGAAGGCGCAGAACATCAGGGTCATGCGCCCAGTCTCAGCCACATGGGCCGCCGTCTCGTTCCCGCTGCCGCTGAGGTTCAACCATGTGATCCGCTGATCGCTGCGGATGCGCAGCGTATCCATACCCTTGGGCGACAGGTTCACCCTCCCCTCGCGCCCAGCCGTTGCCACAAAGAACATCGGTTGCCACTCGATAAAACTGCGCAATGTGGGGTTGAGTTTCTGTCCAATAGCCATGGGTTCCTCCCGCGTTGAAATGAACATAACAGGAACATATCGCCCCGGCAAGCGCACATGGATTGTTGACGAACTGGCAACGGTCTCGTGATCGGGCTGCGATTGTTTCGTGTGCGGCGGCCCTCCACCTCTCCGTCATCGGACGGCACCAAGGGCAAAACAGAACAGACCCTCCCGCGGCGCCCTCGACCTGAGCTTGACAAACACCGCGCGGTCCGCGCACAGGAAACGGAGACAGAACCATGAAGAAAGTCGTCTTTGGCATCACCGCCGCCGCAATCGCCCTCGGCGCCGCTGCCGCCTCGGCTGAGAACGCCGTCCCGCAGGCCCGCGAGCGCCTCGCCGCAGAATTCGCCAAGCAGGACGTCGCAGACCGGAGCGCCGGTGAGCGTCAGATCACCTCGGGCGCGAGCTTCGGCCTCTTCGACGGGCTGTTCGGTGGCTCGGTCAGCTTCGGCGCGGCGGATGCGGCCAAGCTGGACGCGAGCAACTCGGCCCGCGGCACCTTCCGCAACGGCGCCTACAACCGGTGACCTCTCACTGACCTCCCTGCGCCTCGCTTGAGGCAAATCGCCCCGCCCGGTGGTCCCGGGTGGGGCTTGTTCCTGTGGCGCCTATCTTTAGGGTCGTGCGAATTCGCAGGAGGACAGAATGATCGGACGGCTCAACCACGTTGCCATCGCGGTGCCGGATCTGGCGGCAGCGACGGCGCTCTATCGTGACACGCTGGGGGCGACGGTTTCCGCACCGCAGGCCGAGCCGGATCATGGCGTGACGGTGGTGTTCATCGAGCTGCCGAACACCAAGGTCGAGCTGCTGGAGCCTCTGGGAGAGGGCAGCCCGATTGCAGGCTTCCTCGCCAAGCAGCCCTCGGGTGGCATCCATCACATCTGCTATGAAGTCGAGGACATCCGTGCCGCCCGGGACAGGCTGACGGAGGGGGGCGCGCGCGTGCTCGGCGACGGCGAGCCCAAAATCGGCGCCCATGGCAAGCCGGTGTTGTTCCTGCATCCGAAGGACTTCAACGGCACCCTCGTCGAGCTCGAGGAGGTTTGAGATGTCGATTACCTCGGGGCTCGTCTTTTACGCCGTTGTCTGGACTCTGGTCTTCTTCATCATCAATCCACTCTGGCAAACGAGTCAGGAAGAGGACGGCGAGGTTGTGCCTGGCACGCCTCCGGGTGCGCCGGTCGATCCGATGATCAAGCGCAAAGCCCTGTGGACAACTGTGTGGGCAACGCCGATTTTCGTCCTCCTGGTGGTGGTCATAGAATTCGGTTTGGTCACGCTCGAGGATTTGAGCTGGATAACTCCGCCGTCTCTGCGCTGACGGTAACGATCGGCCGGATTTTGCATTCTGCGAAATTTGCCACAATCAGTGGTGTGGCTTTTGCAAAATGCCACGACCTGTAGCAGGGCTGGCAGGCCCAGGCCACAACGCCTAGTCAAGCCACGTGGTGATTGCCGTCAGATCGGGCCGGTCACGATCCGCAGGCACGACAGTTTCGCGACCAATGTGGATAAAGCCTGCCGCATATTCGCGTTTCGCACATCCAAAGGCCTGTGCTAGGAAAGGTGCGTGGGTTGCGAAGGGCCCTGTGAGCCAGTTCGCGCCCCAACCGAGGGCCAAAGCGGCGTTCAATGCGGCCAAGCAGGCTGCTCCAGCCGAGAGCGCCTGTTCCCAGTCCGGGATCTTCTCCGATGCCACCGGTGCACCGATCACGGTGATCAGCGCACCGCCTTGGGTGAAGGCGGCGGCGGATTTCTCGGCCTTTGACGGATCAATGCCGAGGTCTCCGGCATGGCGGGCGGCGACATCCGCGAGGCGCGCCATGGCGGGTGCCTCTGCGATGGCAAAGCGCCAGGGCACAAGCTTGCCATGGTCCGGGCTGCGGGCAGCGGCTGTGAGAATGGTCAGGATCTCCTCGCGGGACGGCCCCTCCTGGCTCAGCGTCTTCGCCGGGCGGGAGCGGCGGGTCAGGAGGAAGTCCAGAACCTCGGGACGCGGCGCAAGAGGCGTCATCCGCGGGCCACCAGTATTGGGCCGGTCAAGTCGGAAAGCCGCTGGCGCTGGCGTCCATCGGCGTCAAAGTTGGCTGGATCCAGCCAAGTTTCGAACGCCGTCCGGATCGCGGGCCATTCGCTGTCGATCGCGGCATACCAGGCGGTGTCGCGGTTCTCGCCCTTGCTCACGGTGGCTTGCCGGAACACGCCCTCATAGGAGAGCCCATAGCGTTGCGCCGCGGCCCGAGAGCCGGCATTCCGCGCATTGCACTTCCACTCATAGCGCCGATTGCCCGCCTCGAACGCCCACTGCATCATGAGGAACATGGCCTCCGTCGCTGCGGGGGTCTTCTGCAGGAGAGGGGAGAAGTTGATGTGCCCCACCTCGATGGTTCCGTGTCGAGGGGAGATTCGGAGGTAGCTCGCGATGCCGACGGGGCGATCGTCGACCAGGATTGCGAAGAACAGCGGGTCGCGGTCGAGGGTCATCGCGCCGACCCAATCGGCGTAGGCCTCCGCCGAAGGGTAGGGGCCGTAGGGTAACCAGGCCCAGATCCGGTTCTCAGCGTCCGTGCAATTGGCCTCGTGCAGCGGTTCGGCGTGGTCGACGGTGAGCGGCTCCAGCCGGCAATAACGCCCTTGCATCGAAGCCCGCACCGGATGGGGCCGGGGCGCCCAACCCGGCACCGGGCGATCGGCGGGCTGGCCGTGGACATCCGTCTCGGGCGCGGTCACAGCCTCGGCCCGGGCATGCAAGAGCGGCGCGGTCATGGCGCTGAGGCTTCGGCGCTGGCGGCCCTCGGCGTCGAAATTCTCCTCCGACAACCACTCCGACATAACCGCCCGGATCGCAGGCCAGTCCCCATCGGTGATCGCGAAATAGGCCTTGTCCCGGTTCCGTCCCTTGTTGACATAGGCTTGTCGGAAGGTTGCCTCATAGCTGAACCCAAGGCGCTCAGCGGCCCGCATGGACGCCGCATTGATCGGATCGCACGACCACTCCATCCGGCGATAGCCCGCGCGAAAAGCCCAGTCGATCTGCAGAAACAGCGCCTCGGTTCCGGCTCGGGTACCGCTCATTGCCGGGGCCATCATGATCGCACCGACTTCGATGGCGCCAGCCGCCGGCATGATCGACATCAACGCACCCATCCCCGCAACCCGACCCGTCGAGCGGTCGCGATAGGCGCCAAAGCGCATGGCGGGAGAGACTTCCATCCGCGCGAGATAGTCCTGACAGGCGGCGCCGTCCGCAAAGGGCCCGTCAAAGCGGTAGGTCCAGCGAAGGCCCTGTGAGTCCTCGGAAAACGCCGCCCAAAGGTCCGTGCCATGGCGTTCGGCCGAGAGTGGCTCGACCACCACCCAACGGCCTTCAAGTGTTTCGCGCAGAGGAGCGGGCGGTGGTGCCCAGGCGGCGAGCGGACCAGGCCCGCCCGCGCTGTCGGAGGTCATTCCGGAGCCGTAGCGGCGCGTTGGCGGCGACCGTTGACCCAGTAGCCTTCGAACGTCTTGCCCGACGCATAGGTCATCACACCGAAGCCGTGCTGGCGACCGTTCTGAAACTTGCCCTTGTAGATGTCGCCATTCGGATAAGTGGCGGTCCCTTCGCCGTGGATCTCACCATTGTCCCAGCCGCCCTCATAAACGAAGCCGTCCGCCAGGATCAGCCGGCCAAAGCCCGAACGCTGGCCGAGATCGAATCCGCCCTCATAGACCGCACCATCGGGGTAGGTGATCTTGCCCTCGCCGTGCTGGGTGCCGTTCTCCCACATGCCGATATAGGCGTGACCGTCGGCGTATTTCATCTCGCCTTCACCGTGGTGGCGGGCCTGCTGGAAGCCCCCGGTGTAGATCGACCCGTTGGAGTAGTTCGCCGTGCCGTTGCCCCAGATCACACCGTTGCGCCATTGACCCTCATAGGAGCCGCCATCGGCATAGGTGATCTTGCCCTCGCCCTCGGGCGTGCCGTCGACAAAACTCCCCTCATAGCGTGAGCCGTTGGGGTAAGAGGCCGTGCCCGAACCTTCGATGCGGCCCTCGACCCAGGCGCCTTCATAAATATAGCCGTCTGTGCCGATGAACTTGCCTTCGCCATCGCGGCGGCCATCGGCGAAGGCGCCCTCATATCGGTCGCCATTGGCATAGATCGCGACGCCCGTGCCCTCGCGCTTGCCATCTTCGAAACCACCGGCATACCGGTCGCCATTGGCATAGACCGCCTCGCCCTGGCCTGTGATCTGCCCAGCCTGCCAGTTGCCGGAATAGCGGAAGCCGTCGGGCAGCGTGATGGTGCCCTGACCCTCGCGTAGGCCCTCGGTAAAGTTGCCCTCATAAACCGCGCCGTCGGGATAGGTCACCTTGCCGAAACCGTGTTGCGCGCCGTCTTTCCACGCGCCTTCATAGCGATAGCCGTTCTCACGGGTCATCTCGCCCTGGCCGTGGTGAGCCGAGTTTCGGAACTCACCGACATAGCGCATGCCGCCCGGATAGGACGCCTCGCCACGACCGTTGATCACGCCCTCGATCCACTCGCCAGTGTAGGAGCCGCCATCCGCATAGGTGATCGTTCCGGTCCCGTGAGGAACGCCGTCTGCGAACTCGCCTTCGTAGACCGAGCCGTTCGGGAAGCGGGCGACACCTTCACCCTGGATCACGCCGTCGATCCACTCGCCGGAATACTCATAGCCGTCCGGCGCTGTGTAGCTGCCTTGGCCGTGCTGCTTTCCGTCTTTGAACTCACCCTGGTAGACCGCGCCGGAGTCATAGGTCTTTGTCGCGATGACCCGGTCGTCCTGAGCCAAGGCCGTCGTAACCAGCAGACCGCCGGCGATCAGTCCGAGCACTGCACTGCGCATGGTTGCTGTCTTCCTCCATCGCCCCGGGGCCTGTAACCCCCCACTCTTGTCTAGCATTTTATGCAACACCGGTGCCACTGACAATCGCTGATGGTGTCAGTCTCCGGGTCGTTTTCCCGTGCCCCGGCAAACCCTGTCGCAAGGTGGCGGGACACGGTGGCTTGCCGGGGCAGGGCGCGCGGCCTACACCCGGCACTTGAGGCATCGAAAGGGACAGGCATGGCCGACACCGACCGGTTGCGCGTGACATTGGCGCAGCTCGACCCCGTGGCGGGCGATATCGGCGGCAATCTCGACCGAGCGCGCGAGGCGCTGGCGGCGGGCCGGGCGGCCGGGGCGGATCTTGTGATGCTGCCGGAGATGTTCCTGTCGGGCTATCAGGTGCTCGATCTTTCGGTGCGACCGGCCTTCCTGCGCGATTGCGCCGCAGCGCTGCAGACGCTGGCAGGCGAGCTGTCGGAGAATGATCCCGCAATCGGCATCGGGGCACCTTGGGCGGCGGGGCAGGACTTCGACGCGGAGCAGCTCGGTGGCGGTGTCTACAACACGTATCACTTGCTGGAGGCGGGCCGGATTCGCGCGCAGTTTCACAAGCATCACCGGCCGAACTACGGGGTCTTCGATGAAAAGCGGCTCTACCTCGAAGGGCCTGCCCCGGGTCCGGTCGCGCTGAACGGGTGCCGCGTCGGGTTCCCGATCTGCGAGGACATGTGGTTCCCGGACGTCGCGGAAACGCTGGAAGAGGCGGGCGCCGAGATCCTCTTGGTGCCGAACGGCTCTCCCTACGACCGCGACAAGCACCATGCGCGCACCAACCACATGGTCTCGCGCACGGTCGAGACGGATCTCTCGGTCGTCTACCTCAACCTGATGGGCGGGCAGGACGACCAGGTCTTCGACGGCGGCAGCTTCGGGCTGAACGAGGCTGGACGTTTGGCCTTCCAGATGCCGTTCTTCCAGGAAATCTGCGAGACCGTGGAGCTTCGCCGGACCAACACCGGATGGCGAATCGCGGAAGGCAAGCGCGCGCCGGTGCCCGAGCCTGCCGAGGCGGACTATCGCGCCATGGTGCTGGCGACCCGCGACTACGTTCGAAAGTCCGGCTTTTCCAAGGTGCTTCTCGGGCTCTCGGGCGGGATCGATTCGGCGCTGGTGGCCGCCATTGCGACGGATGCGCTGGGGCCGGAGAATGTGCGCTGCGTGATGCTGCCCTCGCGGTACACCTCGAGCGAGAGTCTGGAGGACGCCGCAGAGGTCGCCCGCCTCCTCGGCACCCGGCTTGATGAGCTCTCGATCGCGGGTGCCGTCTCAGCGCTGGAGCAGGGGCTTGCGCCGCATTTCGAGGGGTTGGCGCCGGATGTGACGGAGGAGAACCTGCAATCCCGCCTGCGCGGGACCTACCTCATGGCGATGTCGAACAAGTTCGGTGAACTCCTTCTGACCACAGGGAATAAATCCGAGGTCGCGGTTGGGTACGCGACGCTCTATGGTGACATGAACGGGGCCTACAACCCGATCAAGGATCTCTACAAAACCCGCGTCTTCGCCGCCGCGCGTTGGCGGAACCAGACGTACCTGGAAGGGCTCTTGGGCCCGAACGGCCTGGTTATCCCGGAGCGGGTGATCTCCAAACCGCCCTCTGCGGAGTTGCGTGAGGATCAGAAGGACGAGGACAGCCTCCCGCCCTATGAGGTGCTGGATGCCATCCTGGAGCGTCTGATGGAGGATGACGCGTCCACCGATGACATCATCGCTGAGGGCTATGAGCGCGAGACAGTGATGAAGGTGCAGCACCTGCTTTATCTGTCCGAGTACAAACGGTTCCAGTCAGCCCCTGGAACGAAACTCACCCGGCGCGCCTTCTGGCTCGACCGGCGCTACCCGATCGTGAACCGATGGCGCGACCGGTCGTAACCCAACCCGAGGTGCAGAACGCGCCAATCGCCCCATGTTAACTTCCATGACGGACTTCAAATCCACGCACCGGTTCTACGCCAAACGCATACGCGCCTGGGGCCAGATGGCACTGGGCTGGATCTGCGCGCAGTCGTTGCTGACGCTCTTGCTAATCTCACCGCCCGGATGGGGCACGGCCTTCCTGCTGGTGACGGGCGGTGCCTTCGCGCTTTGGACGCTGCGGGCGCTGCGCCTTGTTGCGGACCGCCGCCCGGTGGTTGAGATCGGTCCGAATGGCCTGCGACCTGGTCTTGATGCCTCGACCATCAAGTGGGACACGATCGAGGCCGTATCCGTAGAGCCCGACAAGTCTCGGATCACGTTGTTTCTTTTGCCTGGACGGACGCCGTGGTGGTGGTTCGGTCGCAGGTCTGCGGTGCTCGACATGCGCGGGCTGGATGGGAGCTTGACCGATCTGGAGCAAGCGGTCAGGGATGAGCGGCCCGATCTGGAGTTGCCCGCATGACCGTCGCCCGTTTCGCTCCGTCCCCGACGGGTCTGCTCCATGTCGGAAACCTGCGCACCGCCTTGATGAACTGGCTGATCGCGCGGAAAGCGGGCGGCACCTTCATCCTGCGAATCGATGACACCGATCCGGAGCGCTCGGAGCAGCGCTTTGTCGATGCGATCCGCCGCGATCTCGACTGGCTGGGTCTCGGCTGGGACCGGGAGGAGCGCCAGTCCACGCGCTTTGACCGCTATGCCGAGGCGACCGAGCAATTGCGCGGAAACTCGCGGGTCTATGATTGCTTCGAGACGCCGCTTGAGCTCGATCTGAAACGCAAGAAGCAGCTCGCGATGGGGCGCCCGCCGGTCTATGACCGCGCAGCGCTCATGCTCACCAATGCTGAACGCGATCACCTGCGCGAGACCCGCAATCCCCATCTGCGCTTTCTGCTCGAGCACCAAGCCATCCAGTGGGATGATCTGATCCGCGGGCCGCAACGGGTCGATGCGGCATCGGTCTCAGACCCGGTTCTGATCAAGGCAGACGGGCAGTTGCTCTATACGTTGGCGTCGGTGGTGGATGACGCAGATTTCGGCATCACCCATGTGGTGCGCGGAGCGGATCATGTGACCAACACCGGCGCGCAGATCCAGATCTTCGAAGCGCTCGGCGTCAGCGCACCGGCCTTTGCCCATCACTCGCTGCTGACCGGCCCGGGGGGCGAGGCGCTGTCGAAACGGCTCGGGACCCTTTCGCTTGCCGATCTGCGAGACAACGGAGTGGAGCCGCTCGCGCTGCTCTCTTTCATGGCGAGGCTCGGCTCGGGTCAGTCGATCGAGGTTGTGGCCGATCATGGAGCGTTGATCGAGGGGTTCGATATCTCAACCTTCGGGCTTGCGCCGACCCGGTTCGACCCGGAAGAGCTGGCGCTGCACTCAGCAAAGACGCTGCGGGTCCTGCCCGTGGAGGCTGTCGCGGACAGGCTGGCGGAGATGGGTGTTCCAACCGATGCGCAGGCTCCATTCTGGGCTGCCATAGGGCCGAACCTGGACCGTCTCGCCGAAGCGGCGGACTGGTGGACCCTGTGCCGGGATGGCACCGCTCCTTTCATCGCGCCCGAAGACGCGGAGTTCGTCAACGAAGCGCTTCCGCTCCTCCCGCCAAAACCTTGGGGGCCGGAGAGTTGGTCGGAGTGGACCAAGGCTGTGAAGACAGCCACGGGGCGCAAGGGCCGCGGCTTGTTCCTGCCGCTCCGTCGCGCGTTGACGGGCCGCGATACCGGACCGGATATGGCGGCGCTCATGCCGCTGCTGCTCGGGCCTGTCTCGCGCTGAAACATTTGAAACAGTAATCGACCGCAGACTGTTACGGACGATCCCCAAGTCCTTTCTCATGACGCTGACCGCAAAATTTTGGCAGCATCCGAGACTGGATAGACAAAGGGGATACTCCGATGACCACCGAATTCATGACCTACGACAAATTCATGAGCCGGCTTGATGCCTTGGCGAAGAAATTTCCCATGAAAGATGGCCGCAAGCAGGACATCGCCGATGCGAAGGCGCTGGCCAGTGCATGCGAGGACACCGCGTCCGATGACTTCGAGGACCTCGTGGAGGTTATGGACGAGGTCGTGCGGCTCAAGAACCGTTATGCGGCAAACCTCAAACTGGTGGAAGCCGCGAACAAGATTGGTGTGGAGTCGGTCAGAGGTCCCAACGCCATCGAGGCCGTGCGGGCGATGTACAAGATCACCGACGCCAAGCGGTCGAAAAAGTCCGATGAGGAAAAGGCCAAGGAGGTCTCCGGACTGCTCAAGAAGCAGATCAGCTCTGCGTCCAAATCGGGCGCCCGTTGGGCAAAGCTCTCGCAAGAATGCTCCGCTCAGGCCGACGCAATTATCAAGGTCGATGTTCAGCTGAAGAAAGCGCGGAAGGCCCTGAGTGCTGCGCTTAAGAAAGCGCCTGGCGATGCCGTTCACAAGCAGATGGGAGAGATTATCCTCGGTCATCTCGAAACCATCGATGCCGATCTCGGCAAGACCTACGGCGATTATTGGAGCCTGGAGACGATGCTAAAGATGAATCGGGACCGGGCCGCAAAATGGGCGATCGAAGGGACGGCCGCACTGGCCAAGCTCAAAGCGAAGAGCGCGCTGCCCTTCCTCAAGAAGATAATGGCCTGACCCTTCCTGGCGATCCGGGACTGAACGGCGGGTCAAAGGCTGTCCCGCCGTTTTTTGTGTACTGCGGGTGGGATCGCGCCCGCCCGCACGCTTGGCAGATTGGCACGCAGGCTATCCAAACCGCCATCAAGGTTCGGAACTCCACAAATCGGGCTGTCGCCGGAAAGAAGATCGTCGAGAAGTTGGACAGCATCAACCCGACCGTGCTCGGGGCAGCGAATGACGACATGCTAAAGGAGCGCCTCCGTCTCCGCCGGCTTCTCAAGAAGATCGACAAACTCCGGAGCATCCGCAAGATCGAGATGACCAAGGTCCATACCGATGCGTATGAAAAGCACCTGCGTCTCATGGTGCAGAAACACGGCCCGGACCCGAAGAACAAGGACGTCAAATGGTCATATGACGCCTTGCTCAAGGAGCTCTCACGGTTGACGCTCGACTACTACAACGTCACGGCGCGCCTGAAGCGGTTGCGGGGAGAGATCAAGGGCGATCCGAAAAAACGCAAAGCGTTGCAGTCTATTTGGGCCGAGGCATCCAAGGCTTTCCTCGGAGCAGCGACGACGGCCGCGAGCCTGCCCCAGACCAGTGGCCTGGTCCCATCGCTGTGGTCGAACATGCAGGTCTCAACCGACATCGCGCGGCTGCTCGGAAAGGTCTCAGATCGCATGAAGACCGTGTGCCGCACGCTTGACGACAACGTCCTGAAGGCCGAGGACGAGCTTCACTTCATCGGGCAGCATCTCGAGCTTGTGCTGCGGAAGAATTACCTCAAGACGCTCTGAGCTGCATATCGTCTGGGGCTTGACTTTCGCCTCTCAGCACGGCACCCATCGCGCATGAACGGCATGTGCATCATCATTCGGATCTGCATTAGCTGCTGACACCTGTCCGCGGCAGCCTTTCTCGTTTCCACACAACGTCCGAGATGCTAGGCCCGCCGCGGCTCACCCGCGCGAGGACGCTATGATCGAGATCCAGCTCACGAACACCCTATCAGGGGAAAAGACGCCTGTTGTCGCCGATGCCAACGGCCGGGTGGGCATGTATGTCTGCGGTCCGACCGTCTACGACCGGGCCCATATCGGCAACGCACGGCCAGTGGTTGTTTTCGACCTGCTGTTTCGTCTGTTGCGCCATGTTTATGGTGAACAGCGCATAACTTATGTCCGGAACTTTACGGATGTGGACGACAAGATAATCAAGCGGGCCGACGAGACTGGTCGGCCAATCGGCGACATAACCACCGAAACGAGCGCCTGGTATCTTGAGGACATGGCGGCCCTGGGAGCCCTTGAGCCGAACATCATGCCCCGTGCGACGGCGTTCGTGTCGGCTCCCGAGCAACCGACGGATATGATCCGCTTGATCGAGACGTTGATCGACAAGGGCCATGCTTATGCCGCCGAGGGCCATGTGCTCTTCTCGGTCAAGAGCTGGGAGCCCTATGGCAGTCTGGCGCACCGTTCGCTCGATGAAATGATGGCGGGGGCGCGGGTAGAGGTTGCGCCTTACAAGCGCGATGCGATGGACTTTGTCCTCTGGAAGCCTTCGACGCCCGAGCAACCGGGGTGGGAGAGCCCCTGGGGTCGCGGTCGTCCGGGTTGGCACATCGAATGCTCTGCCATGGTCAAGGCGACGCTCGGTGACCGCATACAGATCCATGGAGGCGGGATCGATCTTGCCTTCCCGCATCATGAGAATGAGCGTGCCCAGAGCTGCTGCGCGAACGGCACGGATGAGATGGCCGATATCTGGGTGCACAACGGGTATCTCATGGTTGAAGGGGAGAAAATGTCGAAATCCCTCGGCAATTTCTTCACGGTGAAAGACCTCCGCGACCGAGGCATCCCCGGTCTTGTGATCCGCTATCTGCTGCTGTCGACGCATTATCGTCAGCCCATCGACTGGACCGAGAAGCGGGTGGAGGAAGCAACCCGAGTGATCAACCGCTGGCGCCGGGCGCTCGATCATGCGGAAGGAAAGGGCACGCCGCCCGAGGAGGCGGTCGCGGCGCTTGCGGACGATTTGAACTCCTGGACCGCGCTGCGGGCCATCGATGCCGAGGCCAAGCGGGTGCTCGAGCCGCGGGACGAGGCCGAGGCGCGCGAAGCGTCGGCTGCCTTTCTAGGCGGGCTCGCGCTGATGGGGTTCGAGGGGCTGGAAAGTGCCTCGCATGTTGAGGAGGCGGCAAAAGGAGCCATTGGTGACGACCAGACGGCCAGGATCGAAGCGCTTCTCGCCGCTCGGGTCGCAGCCCGCAAGTCGAAGGACTTCGCCTTGGCGGACGGGATTCGCGATGGCCTCTCCGCCGCCGGCGTCGTGGTCAAGGACGGCCCCGAGGGCACGGCTTGGGAACTCGGTCCCGCGTTCGACCCCGCTAAACTGACCGATCTGGAGAGCCTAAGATGACCGCCCTCACTCCAGCCGAGGCGCGCGAGGCCTCGGCCCCGGTTCGCGAGCGGCTCTGGCTCTATGACACCACATTGCGCGACGGTCAGCAGACGCAGGGCGTCGACTTCTCGGTTGAGGACAAGATCCGGTTGACGGAAGCGCTGGACGAACTCGGCCTCGACCACATCGAAGGCGGATGGCCGGGTGCAAACCCCACGGACAGCGATTTCTTCGCGCGCCGGCCCCAAACCCGCGCCGCCATGACCGCCTTTGGCATGACCAAGCGGGCAGGGCGCTCCGCGGCCAATGACGATGTCCTGGCGGAGGTGGTCAATGCGGGCACCGGCTCGGTCTGTCTTGTCGGGAAGTCGCACGACTTCCACGTGACCCGCGCCCTCGGCATCACGCTGGAGGAAAACCTCACCAACATCCGCGAGAGCATGGCGCATCTGGTGGCTGAAGGCCGTGAGGCGCTCTTCGATGCCGAGCATTTCTTCGACGGCTATCGCGCCAACCCGGACTACGCGCTCGCCTGTCTGGAGGCGGCCCTGGAGGGTGGCGCGACTTGGGTCGTGCTCTGCGACACCAATGGTGGAACGCTTCCGGCGGAGATCGGCGAAGCCGTCGCCACCGTCGCGGCACGTCTGCCACAGGCTCGCATTGGCATCCACACCCATAACGACACGGAACAGGCGGTCGCCGGAACCTTTGCCGCCGTCGAGGCCGGCGCGCGCCAGATCCAGGGCACGTTGAACGGGCTCGGGGAGCGCTGCGGCAATGCCAATCTCTGCTCGATCATCCCGACGCTGTTGCTGAAACCGGCCTATCGCGACCGGTTCGAGACTGGGATCGCGCCGGAGGCACTCACCAAACTGCGCCGGGTTTCCGGCCTGCTCGACGAGATCCTCAACCGCACGCCCGACCGCCACGCGCCGTATATCGGGGCCGCGGCCTTTGCCCATAAGGCCGGGCTGCACGCCTCGGCGATCGTCAAAGACCCCACGACATATGAGCACGTGCCGCCCGAGGCCGTCGGCAATCAGCGCGTCATCCCGATGTCGAACCAGGCCGGGCGCTCGAACCTGGTCCGCCGTCTGACCGAAGCCGGGATCGAGGTTGCCAAAGACGATGCGCGGCTCGGTCGGCTGTTGGACGAGGTCAAAGTTCGCGAGGACCAGGGCTATGCCTATGATCAGGCGGAGGCGAGTTTTGAGTTGCTCGCCCGTCGGGCCCTGGGGGTGATGCCACGGTTCTTCGAGGTCGATCGCTACCGCGTCTCGGTCGAGCGGCGTTTCGACCGTACTGGGGAGCGGGTGACGGCCTCCGAAGCGGTTGTGGTCGTCCATGTCGACGGCCAGCGCATGATCTCAGCCTCCGAGAGCCTCGATCCGGAAACCCAGGCCGACCGTGGTCCCGTTAACGCGCTCTCGAAGGCGCTGCGGCGGGATCTCGGGCGCTATCAGGAGCATATCGACGACCTGCATCTGGTCGACTTCAAGGTACGCATCATCGGACAAGGGACAGAGGCGGTGACACGGGTGCTGCTCGACAGCGCGGACGCAGCAGGCAACCGGTGGTCCACGCTCGGTGTTTCGCCCAACATCGTTGATGCGTCGTTCCAGGCGCTTGAGGACGCGGTGCTCTACAAGCTGCTGAAGACGGGGGCGGCGGCGGACCGTGGCTGAGCCGGATCTCGGCGCCCCAGCGGATCTCGTCCGCCGATACGACCCGGATCTGTTTTCCACGGCGCTGTTTGCAGCTGAACCGGGGCGCAGTCGGTTGATGGCGCTATACGCAGCGGACGTCGAGCTCAGCCGTGCCGTTCACGCGGCGCGGACGCCGCAGACCGGGCCGCTGATCGCAGCGATGCGTCTCCAGTGGTGGCGCGATGTGGCCGATGCCGCGACCAAGGGACGCCCGCCGCCAGAACATGAAACCGCAGGTCCCTTTTCCAAGTTGATAGCGGATGGCGGGCTCACGGCCGAGGGGCTCGCG
Source organism: Pseudomonadota bacterium (assembly GCA_039816045.1). Classification (GTDB taxonomy): domain Bacteria; phylum Pseudomonadota; class Alphaproteobacteria; order Rhodobacterales; family Rhodobacteraceae; genus Thermohalobaculum. The sequence continues at coordinate 20,686 of JBCBYB010000012.1, forward strand.
CCCTTGCTGGAAGCCTATGAGGCAGAGATTGCCGAGCGCCTCCCGCCCGAGGCCTATCCCGATTGGGCGGAGGGCCGATTTGGCACCTTGATCCGGCTCGCGTCCCGCATTCTGGCCCCGGATCATCCTTTACCCGACACGGTGGCGAAGGGGACGGGGCTCGCCTGCGCCACGGCCTTTGCGTTCCGCACGGCAACTGCGATGGCGCGGGACGGACGATCGGTCCTGCCCGCGCTTGCACATGGCTCGCTTGGAGATCTGCAGATCGATGCGCACCTCGCTCAAGACCTGGCTGATCAGGCGCGCACTGCACGCGCTGCCCTCTCCGACGCGCGCCGGGCAGGCAGGGACCTTCCCCGCAGTCTCCTGCCAGCGCTGCTCCCGGCCCGGTTGGCAGAGCCAGTGTTGAGGAAGGTAGAGCGCAACCCGCAGGCTCTGATGGACGATCTCTCGCAAGGCCCCGCAGGAAGAGCAGCGACGCTGCTGCGCGCGTCGATCTTTGGCCGCTGGTAGAGCTTCAGCCTTTCGTGCGGCGTCCCGCGACGTAGATCGCGCAAAGGCCCCCGAGCATGAGGAAAATCAGCTGCGGTTCGAGAAGACCGCCAGAGGCGTCCAATCCACTCTGTACCGGGCGCACACCGGCAGGCGCCGCCGCAAGAGAGGCGACAACATCATCTGCAATGTATCCACCGCTGTGCTTGACAAGTGGGACGGACGCCGACATCGCCGGCGCCGCCAACCACAAAGCCACTATTGCAGCGCAACCCAAACGCGCCATCTTCACACCCGTCACTTACCACCACGAAAGCCTTAGCGAGCGAGCGTGACAGTTTTGGGGCGAGATCTTGGCGTCGCCGGTGACAGCCACTCAGATTGTGATCGTGGCGCCATCTTCGGGTTGGTCTTTCACGCCTGACCGCGACGCCTGGAGATAAACAAGCAAAGGCCGAGGGCGCTGAGCATCATCCAGATGGGTGCTGGCAAGGGCACAGCCACATCGGTGATCTTAAAGTTCACATCCAATTGCGAATTGCTCGGGACGTTCTCATTGCTCGGCCAGGTCAATGTCACTTCGCCCGAGAGGATCCAATCGTTGCTGAGATCGAAGCCACTGATCTGAAGGTAAGCGGCGCCCGCAGAGCCGCCTCCGAGGAAGCTCAAGTTCGGTAGAGCCTCCCCGCCGAGCGTCATGTTCGAGATCTCGATGCGCCGGGACGCGTCTTGGCTCCGCGCCCGGATGAAAAGCGACTTTGCATCGTCGAGCCCACTTCCGGGCAATGTCGTCTCGGAGGCAACGGAGGAGCCCACGACCAGGCTCAGCAATTGAGTCGTGCTCACATAGCTGAGCGTAAAGGCCTCCGCGTCACCACTCGCCCAGGTGAATTGCTGTACCGAGACCGGTGTGCCCGGTGGGTTCTGGATCCCGTACTCCCAGGATGGGCCGCCACCACGGATCTCGCCGACAGCGAACTCGCAATCCTGGTTCGACGTGCCCTGGTTGCAGAGATCGTTAAAGACGGTGTCGCCCTGAAAGCCTGTCACCGTAAGTGCGTTCGCTGCACTTGGGACCAAGAGCACGGCCAAAACCGTGCACACTACTATACGCATCACGCCACTCCCTTACCCGCGAGGGAGAATAGAACTTAGTGTGGCCTTTTTGGGGCGAGTTCCGTCACCGCCGGCGCAGAACGTAGACCGTCGCCTTAAGATCGATCTCGGGCAGATGATCGCCGTACTCCGAAAACAAGAGTTCCGCATAACCGGTGTCGATCAGCTCATGCAGCCGTCCGACAATGGTCCCATCCGACGCCGCATGATCGTTGACCGAAAACACCAAGCAACCGCCCGAGGGCAGCTTGCCCAGGATCTCGTCGAGCACGGTGGGCGGCATGTACTCCGGAGAAACGCATCCGATCGCCGCGGCGTTTTGATAGACACCCTCCGGCATTTCCAACGGCTGGGAAAGGTCGGAGAGGGCGAGGGACCGGTAGATCCCCTTGTCACGCGCCTTCTCCAGCATGCCCTCAGACAGATCGAAGCCATCGATGGTGCCAAAGCCCGCCGCCCTCAGTGCAAGCCCCGACAACCCGGTGCCGCACGCCAGATCCATGATCGGCTGATCGGGGAGAGCGACAAAGGTCGCCAGTGCTTCGGCGCAGCGTTTCGGCGTGACGTAACCGTTGTCGGCGACTTCGGCTTCGTAGCGAGCCGACCAATCGTCGTAGAAGGGCTTCGCCTCTTCCGGGCTCGTGACCTTGTAGGCTCCGGCAAGGCTCGCACGGTCTGCATCGCCCATTTGCGTCTCCCCCTGTCGCATTTGGGCAAGTATTCGGTGACAGTTTTACAAATGCAACCGCCTGCGGGCATCAAGCGGCGGGGCGCTCTGCTCTGGCAAATCCACCCTTGGCGAGCCACTGCTCGAAAGCAGGCTTGGCCCGTTCGGTGTATGCACGGGCACGGTCTCGCTTGCCTCGCCGTCCGCCGCGTACGCCCTCGAGCGGGGGAAAGAGGCCGAAATTCACGTTCATCGGCTGGAAGGTCTCTGCCTCGGCTCCGCCGGTGATGTGGGCGACGAGGGCCCCTATGGCGGTTTCGGGTGGCGGCGGCACCAGCGTGCGCCCGAGCCGCTCGGCTGCTGCAAGATACCCCGCAAGGATGCCCATCGCACCGCTCTCGACATAGCCTTCGACGCCTGTGATCTGCCCCGCAAACCGCAAGCGCGGTTGCGCCCGCAAGCGCATCGCGCTGTCGAGCAGACGCGGGCTGTTGAGGAAGGTGTTGCGGTGGATCCCGCCGAGCCGCGCGAACCGCGCGTTCTCTAACCCGGGAATGCGGCCCAGGACCTCGGCTTGCGCGCCGTACTTCATCTTCGTCTGGAAGCCGACGAGGTTGTAAAGCGTGCCATGCCGGTTCTCACGGCGGAGCTGTACGATGGCATAGGGCTTGGTGTCCGGTGCATGCGGGTTCGTCAGACCGACCGGCTTCAGCGGGCCATAGCGCAGTGTTTCACGGCCGCGCGCCGCCATCACCTCAATGGGCAGACATCCCTCGAAATAAGGTGTGCCCTCCCATTCCTTAAACGCGGTCTTGGGTGCGGCCAGGAGCGCGTCAATGAAGCCCTCATACTGCTCCCGGTCCATAGGGCAGTTGAGATAGGCCGTGCGTTCTTCTTCGGTCTCGCCCTTGTCATAGCGGGACTGGAACCACGCCTTGGAGAGATCGACGCTGTCCGCATGCACGATGGGGGCGATAGCATCGAAGAAGGCCAGGCTCTCTTCATCGGTCAGGCCGCGGATCGCCTGCGCCAAGGCATCGGATGTCAGAGGACCGGTCGCAACGATCACACTGTCCCAGTCCTCGGGCGGCAGGCCTGCCACTTCGCCGCGGTCGATGGTGATCAGCGGATGCCCGTGCAGGGCCTTGGTGACCGCGGCCGAGAACACCTCTCGATCCACCGCCAAAGCACCCCCGGCAGGCACCGAAGCGGGTTCGGCACAAGCCATCAGGATCGATCCGGCGCGCCGCATCTCCCAGTGCAGAAGGCCCACGGCGTTCGTCTCGTCGTCATCAGAGCGGAAGGAGTTGGAACAGACCAGTTCCGCCAAGCCATCCGTCTGGTGCGCATGGGTGCCACGCTCGGGCCGCATCTCGTGCAGCACAACAGGAACGCCGGCATTTGCGGCGGCCCAGGCAGCCTCACAGCCCGCCATGCCACCGCCGATCACGTGAATTGGGGCGATATCGCTCATGGGATCCAGATGCCCCGTTGCCGCGCTCAAGGCAAGGGCGGCGAGGGCCACATTGCCTCTGATCAGCATTGTAAACGTCTTGCGGCTCCACCATTTGCGTGGAACCGTTGCGACAAATTTTATTGGGAGATGAGAGATGGCCGGACTGAATATGCAGGTTTGGGATCGTAAACGCTGGCAGACAGAGCGCGACAAGGCCGGTGTTTCGAAGGGCGCATGTAGTAAGATCAGTGTCGGCTCGGAACTTGATAAGTTCCATAAAGCTTATGCTAAAGACTATGTCACGGCTGCCAAGCAGGCAAAAGTCTTGAAAGGTAAGCTTGATACCTATTGCGCCTCGGTCAAAAAGAAGCATCCAAAATTTGAGAAGCTGATCAAAGACCGCCTGATGTTCTATACGACCAATTATATCAGCGCTATCGAGGGGATCTCTGCCTCGATGACGACCTATCCCGACGAACTGAAGGAGGCACGCACGCAATGGGCTCGGATGGCGTCAGCCTATTCTGAGTGGAAAGGCAGTGCCCGTGAGGGAGAAGCGTTTAAGCATCCTGCGTTGAAACCGCTCTGTGAATCGATGCTGCAGAGCGGAAACGCGGCGAAGAACCTCGCGCTCCTCAATCCCAAGTACAAGGCCCACGGCGATGCACTGGCAAAACTGGGATCAGTTCTGGATGGCGGCGCCTTCAACGAGAAAATTGGCGATAAGATCGACCAAGTGCTGAAGATGTCGGTCTAACTGATTGGGCGCGGTGTTCCTGGCAGCCGCGCCCCTTCTGCCGGGACAGTCAGTCTGCGCTCGGCCAGGACGCAAAGGGAAAAGGCTTGTTCTCCGTCGCTCCCGTCTGGAAAGCCGAAACCTCGGCCAGCCAGATGGCCAGTGAACGCCCGAACTCCGCCACGAACTGGTTTGGCTTGCCCGTGAGCAGCATGGTGATGAACTGCACCACCGCCGCGAGATTGAGCATCACCTGCGCGATGGAGAACGCAATCACAAAGATCAGCATTAAGCCGCCGCGTTTCCAAATTGGTCGCCGGTCAAAGGTCTCTGCTTGGGTCTCGGTGTCCGTCGTGCTCGGGCTGGCGTTCATAGGCTTGGGGCCTCCATTGAAATGACTCATATGTTGCCAGTGAGGTGTGCACTGCAGCAGCCTCTGTCAACGGGGCGAACTGAAAACCCCTTGGCTTCGTAAACTGTTGTAAAAAATTTCATATCGAAGGCCTTACTTCAGAACGACACTCGTCTGGCAATCAATTTCGCTGGAGGACGAATAATGAGCTTTCTTCAAATCGGCAGCTGGAATATCGAGCACCTCTCGGGCCGTAGCCCGGAAGAAAAACGCCAAAGCGCCTATGCCCTTGCGGATCACATCGAACTGGCTGGCGTGGATATCATTGCGCTGCAGGAGATCTATGTCACGGACCCTGAGGAGGAGGTGCGGCTGTTTCCCGACCAGCCGGTGATCGCGTCGAGCGCCAAGGGGACACGACGCAACCGCGATCTCGACATCGTCTGCTACCTGCTCGAGGAACATCTCGGCAGTGAGTGGGCCTATCTCATCCTTCCCAACCGGTCGGAGGGCGATACCACCCAGCTCTGCGCCGTGCTTTGGAACGACACCAAAGTGAGCCAAACGGGTCTCCTCAAGATCCCAGTGAGCCATAAGGAAGGCGACCTGAACCTGTGGGACCGCACGCCGCACGCGGTGAAGATGACGTTCCGCATGAAGGTTTGGCGCGAGTTTGCGTCGGCGGAGGCCGAAGACGGCACCGAATGGCGCCAAGTCGAAGAAGACAAGAGCCTGTCGCTGATCCCGCTCCACATGAAATCGAACTACGGCGGGAGCACTAAGAACATGCGCGTCCGGGAGGCCGAGGCGAAGACCTTGTGTGCGCAACTCGACCGGGTGCGCGCTGAAATCGACGAAAGCCTGGTCCTGATCGGCGATACGAATGTCCTGAAGTTCGACGAACCTGCGATCACATGTTTCGTCGATAATGGCCTGATTGATCTCAACAATACGGACAGCTCGACCTACTGGAGCCGACGCTATGGGGATTCCCCGTTCGATCGCGCCTTTGTCGCTGAGGATCGGCCGGAGTTCAAATACTCGCGCCAGTATGTTCTCCGGTCTGCCGATCTCGAGGCGCATGATCAACTGCTCTCTGACCACTACATGATCAAGATCAGCGGTAAGAGCTACCTCGACGATGGGGATCCGCGTCCGGCCCTCGGCTGACGCGATCAAGCGTGCTAGACTCGGGGCCTCCGGCAGAGAGTGGAGGCCCCATGTGGATCGACGGCAAACCCTGGCGCACGATTTGGGCGGAAGCGGACGGGACGGTCGGGATCATCGATCAGACCAAGCTGCCCTTCGCCTTTGAGACGGTTGGTCTGACGACCGTGGCCGAGGCCGCCCATGCGATCGCCGCCATGCAGGTGCGGGGAGCCCCGTTGATCGGGGCGACGGCGGCTTACGGAATGGCAATAGCCACGCGAGTGGACCCCTCGGACGCAGGTCTGCGCGCGGCACACGCCACGCTCGGCGCCACGCGGCCCACGGCGGTCAATCTCCGCTGGGCCCTCGATTTGGCGCTCGAGAGCGTTCTGGCCCTGCCCGAAGGGGATCGGCGCGCTGCGGCCTATGCTTTGGCTGCGCGCATCGCGGATGAGGACGTGGCGCGCAACCGCGCCCTTGGCGAGCATGGGCTGGCGCTTATCCGTGCGGCTCAGGCGGATGGCCCAGTGAACATCTTGACCCATTGCAATGCGGGCTGGCTGGCAACGGTCGATTGGGGGACCGCGACGGCCCCGATCTATCGTGCGGCGGAGGAGGGCATGCCCGTTCACGTCTGGGTGGACGAGACCCGCCCCCGCAACCAGGGCGGTCACCTGACCGCTTGGGAACTCGCGCGGGCCGGCATCCCCCACACGGTTCTCGCCGACAATGCAGGCGGGCACCTGATGCAGGCGGGACAGGTCGATCTGTGCCTCGTCGGCACTGACCGCACCGCCGCCAATGGCGATGTGGCGAATAAGATCGGCACTTACCTCAAGGCTTTGGCAGCACAAGACACCGGCGTGCCGTTCTACGTCTGCTTGCCATCTCCAACCATCGATTGGACGCTAGGGAGCGGTGCCGAGATCCCCATCGAGGAGCGCAGTCCGCGCGAGGTCACCCATGTGAGTGGTCTGGCCGATGGGTTCGTTGTCGAGGCCGAAATCGTGAACCCGGGATCACCCGTTGCGAACCCCGCCTTCGATGTCACGCCGGCGCGCCTCGTGACGGGGTTGATCACCGAGCGCGGTGTGGCGGAGGCAAGCCGCGACGGCCTCGCCGCGCTCTTCCCGGAGCACGCCCTCACCAGCGCCTGACGCACCCTCACGGACCTGTGCCGAGAGGTGACAGACGGCCCTCTCGCCAGCTCCCTTACGCGCGCCCATCTCCTCCTCAGCGAAACGCAAAACCGGGAGGACCGACAATGCGCACCACCCTCGATGCCGCCCTGAACGCGCCGATCAAGACCCTGATTGCAGCCGCCATTGCCCTCACGGCCCTCGGGGCTGTCGATATGGCTTTCGCCAAAGGTGGCGATCGCACCGAGCAGATCGAAAAGCTGAAGGCTGAACAGGCCAAGGCCCGCGCCGAGAAGGGTGAGAGCGCGAGCAGCTTCTCCTTCTTTGGCCTGTTCTCCGATGACCAGGACCGGGCCGAGGCCGAAACCAAGACCCAGCCCGCGGCCCAGTAACTCGAGTCAGCTCAATGCGAGGCGGTAACTGACCGCTTCATAGACTAACAGCGCGAAGATCACGGCCATGACGATCTTCGCGCCCATCACCATGTACTTGGCACTGTCGCTCTTCAATCCGCCTTCCATGATCTCGTAGAACACGCCGTAACGCTCGCCGCTTTCGGAGAGGCCGGTCACGCGCCGAGGTTTCGGGGCAGCTCCTTGGCGGGCTGCCTTGGCACTGTAGACCTGGTGCGGCTTGCCCGCCGGCTTCTTTCGGATCGGTCGGAACGTCCCCGTTGCGGGATCATATTCCTCGGCGTCGCTTGGCGCGGTCATCATTGTCTCCCTGTGATTTGCGACCAGCGTCAAGGGGATGCACGTTGTGGTCAAGCGGACCTGCCGCCACACCCCATGTGACGACAGCGCACGGGCTGCTATGCGATCGGCGCTCTGGCAGGCTTGGCCGTGGTCGCCTATTCTCCCCTCCAACCGAGGAGATCCGCATGACCGAGACCACCGCCCGCACGCGCCATCCCGAAAAAGCCCACCGTGCGGACAATCCGAGCCCAAAGAAGCCGCCCTGGATCCGGGTCAAGGCGCCCTCGGGCCAAGGTTTCTTTGACACCAAATCGGTGATCCGCGAGCATGGTCTCTCGACCGTCTGTCAGGAGGCCGGCTGCCCGAATGTCGGCGAATGCTGGGCGCAGGGCCACGCGACCATGATGATCATGGGCCAGATCTGCACCCGTGGTTGCACCTTTTGCAATGTCGCCACTGGCAAGCCCGACGCCTTGGATGTGTTCGAGCCTGTGCGGGTCGCGGATGCCGTCTCGAAGCTTGGGCTCTCCCATGTGGTGATCACCTCCGTCGACCGGGACGACTTGGAAGACGGGGGGGCAGGGCACATCGCGCAGACCATCCGAGCGGTCCGGAACAAGTGCCCTGGCACCACGGTGGAGGTGCTGACGCCCGACTTCCTGAAATGCGGGCCGGACGCCCTCGAGGCGGTGGTCGAGGCCCGCCCGGATGTCTTCAACCACAACCTCGAGACGGTCCCGGGCCTCTACCCGGAAGTGCGTCCGGGCGCGCGGTATTTTCACTCGCTGCGGCTGCTGCAGAGGGTGAAGGAGATCGATCCGTCCATCTTCACCAAATCCGGGATCATGGTGGGGCTCGGCGAAGACCAGCAGGCGGTGCGCCAGGTGATGGAAGACATGCGCGCGGCGGATGTGGATTTCCTGACCATCGGCCAGTACCTCCAGCCGACACCTAAGCACCATGCCGTCGCCCGCTATGTCACCCCTGAAGAGTTTGCCGGCTATGCGGACGCAGCGACGGCACGGGGCTTTCTGATGGTGTCATCCTCGCCGCTGACCCGGTCATCCTATCATGCAGGGGACGACTTCGCCCGCTTGAAGGCAGCACGCCTCGCCCGCGCAAATTAGGGCGGGATCAGACGCTTAGATCCAAGGTTCAACAAGTGCTAACAGATCGGTTGGCGCTGACCTGAAATCCGTCCTGCGCCCCCAGCCCAAGGCATGCGCGTTGTGACAAGCAGCCAAGGCGAGACCCACTCCACCTCCGTCCCGGAGGGGCATCGAGGAAAACTGATCACCTTTGTGGTCGGATGATCTTACCGCAGGGTTGAACCGTTAACCGTGGACAGACTATGTCGGTCTCTCTGACACGGAGAGATCGACCCATGCCGACCCATGCCGAGACCAGACCGATGCCATATTCGGCCGATGAGATGTTCGCGTTGATTGCGGATATCGAGAAGTACCCGGAGTTCCTGCCCTGGTGCTCGGCCTCGCGCATTCGGGCGTGTAAGACGATGGCGGATGGGTCTGAGGTGATCGACGCGGATCTGGTGATTTCATTCAAAGTCTACCGCGAACGTTTCGGCAGTCGTGTGACGCTTTATCGGGATACGCTCAGAATCGATGTCACCTATCTCGACGGACCGTTCCGCTATCTCGATAACTCATGGCGTTTCAAGCCCGTGAGCGACCGGGCGTGTGAGGTGGAGTTTTTTGTGGACTTCGAGTTCAAGTCGCGGACGCTCCAGATGGTGATCGGCGCGGTGTTCGGGCAGGCCATGCAGCGCATTGTCGGGGCCTTTGAGAAACGGGCGGAGGCCCTTTATCGCGGGGCTGCCCCGCACCCGCTGACAAACGCGCCAGCCGCAGCGTCGGATTGATGTCCTAGCCGGCGGCGTCCTCGAGCAGCTTGAGGGCCTGCAAGACCGAGGCGGTCCGGACAGCCTCCCGACCAAGCGCTCCGAATTCGACCCGCAGAGCGACCGTGTCTCGATCCCGGCGGGCGCAGGCGAAGTGGACCAATCCCTCCGGCTTTGTCGGGGTCGCACCGCCCGGTCCTGCGATCCCGGTGATGGACACGGCCAGATCCGCTTTGCTGTGGGCCAGCGCCCCCTCAGCCATCGCCCGTGCGACCTGTTCGGAGACTGCTCCATGCGTCTCGATGAGAGAGGCGGGCACCCCTAACATCTGGGCTTTTGCCGCATTGGAATAGGTGACAAAGCCGCGTTCGACGACCGCGGAGGACCCCGGAATGTCGGTCAGCGCGGCGGCGACCAGGCCCCCGGTGCAACTCTCCGCCGTTGCCACCATCAGGCTGGCTGTGCGGCACGCGGTGAGGACGGCCTCCGCCGCCGCTCGGATCTCAGAGGATCCAGCCATGGGCCACACCCGCTGCCAGGACCCCGAGCGCCGCTGCAATCATCCCAGCAACAATGTCGTCGAGCATCACACCGACCGGACCGCCGACGCGCTCTGCCATATCCACGGGCGGCGGCTTGAGGATGTCGAAGATTCGGAAGAGCACGAAAGCGGCCACCCAACCGGGCCATGGGAAGACGTGTGGGGGCGCATCGGCCAAGCTCATGCCGAGAGAAAGGGGCCAAAGCGCAATCATCATACCCGCGATCTCATCGATCACCACCTCGGAGGGATCATCGTCAGGCCCCTTCAGGATCTGCGCGCAGGCCCAGAGACCGCCCCAGATGACAATGAAGGTCAGCGGCAGCACCAGCCAGAACCCACCAAGCCAGTGCAGGCCCCACACAAGTGGGATCGTCGCCGCCGAGGCCCAGGTCCCGGGCGCGCCAGGCAAATGACCGAGCCCGAACCCGGTGGCCAGTGCCCGTGCCATTCCGGTCATGCGGCGCCTCCCAGGATCACCGTGGCAGTGGCTATCGCGCCCATGCCTTCTTCCCGTCCGACAAAGCCCATCTTCTCCATCGTGGTCGCCTTGATCGAGACGCGCGCGGGATCCAGGCCCAGGATCTCTCCGATCCGGACGCGCATCGCCGGCGCATGGCGTCCGATCTTCGGCCGTTCGCAGAGCAAGGTCACGTCGCAATTCGCGATGCGGCCACCACGCTCTGCGACCCGCTGTCCTGCGTGCGCGAGGAAGATGTGGCTTTCCGCGCCGCGCCATTGCTGGTCGGATGGCGGAAAGTGCTGCCCGATGTCGCCATCTCCGAGCGCGCCGTAAAGGGCGTCTGCCAAAGCGTGCAGCCCGACATCGGCGTCGGAATGTCCCTTGAGACCGTGGCTATGGGGCACCCGCACTCCGCAGAGCGTCACGTGATCGCCCGGGCAAAAGATGTGCACATCGAAGCCGTGCCCCATGCGGATGTCCATCTCTCCCCCCAACATGCGTTCTGCGCGGGCCAGATCCGGGCCACGGGTGATCTTGAAGTTCTCGGGCGGTCCCGCAACGAGCCGGACCCGGTGTCCCGCCCGGCGAAACACCTCCGCATCGTCGAGCGCTGGAGGATCGGCATTGGCCTGGTCCCGATGGGCTGCCAGCAGAGCAGCATAGGGAAAGGCCTGTGGGGTTTGCGCCCGCCAAAGGCCAGCGCGCGGGCGCGGCGTGTCCGCATGGCCGTCCACCTCGGCCCAGAGCGCGTCGACCACCTGTTCCGCAGCGATCGCACCACATTGCGGTCCCACGGCTGCTGCAAGCGTCTCGAAGAGTGCCGGAGGTGCGAAGGGGCGCGCTGCATCGTGGATCAGCACGGTGTCTGATCCGGTGTCCTGAAGCGACTCGAGAGCGAGGCGGACCGTCTCGGCCCGGCTCGAGCCGCCAGCAACGGGAGCACCCAGCCGCGGATCGCTGATCCCTGCAATCGCGTCATCGTAGAACGCCCGTGCCGCGGGGTCGATCGCGACCCGTACCGTGTCGACGGGAGCCGCAAGGGCAGCCTCCACCGTCCGCGCCAGCACGGAGCGGCCGCCCAGCATCCGATATTGTTTGGGCACCGGCCCGCCGAGCCTGGTTCCCTGTCCGGCTGCGACGATCACCACCGCTGTTGCCATCTCTGCCTCCGCACTGCGCGCCGGTTGTAGGGTCGGGCCTTGCACCACACAAGGGCAGGGGTTAACAGTCGAGGGCGTGATGAGGATTTGGGCATGACTCTGCGAATTGGTGAAATGGCGATCAGTCCCGCTGTGGTGCTTGCGCCGATGGCGGGGATTAGCGACCGTCCTTTTCGCGATCTGGTCAGCCGGTTTGGCGCTGGATTGGTGGTCTCGGAGATGGTCGCCTGCGACGAGGCACTGTCCGGAAAACCAAGCGTGCGCGCCAAGGCTGAGATCGGAGCGGATGCCGCGCGAACCTCGGTTCAGATCGCTGGCCGGGAGGCTGGGGCGATGGCCGAAGCCGCCCGTCGCGCAGCCGGAGATGGCGCGCGGATCATCGACATCAACATGGGGTGCCCCGCAAAGAAGGTGACCTCTGGCGCGTCGGGCGCTGCACTGATGCGAGACCCGGACCACGCGCTCACCCTGATCGAGGCGGTCGTGGCCGCCGTGCCCGTGCCGGTCACCCTGAAAATGCGCCTAGGCTGGGACGAGACGAGCCTGAACGCGCCTGAGATCGCGCGCAGGGCCGAGGCAGCGGGGGTGCAGATGCTGACCGTTCACGGCCGCACGCGGGCTCAGTTTTACAAAGGCACGGCGGACTGGCGCGCGATCCGACGCGTGGTGGAGGCGGTCTCGATCCCCGTGCTGGCGAACGGCGACATCGCTTCGGCAACAGATGCGCGTAGGGCGCTCTCGCACTCCGGGGCTGCCGGCGTAATGGTGGGGCGAGCGGCGAAGGGCGCGCCCTGGCTCTTGGCGGAGATTGCCGCGGGCCTCGAGGGACAGGTCGCGTCGTTGCGCCCGCAAGGAGCCGCTTTGGCCGAACTCATCGCAGAACACGCCGACGCCCATTGTTCTTTCTACGGTGCAACGGTCGGGCCGCGGGCGTTCCGAAAACACCTGGATGCCTACATCGCGCCCCATCCGGCAGCAGCACATCTCAGGCGAACGCTTATGACGGCCGAGAGCCCCGAGACGCTCATCGGCCTTATCCGCTCCGACCTGCCCTCTCTTCTAGACCGCGACGAGGCGCGCGAAGCAGCATGACCGATCAGACCCCTTCTTCAGACACCCTGCCAGAAGCGCTTTGGCAGAGTCTGCCAACCCCGGCCATGACCATCTCGTCCGCATTGGAGGTCGGCGCGGTCAACAGCGCAGGCGAGGCCTTCTTTGACTCTTCCGAGCGCCAACTCCGAGGCCGCGCCCTCGACCGGCTGGCAGGTCCGGACAGCCGCATCGTCGACCTGGTCCGCCAGGTCTTGGCGGCCGGCACGAAGACCGCTGAGTACGATGTGGAGTTCCTGTGGCCCGAGGCGATGCCGCGGCTGGTCGACATACATGCGGCTCCGATCGGCGAAGGCTGGGTGATGCTGCAGATCGTGCCCCGCGCGATTGCCGAGACGATGGATCGCTCGCTGAGCCACCGCAATGCGGCACGCTCCGTCGCGGGCATGGCCGCCATGCTGGCCCATGAGATCAAGAACCCACTCTCCAGCATCTCCGGAGCGGCCGAACTCCTCGAGGCCAGCGTGACGGAGGCGGATCGGGAGCTAACGGGCCTTATCCGCGAAGAAACAAAACGCATCGGAGCCCTGATGAACCGGGTCGAGCAGTTTGGCGATATCGGCCCCGGGCGGCGCGTGCCGGTGAACATCCACGATGTGCTCGACCGGGCGCGGCGGGCGGCGCAGGCCGGGTTCGCCAGCCATGTCCGGTTTGTCGAGGAGTACGATCCGTCGCTGCCCCCGACTGCGGGAGACTCCGACCAGCTTATGCAGGTGCTGATCAACCTGTTGAAGAACGCGGGCGAAGCGGCGCCGCAGGTCGGCGGGGTTATCCAGATCCGCACAGCCTTCCGGGCGGGAATGAAGGTGCGCACCCCGTCGGGCCGCCGGGAGAGCCTGCCGCTCCAGATCTCGATCACGGACAACGGACCGGGCGTGCCAGAAGACCTTCGCCGCCACATCTTCGAGCCCTTTGTGAGCTCCAAAAGCTCAGGCTCCGGGCTTGGTCTTGCGCTAGTCTCAAAGATCATCGCCGATCACGGAGGGATCGTCGCTTGCGAGAGTGAACCCGGTTGGACCCGTTTCCGCCTCGCACTTCCGGTTGCAACGCAAGAACAGGTTGAGGCTTCCGCGGTGGCCGGCGCGGAGGATGCTGCGTGACCCCGGGTGCGACTGTCCTCTTGGCCGATGACGACCGATCCATCCGGACGGTCTTGTCGCAAGCCCTTGGCCGCATCGGTTGCCGTGTGCGTGCGACCGGCTCTGCGACGCAGCTCTGGCGGATGGTGGAGGCGGGCGAGGGCGATGTGATCGTCACGGATGTCCACATGCCGGACGGGGACGCGCTCGATCTGCTGCCCGCAATCCGCCGTCGGCGCCCCGAGCTGCCGATCATTGTGATGAGCGCACAGAACACGGTTCTCACGGCGATCCGGGCGACTGAGGTGGGAGCATATGAGTACCTCCCAAAACCATTTGACCTCAAAGAGCTGATTGCCAGTGTTGAGAAGTCTCTCGAGGATAAGAGCGCGCACGAAACCGCAGATGATCCGAGCCAGCGTCCGGACGAGAAACTGCCCCTGATCGGGCGCTCTCAGGCGATGCAGGAAGTCTACCGCGTCATGGCGCGGCTGATGCACACCGACCTTACCGTGATGATCTCGGGCGAGAGCGGCACGGGCAAGGAGCTGGTCGCCCGGGCGCTGCACAACTTTGGGAAGCGCTCAAAGGGACCCTTCCTCGCGATCAATATGGCAGCGATCCCGCGCGAGTTGATCGAGTCAGAGCTTTTCGGCCACGAGAAAGGCGCCTTCACCGGGGCGACCGAGCGCGCCATGGGCAAATTCGAACAAGCCCAAGGCGGCACGCTCTTCCTCGACGAGATCGGGGATATGCCGCCCGAGGCGCAGACGCGGCTGTTGCGGGTGCTCCAGGAAGGCGAGTTCACCTCCGTTGGCGGGCGCCAGATGCGACGCATGGATGTGCGGATCGTCGCGGCCACCCATCAGAACCTGCGCGCGTTGATCGCGGAGGGCCGGTTCCGCGAGGATCTCTATTACAGGCTCAATGTCGTGCCGATCCGCCTGCCGTCCCTGCGGGAGCGGCGGGACGACATCCCCGACCTCGCGCGCGATTTCCTGCGGCGCGCCGAGACCGAGGGGCTGCCGCGAAAGACGCTCTCCAGCGATGCGATGGAGGCGCTGCAGGAACACGACTGGCCCGGCAATGTGCGCGAGCTGGAGAACATGGTGAAGCGGCTTGCGGCCCTTTGCCCGGACGAGCTCATCCCTGGGGCAGCGGTGGAGGCCGAGTTGGCCGCGCGGGGGCCGGAGGAAGGCGGGCGCGGCATCGGTGAAGCGGAGCGCACCCTTGGCGCTGCGGTCGAGCACCACCTGTCCCGCTATTTCGGGATGCATGGGGAGCAGCTTCCCCCACCCGGCCTCTACGACCGGGTGCTGCGGGAGATCGAACTGCCGCTGATTGCGCTCACGCTGTCCGCCACGCGCGGAAACCAGGTGAAAGCGGCTGATCTCCTTGGCATCAACCGCAATACGCTCCGTAAGAAGATCCGCGAGCTTGACATTCCTGTAACACGTGGCAAGAAACTGATGTAGATCAGCAACAATGAGGCGGCGCCGGTGCGACGCCCATCCCTGAGGGGGCTGCGTGAGCGATATCGGGCTCGAAGGTTGGAGACAAAGGCTGGGGGCAGGGCTCCCACATTGGCTCGGCCGTCAGGGCATCATCACGCTGGTTCTGCTGGGGCCAATTCTTGCCATCGTTACCGCCTTTGCCCTCGGGAGCGGGGACAGCCACTCGTCCTTGGTTCGGATCGTCTTGCTGGTCGATCTCTGTTACCTGCTGGCGCTCGTTGCCCTCATTGGGATCCGCGTCGGGCAGCTCGTGCTGGCGCGGCGGCGCAAGCGCGTCGGCAGCCAGCTCCATCTCCGATTGACGGGGGTGTTCGCCATTGTTGCCTTCGTCCCGACGGTGATTGTCGCGATCTTTGCGACGCTTTCCATCAATCTCGGGATCGAGACTTGGTTCTCTGATCGTGTGGGCAGCGTGGTCCGCAACGCGCTCGCAACCGCCGAAGCCTATGAGCGCGAGCACCGCAACAACATCCGCGGCGACATCTTGGCAATGGCCAATGATCTCAACCGCGCCGCGGATGACGGCATCGGCCAGGCGGATCTGGCAGAGTTGGTGCGTCAACAGGCGCTGATCCGGGAATTGCCCGAAGCGTTCGTCTTCAACAGTCAACAAGAGATCCTGGCGCGCGGCGAGTTCAGCTATCTCTTCAGCTTCGAGGCGCCAACCCCGGAACAGCTCTCCCGCGCGCGGGCCGGTGAGACGGTGATCATGGAGGACGACGCCAACAACGAGATCCGGGCGCTCGTCTACCTCAGCAACTATTTCGATGCGTTCCTCTATGTCTCGCGCGATGTCCAGGGGGATGTGCTGCGCCTGCTGGACGAGACGCAGGCGACCGTTCAACTTTATGAACAGCTGGAAAAGGACCGCTCGAGCCTGCTGTTCGATTTCGCGCTCATTTATCTTGGCTTTGCGGCACTCGTCATCGTGGCCGCGATTTTGCTTGGTCTCTGGTTTGCCGAACGGCTCGCCAAACCCGTCGGGCGGTTGGCCGGAGCAGCTGAGCGTATTGGCTCGGGCGAGCTGAACGCACGCGTGAAGGAGGAACGCGGATCGGACGAGATCGCGCTCCTCAGCCGGGCCTTCAACCGCATGGCAGACCAGGTACAGGGCCAGCGGGATGCGCTGATCGACGCCAACCGCGAGACGGAGTTGCGCCGACAGTTCTCAGAGGCTGTTTTGGCAGGGGTCAGCGCCGGGGTCATCGGCATCGATGGCGAGGGACGCGTCGACCTCGCCAATGCAGCGGCTGCAGACCTCCTCGGGCTCGACGGAAACGAGATGCTGAAGCAGGAAATCGTCGAGCTTGTCCCGGGATTTGGCGCCTTGATTTCAGGTGCAAAACGTGCGCCTGGCGGGATTGCCCGGGGGGAAGTTCGCCAGTCCGTCGATGGGCAACCGCGAGAGTTCCTGGCCCGCTATGCGCCCCGCGTTCCCGACCGCCCGGACGAAGGACATGTGCTCACCTTCGACGACATCACGGCGCTCGCGTCTGCACAGCGCATGGCCGCCTGGGGCGATGTCGCCCGCCGCATCGCGCACGAGATCAAGAACCCGCTGACACCCATCCAGCTCTCGGCTGACCGTATGAAACGGAAATATGTGAGGCTGCTCGGGGACGAGGGGCCGAAGTTCGAGAACTACATCGAAGTGATCACGCGCCAGACCGCCGATATCCGCCGCATGGTCGATGAGTTCTCCAAGTTTGCGCGTATGCCCGAACCCAATCTCGCCGAAGAGGATCTCTGCGCCCTGATGCGCGATGCGGTTCTGCTGCAACGGGAAGGGCGGTCGGATATCACCTACGAGCTCGATGTCCCGCCGGTGATGGCCCCTGTCCTCTGCGACCGGGCGATGCTGGCACAAGTGCTGACGAACCTGCTGCAAAACGCTGCGGATGCGATCGATGCGAGGAGCCGTCGCGACGGCGACGATGCGCCGTCCGGGCGGATAAAGCTGCGCCTTGTGACCGGCGAGCGCAACTACCGCCTCAGCATCACCGACAACGGGACCGGTCTGCCGCGCGAGGAGCGCTCGCGACTGACCGATCCCTACGTGACCACACGAGAGACAGGGACGGGGCTCGGCCTCGCGATCGTGACAAAGATCATGGAACAACATGGTGGCGAGCTTGCGCTTGGGGATGCCGACGGTGCCTCGGGCCTCGATGGGGCGAAAATCAGCCTCCGTCTGCCGCGGCCCATACGTGCCTCGCGCACGCTCGGGCCTGCCGCCGCTGCCACTGGATAAGAGACGGAGGGGTTAAAGATGGCCGATATTCTAGTTGTAGACGATGAGGCGGACATCCGGGAGCTGATCTCGGATCTGTTGGGCGACGAAGGCCACCGGCCCCGTATGGCGGTCGACGCGGACACAGCGCTCGCGGAGATCAATCGCTCCGCCCCCGATCTGGTGATCCTCGATATCTGGCTCCAGGGCAGCCGTATGGATGGGATCGAAATCCTGAAATGCGTAAGGAGAGATAATCCGGACGTTCCGGTCGTGATTATCTCCGGACACGGGAATATCGAAGTGGCAGTCGCAGCCGTGCGGCAGGGCGCTTATGATTTCATCGAGAAACCTTTCACCTCGGATCAGCTTTTGGTGGTCGTGGGCCGCGCGCTGGAGACCAGCCGGTTGCGGCGAGAGAACTCGGCACTCCGCTCCGCGACGGAGGCCAGCGCTGAACTGATCGGCCAGAGCCCTGCGATGAACGCGCTGCGCGCGAAACTTGACCGGGTCGCGCGCACGGGCAGCCGGGTGCTGCTCTCTGGCGGCCCCGGCACTGGCAAGGAGGTTTCCGCCCGCTATGTCCACCGGCGCTCCTCCCGCCGCGATGCACCCTTCGTCGTGGTGAATGCCGCCTCGATGGAAGCCGACCGGATGGAAGAGGTGCTCTTCGGCCGAGAAGAGGCGGACCGCCCCGCCGTTATCGGCCTGTTCGAACGGGCCCATGGCGGCACGCTTTTTATCGACGAGGTCGGCGACATGCCCCTCGGCACCCAATCGAAGATCCTGCGGGTGCTTGTTGATCAGGCCTTCACCCGTCTCGGTGGCAGCTCCACCGTGCGGGTCGATGTGCGCGTGATCTCCGCCACCAACCGCAATCTTGCAGCGGAGATCTCTGCCGGGCGTTTCCGCGAGGACCTTTATCACCGGCTGAACGTGGTCCCGATTGAGATGCCGACCTTGGAACACCGGCGTGAGGATATCCCCGTTCTCGCGCAGCATTTTCTGGAGATGTTCGCGCGAGAGCAAGGGTTGGCGCGGCGTCATGTCGGAGAGGGGGCCATCGCTGCCCTCCAAACCCGTACCTGGCCCGGAAACGTCCGGCAGCTCCGGAACATGATGGAACAAGTGCTGATCCTCGGCGCGGATCAGGTGGAGATCTGCGCCAGCGAGCTCCCTGGCGGCACGGTCGGCACGGAGGCACCCGAGGCCGGGCTCGGTGATCTCATGGGCCTTGTTGCGAGTTTGCCGCTTCGAGAGGCCCGTGAAATGTTCGAGCGGGAGTACCTCATCGCCCAGATCAACCGCTTCGGCGGCAACATCTCCAAGACTGCGAGCTTCGTGGGCATGGAGCGCTCGGCCTTGCATCGCAAGCTCAAGATGCTGAATGTGGTGACCACGTCCCGGGGCGGTGTGCGCATGGCGGTGGTGGATGAGACCGGTTCGCTCGAGGAAGAGGACCTGGCGGCCAACGACGGGTAACCCCGCGCTGCGGAGGCTATCGTGAAGGCCATTATCTGTGGCGCAGGCCAGGTCGGCAGCCAGATCGCCCGGTCGCTGTCTGATGAGGGCAATGCGGTTACGGTGATCGACCAGAACGCGGGTCTGGTGCGGCGCGTGACGGATGCGCTGGACGTCTCCGGCGTGACGGGATTTGCTTCGCATCCGGATGTGCTGGCGCGCGCAGGCGCTGCAGATGCCGACATGCTGATCGCCGCAACCTCGATGGACGAAGTGAACATGGTTGCCTGCCAGGTGGCGCATTCGGTGTTCGACGTGCCCACCAAGATCGCGCGGGTGCGGACCGAGAGCTATCTCGGCGCCGAGTGGTCCGATCTCTTTCGCCGCGACCACATGCCGATCGACGTCATCATCAGCCCGGAGACCGAGGTCGCGAAGGTTACGCTCAGGCGGTTGGAGGCGAACGCCGCCTTCGATGTGGAGCCGTTCCTCGGTGGGCGCGCGGCTTTTGTCGGCATTCACCTCGAAGATGATTGCCCGGTTGTGAACACGCCGCTCGGTCAGCTGTCGGAATTGTTCTCGACGCTGCGGGCCATCGTTGTGGCCGTCCGGCGGCAGGGGAAGATCTGGGTGGCCGGCCGCGAGGATCAGCTTCTGGTTGGCGACGACATCTACCTCGTCGCTGCGCAAGAGGATCTCGGCCGCGCCTATTCCATTTTCGGCAAAGAGAACATGAAGCCCGAACGGGTGCTGATCGTCGGTGCCGGCAATGTGGGATTGCGGGTGGCCCAACAGATCGAGGGCTCCAACCACCTTCGCGCGAAGATGATCGAGATCGACCGAGCTCGTGCAGAGTATGCCGCCGACACGCTTGAGCGGACGATAGTGCTCAACGGCGATGCGCTCGATACCACTTTGCTTGCAGAGGCTGGGGCAGGGGAGGCGGATGCGGTTGTCGCCGTCACCGATGACGACCGGACCAACCTCCTCGCCTGCGCGCTCGCCAAGCAGACCGGCTGCCCGATCTCCATCGCGCTCGCCAAAGACGGGGCGTTCTACTCCATCGCCGAGCCGCTCGGGGTGAACGCGCTGATCAACCCGCGGGCCACCACGGTGTCCGGCATTCTCCGCCATGTGCGCCGCGGCAAGGTCAAGGCGGTCTACTCCATCGGCAGAGGCGAGGGCGAGGCGATCGAGGCACAGGTAATGGCCACCTCTCCGATCGCCGGGCGGCGGTTGCGCGACATCAACTTTCCGCGCGGCTCGATTGTGGGAGCGGTGCTGCGGGGCGACCAGCTTATGATGCCGAAGGGTGACCTAACCGTCCAAGTCGGAGATCTTATGGTGATTTTCGCCGTGTTCTCAGCGGTGAAGCAGGTTGAGCAAATGTTCCGAGTGAGCATGGATTTCTTCTGAGCCATGCGCGGGCGCCGCATTCCCATTTTCAGCCTGGTCCTGATCGTGATCGGGGCAGCGATGGCTGGGCCTGCCATCATGGCGGCGGCTGACGGAGAGTGGCGCGTCGCCCGCGGATTTCTCTATTCAGGGATCTTCACCGTGGTGGCGGCGGCACTGATGGGGCTTGCTCTTGCCAATCGCGGACATGGCGGTTCGGCGCGGCGGGAGCTTGGGATTCTCCTCCTGTGCTGGTTGATCGCACCGATCTTCGCCGCGGTGCCTCTCATCCTGCTGACCCCGAGCATCGGCATCTGGGGTGCGGTGTTCGAGATGACGGCCGCCTTCACGACCACGGGCGGTACGGTTTACGGCAACCTCGAAGGCCTTCCGCGCGCGATCAATCTCTGGCGTGGCCTGGTTGGCTGGCTTGGCGGGTTCATGACCCTTGGCGCCGCCTATGTGGCGCTAGCTCCGCGGCAGCTCGGCGGGTTCGAGATCGAGGCGGCAACCTGGCAACTCCGCGCGGGGCAGGGCGGTGTCTCCCTCGGCGCCAGCCTTCCGCCGCTCGAGGTCCGTGTGATCCGGGCCATGCGGGTGATCATCCCGATCTATGCGTTGCTGACTGCAGTTCTCGGGCTTGGGCTCAGCGCCACTGGCGAGAGCGAACTCGACTCGATGATCCACGCCATGGCGATCCTGTCGACAAGCGGGATCTCCGCTCATCCGGAGGGCTTGGCCGCGACACCGAATGTGGGCGCCGAGATGCTTGCGGCAGTGTTCCTTATGCTTGCCATCAGCCGTCGGATCTACTCGGACGCGGCAGAGATAGGCAGCCGGATGCCGCTCCGCCGCGACCCGGAACTGCTGACCATGCTGGGGTTTCTGCTTGCGGTTACGCTGACGCTGTTCCTGCGCCACTGGATCGGGGCCTACACGCTCGATGCCACAGGCGAGCCAGTTGATCCATTTGAGGCCACCTGGGGCATGTTCTTCACCGTGCTCAGTTTTCTCAGCACCACGGGCTTTGTCTCCGGCTTCTGGGACAGCGCGCGGGACTGGAGCGGTTGGGCCAACCCGGGTCTGATCCTTCTGGCGCTCGCGGCCATTGGCGGCGGCGCGGCAACGACCGCCGGCGGGATTAAGCTGATCCGGGCCTACGCGTTGATGCGCCACGGCTTGCGCGAGGTCGAGCGCATTGCCCAACCCTACAGTGTCATCGGTGTCGGCGCCCGCACCCGCAGCCTGTTGCGTGAAGGCCCCGCCATCGTTTGGGCCTTTATGATGCTGTTTATCTTCGCCATTGCGGTTTCGATGCTCGGGCTGACGGCCCTGCGGATGGGGTTCGAAGAGGCGCTTGTGGCCTCAATCGCTGGGATCGCCAACACGGGTCCGGCCTTTGCATTGGTCGCCGAAGTCGATGGCGGCTTTTCAACACTCACCGACCCTCAGCGCGCAATCCTCGGCACTCTTATGATTGTTGGTCGCATCGAAACCCTGGCCCTGATTGCATTATTCAACCCGGACGCTTGGCAAAGTAGTCGCGACGCGGCACAAAGGGGTGGAAAATCCCGCCCCGACACCCCACAGTCCCCGTGGTGACCGCTCTGGTTCTCAGCCAGGGCGTGTGTCATTTGGCTGAAAAAACAGGTGAAATAAAATGGCCAGCGAAAAACAGCAAAATCTGCAAGATGCGTTTCTCAACCATATTCGTAAGGGGAAGATACCGGTAACGGTCTTTCTTGTGAACGGAGTTAAACTCCAGGGCGTCATTACCTCCTTCGACAATTTCTGCATCCTGCTGCGGCGTGATGGACAGTCGCAGTTGGTCTATAAGCACGCAGTGTCCACAATTATGCCGGCGCAACCCTTCAGCCTCTATGAGGGCGATGGGGATCAATGACCGCGAAGAAGCTGAGCGTTTTTTGACCCGGGCCCGCATCCTTCATCCCGATATCCGAGGATCTGTGCGCGAGCCGGACGCAGCGCTGGCGGAAACCGTCAGCCTGGCCCGGGCACTGGACCTTGAGGTGAGCGCCGCCGCAGTGGTGCCTATCGCGTCTCCCAATCCGGCCACGCTGATCGGCCCCGGTAAGGTCGAGGAAATCGCGGAGGCGGTCGCGGCCTCCGGCGATGCCCTGGTCGTGGTCGACGGACAGCTTTCGCCCGTCCAACAACGCAACCTTGAGCGGGCGTGGAAGGCAAAGGTGCTCGATCGAACCGGCCTGATCCTTGAGATCTTTGGTGCCCGGGCCCAGACCCGCGAAGGGGTGCTGCAAGTTGAGCTTGCTCACCTCAGCTATCAGAAGTCGCGGCTCGTGCGTTCTTGGACTCACCTGGAGCGGCAACGCGGCGGCGTGGGGTTCATGGGCGGTCCCGGTGAACGCCAGATCGAGAGTGATCGGCGCCAACTCGACGAGAAGATCACGCGGCTCCGGCGTCAGCTCGAGAAGGTTGTCCAGACGCGAAGTCTCCACCGGGCCAAGCGCAAGAAGGTGCCGGACCCCGTGGTTGCGCTTGTCGGCTATACCAATGCTGGTAAGTCCACATTGTTCAACCGTCTCTCGGCCGCGGGCGTGATGGCCGAGGACATGCTCTTCGCCACCCTCGATCCGACGATGCGCCAAATCACCTTGCCCTCGGGGCGGCGCGCAATCCTGTCCGATACGGTGGGCTTCATCTCGGACTTGCCGGTGCAACTGATTGCGGCGTTTCGAGCGACACTGGAAGAGGTCCTAGAGGCGGATCTCGTGCTCCATGTGCGCGACGTCTCGCATCCGCATTCCGAAAGCCACGCCAAGGACGTGCTCTCCGTGCTGGAGACCCTCGGGATGGATCAAGACCGCTTGGCAGAGATGCTTGAGGTGAGGAACAAGATCGACCTTCTTCCGCCGGAGCGTGCCGCAGCCGAGCACGCCGCAGCAGATCGTAGTCCTGCGGTTCTCACGCTTTCGGCCCTCGACGGCGTAGGCATAGGTCCGCTGCTGGAGGCCATCGAAGGGCGCTTATTTCCCAAACGCTACCGGTTCGACATGGCGCTTTCGCACACCGCAGGACGGGCGATCTCATGGCTCTATGATCATTCCGATGTCATTGAGCGTTTGGACGAAGCAGACGGCGTGGCGTTGACTGTGGAGATGACCGAGAAGGAATTTTTTCAGTTCGAGAAAGGATTTGGTCCGGATGTTCGGATCAACCGGCGGGTGCCGTTAGCGGCTGAGTGAGTAAATAATTACTTAACATAATCCACCTTCTCAATACTATTTTCGGGACCGTCGCTAGTGCTCTCGACCCGGTGGGCATAGTCGGTAACCCAGCGCCCGGCGGCGATCCTCTCTTTCCAGGAACGTTCAGCTGCTGCGCGGAACCTGTCCCGCAGTCCGGACTGAACAACCTTACGCATCCATCGCTTCGGTAAGGTTTCAGGTGGCGGCATCCCACCATGCTCACAGCAGCGAGTAAGGGTTTCATGCCGTTCTCGGGTGAGATCCTCGTAGGTCAGATGAAGGATCGACGCGTCCATGCCGGCGCAGATTTCGGAGAGGAACGCCTTATCGCGTTCAACCTGATCGATATACGTGTCAAAAAGTTTGCCATCGAATGCGGCAAGCGCTGTATGATGGCTTTCGGTCTCTGCGTGCTTTGCATCTGTCACCTCCCCGTCGGAGGTGCGGAAGAACAGTCCCGTCGCGGTCGCAAGGTAAGCAGACAGCGCCTGGTCAAAGACATCACTCCGGTCCAACCGAAAATAGGCCACGGGTCCCAGACAAGTCTCAAGCCCCTTCAACGCGTGATGCGCTCTTTTGAGAGGGTCTGCGTCGTTGCTTCCGAATGCCCGCCCAATGTCCGGCAAGTACCCCGCCATGAGTTTGAGGCCAATACGCCCGCCATCGTCCCGACCTCGGGAGAATATCTCCTCAAGCGCCTCTTCAGTTATCTCTTCGTCTTCGGGGTGGGCGCGAAGCCAGGGCAGGAAATGCTCGCCGGGGCGTCCCAAACCTCCAAGGTCCTCGAACTCCGAACAAAGGAGGGTGCTGCCCGTGCGTTGCGTGGCAAGGATGATCGTGGTCACGGTTGTCCACTCGCTGTTCTGGCGCTCTGCACTTGTAGAGAGAAGATGATTAACGAGGTCTTACCCGTCGCGAGCCGAAAGAGCTCCAGCCTCAGAGATAGAGAAAGAAAGGCCGCCGGTTCTAAGAACGCGGCGGCCAAATTGGCAGGCGAGAGCGGGATGGGTAAGCCTCGGCGCATCAGAGGGGGCGCGCCTGGCTGCGAGGGACATGCCGCGAGGGCCTGCGGGGCAAACTCAGGTCAGGTCAGAACAGGCCAGGCAGCACGAACCCGGCGAAGACAAAAAGCGCTATGGCACAGATGCCGAACATGTCAGCCGCAGCCTCCTTCGGAGCTGTCGAGAGATAGGCGCGGGCGGTTCTGATGGCGGTCATGGGAGCCTCCGTTCCGTTCTGTTGCGCCTATGTTCACCATAAGTTCGAGACAATTTCAAGAACAAATTTCGTACAAAAGAGAACATTCCGGCAATCACAGCGGCCTCAACCGCCCTTCATCAGCCGCACAGATTGGTCTCGCTCCATCAGATAAAGCAATGTTTTCAAAGCGATGCCGCGTTCTGAGGTAAGCTCTGGATCGGTGTGGAGGACCAATCGCGCCTCGTCTCTCGCCCGCGCCATGAGAGCGGTGTCCTGTTCCAGATCCGCCACTTGAAACCTTGGCAGGCCGGACTGTGCATGCCCAAGCACGTCTCCCGCCCCTCGCAAACGGAGGTCTTCCTCTGCGATTCGGAACCCGTCATCGGTTTCGCGGAGAACCGTTAGCCGCGCCCGTGCTGCCTCTCCGAGGCCTTGGGGGTAGAGCAGAAGACAGGACGAGCGCCCTGCCCCGCGTCCAACGCGGCCGCGCAACTGGTGCAGCTGTGCCAGGCCAAAGCTCTCGGCCTGTTCGATGACCATGATGGTTGCCTCAGGGACGTCGACCCCGACCTCGATCACGGTGGTGGCGACCAGCACCTGTGCTCGGCCGTCCTGAAACGCGGCCATGGCTGCGTCTTTCTCGTCCGCCGGCATTTGGCCATGCACGAGGGCAACCGTCTCGTCCCCAAGCGCGTTGGAGAGCGTACGGTGACGCTCTTCAGCGGAGATCAGCGGCGTATCGTCATTCTCCTCGACGGCAGGACAGACCCAATACGCGCGCGTCCCTCGCGCAACGGCAGCTTTGAGCCGTTCGACCACCTCCAGGTAGCGGTCCTGGCTTACGAGGGCCGTCTCGACCGGCTGGCGCCCGGGTGGTTTCTCATCGAGCACGGATATGTCCAGGTCGCCGTAGCCTGCGAGCGCGAGGGTGCGCGGGATGGGCGTTGCGGTCATCACAAGAACATCCGCGCCGTCAGGGGTCTTCTCGGTCAGTTCCATGCGCTGGCGAACACCGAAGCGATGCTGCTCGTCGACGACCACGAGCCGCAGATCGTCGAACACAACCTCGGGTTGGAGGAGCGCATGGGTGCCGAGGACGATCTGGGCGCGGCCTTGGGCGACGGCTTCGCGTTTCTCGCGTCGTGCGGCGGTCTTGTCGCGCCCGGTCAGGAGGGTGAGATGCAGGCCACACGCCTCAGCAATGGGCGTGAGCGACGCTGCGTGTTGCCGGGCCAGGATCTCGGTGGGGGCCATCAACGCGCCCTGCCCGCCCGCCTCGACCGCCGTCAGCAGCGCCATCGCGGCAACCCAGGTCTTACCCGCGCCAACATCACCCTGGAGGAGACGCATCATCCGCTCGGACGCAGCCATATCGGCGAGGATCTCATCAAGCGCGCGGGCTTGCGCTCCCGTCGGCGCGTATCCGAATGTTTCGGACGCCCTCTTGCGGAGCTTGCCGTCGCCCTCGGTGGGCCGCCCTCGTCCTCGGCGCATCCGGCTGCGCGCAAGCTGGAGGGCCAGCTGGTGTGACAGCAATTCGTCATACGCCAGCCGGGCGCGCGCCGGCGCATCGAACGCAAGCGCCGTCTTCGTGTCCGGTGTGTGGAGCCCCCGTAGGGCCGGCGCGATGGCAGGCCAGTCCCGTTCGCTCGGCAGCGTGGGATCTGTCCATTCCGGCAACGGCAGCATGGCCTCCAGCCGGGTCAACGCGGCGTCCACCGCGCGGGCGACCACGCGCCCCGTGAGCCCTTCGGTCAGCGGGTAGACCGGTTCAAAGGAAGGGAGAGTGGCAGCATCTTCAGGTGCGAGCGCATGGTCCGGATGTGGCATCTGCCAGCGGCCATCGAAAAGCTCCACCCGGCCTGAGACCAAGCGCTCCTCGCCGATGGGATAGAGCGACTGCATCCAGTCCGCGTTGGTGCGGAAATGGACGATCTCCAGCGCCCCGTCGGCGGCTTCGGCCATCACGCGATAGGGTTGCTGGCGCGTGCGTCCCGGGCGGTGCTCCCCGATGCGCACCACCAACGTCGCGACCTGTTTCGGCTCCAGCCCCGTAAGACCCGCCCGCGGGCGACGATCGACCAGACGCTCCGGTACCAGGAACAGCAGGTCCCGCAATCGCGTGACGCCGATCCGCTCCAGCAGCTTTGCCGTCTTTGGCCCGACACCAGGCAGCCCCTCGACGGAGGCAAACAGCGGATAGAGGATCTCGGGCCGGGCCATGCCTTCTGATGACGAGCGAAACCGGCGGGGTCAACGGCCCTTGGCCAATCAACGGTCGTTCGGTTGATTGCGGCCGTCGTTCCAAGGGATGGCATCGAACGCGCTCAGATCCATACCCTCCACGCAGCCGAGGTTCACCCCATACTCAGACGGGTTCGAGCGCCGCCGATGATGGGTATAGATCCCGCAGGTCCGGCAAAAGTAGTGCTCTGCGACGTTGGTGTTGAACTGGTAGAGGGCGAGGTGCTCGGCGCCCGCGACGGTCAGGTCCTCCACCGGAACCGAAACGGCCACTGCCCCTCGACGCATGCACATCGAGCAGGTGCACCGCCGCATGGTATCAAGCCGCAGCTCCGGGAAGCTGAGGCGGACCGCACCGCAGTGACATGTGGCAGTCGGCATGGGCGACTCCTAGAGCGAGCACTCAAGATACATCACAGTCTTTTCGGGCGAGAGGATGCGGGTCTCGAGCGGACGAAACCCGAGTGCCTGGTGAAACGCGTCGGATCCAGGATTCGGCGGCGCCTGGTTGACCTCACAGACCACGCGGGCATGGCCTGCCGCCCTCGCAGCATCGAACAGAGCGCCATAGAGGGAGCGCGCGAGCCCCCTGCCCCGAGCCGAGCCCGAGACCACGATTCGGTCGACATACACAAATCTGTCGAAACGGTTGCGAAACCATAGGAAATTTGTGCTGTCGTAATCGGCACTCTGATCGAAGGCGAGCACGAAGCCATCCGCCTCGACCGACAGCGCGGCAAATGCCTCTGCCAACATGGTTTCCCATTCCGCCGCTTCGAGATGGGACGTCTCCACCGCATGGGCGTTGTTGAGCGCCAGGAGGGCAGAACGCGCGTCCTGGAGGGCTTCGGCGATTGGCGCGACGGCGGTCATCAGGCGTCTCCAACCAGAGAGAGCCACTCATCCTCGGACAGGGTCTCGATGCCCAACTCGCTCGCCTTCTTCAGCTTCGATCCCGCACCCGGCCCCGCCACCAGGAGATCTGTCTTGGCGGACACGCTGCCCGACACTTTGGCCCCAAGCGCCTCCGCCCGGGCCTTGGCCTCGTCTCGGCTCATCCGCTCGAGTTTGCCCGTGAAAACGACGGTCTTGCCAGCGACCGGGCTTGTTCCTGCGGTCGGTTGAACGGCGTCCAAGGGGGAGACCTCCGCCATCAGCCGAGCCAAGGCATCCGCGTTGTGAGCATCGGCAAAGAACGCGACAACCGCATTGGCGAGCGTCTCGCCGACCCCGTCGATGCCGATGAGCTCAGCCCGCACCGCCTCGTCCTCCGCCGCCGCTGTCATCGCGGCCTGGAACGCAGCCCAGGAGCCGTAGTGGCGCGCCAAAAGCTTTGCCGTGGTTTCCCCCACATGCCGGATGCCGAGCGCGAAGATAAAGCGATGCAGCTCCGGCGCTCTCCGCGCCTCAATGGCCGCCAGCAGGTTGTCGACGGACTTCTGGTTGGTCGCCTTGCCCTTGGCATCTCGGCGCAGAAGCGCCTCCTGATGGTCGGTGAGCCGAAAGACATCAGCCGGCGTGCCGATCAGACCCTCTGCGTGGAACGCCTCGATCTGCTTTGTCCCGAGCCCTTCGATGTCGAGCGCCGACCGGCTCACAAAGTGCTTGAGGCGCTCCGCCACCTGGGCCGCACAGATGAGGCCGCCGGTACAGCGGCGCACGGCCTCACCGGCTTCCCGCACTGCGGGGCTGCCACAGACCGGGCAGGTTTCGGGGAATACATAAGGCACCGCGTCATCCGGGCGCACGGACAAGTCGACATCGATCACCTTCGGGATGACGTCTCCAGCGCGATAGACGGTCACCGTATCCCCCACGCGAAGGTCCCGCCCCTCTCGGATCGGCTCACCGGACGCCCCGCGACCCGCGATGTAGTCTTCGTTGTGGAGCGTCGCATTCGAGACCACGACGCCGCCGACGGTGACCGGACGCAGGCGCGCAACCGGGGACAGCGCGCCCGTGCGCCCCACCTGGATGTCGATGCCCTCGAGGATGGTGGTCGCCTGCTCCGCCGGGAACTTGTGCGCGATGGCCCATCGGGGCGTGGTCGAGCGCACGCCCATCCGTCCCTGCCAGTCCAATCGGTCGACTTTGTAGACAACGCCGTCGATGTCATAGCCAAGCCGCGCACGCGCGCGTTCGATCTCTCCGTAGTGCGCTAGCAGAGCCTCGACGCTCTCACAGCGCTTTGTCAGCGGGTTCACGGGAAGCCCCCAGGCCCGGAAAGCGTCCTGAACCGCGGATTGCGTCTCCCCGGGCAATTCCGGCGCCTCGCCCCATGCATAGGCGAAAAACCGCAAAGGCCGCTCCGCCGTGATCGTGGCATCGAGTTGGCGCAAGGACCCGGCGGCGGCATTGCGTGGGTTGGCAAAGACCTTGGCGCCCGCCGCCGCCTGCCGCTCATTCAACGCCGCGAAATCGGTGTGGTGCATGTAGACTTCGCCGCGGATCTCGATCACATCGGGAGCCCCTACCGGCAATGACTGGGGGATCTCCCCGATGGTCCGCACATTCGCCGTGACGTTCTCTCCGACAGCGCCATCGCCCCGGGTCGCCGCCTCGACCAGCCGTCGGTTCTCATAGCGGAGCGCAAGGGAAAGCCCGTCGATCTTCGGTTCCGCCGTCAAGGCAACCGTTTCATCCTCCGCCAGCGAAAGAAAGCGGCGGACGCGGTCGGCGAATTCCTGGACATCCTCTGCCGTGAAGGCATTGGCGAGCGACAGCATCGGCACCCGGTGAGCGATCTTGCCAAACCCCTCGGCTGGCCCTGCCCCAACCGCTTGGGTCGGACTGTCCGTCTGGGCAAGCTTTGGCCAGGCGGTCTCGAGGGCTGCCAGCCGGGCCTTCAACCGATCGTACTCGGCATCGGACACCGTCGGCGCATCGTCCCGGTGATACGCTGTATTGTGCGCTGCCACCGCCTCCGACAGCCGCGCGATCTCCGCAGCTGCCTCCGGCTCCGTCAGTGTCTCTGGCGCGTCCATAGGCAGCGATTTGCCCCGCGCCGCGCCCCTTGGCAAGCCCTCAGCGTCAGCGCACGCCGCTGACATCCACCGCGGTTGACGAGGTGAAGGACGGCTGCACCTGCTGTGCGGTCAGCGGTTTACCGGAGAACAGCGACATCAGGGACTGGATCGGGTTTTCATAGCCCCCGACGGCGCGTGCCCGCTGCCACTCCTTCTGGAGCTTCGCGCGGGACTGGCTGACGGCGTTGTCGCTCCGGCGCATGGCGTCGGCGGGTTGCGCGGCGGTCAGGGTCAATGCTGCCACGAGGGCGGCGAGGATCGGTCTGGTCATCAGAGGTCTCCGTGTTAACGACGTTTGCAGGCGTCTCACGGAGAGATGGGGTCTTGCCGGCGGCCCAGCGATCAAACGCCGGTCACCCTTGCGGCACCTCTGCGCGAGCGTCAGACCAGATCGTCGTCCTCGGCATCCGCGCGGGTCTTGCCGGTCATATCCATCGCCAGAGCGGCCGCCATGAACTTGTCGAGATCGCCATCGAGCACGCCTTGGGTGTCGGTGGTCTCAACCCGGGTGCGCAGGTCTTTCACCATCTGATAGGGCTGGAGAACATAGGAGCGGATCTGGTTGCCCCAGCCGATTTCTCCTTTTGCATCATGGGCATCCTGGATTGCCTGCGTGCGCTTCTTCATCTCCAGCTCATAGAGCTTCGATCGCAGCGCCTGCATGGCAATCGCGCGGTTCTGGTGCTGGGATTTCTCCGAACTGGTGACCACGATGTTGGTCGGCAAGTGGGTGATGCGCACCGCGGAATCCGTGGTGTTCACATGCTGCCCGCCGGCCCCGGAGGAGCGATAGGTGTCGATGCGGATGTCATTCGGCGGGATCTCGATCTCGATCGTGTCGTCGATCACCGGATAGACCCAGACCGAGCTGAACGAGGTGTGCCGCCGCGCCTGGCTGTCATAGGGTGAGATGCGCACGAGCCGGTGCACCCCGCTTTCCGTCTTCAGCCAGCCGAAGGCATTTTCGCCCTTGATCTGGTAGGTGGCGGACTTGATGCCCGCCTCCTCGCCCGCACTTTCTGCTTGCAGATCAACCTTGTAGCCGTGCGCCTCGGCCCAGCGGACATACATCCGCGCGAGCATCTGAGCCCAGTCGCAGCTCTCGGTGCCACCGGCGCCCGCGTTGATCTCGAGGAAGGCATCGTTCGGATCCGCCTCGCCCGACAACAGCGCCTCGATCTCGCGGGCCGCGGCCTCGTCCTTCAGACTGGAGAGCGCGTCCTCCGCCTCTCCGACCACTTCCGGGTCGTCCTCTGCCTCGCCAAGCTCGATCAGTTCCTGATTGTCTTCAAGGGCTTGAGCGAGTTTGCGATAGCCATCGACACTGTCCGCAAGCCGCTGGCGCTCCCGCATCACTTTCTGCGCATTGGCCGGATCGTTCCACAGCATGGGGTCTTCGGCGCGCGCATTCGCCTCCTCGAGCCGGTGCTCCGCCGTCTCCCATCCGATCCGCTGGCGCAACAAGGCGAGCGATTTCTCGATATCGGCGACGATGGCGGCGGTTTCGGCCTTCATGACGGTCCTCTGCGTGCGGTTGAGCCGCCTTAGATAGCGGCGCACCGGTGTGAGGTAAAGCGGGGGCGAAATGCGATATGCGGGTGCGACATCCCGAAGCGATATAGGTGCGATATCACGCGATATCTGGCCAGGCATAGCAAGCTGGCAAGGACCCGCCTTCGGCCTCAACCGTTACTTGCCCACGGCGTGGCCCTCCGGAGCGCAAATGACATGCGGGGGGTCGCCGATCGCAAACGCAATCTCTGCCAGGGCGTCCGCGTAGAACCCAGCATCGAGCAAGTCGTGGGCGAGGCTCCGGGCCTCTCCCACAAGGAGCGGGCCGAACCGAGCTCTGGCGGCAAGACATTCGACCCGTCGCGCCAGCGCCTCAGTCAGTAGAGGCCGCCGGTCCCGAGGCCCACATCGCCGGAGGGTGCCGTGGGCCGCCGCGGGGCCGTGGTCGCGGCCTGTGTCCTGCCGGTGCCGCTGCTGGACACCGGGGCGGGCGCCGGATCGTCGCCCACCTGATAGGGCAGCTCCTCATCGGAGCCGAACTCGAAGGGCAGCCCCTCGCCCACATCCGCGAACAGCACCTCATCCGCCACCAGCGCCTCGACGGGTTCGGCCTCGAAGGGCTGCGAGCCCTGCTGGAACATGCGGACCTCGACATTCGGCCCTTCGGCATCGTCCGGCAGACGCGCGCCGGTCTCGCGGTCGATTTTGACAATCACGGTCTCGGTGAAGCCCGGCCGCTCGAACCGGCCTGGCACGCGGCTCTCCATCGCCTTGGCCATGAAGCGCTTGAAGACCGGGCCACAGAGCGTGCCGCCATAGGATCCCTTGCCCATCGGGCGCGGTTGGTCATAGCCGATATAGCAGCCAGCCACGAGGTTGGGGGCAAAGCCGACGAACCAGGCGTCCTTGCTGTCGTTGGTCGTGCCGGTCTTGCCGGCGACCGGGAAGCCGAGACCGCCAACGGTGCGCCGCGCCGTGCCGCCGGTGACCACTCCTTCCATCATCTGGACAAGGTTGTAGGCGGTCGTTGGGTTCATGATCTGGTCGCGGGTGTCGAACAGCATCGGCTCCGCATCGGCCGCGTAGCTTGTGGCCTCACAGCCCTGACAGTCGCGCGGGTCGTGGCGGTAGAGCGTCTTGCCATAGCGGTCCTGGATGCGGTCGATCACCGTCGGGCGGACGCGGCGGCCGCCATTGGCGAACATGCCATAGGCCGCGACCATGTCGTAGAGCGTCGTCTCACCGGCCCCGAGGGCGTAGGAGAGGTGGTTCGGCATGTCCTCATATACACCGAAGCGCTCGGCATACTCCGCGATGCGCTCCATGCCGACGGCCTGGGCGATCCGCACCGTCATGAGGTTACGCGAATAGACGATGCCGTTGGAGAGCGGGGTCGGCCCGTAGAAGCCGCCGGAGGAGTTCTTCGGCCGCCAGGTCTGTCCGCCAGCCCGAACCACCACCGGGGCGTCAAGCACGATGGTGGAGGGCGAGTAGCCCACATCGAGCGCCGCCGCATAGACGAAGGGTTTGAACGACGAGCCCGGCTGGCGTTTCGCCTGGGTCGCGCGGTTGAAGACGCTGGCATCGCGGGAGAACCCGCCCTGGATCGCGAGCACCCGGCCGGTGTGCGGGTCCATCGCCATGAAGCCGCCCTGGATCTCCGGGATCTGGCGGAAGCGCCAGCCGCCGTCGTCCTTGGCGGAGACCAGGACCACATCGCCCGGGCGCCAGAGATCGCCGGCGCGGCGGGGCTTGCCGGCCTCCCAGCCCTCGGCGCGGATGCGGGCCACCCAATTGGCATCCGAGAGCGGCAGATCCGCTTCGGACCCGTCGATGAACCCGATGCGGGCCGTGCGCTCACCCGCCGAAAGCACCAGTGCGGCCTGCCAGGTCGGGATATCGCTGGGCACCGAGACCGCGGCGAGCGCCTCGGCCCAGCCCTCGATCTCGCCGGCCGCCACGGTATCGACCACCGCGACGGGCCCGTGATAGGTGCCGCCATTGCGATCAAACTTTTCGAGCGCCGCACGCAGGGCCGCGCCCGCCTCCTCCTGCAGGTCTGGCTCGACGGTGGCGCGGATGGTCAGCCCGCCTTCATAGAGCGTCTTCTCGCCCATCTCGGCGATCACCTGGCGGCGGATCTCTCCGCTGAAATAGGTGGGTCGTTCGGGCGCGAGCGGATCTGCGACATCCGCCTCCAGGATGGTGACCAGCGGCTCGTCCTTCGCCGCCTCCGCCTCGTCCCGCGGCAGGTGGCCGTTCTGCGCCATCTCCTCGAGCACATAGTTCCGCCGCTCGACCGCCCGCTCCTTGTTGCGGATCGGGTGCAGCTCCGAGGGGGCTTTGGG
Source organism: Pseudomonadota bacterium (assembly GCA_039816045.1). Classification (GTDB taxonomy): domain Bacteria; phylum Pseudomonadota; class Alphaproteobacteria; order Rhodobacterales; family Rhodobacteraceae; genus Thermohalobaculum. The sequence continues at coordinate 54,859 of JBCBYB010000012.1, forward strand.
CAGGGCCGCGAGATAGGCCGCTTCGGGCGGCGTCAGATCCTCCAGCGGCTTGCCGAAATAGTTCCGCGCCGCCGCCGCAACCCCGTAGGCCCGCGCCCCGAGGAAGATGTCGTTGAGGTAGAGCTCGAGGATGTGTTCCTTGCTGAGCGCCCCGTCGAGGCGCAGCGCCAGGATCATCTCCTTGATCTTGCGCTCAAGCTCCCGGTCGCGGTCGAGCAGGAAGTTCTTCATCACCTGCTGGGTGATCGTGGAGGCACCGGCCAGGCGCACCGGGCGGCCCTGCGCCTTGGCCATGCCATAGCGGATGACGGCCTTTACGATGCCCGTCGCATCGACCCCCGGATGCTCCCAGTAGTTCTTGTCCTCCGCCGAGATGAAGGCGTTGATGACCAGCGGCGGCACCTCGTCGATGGGGGCAAAGACGCGCCGCTCGCGCGCGAACTCCGCGATCACACGGCCCTCACCGGAATAGGCGCGGCTGAGCATCGGCGGCTGGTAATTCACGAGTTCGTCGTGCTCGGGCAGATCCGCACCATACATGCGGCCGACCGCAACCAACGCGATCAACCCGAACAACCCCGCAATCGCGCCATTTGCAAAGAGACCTGCCAATAGCCGGGTCATGACACCTCCCGTCGCGGTCGCAGCACCCCCGCCGAACCCAACCAGAATTGTATAAGCCAAGCGCGCCGGACGCACTAGGGGCGCGCTAGCCGCGCGGCGTCAGAAATCCGGGGCTGGCGGTTTCGAACCAGACCTGGAGGCCGCGGATCAGGGCGCGGGTGGTGCGGGTCTGCCAGATCGGGTCGGTCAGGCGCTCGCGGTCCTTCTCGCTTGAGAGAAAGCCGAGTTCGACCAGGACAGACGGCAGATCCGGCGCCTTCAGCACAAAGAAATTGCCGCGCCGGTGCGGACGGGTGTCGAGCAGCGCCACATCCTCGGCCAGCGAGGCGATGAGGGCGTCGGCAAGCTTCACCGACTCCGCCTTGGTCCCCCGGCGCGCGAGGTCGATCAAAAGGCGCGTCACATCGTCCTCGTTTCCCGCGAGGTTCACGCCGGCCAGCACATCGGCGCGGTTCTCCCGCTCGGCAAAGGCATCGGCCGCCTGATCGGTGCCGAAGCGCGAGAGGGTGTAGACGCTGACCCCGTCGGCGCGCCCCTCCGCCAGGCTGTCGGCGTGGATCGAGAGCATGGCATGCGCCCCGGCCTCCCGGGCCAGGCGGATCCGCTCGCGCAGCGGCAGAAAGCGGTCGTCGGTACGGGTCTTGACCGCGGTGAGCCCCGGGATCGCGTTGATCTCGTTCGCGAGGATTGAGGAGAAGCGCAGCACGATATGCTTCTCGACCAGCCCCTCGGCCATGGCACCGGGGTCGATGCCGCCATGGCCCGGATCGATCGCGATGACGATGTCTCCGTCTGCCGCCGCGCGCCCGATGGTGCGCGGGCCGCCGACCTCCCAACGCGCATCCTCGGGCCAGCCTGCCGTGCGCGCGAACGCCGTGGCCCCGATTGGCCTCAGGGTGAGCGCGAGGCCCTCGGCGGTCTGGTGCGGTTGTACGGCGACCGGACCTGACATCTCGACGACGATTCGCCCCACATCGCTGCGAAAGAGGCCGTGCCGGACGGAGAGAACCGGTTCGGCGGTCTCCGGCGGGACCGCGGTCCAGCCGAACGGCGGCAGATCCACCACCACACGGTAGGGCTCTGTCAGCGTGAAGATCCGCGGCTCGGCCGGGCGATCGAAGGCGAACCGCAAGATCGTGTCGTCGCCCCGAGCGGACTGCTGGAACCCGGTGATTGCAAGGCGATCCTGCGCATTGGCGAGAGGAGCCAGAACGAGGACCGCGACCAGCGCTAAGGCACTGAAAAACCGACTTTCCGCCATCCCCGTCCCGGCCTCCTGCAGGTCGATGCGCAAGAATCGAATTGTGTTCCGCGCAGGTGCTTGCTAAGGACCAACTGGGATGGCCGGTCACGTCCGTTCCGTCAAGGCGATCCAGCGCGCGGACTTCTGTCGCTCCCCCTTTTCGGAACCCAGTGTCCCGACGGATCAGCACGCGCCCTCGTCGGTGTCTGTTGAGTTCCGTGCGGATCCCGTGCGCCGCGTTGGCGTCTGATACACCCGCTGCCAATTACGGGGCAGCGAACCTAGGGAAGATTGCGATGTCCGCGCTTCGTCCGATGACGCGCCCTGATGGCCCGGAGAGCTTCTCCGCCGGCCCGTATGGCGCGACCGGCGGGCGCCCCATCGCCCATACCAAGAGACGATGCTCCCCCCACGGCGTGCCGAGGCGCGACCGTGGCGGCGGCGTCCAGGAGTTCCATGCCAAAGAAGATGCTCATCGATGCCACCCACCCGGAGGAGACCCGGGTCGTTGTGGCAGACGGAAACAAGGTCGAAGACTTCGACTTTGAGTCGATCAACAAACGCCAGCTTGCCGGCAATATCTATCTCGCCAAGGTGACCCGCGTAGAGCCGTCGCTGCAGGCGGCCTTTGTGGAGTATGGCGGGAACCGGCACGGGTTCCTGGCCTTCCCAGAGATCCACCCGGATTATTACCAGATTCCGGTTGCGGACCGGGAAGCGCTGTTGGCCGAGGAGGAGCGCGAGGCGCGCGCCGATGCGGTGGCCGAAGAGGAGGCCGACCGCGGAGGCAAAAAGCCGCGCCGCGCCCGCAAGAGCAAAGCCAAAGACGATGCACCAGAGGCGGAAGCCGAGGGCACCGGCAAGCGCCGCTCCAGCCGCTCGCGCCGAGCGAAATCCGAGGACGGTGATGCGGGAGAGGCCGGGTCCAAGCCGCGCAAGCGCCGGTCTGGCAAAGCGGCCGCCGGGGTCGCCGGGCTTGAGGTGATCGATCTCGACGCCGCCCCGGCGCCGGTTGCGGAAGAGCCCGCAGCGGTCCCGAAGGGTCTGGAGATCGCCGACCATGGCGGAGCGCCTGCCCCCGCGGCTGAGGCGCCCGCAGAGGAGGCAGCAGAGGCCGCCGACGAGGCTGTCTCCGACGCGTCGGACGCAGAGGCTGCAGAGACCCCTGTAGCGGAACCCGTCGCCGAGGCAGAGGCGGAAGAAGCGTCTGCTGAGGCCGCGGAGACCCCCGAGGCCGAGGAAACGGCGCCTGATGACACCGACACCGCGGCTGGCGCCTCTGACGAGGATGACACGCCGCCTGCCGGGCCAAAAAGCGTCGCGGAATCGACCGGTCTCGACGATGAGGTCGTGAGCGAGGATGTCGCCGTTGCCGAACCTGCGGCGGACACCGCTGAAGCAACCGCAGACGCGCCGGCCGAGGCCGCCGCCGAGCCTGCGGCAGAAACCCCGAAGGAAGGGCGCAAATCCCGCAGCCGGGGCGGCAAATCCCGCCGCTCGCGCAAACCAAAATCCGAGGACACCGAGGACGAAACCGCCGAGGCCGGTGCGGAAGCCCAGGAGATCGAGCAGTCCGGCGCCGACGATCCGCGCGAGGAGATCCAGGACCGCGAGCGCGCCATGCGCCGCCGCCGCTATAAGATCCAGGACGTCATCAAGGTCCGCCAGATCCTGCTGGTCCAGGTCGTCAAGGAAGAGCGCGGCAACAAGGGTGCGGCACTGACCACCTATCTCTCGCTCGCCGGGCGCTACTGCGTGCTGATGCCCAACACCGCCCGCGGCGGCGGCATCTCGCGCAAGATCACCAACGCGACCGACCGCAAGCGCCTGCGCGAGGTGGTGGACGGGCTCGACGTGCCAAAGGGCATGGGCCTCATCGTCCGCACCGCGGGCGCCGAGCGCACCAAACCCGAGATCAAGCGCGACTATGAGTTCCTGCTCCGCCAGTGGGAGCAGATCCGCGCGCTGACGCTGAAATCCATCGCCCCCTGCCTGATCTACGAGGAAGGCTCGCTGATCAAACGCTCGATCCGCGACATCTACTCGAAAGACATCGAGCAGGTGCTGGTCGAGGGCGACGCCGGCTACCGCGAGGCCAAGGACTATATGAAGATGCTCACGCCTTCCCATGCGAAGAACGTGCAGCAATATGCCGACACGATCCCGCTGTTCATCCGCTACCAGGTCGAGGGCTACCTGAACGGGATGTTCTCGCCGGTGGTGCAGCTGAAATCCGGCGGCTACATCGTGATCGGCATCACCGAGGCGCTGGTGGCGATCGACGTGAACTCCGGGCGCTCCACCAAGGAAGGCTCGGTCGAGGACACGGCGCTCAAGACCAACCTCGAAGCCGCGGACGAGGTGGCGCGGCAGTTGCGCCTGCGCGATCTCGCGGGGCTGATCGTCATCGACTTCATCGACATGGACGAGAACCGCAACAACCGGGCGGTCGAGAAGCGCATGAAGGAGCGGCTGAAGACCGACCGCGCGCGCATCCAGATCGGGCGGATCTCGGCCTTCGGTCTGATGGAGATGAGCCGCCAGCGGCTGCGGCCGGGCATGCTCGAGGCGAGCACGAAACCATGCCCGCATTGCCATGGTACCGGCATGATCCGCTCGGACGAGAGCCTGGCGCTCGCGATCCTGCGCGAGGTCGAGGAGGAGGCCGTGCGTGGCCGCCTCGCCGAGGTCACCGTGACGGCCCCCATCGAGATCGCGAACTTCCTGATCAACTCGAAGCGCAGCCATATCGCACGGATCGAGGAGCGCCATTCGATCCGGGTCGCGGTGTTGGGCGATGCGCAGATGGCAAACCCGGAATACAAACTCGACCGGGTCAAGGGGCAGGCGCGGGACCAGGACAAGGACGCCTCCACCGCCGTGATCACGGCGTCGCGCACCATGGCGGAGCCCGAGGAGGTGGTGGAACCCGCACAACCGGCGAAGCAATCCGCCCCGCGGGCACAACCGACCGAGGACGGCGACGGTGCACGCGGCGAGGACGGCAACAAGCGCCGCCGGCGTGGTAAGCGCGGCGGGCGTCGCCGGCGCGGGCGCGGTGAGGAGGCGATGGCGGATGGGCAGGGCCAGACGTCCGAGGCCTCGGCCGAGCTGTCGCCCGAGCAGAGCGCTGACGAGCCGGCAGCCGAGACGTCGGACGCGGGTGTTCCGCCAGACGCTGCTGTGGCCGAAGGTGCAGTGGCGGCCGAGACCGTGACAGAAGCCCCCGCCGACGCGGAACCGGTCGAGGCGGCCCCAACGGAGATTGCCGAGGCCGATGCGGCCCCTGCGGAAGAGCCCAAGGCAGAGGCCCCCGCCAAGCCCGCCCGAAAGCCGAGGGCGCCGCGCAAGAGCCGGGCCAAGGCCAAACCGGCCGCCGAGGCCAAAGCGGAAGACGCCCCCGCGGCTGAGCCAGAGGGTGCGGCGACCCCAGCTGTCGCTGAAGAGCCGCCCGCGCCTCAGCCGGAGGCCACGGCCAATGGACCGGATCCGGTGGCCGAGCCAGAACCGGAGCCGGAGACGCCGGCGGAGGCCCCAGCGGAAGCGGCTGCCGAAACGCCCGCCGATGACGACAAGCCGAAACGCCGCGGCTGGTGGTCGTTCGGCTTCTGAGGACCGGTTTGAGGGGCGGGCGTTCGCGCCCGTCCTGCCTCATGCATCGGGGCAGCCGGCCTCGACAAAACGGCGGATGCGGGCCAGCCCGTCGGAGATTTTCTTCGGCGACTGCGCGAAGGAAAACCGCACCGTCCCCTGCCCTCGCACCGGGTCGAAATCGCGCCCGGGCGTGGCGGCCACCCCTTCGGCCCGGAGCAGCGCCTTGCAGAAGGCCTCTGAGTCCGCGCCGAGCTTGCCCAGCCCCGCATAGATGTAGAACGCCCCGTCACAGGGGGCGATGTCGGTGAAGCCGAGCGCCGGGAGCCCTTGCATCAACATCCCCCGGTTCTCGGAGTAGGCAGCGAGATGACCCGCCGCCTCGGCCTCTCCCTCGGCACTCAGCGCCCCGACCGCGCCGATCTGGCTCGCGTGGTTCGCACAGATGAAGAGGTTCTGCGACAGCCGCTCCATGGGGCGGATCAGCGCCTCGGGCACGACCATCCAGCCGATCCGCCAACCGGTCATGGTGTAGTATTTCGAGAAGCTGTTGATGACCGCGACCTGGTCCGTGCATTCGAGGGTGGAGACGGCCTCCGCGCCATAGGTGATGCCGTGATAGATCTCGTCGGCGATGAGCCGGATGCCGTTGGCGGTGCAGTATCCGGTCAGCGCCTCCATTGCCGGGCGGTCGAGCATGGTCCCGGCAGGGTTGGCGGGGCTCGCGATCAGGAGCCCGTCGAGCGGCCCCGCGGCCTCCAACAGCGTGGGCGTCGGCTGGTAGCGGGTCTCCAGCGTCGCCTCGATGCGCACGAGCTCGAGCCCAAGGACCGAGAGGATGTTGCGATAGGCGGGGTAGCTCGGGTCCGCGATGCCCACCCGTGCGCCCGCATCGAACAGTCCGAGGAAGGCCAGTTGAAACGCCGACGAGGAGCCGGTGGTGATGATGACCCGCGCCGGGTCGATCTCGATGCCGTGGCGCCGGTCATAGAGCTCCGCAATGGCGGACCGCAGCGCCGGGATCCCGAGACCGCTGGTGTAGCCGAGCGTGCCCTGCCCCGCCATCGCCTCGGCAATCGCGCGTTGGGCGGCCCGCGGCGCGCCGTGCGCCGGCTCACCCACCTCCATATGGATGATCGAGCGCCCCGCCGCCTCGAGCGCCAACGCCTCTGCAAACACATCGAGGGCGAAGAACGGGGCGGTCTGGCTGCGGCGCGAAGGCGTCATGGGGGTCTCCTGATCCGGTCGCCGCCCCATAGCACCCGCGCGCCCTGCCCGGCCAGCCCGGGTTTGCCGCACGCAGAACCGAAGGCTCGCGCCCTCGTTATGCGCAAGCGGTTGAAACATCGGGGGATCGCCCCCTAATCTCACGCAGGTGTAATCGAGCAGGAGCACACCTTGACCGGATGGGCGCGGCGCATCGCGGGGGGCCTGATCGCAGGGGCCATGGCCTTTGGCGCCCTGCCCGCTGTTGCGCAAGGGTTGGTGCGTGATGCCGAGATCGAGCGCACGCTGCGGGCGATGTCGACCCCGATCTTCCAGGCGGCAGGCATCCCGCCTGCCAGCATCGACATCCACATGGTCAACAGCCGCGCGCTGAATGCGTTCGTCGCGGGCGGGAACAACATGTTCCTGAACACCGGGCTGATGATGGCGCTGGAGACGCCTGAGGAGCTGATCGGTGTGATCGCGCACGAGACCGGGCACATCGCGGGCGGGCATCAGGCGCGGCGCGCCATCGCTGTGCGCAATGCCCGGGGGCCCGCGCTGCTGGGGCTTCTGGCGGGGATTGCCATCGGCGCAGCGGGTGGCGGTCCGGCCGGGGCGGCCATCGCCGCGGGATCGCAGTCGGCCGTCACGCGGGGGCTCCTGAGCTACAACCGTGGGGAGGAGGCCTCCGCCGACCAGGCGGCCATGCGCTACATGGCGCGCACCGGCGTGGACCCGGTCGGGCTCCTTAAGGTGATGCAGCGGTTCCGCGGCCAAGAGGTCTTCACCATCGGCAACACCGATCCTTACGTGCTGACGCACCCGCTCTCGACCCAGCGCGTCCAGTTGATCGAGCGCCACATCGCAGAGGCGAGCGCGCGCCAGTTCCCGCGAGACCCGGAGCGCGACTATTGGCACGCACGCATGCGGGCCAAGCTCGAAGGGTTTCTCAAGAACCCGCGCCGGGTGCTCTCCGATGTGGAGGGGTTTGAGGAAGACGAGCTGGTCCTCTACCGCAAGGCTGTGGCGCTGCACCGGCTGCCCTCTCCGGACGAGGCGATCGCGGCGGCGGACCGGCTGATCGCGCTGCGCCCCGAAGACCCGTTCTATCTGGAGCTCAAAGGCCAGATCCTGCACGAGTCGGGCCGCGCCTCCGAGGCGGTGCCCCTTTACCGCGCGGCGGTCTCGCGCGCGCCGAACCAGCCGCTGCTGAAGGCGGGGCTCGGGCGGACGCTGCTGGCGCTAAACACGCCAGAGGCCGATGCCGAGGCGCTGACGGTCCTGAAATCCGCGCAGACGCTTGACCGGGCCGATGCCTCGGCGCTGCGTGACCTCGCGCAGGCCTATTCGCGCGCCGGCGATATCGGCATGGCGACGCTGGCCACGGCCGAACGCTTTGCCCTCACCGGGCGCAACAAAGACGCGGTGCTGCATGCCAAGCGCGCCGCGAACCTGCTGCCGAACGGCTCGCCCGGCTGGCTGCGCGCCCAGGATATCCTGGTGCTCGACCGGCCCGAGGACTAAGCCGGATAACAACACACGCCCACAGAGAGGACACATAATGACCCGCATCCGCTTGGCGCTCCTGCCGCTTCTCGCCCTTATGTCCTGGGCGGCGCCCGCTCCGGCAACGGCGCAGGAGACCACCTTCGAGCTGCCCTATCTCTCGACCCTCACCGACGAGCAGCGCGACGCTCTGCACAACGAGATCCGGACCTACATCCTCCAGAACCCCGAGATCGTCATGGAGGCGATCGGTATCCTCCAGCAGCGCCGCCAGGAGGCGGAGCGCTTTGCCGAAGTGAACCTCGTCAAACGCCACCGCGATGCGCTGTTCTTTTCGCCGCATGACTGGGTGGGCGGGAACCCGGACGGCAGCATCACGCTGGTCGAGTTCTCGGACTATCGTTGCCCCTACTGCAAACGCGCCCATCCGGTGGTGAAAGAGTTTCTCGAGCGTGCGCCCGATGTGCGTCTGGTGATCAAAGAGTACCCGATCCTCGGCCCCGACAGCGTCACCGCCGGGCGCATGGCGATGGCCGCCGTCGATGTGAACCGCGAGCTCTACCCCGCGCTCAACGATGCGCTGATGGCCTATCGCGGGAACCTGACCGAGACCGCCGCCTACCGGATCGCGGGCGATGTGGGCTATGACATCGGCGAACTCCGGGCCAAGGCCAACAGCGAGGAGATCGAGGCGCGGCTCCAGGAGACCTATGCGCTCGCCCAGGCACTCAACGTCACCGGCACGCCGGGGTTTGTGCTCGAGAACCAGGTCATGCGCGGGTTCCTGCCGCTCGAGGACATGCTGGCGCGCCTGGAGGAGGCCCGCGCAGCCGCGAACTGACCCCGCATCGGGCAGGCCGTTTGACGCCTGGACACCTTCGCGTATAACGGCCCACCGGGTGGCCGCACGGGACCGGCCACCCTTTTTTGCCAGCTTTTCGTAAGCGGCACCCAAGAGAGACAAAATGAGCAAAGACATCGAGCAGGACATCGCCTTTATCCGCGCGTTGGCGCAGCTTCTGCGCGACACCGATCTGGCCGAGATCGAAGTCGAGCGCGAATATGGCGAGGATGACGAGTTGTCGGTGCGGCTCACGCGCTATGCCGCCCAGGCCCCAGCGGTCGCTCCCGCCCCCGCCCCGCCGCCAGCTGCGATGCCCGTCGCCGCCGCAGCCCCTGCCCCCGCTCCGGCAGCCGAGGCGGCCGCGCCGGATCTCGGCGATGCGGTCACCTCGCCCATGGTGGGCACCGTCTATCTGGCGGCCGAGCCCGGCGCCGATCCCTTCGTGCAGGTCGGCGATACGGTGAGCGAAGGCCAGACCGTGCTGATCATCGAGGCGATGAAGACGATGAACCAGATCCCCGCGCCAAAGGCCGGCACGGTGAAGGCGATCCTGGTCTCCAATGCCGAGCCGGTGGAGTTCGGCACGCCCATGATCCTCATCGGCTGAGGGCGGGTATGTTCAACAAGATTATGATCGCGAACCGGGGCGAGATCGCCTTGCGCATCAACCGCGCGGCAAAGGAGATGGGCATCCAGACCGTTGCGGTGCACTCCACCGCCGATGCGGATGCGATGCATGTGCGCCTCGCGGACGAGAGCGTGTGCATCGGCCCGCCGACGGCGACGCACTCCTATCTCAACCAACCGGCGATCCTGACTGCCTGTGAGATCACGGGTGCCGAGGCGATCCACCCGGGATACGGATTTCTGTCGGAGAACGCGGGCTTTGCCCGGATCGTGGCGGAGCACGGCTTGACCTTCATCGGTCCCTCGGCCGAGCACATCTCGGTCATGGGCGACAAAATCCGCGCGAAGGAGACCATGCGCGCGCTGGGCGTGCCTTGTGTGCCGGGCTCTGACGGCGGCGTGGAGACGGTCGAAGAGGCGACAGAGATCGCCCGCGGCATCGGCTATCCGGTGCTGGTGAAGGCGGCCGCCGGCGGCGGCGGGCGCGGCATGAAGGTCGCGCGCACCGAGGCGGAGCTTGCCAACGCGATGTCCTCGGCGCGGGCCGAGGCGGTTGCGGCCTTTGGCGACGGGGCGTTGTATCTCGAGAAGTACCTGACCCTGCCCCGGCATATCGAGGTTCAGATCTTCGGGGACGGGCGTGGCCAGGCCATCCACCTCGGTGAGCGGGATTGTTCACTCCAGCGGCGCCACCAGAAGGTGCTCGAGGAGGCCCCCTCCCCGGTCATCGATGCGGCAACCCGGGACGAAATCGGCAGCGTCTGCGCAAAAGCGATCGCCGAGATGGGCTATTCCGGCGCGGGCACTATCGAGTTTCTCTATGAGAACGGCGAGTTCTACTTCATCGAGATGAACACACGGCTCCAGGTCGAGCATCCGGTGACCGAGACGGTCTATGGCATCGATCTCGTGCGAGAGCAGATCCGCGTCGCGGCAGGCCAGCCGCTCTCGATCTCGCAGGAAGACCTCACCCCCCGCGGGCACGCCATCGAATGCCGGATCAATGCCGAGCGGGTGCCGGATTTCGCGCCATCACCGGGAAAGGTGCTTGCCTATCATGCACCTGGTGGGCTGGGGGTGCGCATGGACAGTGCACTCTATGACGGCTACGCGATCCCGCCCCACTACGACAGCCTGATCGGAAAATTGATTGTCCACGGCGCCGATCGCGAAGACTGTCTGATGCGCCTTCACCGCGCGCTCCATGAGCTGATTATCGACGGTGTTTCCACGACTCAGGCGCTGTTCTTCGCCCTTCTCGACACGCCCGAAATCCGCCGGGGTGAGTATCACATCCACTGGCTCGAAGACTGGATCGAGAAAAACGCGGGCAAGCTCTGATACACTGCATCCCATGAAGGACGCAGAATCAGATCTGCCGCTCACCCCTGCCCTGGTGTTGCGGGCCTATGCGGCTGGGGTGTTTCCCATGGCCGACAGTGCCTGCGCCAGTGAGATTTTCTGGGTCGATCCGCGCCGGCGCGGGGTGATGCCGCTCGACGGGTTCCACCTCTCACGGAGCCTGCGCAAGCGTCTGCTGAAGCAGGATTTCGAGGTCCGCATCGACACGGACTTCATCTCTGTCATCGATGCCTGTGCCGACCGCAGCGAAACCTGGATCAACGACACCATTCGCGCGCTCTATATCGATCTGCACAAGCTCGGCCATGCCCACAGCGTCGAGGTTTGGGAGGGTGGGATCCTCACCGGCGGGCTCTATGGCGTGCGGCTGGAGAGTGCGTTTTTCGGCGAGAGCATGTTCAGCCGGGCGCGCGACGGCTCGAAGATCGCGTTCTGCTATCTGATCGCACGGCTGCGGCGCGGGGGCTTCACGCTGCTGGATACGCAGTTCACGACGCCGCATCTCGAGACCATGGGCGCACGCACCGTTCCCCGCCATCGCTACCATGCGTTGCTCGAGCGGGCCTTGCAGCGCCGGGCGGATTTCTTCGCCATGTCGGAACGCATCACCGCTCAGGAGGTGGTGCAGGCGATCACCCAGAGATCGAAGCGCGGGTGATCCATCGCCGAGAGTGCCGGACTGTCGGCAAACATCCACCCCGCGAAGGCCGGCTTGTCCGGGGTTTTGAGGTCCCACACCGTGAGATGCGCGCGCGTGCCCTTATCGGCGTTGTCCTCGGGCGCCTCGCAGGCCGCCAAATGGACCCTGAGGCGGCCGAACTCCGCATCCTCCCCGGTGGTGAGCTCAAAGGTCTCCGTAGCGCCGGTCATCTTGTCGAGCTGGCGCAGACGCGCCCCTGGCCGGGCGGCCGTCTCGATCTCCGGCAGGATTATCGGCCGCTGCAAGGACCCGATCTTGAAGGGCGCTTTTTTGAACTGGATGAGGGGTTTGTCCTCTTCTTCGGGCGCGTCTGTGGTCTCCTGCGTGGCGGCGGTCCAGGCAAAGGCTGCGAGGCCGAGGGCAAGGAGCGCGGCCCTCATGGCAGCACCGCCCGGAAGCGCAGGCGCACATAGTCCGCCCACCATTCCCCAGACGCCGATTTGAGCGCAGGGGCCAAGAGCCGCCCGATCGCGTGTGCGGCCGGCGCGCGCTCGGCCTCCGGCAGCATCGCCATCGCAGGTGCCGCAAGGGTCTGGAGCCACGGCTCGATCCCCGCTGTGACCAGCGTCGGGCGCGGGATCAGCGTGATCTCCGTCACCTCGAACCCCGCAGCTCGAAGCCGGGCACCATGCTCTTCTGCGGTGGGGAAGTACCAGATGTCGGAGAGATCCGCTTCGATCCCGTAGTCTCGCGCCAGAACAGCGATGATCGCCGTCCGGATCGCCGCGACATTGCCTTGCCCGCCGAGCTCCGCCACAAATCGCCCGCCCGGGCGCAGCGCCTTCCTAACCCCGGCGATCACCGCGTCAGGCCGTGTCATCCAGTGCATGGCGGCATTGGAGAAAACCGCGTCGAACGCACCCTCGAAAGGCAGTGCATGGGCATCCACCACCGAGGCTTGAAGGCCGCGCGCCCCGGTCGCTGCAACCATGTCGGCGGAGGCATCCACGGCCACGACCTCGGCGCCGACGCCCGCGATCTTTGCGGTCAGCGCACCATCACCGCAGCCTATGTCGAGGATCCGCTCTCCGGCTTTAGGGGCCAGCAGATCCAGCACGGGCGCGCCAAGGTCGCTGACGAAGCGGGCGTTGCGGGCATAATCCTCGGCCGACCAATCGCCGGAGCCGGGGCGGGTCTCGGCAGTCATGGGATCACTCGGCCACGCCGGTGCCCGCGACCGCTTTTGCCGCAAGGTCGAGAAAGCTCACGCTGTCCTGGGTGAACTCGAACTCGTCGCCGGGCTCGAGGGCGTATTCCGAGGCACCGGGAACCAGCGCGATGAAGCTGTCGCCCAGCAGCCCTGTGCTTGCGATCTTTGCCGCCGTGTCCTCGGGGATCACGATCCCGCTGCGGATCGACATGGTCACCACTGCCCGGTAACGCTTTGGATCGAGGGACATATCGGTGATGGTGCCGACCTTCACGCCCGCGATGCGGACATCGCCGCCCGGGTTCACCCCCTCGGCGCGCCCGAAGGAGGCGGTCAGCGCATAGCCCGTGTCGGCCGAGATGTCCGCCGTGTTCGCGGCATAGACCAGAAACCCCGCCGCGGCCGTGAGCACCAGCGCCCCGATCCCCGTCTCAACTGCGCTGTTGGCCATGCCCTACTCCGGTTGCCAGGCTTCGTAATCGCTCGCATTGCGCGGGCGCGTCTCCGGCGTCAGCACACTGCCCGGCGGGCGATACGCGCCGTCGGTGCCAGTGAGGTTCGGCACGTGGTCCTTCTCCCAGGACTTCCGCGGGAGCGGCGCCTCGCTCGGCGGCTCATCGAAGGTGCGATGCAGCCAGCCGTGCCAGTCGGGCGAGACCCGGCTCGCCTCCGCTTCACCGGCATAGATCACCCAGCGCCGGGCATCATCCTCGGTGCGGTAGAACTTGTTTCCGGCCTCATCCTCACCCACCAGCTTGCCGTGGCGCGAGGTGAACAGGCGGGTCCCGATGGTCTGGCCATTCCACCAGGTGAAGATCTCGTGCAGAAGGCTCATGCGACTCCCCAACAAATCGCTCCGACTATGGCGAGTGGGCCTCCAAACGTCCAGCCGCAGCGGGTTGCCATGGCGTCGCGGAGGGGGTGCGTGGCGGAGACCGCACACCATCCTTCGAGTTGCTGAGCGCTTGCGCAAAGTTACGTCGCGGCATCCCGTAAATTCTTTGAATTCTTGCGCGAATCGGTCTTGAATTAAATTTATATGACGGCTTTACGTGAACGTCAGATAAAGAACGATTCGGCGGACAGCCGCCTGAGGAGGGGACGTGAATACACTCAGATTGACCGCCCTTGGGGCGGCGGTTCCGGTCGCGTGCATGTTTTCTATGACTGATGCACATGCCGGAGCCTTCCAGTTGAACGAACGCTCGACCAAGGCGCTGGGCGCCTCGCTGGCCGGTTCGGTCTCGGCGGCGTCGGATGTGACCTTCATTCTCTTCAACCCGGCGGCCTTGTCGTCGGTCGAGAACGTCGCGCTCGGCGGCAGTCTGTCGCTGGTGTCGCCGATTTCCGACGCGACCATCGTGGACGGCCCCGCAGCCGGCCTGACCGATGATGCCGACAGCCCGCGCGCCGTGCCCTCGAGTGCCGCGGCGCTGCGCCTGACCGATGATCTTGTCGTCGGCTTCGGGGTTTATGCGCCCTTTGGCCTGGTGACGAAATACGACCAGACCTTTCCGTCGGCCGGCGATGCGCTGACCTCCGAGATCGACGCGGTCTCCTTCTCGCCCATGGTTTCCTATGAGGTGATGGACGGTCTGAGCTTCGGCGCGGCCTTCAATGTGCTCGCGCTCGATGCGCGCCTGACCAATTCGGCCATCGTGCTCGACGGCTATAATGTCGAGTATGGCTTCTCGGTCGGCGCGCACTGGGAGCCGCTCGAGGGCACAAAGGTCGGCATCGCCTATCACGGCGGCTATGATGCGACGCTGGAGGGCACGCACCAGAACGCCTTCCTCGGCGGTGCGATTGCGAATGACCTCTCGGCGGAGGCGAGCCTGCCCTCGACCTTCCAGGTGGGCGTCACCCAGTCGATCACCGAGGATTTCCGTGTGATGGGCGAGTTCCGCTGGATCAACTGGTCGGTCTTCGACACCATCGAGCTCTCGACGCCGAGCTTCGCCTTTGCGCCGCCCTTCGACGATCTGTCCGAGGAGCAGAACTACGAGGATGCGTTCTTCGGTGCCATCGGCGCGGAGTTCGATATCAACGATCAGTTCACCGTGCGTGGCGGCATTGCCTATGACCAGACGCCGACCACGGACGAATTCCGCACCCCGCGGGTTCCGGATGCGGACCGGCTGTGGATCTCGGCCGGGATCAGCTTCTCGATGAACGAGCACATGACGATGGATGCGTCCTACAGCTACTTGCACGCGCTCGAGGATCCGACGGTGTCGATCCGCACGGGTCCGGTGGCTGGCTCGACCATCGAGTATGACGGCGGCGCGCACATCTTCTCGGTCGGAGGCCAGATCAAATTCTAGGACCTGAACACGGGGGGTGTTCAGAGCGGGGGGAGGTCACCCTCCCCCCGTTTTTCATGGAACGCAGCCGCGAACTCGGCGAACCGGCCCTCGGCGATCGCGCGGCGCATGCCAGCCATCAGCTCCTGATAATAATGCAGGTTGTGCCAGGTCATCAGCATGGACGCGATGATCTCGCCGGACTTATAGGCGTGGTGGAGATAGGCCCGGCTGTAGTTCGCGCAGGCCGGACAGGTGCAGTCGGGATCGAGCGGGCGCGGGTCGTCTGCATGGCGCGCGTTCTTGATGTTGATCACACCGCGGCGGGTGAAGGCCTGCCCCGTGCGACCTGAGCGGGACGGCAGCACACAGTCGAACATGTCGACTCCGCGCGCGACGGCACCCACCAGATCGTCCGGCTTGCCCACGCCCATCAGATAGCGCGGCCGGTCGGCCGGCAGCTGCCCAGGCGCATAGTCGAGGACCGAGAACATCGCCTCCTGCCCCTCGCCCACGGCCAAACCACCGATGGCGTAGCCGTCGAACCCGATCCGCGTCAGCGCCTCTGCGCTCTCGCCGCGCAGATCCTCGAAGAGCGCCCCCTGCTGGATGCCGAAGAGCGCATGGCCTGGGCGGTCTCCGAATGCGTCACGAGACCGCTGTGCCCACCGCATGGAGAGGCGCATCGAGGTCTCCGCCTGCTCCCGCGTCGCCGGATGCGGAGTACACTCGTCGAAACACATGACGATATCGGAGCCAAGCAGCCGCTGGATCTCCATCGAGCGCTCCGGCGTCAGCATGTGCTCGGAGCCATCGATATGGCTCTTGAACCGCACGCCGTCCTCCGTCAGCCGGCGCAGATCCGCCAGCGACATCACCTGGAACCCGCCCGAGTCCGTCAGGATCGGCCCGCCCCAGTTCATAAACCTGTGCAAGCCACCGAGCCGGGCCACCCGCTCCGCCCCGGGCCGCAGCATCAGATGATAGGTGTTGCCGAGGAGGATGTCCGCGCCCGTGGCCTTGACGCTCTCGGGCAGCATCGCCTTGACGGTGGCGGCCGTGCCGACCGGCATGAACGCAGGCGTGCGGATCTCGCCCCGCGGTGTCATGATGATGCCAGTGCGCGCCTGCCCATCAGTCGCGTCTAGCTGGAAGGAAAACTGTCTCGCCATGGCCTGCCTCTGCTCGATCGCCCGCTTAAGGCACGGAACGCGCGGCGGTGACAAGTCCGCGGCGGCCAGCACTCAGATACGCCGCGGTCAGGAGGGGCGTGCGTTGCGCTTCTCCAGCCTGGCGCCACAGATCAGTCTTGCAAGCACCAAGACCCGACCGATCAAGACCCCAACGATGCGGCTCAGCGTTTGAGCTGTCGGCTATCTAGGTCCTGCTCAATCCTGAGTGTGTTCAAACTCCGCACGGCGCGCGCCGTCGGCATGGCAAGATCCTTCTGTTGCATACGGGGCTGTGGTATTGGTCGTTCGCAAAGAAAACTTGGGAGCGGCGGCGAGGATTGAGACAACACATCCGCTCTGCTGGCCGTGTGATGACAGACTTGCTTAGCGGAGAACCGCTCGCCTCTGGACGAAACATCCGAGCTTTTCTATATGGTATTGGGTGAAGCCCGAAGGAGCGACGCATGACTGCCGAGACAGGGGAGCCTTTGATCGCCGAGTCGGCCTCGGACCATCCGCTGTATGAGCAAATCGTCGAGGCGTGCCGGAGCGTTCACGACCCGGAGATCCCGGTGAATATCTACGATCTCGGCCTGATCTACCGCATCGGCATCGACAGCGAGAGCAATGTCGATGTGGATATGACGCTCACCGCCCCGGGCTGCCCTGTCGCGGGCGAGATGCCGGGCTGGGTCGCCGAAGCGATCGAGCCGATCGCAGGGGTGAAAACTGTGAACGTGCAGCTGGTCTGGGAGCCGCCTTGGGGCCTCGACAAACTCTCGGACGAAGCGCGCCTCGAATTGGGACTGATGTGATGTTCGGCATTCCCGGCAAAGATCCCGTGACCCTGACGCCCGCGGCGATCAAGCGGATCCAGACCCTCATGAAGGGCGGCGAGGTCAAGGGCCTCAAGATCGGCGTCAAGAAGGGCGGCTGCGCGGGCATGGAATACACCATGGAGCACGCAACCGAGATCGGTGCCCATGACGCGGTCGTCGAGCGGGACGGCGCGCGCGTGATGATCGCTCCGATGGCGCAAATGTTCCTCTTCGGCACCGAGATCGACTACAAGACCTCGCTGCTTGAGAGCGGCTTTGTGTTCAACAACCCCAATGTGGTCGAGGCCTGCGGCTGCGGCGAGTCGATCAAATTCGGGGAGAACGCGGCCCCAGCGGACCCGTCCCTGCCCCCGCGCTTGTGAGCGCGAGCGCCGAGTACCTCGCTTTCATCCGAGACCATCTGTCCGGTCTTGGCCCCATCACCACCCGGCGGATGTTCGGTGGCGCGGGCGTCTTTCTCGGCGATGCGATGTTCGGACTGGTGGCCGATGACACGCTCTATCTGCGCACGGATGCCGACCTGGCCGAGGCGTTGGCATCCGAGGGCTCGGAGGCCTTCACCTACACCGGTCAGGCCAAGCCCATCACCCTGCCCTATTGGCGGCTTCCCGATGCCGCACTCGACGACCCGGACGAAGCGCTTGCCTGGGCCCGCCGGGCGCTGGTGCCGGCCGAGGCCGCCGCCGCCGAAAAGCGTGCCGCCAAGGCGCGAAAGGCCGCCCGCAAAGCCCTCGGAGACCGACCCAAAACGTAGTGTTCGAGAACAAGGGCTGATGCGTGGGTCGCCTCGCCCTTGGTGGCCCAGAATTGGTTTCCCAATAGCTTGCCGAATGCGCCTTGGGTGGCGGCAGAACGGTGTCATTGCGATCCGGGTTTTGCGACGGGCTCTCGGCGAGCAAGATCAAGCCCCAGCGCACCAATTGCCGGCGACGTCCAGGTCCGAAAGACACTGGGCACTCTAGATCGTCGGATCTGTTCCCGATGATGGCCATAAATATATATAATCTCTTTATTAAATAATTGAATAACTTGGAACTTCTTCTTTAAAATCTCCGCTCAAAAATTAATTTGATTAGCAAGCGAAAGCGATCATCGGAAAAAAGGAGGCGTCGCAATGACCAATATGTATATTTATGGAAACAATTATGATAACGTAATATATGGTAACAGTCTTGAAAATGGCATTTGGGGATATGGTGGTGACGATACCATATTTGGAGAAAGTGGAAACGATTTCATTTACGGTGGCAATGGGAATGATATTTTACTTGGAGGTCAGGGTGATGATACGTTAGTAGTGGCGCGGGTATCGATATCATAAATGACACTGAAGGTAGTGACACAATCATATTCGATGGACCTGCCCGAGATGGAAAAGCAAATACAATCTCTCTTGACAACGCTCAATTAGGTGATGACCTGGAGTTAGATACGTTAGTCCTAGATGGTGATCACTGGAAAATAAGTCTTCCTGAGTCTGTCACCCCCGGTTCCAAGACAATGTTTGTCCAATGGGTTCCTGGATATGACATGTCTCTTAATTACGATGTTTCGGACTTTGTTGATATTGTCTTTGATGAAGATTACTATGATAGGGGGGAGACATACTGAAGTGTTGAAGCAATAGTATGGGATCCGAGCCTGAGAGCCCGGCCCGAAATGCAGTTTTTGAGAACAGTGGCTTATGGAAGGGTCGCCTTGTCCTTGGCGGCCCGGAAATCGGTTTGGCAACAGTCCGGCAAATGCGCCCTGGGGTAGCCGTGTTTTAAGCCGTTGATATTGCGGTCTGAGGCTTGGGTCAGGCTCTCAAGGGTTGAGGCTGCTGGCCTTCGCGGTCTATCACGCCCTCATTGCAGGAGGGACCTATGCCACGCACGCCGCTGATTGCCGGGAACTGGAAGATGAACGGGCTGCGAGAGAGCCTCGCGGTGGTGGAGGCCGTCGGCGCTGGCGCGCCGGAGGGTCCTGACGCGCTCCTCTGTCCCCCGGCGACCCTGCTTGCGGCGACTGCGGCGGTGAAGGGTGCGCGCCTCGCGGTGGGCGGACAGGATTGTCACGCCGCGGCCTCGGGTGCGCACACGGGCGACGTTTCGGCGGAGATGCTGGCCGATGCGGGGGCGAGCGCTGTGATCCTCGGGCACTCTGAGCGGCGCGCTGATCATGGGGAAACAGACGCCCAGGTTCGCGACAAGGTTGAGGCGGCTTGGCGCGCGGGGCTCCTGGCGATCGTTTGTGTGGGCGAGACGCTTGCCGAGCGGGAGGCCGGGCGCGCCTCGGAGGTGGTTCAGACACAACTCGCAGGGTCCGTGCCGGATGGTGCGGATGCCGCACGCCTCGTTGTGGCCTATGAGCCCGTTTGGGCCATCGGAACGGGCCGCCGTGCAGAAGCCGCCGATGTTGCCGAGATCCATGCCGTGGCGCGCGCAAGCCTTGCGGAGCGGTTCGGGCCGGACATGGCAGCCGCGGCGCGTATCCTTTATGGCGGGTCCGTGAAGCCGGACACCGCGGCGGATCTCTTCGCGCTTGAGGATGTGGACGGCGCATTGGTCGGCGGCGCGAGCCTGAAGGCGGAGGATTTTCTGGCAATCCTCCGCGCCGCCTGAGCTTACTGGTTTAACACCTTAGGCGATAAGCCCTTTTGCCTGACCGACCCAATCGTCCCGGAAACACCGGCCTTTGAAGGTCGTCAGGTTCTCATCGATCCACTGCAGGTCCTGCTCGGAAAACCCTGCCATCTGGTCGAGCCGGTAGATGCCGAGCGCGTTCAGCTTGCTCTCGAGCCCCGGGCCGATGCCCTTGATCATTTGAAGATCATCGACCTCGGCGGGCGCTTCGTCGAACAGCGTGGCGGGTTTAACGAGATCAGCCTCAACAGCCGCGTCGACCGGTGCCTCGGCCGGCGTCTCTACCGGCGTATCGACCACAGCCTCCACGACGGGCTCGACAACCGGTTCGGGTTGCTTCGGCTTCAGTGCGACCACCACCGGATCGGCCTCGGCGACCGGCTCGGGAGCCACTGCGGGAGCGGGCTTGGCCGCCGCTTTCTTCGCAGGTTTCGCCTTGGGCGCCGGTTTGGCGGGCTTGGCCTCGGGTTTCGCTGCCTCGGTGAACGCGGCCATTCCCGGCATCGTGTCGAAGCCGGTGCCCATCGGCATCATCTGCGCGAACCGCCATTCCACGCCAAAGGCTGGCGCCACCGGAAAGAAACTGATCCACAGCTTGAAGAGTTCCGCATTCGCACCGGTCATGGTCGAGAGCGGATCCATCATGCTCTTGCTCATCGCATAGGTCCTCTACATCCTGTATGCGGTGACCCTAGCGCGGCTTATTGTGCATTGCAACATTAAACATGCTGCGCTGCCATTGGTCAGGTCACTTTGCCGCTGTTTGGGCGGAGAGGGAGGGTGTCATCCACGTCGACCGTTTTGCCCCGAGCCCCACCGGTCTCCTGCATCTCGGCCACGCCTACAGCGCCTTGATCGGTCATGCGATGGCCGAGGCGGCTGGCGGGCGGTATCTCCTGCGGATGGAGGATCTCGACCGGGGGCGGGTCCGGCCGGAGTACTACGCGGCCATCGAGGCGGATCTCACATGGCTCGGGGTCCGATGGCATGGGGACGTGCTGTGGCAGTCGCAGCGGCTTGGGCTCTATGCAGCGGCACTGGAGCGGCTGGAGGCGCAAGGCCTGGTCTACCGGTGCGCCTGCACGCGACGGGACATCGCCGAGGCCGTGTCCGCCCCGCAAGAGAGCCGGTCCATAGGTCCGGACGGCCTCGTCTACCCAGGCACGTGCCGCGGGCGCGCACTCCCCCCCGGCCCGGACCGAGCGCACAGGCTAGACATGCGGGCCGCGGTCACGGCTTTGGGGGGCGCGCGCCTCCGTCGACTCACCTTCACCGAAGCCGGACCGGGCCCTGCCGGGGAGACCGGGGAAATCCCGCTCGACCTGGATGCGCTGATCGAGGGAACCGGGGACATTGTGCTCGCACGGCGTGACGGGACGCCTGCCTATCACCTGGCTGTCGTGGTGGATGACGCGGCCCAAGGGATCACACACATCACCCGGGGCGAGGATCTCTTCGCCGCGACGCCGATCCACCGGCTGCTGCAAGCGCTGCTCGGACTGCCGACCCCGCGCTATCACCACCATCGCTTGATCCGCGACGAGGCCGGCCGGCGGCTCGCCAAACGCGACGATGCGCGGGCCCTCGCCACCCTGCGCGCCGAGGGGGCGAGCCCGGATGACATCCGCAGAATGGTGGGACTGGGCTGAAGCTCACTCCGTCGGGCCGAGTTGGTTCAGGAAGCCATCAGCGGGGGCCTCGGCCGACCCGCCGAAGACGCGCCGCAGAAACCCTGGCGTCAAGATGGAGAGCGGGTTCACGGAGAAATTCGGATCATCCAGGGTGCCGTTTACCTGAAAGGTCATCGCCAGGATCCCCTCGCCCCGTCCGCCCGACAACAGCGCCCCCAGCACCGGTATCTCGTCCAAAGCGCCGGTCAGCGCATAGGCAGGCGAGATCACTCCCGCGAGGGCTACCCGGTCGGAGGCCTCATCGACCACGCCCTCGACCTTGATCGCGAGCATGGGGGACCGCGCAATCGAGGATCCGAGGCTCATCACGCTGTCGGCGTATTTGAACGGGATCTCGATGCTGTCGAAGGCGAGGCCTTCGTCCTGGACAACCTCGGCTGCCTCCGAGACCCCGCCCTCCTCGAGGATCGAGCCGAAGGTGCCGTCGCTGCGCACAGTCATGTCGGTGATGCGCGCGAGCCCGCTTGCGTCCACGCCGGGCTGCGGGTCGAGCTGCGCCTCGAGTGAGAGCACGCCGCCGCCGCCGCCGGAGAACAGACCCGTCGCCCCAAGCAGCCCCCCCGCATCGTTGGAGCGCACGGAAATCTGCGCCGGCTCACCCGAGCGGCGGGAATAGGTGGTGGCAAAGGGAGCGGTCGCCCCGACCCGGCCCTCCAGCTCAAGCTTGGTCGAGCCTTCAGAGGTGCGGATCAGGAACCCGGTCGCCGGCTCGATCCGAAGCTTCGGTGTAAGGATCAACCGGTCTACCTCGGCCGACAGACGCAGCGGCGGGCCGCCGCCGGTTTCGCTTGTTGTGGGCTCGGTCACGAACTCAGACAGGTCTAACAAGGGGGCCGCCACGCGAACTTCGATGGCCCCGTCGGGCGCTCGCTCGACGTCTGCCGTGAGATCGGCCCGGTCGCCGAGGCGGAGCCTGTCTATGGTGGCGGAGCTGATATCGCCCTCGGGGCCGAAGGCGGCGCGTCCGCTGAGCTCGAGCCCGGGCGCGTCGAGGGTGATCCGGTCGAGGACCGTGGCGTCCCCGACGCGACCAGAGAGGCGGAGCCGTCCGGGGGTATCGGCGCCCTTCGACCACCGCACGACTTGCGCGTCGAGCGCGGCGGGACGCAGATCAATGTCCGCGGAGAATGCTGTGCCGGTCGCGTCGCCATCGACTTCGACCGTCACAGGAGCCCGCCCGCCGGCGAACAGGGGCAGATCGATCCCGCGCGTGGCAAACACCTCCGGCGTCAACTCACCCGAAAGGCTGAGCCGGCGGCTGCCGGTGCCCGCGCCATAGACCTCCTGCCAGTCGACGCTGAGAGGTGCGCCGTCGGCCACCACGTCGCCCGCAATGCGCATCGCCTGCGTGTCGGCCCGAAGCGACAGGCGCTCTGCCGCGATCTCGGTCGGGGAGCCCGCCAGCGGGAGGGTCAGCTGAACTTCCGCGAGATCTGCATCGGCGGAGACGGCGACTTCTTCGATCTTCAGATCCGCCTCCAGCGGCAAACGGACCTTGGCTCGCACCCTGCTCTGGCCCGAGGCCGAAGCAGGATCGAACCCCAGTTTCCCGACCAGCCCAAGCGGTGGCTCGTCGATCAGCCCCAGTACGGATGCCAACGGCCCGTCCGCTCGGATCGTGATATCGCCCCAGGTGACGTCCTCCCAGAGATCGGTGATCCTGACATCCGACCCGGCAAGCTGGATTGGCCGAGCGCCGCCGGGCGCCACCTGTCCGCGATCCAGCATCAGCAGGAAATCATTGTAGGCGAGGTGCCCCATCCCAGCCGCGTCGGTGATCGGGCTCATCGCTCCGAGATACCCGCTGATCAGGTCTTCGAAGCGGAAATCGAGCGACACCAAAGGCTCGCCCTGGCCAAACCGGAATTGGCCGAGCAGTTCGGGAATGCGGCCGGAGACCAGGTTCTCGACAACCCAGGTTCGGGCGTTGGCAGCCGCGGGGATCGGCCAATGGGACTTGAGGTCGGCGACGGTGAGATCCCGACCCGTCGTGCGCAAATCCGCCTGCAAGCCAGCCTCGGTTTCCGTGATCTGCCCGCGGACCGAAAGCGCCAAGGCATCTCGGACAAGAAGCGCCTCGGCAATGTCGATTCGCAGCGGGTCTGGCGTGATTTGTCCGATCAGCTGGCCTTGGGTGAACCGAATGGGCTGCGCAAACAGCGTGGGCTCCGTGAGACGCAACTCGTCGATCGCTAGGGAGACGCCGATGAGGCCGGGGTTCATGGGGTCACCGCTTGCCACGGTGGTCCGCCCGGAGAGCGAAAGATCAAGCCCGGGGGCCGCGATCTCGAGCTTGGAGACATCCAGCGCACCTGGCCCCTCTGCTGCTTCGAAGGCCAGGTGCAGGCGTGAAAATGGTCGCGTCTCTTCTTCACCGAGGCGGATTGCGCCAGCCTCTGCCGTCAGGGCCCCGGAGAGCGGCCCGAACACGCCCCCTCGCAGGACCGAGAGCCGCAGCACTCCGTTGAGCGGCGCATCGAACGCCTCCATCCAGCTGAGCGCCTCGACCTGGTCCGCGAGGTCGGCCGGGCGCAGTCCCGCCAGCCGGATCGTGAAATCGGTCCGAAACGTGCCTGTCTTGCGGCTGGCCCGGACCGCAAGGCGGGTGCGATCAGCCCCCGGTCCTTCGCGATCCGAGATCGAGGCGCGCATGACCGCCCGTGCGCCATCGCCGGTGCGGAAAATCTGGAGATCGGTGCCCCGGGTGCGCCAACTTCGTCCGGTGCGTGCGTCCGCATAGGTCAGTTCGGTTCGCAGAATGCCAACCTCGCGCAGCTTCTCCAGCACCGGAATCGGCGGCGTATCGCCCACAAAACTGCGAATGATGTCGGCCACGGCGTCGGCCCCGGCCCCGTCGGAGCCTGGCTCGCCGACCGCCACCCCCGGTCCCGTCCCGAGCCCGAACCGAAACCGGCCGTCGCGCCCCCGGACCACACGCGCCTGCGCCCCGATCAACAGGATCCGCGTGGGCTGGATCCGCCCGAGCGCCAGATCGCTGAGGTCGAACCGGGCGGCGAGCCGAGGCGCGGCCATCAGCATCGTGCCGTCCGGCGTCCGGACTTCGACATCGGTAAACCGCAGACCGGCCGGCGCCCCACGCCCGGCAAGGCTCAGTTCCGCTCCGCCGACCGCGATCTCGGAGCCCGTGATGCGGGCATTCACCCGCTCGGCGATGAGCTCCGACAGCCCCGGAAGCGGCAAGGGCCCTTGCTGCAGCCGAAGATACAGCAGCCCCACCGCCATAAGCGCCAAGAGTGTCCCGGCGGTCAGAAGCCTGAGGCATATCCGAAGGCCCAGCCCGCACCGGCCCAGCATCCCTGGCGAGGGTCGATGCTTGGCGGCGAACGGCGATTGGGCCATGGGCGCTCCGTCAGAGAGATCGCATTGGCGCACTCGGTCCTTGTCAGAGTGCCCCTAGGGGATAGGTTGCGTTCCCGGGCGTCGCTCTGCAACCCCGCCCCGCCCACGACCTCCTCTACGCCCCACTTTAGGAGCCCGCAATGACCACCCTCCCCGAAATCGGACAGACAGCGCCGGCGTTTTCGCTGCCCGGCAACGGCGGTTCGACCCATTCGAGTGCAGATTGCGCCGACAAGATCGTCGTTTTGTATTTCTATCCGAAGGCCGACACCTCAGGCTGCACGAAGCAGGCGATCGGTTTCACCGAGAAGGCCGAAGAGTTTGCCGCCGCCGGAGCGGTCGTCATGGGGGTCTCAAAGGATCCGGTGCCCAAGCTCGACAAGTTCGTCACCAAGCATGACCTCGGTGTTGTGCTGCTCTCGGATGCCGAGAGCGATTTGTGCGAGCGCTATGGCGTTTGGGTCGAGAAAAGCATGTATGGCAAGAAGTACATGGGGATCGAGCGCTCGACCTTCCTGATCGGTCCAGACGGCACGCTGCGTCAGGAATGGCGTAAGGTGAAGGTGCCTGGCCATGTCGACGCGGTGCTGGAGGCGGTGAAGGCGCTGTGAGCGATCCGCTGGAGGGTGGGCTTGCCCAGGCCGCGGAGCGGGTCCTGCGCACGGCCGACCCTTGGGAGAAGACGGCGCTCAGCCGGGCCGCTGCGGCGGCTTGGTTTGCCGCGCGCGAGCGGGGCGAAGCGCCAGCGATCGGCTCGGCCACGCCCCCGGGTTTCCCCGCCCGGCCCGAGCGTCCGGAACTGCTCGACCCGCGCAAAGTCCCCCGCCGACGGACCGGAACGCGAGCCGGGCGGGCGGCTCTGCTGCATGCCATCGCGCATATCGAGCTCAATGCGGTCGATCTGCACTGGGACATTGTCGCGCGCTTTGCCGGGGAACGCTTGCCCCTAGGCTTTTTCGATGACTGGGTCCGGGCCGCCGATGAGGAGAGCAAACATTTCGGCCTCCTCTCCGCGCGGCTGGAGGCCCACGACACCCCCTACGGCGCTCTGCCGCGGCAACCGCGGAGGACCTGATGGGACGGCTGGCGGTGGTTCCAATGGTGCTGGAAGCGCGCGGCCTCGACGTCACGCCCGACATGATCGCGCTCTTTGAAAAGGCCGGCGACCCAGAGAGCGTTGCCGCCTTGCAGGTGATCTATGGCGAGGAGGTCGGCCATGTCGCCTACGGCTCGAAATGGTTTCATTTCCTGTGCGGCCGTCAGGATGCGGATCCCAAGCCGCTCTTTCATTCCCTCGTCCGGCGCTATTTCGACGGAGCGCTCAAGCCCCCCTTCAACGACGAGAAACGCGCGGAAGCCGGCCTGCCCCTGGATTTCTACTGGCCGTTGGCGAACACGCCTTAGTGCGTAAAATTGGAAAGAAATGGTTGCCAATCCGCAGGCGTATTCACTACAAGTGGCTCAAACAGCGCAACGCAGAAAAAACCAGCGCGTAACAGGAATGACACAGTCAGAGGGGCTTGTGGGATGCCGAAAGGTTTGGCGCGAACATCGCGACCGAGGCGGTCGGGGCTGTTCGTCGAGCGGCGTGTCTTTATCCGGTCAGAGCAGTCGACCCGTTACATTAAGCTGACCCCCGTGTCTCAGTTAGGCGTGCTGGCCTTGCTGGCGGTGTTGGTTGGATGGTCGGGATACAGCGCCTCGGTGCTCGTTATGCAGGCTTTGGATCGACAAACGAACGCTTTGATGCAGACCGCTTGGTCCGACGCGATGCAGGTTCGGATCGCGACGATCGAGGCGGAGCGCGAGCGGCTTGAGACGGAGCTGGATCTCGCCCGCGACACCAACCGAACTTCGGCCGATGTCTTGTCCGAGACGCAGCACGCCCTGTTGGATGCGCAAGAAGCCGTGCGGCAGATGGATACCGAGCGCAGAGCGCTGCACGCGGAACTGGCGTTGCTGGCCGAGGAACGAACCGCTCAAGCCGATCGGTTGGCAGAACTCGAGGCTGCTTTGCGCGAAACGCAGCTTGCCATGCTCGATGGCGCAGATGCTGCGCCGCCTGCCCCGCAGGTCGATCTTGTCTCGGGCGTGATGCTCTCCAGCGCGATGGCGGATCTTATTGCCGAACGGGATACCGCATTGGCGGAGCGACGGGCCCGTGATGCACGCATCGCCGAACTGAACGAACGGATCGGAAGCTGGCAAGAGCGTGAAGAACTGCTGCTCGCCAAGATCGAAGGCGCCGCCCGCACCGGGTTGGACAGCCTTAGCCGGGTGCTTGAGAACGCCGATCTCGACATTGATGAAATTCTGAAACGCACCAAGGCGAGCTATTCTGGTGCTGGTGGCCCGTTCGAGCCACTCACCGAGGCTGAGGCTGCGCTGCTCGATGACGGCGGCGGCATGGACATGCGCATCGCGGCGCTGATGAGCGATCTCGAGCAGGTCAACCTGATGCGCGTTGCGGTTAACCGCCTCCCCTTCGGCATGCCTGTGCAGGGCGCACGGAAGACCAGCGGGTTCGGCAAACGCCGCGATCCGTTCAACGGACGCTGGTCCATGCATTCAGGCGTTGATTGGGCCGGCAGTCGCGGAACCCCGATCTATGCGACGGCCTCCGGCGTCGTGAGCTTTTCGGGGCGCATGAGCGGCTATGGGAAAATCGTTATCATTAAGCATGCCTTCGGCTACGAAACCCGGTATGCTCACCTGAACCGATCGCTTGTAAAAGTTGGTCAGCGGGTCGAGCGTGGCGTGAAGGTCGGCGAGATGGGAAACACGGGCCGCAGCACCGGCACCCATCTGCACTACGAGATCCGGATCGGCGACGATCCCATCAACCCTACGAAATTCATCGAGGCAGCCAGGGATGTTCTCTAAAAACAAGACTTCCGACCAGGACGACGCCACGGCAAAGCCTGGACAAACTCCGGCCCGCCCCTCGGCGAGCCCCTCGCCGTCCGGCAGCGCGCCCACTCCGGCCACATCGGCAAGCACGCCGAGCTCGAGCCCCGTTCAGCCAGCGGTGAAGCCATCGCCGTCGCTCTTGTCGAGCGACCTGACGGTCAAAGGAAACATAAGCACCTCCGGCGACATCCAGATCGAGGGCACGATCGAAGGCGATGTGCGCGCGCATCTGCTGACGGTCGGGGAAAGCGCGACGATTCGCGGCGAGGTCGTGGCCGACGATGTGGTGGTGAATGGCCGGGTGGTCGGGCGCTTGCGCGGGCTCAAAGTGCGGCTCACATCGACATCGAAGGTCGAGGGGGACATCGTCCACAAATCGATTGCGATCGAGTCTGGAGCGCATTTCGAGGGCTCGGTTCAGCGTGCCGAAGATCCCCTGGGCGACGGCGCTGTCGGAAATCGTCCGGTTCCGACAACGGCGGCGGAGAGCATCTCGTCCGCCCCACCAAACCCGCTCTCCAAGAACAAGGTCGACGGCTGATCAAACCTGCTTGGAGCTGAAACAGAAACCCCCGCATATCGGTGCGGGGGTTTTCTTTTGCGCGGACCGGAACCGGTCAGGCCATCGAGCCGTCACTCACCAACTCGGCCTCAACGGGGTCCCGCAGCACATAGCCCCGTCCCCACACGGTTTCGATGTAATTGGCGCCGCCCGTGGCCGTCGAGAGCTTTTTGCGCAGCTTGCAGATGAAGACGTCGATGATCTTCACCTCGGGCTCGTCCATGCCGCCATAGAGATGGTTTAGGAACATCTCCTTGGTGAGGGTCGACCCCTTCCGGAGCGAAAGCAGCTCGAGCATCTGGTACTCTTTGCCTGTAAGATGCACCGGATGACTGTCCACCTCGACAGTCTTTGCATCCAGATTGACCGAGAGCTTTCCGGTCCTGATGATCGACTGCGCGTGTCCTTTCGACCGGCGCACGATGGCATGAATGCGCGCGATCAACTCCTCCCTATGGAAGGGCTTGGTCATATAATCGTCCGCTCCGACGCCGAAGCCTTTGATCTTGTCATCCGCCCCGTCAAGTCCGGAAAGGATCAAAGTGGGCGTCGCGATCTTCCCGAGGCGCAGCTTTCGCAGCACATCGTAGCCATCGATATCGGGGAGGGTCAGATCGAGAATGATCAGATCGTAGTCATAGAGCTTGGCAAGCTCTATCCCCTCCTCGCCACTGTCGGTGACGTAAGGGTTCAATTCCGCCTTGCGCAACATCAGCTCGATGCTGTCGGCGGTTGACTGATCATCCTCGATCAACAAGATCCGCATTTGTACGCCTCTCTCATACGGCACCATAGCCCGTTACGAGAAAGGTTAACACCCAGAAGGTAAACGCACCGTTACCAGATCAAGAACGCTTTCATTCTGATTACACGCGGTGGCGCTTGATTTGCGTCACCTTGAGGCCCCGCATCCCAAACCTGGTGAGCGCAGCCTTCCAGCCTTCGAATTCTTCGTCGCTGATGGAGTATCGCCGAGCGGCTTCTTCGCGTGTCATCAATCCGCCTTCTACGGCTGCCACCACCTTGGCCTTTCGGCGTGGGACCCAACGGCGGGTCGAGGGGGCGGGCAAATCGGCTTCCGTCATCCTCTCCCCATCGGGGCCGATGACAAATTGGACAGCACACGTATCTTCCATCACGCTCCTTATTCGACTAGTGATGCAGGCAAGCTATCGGTCTGGGATTAAAAGGGAATGAAGGATCTTAATCCCAAAATGGTGCAGTTAACGCGACAGTAACTAGAAAATGCAGCCTATCGTAAACCATCACACTAACAGCCTTGGCCTATCAAAGCCGCCTGCGGAAACCCGGGTTGTCGTTGCCATGTCCGGCGGGGTCGACAGTTCCGTCGTTGCGGCGGAGCTTGCCGCCGAGGGTTATGACGTCGTGGGGATAACTCTGCAGCTCTATGACCATGGTGCGGCCCTGGCCAAACAAGGCGCGTGCTGTGCGGGCCGTGACATCCATGATGCGCGCCGGGTGGCTGAGACGATGGGCTTCCCGCATTACGTTCTCGACTATGAGAGCCGGTTCCGCGCCGATGTGATGGATGATTTTGCCGATCAGTACCTCGCTGGCGCCACCCCGATTCCCTGTGTGCGCTGCAACCAACGGGTCAAGTTCCGGGACCTCTTGGGCACTGCGCGGGAGCTGGAGGCCGACTGTTTGGCGACCGGGCATTATGTGCGCCGCGTCGAGGGGCCGCAGGGGGCGGAGCTGCACCGTGCGGCCGATACCACCCGCGATCAGAGCTATTTCCTCTTTGCGACAACCCAAGAGCAGCTGGATTTCCTGCGCTTTCCGCTGGGGGGGCTTGCGTCCAAGGCCGAGACCCGTGCGCTGGCGGCGCGCCATGGCCTGCCGGTGGCGGACAAACCCGATAGCCAGGACATCTGCTTCGTGCCCGAGGGCGGCTATGCGGCCGTGATTGAGAAGCTGCGTCCCGGCGCCGCGGAGCCTGGGGAGATCGTGCATCTCGACGGCCGGGTGCTGGGCGAGCACGGCGGCATCATCCACTACACGGTGGGGCAGCGGCGCGGGCTCGGCATCGGGGGCGGCGAGCCTCTCTATGTCGTGCGCCTCGATCCGGAGCAGCGGCACGTGATTGTCGGCCCACGAGAGGCGCTGGCAACCCGGCGCGTGCCGCTCGGGGATCTCAACTGGATCGGCGGCGCAGCGTTTGAGACCGCCCCGGAAGGCGGCCATGAGGCCCGTGTGAAAATCCGCTCGGCCCGTCCGCCGGTCCCGGCACGCATTCACCCGACGCCCGGTGGCGCGGAGGTGGAATTGTTGTCGCCAGAAGAGGGCGTCGCCCCCGGCCAGGCCTGTGTGTTCTATGCACCCGAAGGCTCCCGCGTGCTCGGCGGCGGCTGGATCCAGCGCTGATACAGGGCCTTACACTGTAGCCGGGCGCCCCATCTTGCCGACGCGGACGCCCTGAGCTAGGCCGGGGGCACCCTCTCAAAAGGAGCGCCCCCAATGAGCGATCTCGACCGCATTCTCGCCCATCTCGACGGTGACCTCGACGCAGCCCTCGAACGGCTCTTTGCACTCGTGCGCACAAAATCGATCTCGACCGACCCCGCCTATAAGGAGGAGTGCGTCAAGGCCGCCAACTGGTTGGTGGCCGACCTCGCCACCATGGGGTTTGACGCCGAGGCGGTGCAGACCGAAGGCCACCCGATCGTCCTGGCCCGCGGCGGCGAGGGCGCGCCGCATGTGGTCTTCTACGGTCACTACGACGTGCAGCCCGTCGATCCGATCGAGCTTTGGGATCACGACCCGTTCGAGCCCGCCATCCGCACCCGCGCGGACGGCATCAAGATCATCACGGGCCGTGGCACGTCGGACGACAAGGGCCAGGTGATGACCTTCCTCGAGGCCTGCCGTGCCTGGCATGCGGTGACGGGCGCCCTGCCCTGCCGCATCACCATGCTGATCGAGGGCGAGGAGGAATCGGGCGGGAAGAGCCTCAAGACCTTCCTCAAGACCCGCGGCGGGGAGATCGGTGCTGACCTCGCGCTTGTCTGCGATACAACCATGTGGAACCGG
This sequence comes from Pseudomonadota bacterium, assembly GCA_039816045.1. GTDB lineage: Bacteria > Pseudomonadota > Alphaproteobacteria > Rhodobacterales > Rhodobacteraceae > Thermohalobaculum. The sequence goes on from JBCBYB010000012.1 coordinate 86,227, forward strand.
CAGACGCCGGCGATCACAACCCAGCTTCGCGGCAACGTGACCGAAGAGTTGACCGTGAAGGCCGCCAATCGCGACCTCCATTCCGGGGTGTACGGCAACGCAGCGGCCAATGCGAACACGGTGCTGGTGAACGCGTTGGCAGGGCTCCGCGATGCCAAGGGGCGCGTGACGGTCCCAGGCTTTTATGGCGACGTGCCGGAGTTGCCAGACGCGATCCGGGCCCAATGGGAGACACTCGGCTTCGACCAGAGCCAGTTCCTCGGCGATGTCGGGCTCTCCATCAAGGCGGGCGAGCAGGACCGCAGCGCCCTCGAACAGGTTTGGGCGCGTCCCTCTTGTGAAATCAACGGCATCTGGGGCGGCTACACTGGGGCCGGTTTCAAAACCGTCATCCCGGCAGAGGCCCACGCCAAGGTCAGCTTCCGCTTGGTCGGCACACAGGACCCCAAGGCCATTCGCGAGGCCTTCCGGGCCCACATTCGCGCCGCGATCCCGGCGGACTGTACGGTTGAGTTCACCGCCCATGGTGACGGCAAAGCAACCACAATGCCAACCGATTCCCCCGCTTTCGAGGCCGCCCGCCGCGCCCTCTCGGAGGAATGGGGAACCGAGGCGGCCTTCATCGGCGCGGGCGGATCGATTCCCGTTGTCAGTCAGTTCCAAGAGCATCTCGGCCTGCATAGTATGCTGATCGGCTTTGGGCTTGAGGATGACGCGCTCCACTCGCCGAACGAGAAATACGACCTCGCAAGCTTCACGAAGGGGGCTCGGGCCTGGGTGCGGGTGCTCGGGGCCTTGGCCCAACAAGGATGAGCGACGACCGCGCGCCCGTGCGTGTTCTCTACACTGGTGGAACGATCGGGTGCAGTGGCACACCGTTTTCGCCGATGCCGGGAGCGCAGTTTCAGGAGCTCTGCGCGTCAAACGGGCTGGGAACGGACTGTGCCTGGGAATGGACCGATACCGCGCTCGACAGCGCTGAGGTTGGCCCGCGCGATTGGGCCGGCCTTGCCCTGCGCGTGCTGGCCGACGACCGCCCGGTGGTGGTGCTCCATGGGACCGATACGATGGCCTGGAGCGCGGCGGCTCTGGCTCTTCTGACAACCCTGTTGACGCCCGATGGCGTTCCCGTTGCGCGTCGCTCAGCGCCCGTCGTTTTCACCGGCGCGCAACGCCCGCTCTTTCCCAGCGGAGCCGAGCGCGACCCAGGGTCGGATGGAGCGGCGAACCTGCGCGCCGCCCTGGTCGAGGCAACGCGTCCTGTGCCCGGTGTGCGGATTGCGTTCGGCGGTCAGATCATCAACGGCGCCAGGGCCGTCAAGCAATCCACGCTCGAGGATTGTGCCTTCTCCTCTCCCAATGGAGCGGACGTGTCGCCGCCCTTGCCTGCCGCCACATCCGAACCGCTTCGCGATGCGGTCGTTGCTTTAGAACCGCACATGGGGGCTCGGCAGGTGTTCCCGGTTCCGTTGATGCCGGGTGGAGGCCGTCAAGCAGCAGAGTCGATCGCGTTGGCTATGGACGCGCTTGGTCCGCGGCTTGGAGCGGTGCACCTTCTCGGCTTTGGTCTCGGCACCGTTCCCGGTCGAGAACCCCTTACCCCGGTCCTCGCTCGAGCCGCAGATCTTGACATTATCGTGGCACTGGGAACGCAGGTGCACAAGGGACCGGTCGAGCCCGCACACTACGGCGCAGGAGCCTGGACGGGGCCACTTGGCGTTTTGCCGGCGGGGGATATGACAGTGCCAGCAACGCAAGCCAAGCTCCATTTGTCCCTCGCTCTCGCAACAATTCATGGTTGGAAAACAGGCACTTCACACAACTTTATGGAGCAATCCATTGCGGGTGAACGGTCTGCATAGTCGGGCCTCGCCTGGGTGCATTCGCGCTTGAGCCTTTCTCTTGTCGGTTTTGCGCGCGCCTTGATCCCGCCATATTTCCGCCCAAATGCGACTAATATTCGCCTCGTTTCCCAAATACTCGCCTTAAAGAGGTCATGAGCGATTCAGGTTTTACGAAATATTCTGAGATCATAGTGTTTTGATCCGGTGGGCCATGTGCTATGTAGGCATCGGGGAGATCGAGTGTGATAGCGCGTAACTGTTGTGATCCTGGTTTTCGGTTCATGATCTGTGGGGAAATGACATGACGCTTACAGCGTTGAAACGGTTCGCGTTGGACGACGACGGTGCGGTAACCATCGACTGGGTTGCCCTGACGGCGTCGCTCTTGGTGCTTGGTATCGCCGTGGTATACTTCATCTACGAGAATGGAGTTCCGGGAGCCCTTGACTCAATCAATGGTGAGCTCTCACGCATTCAGGCTCAGAGCCCACCATCCGCACCGAGCTGGGCACAGTGATGTCGTAGCCGGTCCGTGTGATGGATGGCGATCCGGGTGGGTGCGCGCCGCCGCAAGCCGCTCGAAAAATACCTTGGACGGCTCAGATCCTGGTCATCGTGCAGCGCTTTTCCCGATGGGGAATGGCGCTTGACGGTTGAGGAACAACGCAAGTCCCGGGTGGCTCAATTTGCAAGCTGAACGGTTTCGCCGTCGGAGCCAGTTTGTCTGCACTCAGGTCCTGCGGCATCAGGGGGCGCGCAGCCCCCTCTACCCGCACAGCAGGCGCTCGGGATGGCCGATTGCTCACTGCGCTCGCAGGCAGTTAGGCGTTGATGGAGGCGTGCAGCCGTGAAGCGGCGTCCAGTGCAAGCTTCTCAACCTCGGCCCAATTCTGCGCCATGACCGCCTCGCGGGGGGCCACCCAGGACCCGCCCACGCAAACCACGTTCGTTAGGGCTAAATAGTCCGGTGCATTGGCGAGGCTGATGCCGCCCGTCGGACAGAACTTGGCCGCTTGAAGGGGCGCAGAGAGCGCCTTGAGCATCCGCGTTCCACCGGCTGCTTCTGCGGGGAAAAACTTCATCGTCTCTATGCCGCGCTCGAGCAATGCCATGACTTCCGAGGCCGTGCTGACGCCGGGCAAAAGCGGCAGATCGTTCGCGGCGGCGGCGTCCAAAACGGTTTGGGTGGTTCCGGGAGAGACACCGAACCGCGCGCCCGCTTCCTTAGCGGCCTCCACATCGCGTGAGGAGAGCAAGGTCCCTGCCCCCACAACACCCCCCTCGAGGCCAGCCATCGCGCGGATCGCATCCAAAGCGGCGGGTGTCCTGAGTGTGACCTCCAGCGCGGGTAAGCCGCCGGAGATCAGCGCACGGCCCAAATCGGATGCGGTCGAAGGGTCGTCCACCGTCAGCACGGGGATGACCCGGGCGAGCCTGCAGATCTGAAGCGGGGTCACTGGGCCACCTCCTCACCAAAGGAAAAGACACTCGCGCCCATGGACGCAGCGCCAACGCCGTGCCGAAACATCTCAAACATCTCCCGTCCGACACCGATTTGACCAAACTCCGTGCGCTCGGTCGCGGCGGGCCGAGTACAGAGATCCGGCGCCTCCACATCAAGCGTTCCAGCGTCGCCATCAAGGCAAATCATATCGCCATCCTGCAGACGCGCGATCGGTCCGTCGGCCGCGGCTTCCGGCGACACATGGATGGCAGCGGGGATCTTACCCGAGGCGCCGGACATCCGGCCATCGGTCACCAGGGCGATCCGGTGCCCCCGGTCCTGCAACACGCCCAAGACCGGGGTGAGCCCGTGCAGTTCCGGCATGCCGTTCGCCCGTGGCCCCTGAAACCGGACGACGCAAACCATATCACGGTCCAACTCGCCAGCCCTGAACGCGGCCTTAACACTCTCCTGATCATGAAAGATGCGCGCAGGCGCCCGCACGACCCGGCGCTCAGGTTTCACAGCGGAGACCTTCATCACCGCATCGCCAAGCGGGCCGGTCAGCCGCACCAACCCGCCGGTCGGCTGGAAGGGATCGCTGACGGGCCGCAACACGTCCCGATCAAGGCTTTCCGCTGCGCCGTCATGCCATTTCACACTGTTCCCGGACAGCCGAGGTTCCTCGGTATACCGGCCAAGACCGTCTCCAGCGACGGTCCGGACATCGTCCTGCATCAATCCTGCGCCAAGGCACTCGCGCACCAGATAGGGCAAACCGCCCGCCGCATAGAAATGGTTCACATCCTTGAGCCCGTTGGGATAAATCCGCGCAATCAGCGGCACGACCTCGGAGAGTTCGGAGACATCGTCCCAGGTGAGGATCACCCCTGCTGCCCGCGCCATTGCTATCAGATGGATCAACAGATTGGTCGAGCCCCCGGTCGCGTGCAGCCCGACAATGCCGTTTACAAAGCATTTTTCCGAGAGCACCTCGCAAGCGGGTGTGTAGGCATCGCCCTGTGCGGTCAAGCTGAGAACCCGGCGCGCGCCCTCCATCGTTAGCGGATCGCGGATGTTCTGAGCTGGGTTGGCGTGGCTTGAGCCAGGAAGATGCAAACCCATCACCTCCATCAGCATCTGGTTGGTGTTTGCCGTGCCATAGAAGGTGCAGATCCCCGGCGCGTGATAGCTCTGCATTTCCGAGGCGAGCAATTCCTTGCGGCCGATCTCTCTCGCAGCAAACCTCTCGCGGGTGCGTGCCTTTGCGTCGTTCGGCAGTCCCGACGGCATTGGTCCAGCGGGCAGGAAGATTGCCGGCAGATGTCCGAACCGCGCGGCGGCGATGACCAGCCCCGGCACGATCTTGTCGCACATTCCGAGGAAGACCACCGCGTCGTAGCAATTGTGCGAGAGGGCGACGGCGGCGCTCATGGCGATCACATCCCGGGAGAACAACGACAGGTCCATCCCTGGTTGGCCTTGCGTGACGCCGTCGCACATGGCGGGGACGCCACCCGCCACCTGAGCCGTCGCGCCGATCTCCTCGGCGGCTCGTTTGATGAGAGCCGGATAGCCCTCGAAGGGAGCGTGGGCCGAGAGCATGTCATTATAGGCCGTCACGATCCCGATGTTCGGCGCACGGTCCTCCGCCATGGCTGCTTGCACGGATTTCGGCATCGCCGCTGCGGCATGGGCGAGGTTGGAGCACCCGAGATGGGCGCGCGCGACGCCTGCATCCCGAGCTCTTGCCATTTGATCCAGGTAGCGGCGTCGTGGTCCGGCACTGCGCTCGATGATCCGCGCGGTGACGGCAGCGACGGTCGGGTGGGTCATGGTGGCACCTCGCACTGGGGCTGATGTCGGTCAAAGGAAGACGCAGCGGCACTGGCCACCTTAGGCGTCACCCCATCCTACAACATCCCAGCCGCGGGTCTGTAGGGAACCCGAAGCACCATCGCATTTTCGGGCTGAGCCGCGATGCCGACCGGTTCTTACGTCGCTTGGATCGACTGACGATAACGCAGCGGGCTCATGCCGTAGGCGCGCTTAAAGGACCGAGAGAAATGGCTCTGGTCCGCAAAGCCCAAGGCCTGACCGACATCCGCGAGCGCGTGCCCCTGCCGGAGCATGCGCTTGCTCTCTCGCAACCGAAGATCCCGCAGATAAGTGCCTGGCGTCATGTCATAAGCCGCCTTCAGATCTCGTATGACCTGGAACCGGGTGACCCCTCCGAGCTCGGCCAGCGCGTCAAGATCGAGCTTGTTGGACAGCGCATCCCGGAGGGCGGCGTCGTATGCGTGCGCGCGCGCACGGCTCCGCCGGGGACCGCGTGCCGGCAAGGCATCGGGACCCATCGCGTCGCCAAACAGGTCTGCAAGCAGGCTGAGCTGACGCAAGCGGCAAGACAGCTGATCGTCCGATGCCCCCGCGGGCTCAGACAGCGCGTTATGGAGCGTCGTCAGCGTTCGGGCAAAGAAGGGTTTTGCAACGACCGTCTCGAGCCGCAGCGCATCGGTACGCGCCGCTGGCTGATTGGTCAGTTCAGCGACCAAACCCGGGCTCAGATACCAGCACCGGTGCGCCCAGTCGGACTGTCCGATCGGCTCGCAGTCATGGCTGACACCAGGGGGCACGAGCACAATCTGGTCCTTGTAGACGACGTGCTCTTCGCGCCCGATCCGCAGCAGCTTCCGTCCTTGCGTGACAACAATGACCGAATACTCATCGTGCGCGTGTCGATCATAGCGGTGCGCGCCGGGCGCAGCAGCGTGCCGCTCAAGACCCTTATCCGTGCGCAGCGCATCACGGATCACGCTGGCATCACTGTCCATCCGGGCCCCCATCGAACACCCAACGCCCGGCGCATACGCAGGGCAGACAGAACACCACGCCTTTCAAAGGTAGGCATCATCATAAGTGAAGTCCAACCCCTGGATGTTGAAGTCGGAGCTGTTCTCCCCATAAGACCGTGTCGAGCTGGACCCGGCTCCATGGCCGAACTGGGTGGCCGACACGACGAGGCTCGAGAAAGCCGGAGAGGGTATTTCAATCGGATAGGAGCCATATGTGCCCGCTTCCTTCACACCCGCGCCGAGGCTCGAAAACCCGGGCCCGATCAGACCGTTGGCTAGTTCGCCTCCATCATCGTCGTAGGTTGTCCAAACACCGGTCTCCGGCAGCCCGCCGCCTTCGGTCGCGCCGAGCATCCCCACATGGAGTGTCACCTCCGTTGCGGGTTGGTCGAACTCAAAAGCAATCGCTTCGCTCTCGCCCCCGTTGTCGTCGTAGAAGTCGATCTGGCCATCCCAGCGGCTGCCCTCCCCCGCAACGCCAAAGCCGAATTCGAACTGGGTCGAGTAGACCACGTCGCCCCGCTCGCCGGAGCGAAGGGTTCCGCTGACCGCCACCTCCTCCTCCCAAAGATACCCTCCTGTCTCGTCCGGCGTCAGGCTGTCTGCTGTGGCGACAAGCGAAAACGATGTGCTCGAGGGCGGCGCGGCGTTGACGACCTCATAGGTGATCAGGGCGGGCTCGCTGCTCAACTGACCATCACTGGCAATGACGCCGACATCATAGAGACCCGCATCATCGAAACCAGGGGCGACCGTCACGACGCTCCCGTCGACGGTCACGAAGTCGGGTGCACCGACCAGGCTGTAGGTCAACGGATCACCATCGGGGTCGCGGAAGAGGTGCTGCACGTCGATGGTCCGGCTTTCGCCCTCAGGCACTTCCTGGCCTGTCAGAGGGATGAAAACAAAGGGCGCGCCGTTGTCCGGATCCACCAGGATCGTGTCATTGACGATGAGCTCGAACGTCCAGGGGGCGCTGATCGCTTGGCCATCGGAGGCCACGACCGAAACGCTGTAGATCCCGTCATCGCCGTCTTCCGGGCGGAACCGGAGCACGGGGAAGGGGTCGTCTTCGATCGCCACAAAGTCGGGCCCTTCGGTGATCGTATAGCTCAGCGGATCACCATCGGGGTCACGGAACACGGCGGGCAGCGAGTAGGCGATGACCCTGCCTTCATCCAAAGTCGTTTCGTCGAAGAATGGGCGCCAAGGTTCCGGCGCCTGGTTCGCAGGGGCTACGCCATCGGGTGTCGTGATCAGACGGAAGCGGTCGATGTCCATGATCGAGCGCGCTCCGCCGCGGAAGACAAAGTGCAGGTCCTGGAGCCCTGTCACCGACCCGAGATCGAGGGTGATGTCCTCGTAGCTTGCCCATCCTCCTGTGTTGCCCGTCGTATGGCTTGCAAGCAGCGGTCCATCGGGTGCGCCGGTCCGGACTTCGACGGTGCCGCCGTTCGAGCCGGATGCGAGCCGCAATTCCAAGGCTTGCGCGGCGTCAGCGTCGGAACCAAAGTCGATCGCGTCATACCGGACCCATTCTCCGTCCTGTGTCGATCCGATCTGCCGGTTGCCGCCTTGTGTGAACACCCCCACCCCGAGCGTGGCATCGAAATCTTCGGCTTCGAACTCCTGGATGATCTCGACCGGATCCTGGACCACACTGTCGAGGACGGTGAGCTCAAAGGTCCAGGCCTCGCTTGTCAGGGCTCCATCCGAGGCTTCGACTGAAACCGTGACCACCCCATCGTCACCGTCCGCCGGAGCGATCCGGAGGACAGTGTCCTCAATGGTCACGTAGTCTGGCCCATCGACGACCGAATAGATGAGCGCATCACCGTCCGGGTCCGAGAACACCGTCTCCAGATTGAACGTGGTGCTGCTGTCTTCCGCCCGTTCGAGGGTGTCGAACAACGGCGCGACAACGGGTGCGCGGTTTTCGGGGTCAGCCGGAGCCTCCGCGACGGAGATCTCGAACCGGTCGATATCCATGATCGACCGAGCGCCGCCTCGGAACACAAAATAGAGGTCTTGAACCCCCGTCACGGCGCCCAGATCGAGGGTCACGTTGTCGTAGCTTGCCCATCCGCCCGTGTTGCCGGTCGCGTAGCTGGCGAGCAGCGCGCCGTCCGGGGTTCCCGTCCGAACCTCGAGAGTGCCGCCGTTCGAACCGGATGACAGCCTGAGATTGAGCGACGTCTCGGCCTCGGCATCACTCCCAAAATCGACCGCGTTATACCGGACCCATTCGCCATCTTGCGTCGATCCGATCTGCCGATTGCCGCCTTGCGTGAAAATGCCGACGCCAAGCGTTGCATCAAAATCCTCCGCTTCAAAGGACTGCACGGACACGGGCGCGCCAGGGTCTTCCGCCTCTTCTCCCGGACCGGCAGTTGCAAAGACCGCCGAGAAACCCGCAGCATCCAGCTGTCTGTCGTAGAGCCGGACATCACCGATCTCTCCGGAGAATAGGTGGGTCAGAGCGTCGGCGCTTTCCGATGCCGAGGCCCATTGGCTAGCTCCTAGCGTGATCGGCTCAAGATTGCCGAGGAGACCGCCCGCATACGGGTGCTCGGCGACACTCTCCCCATCGACAAAAAGCGACAGTCCGTCAGGGCCGAAACTCACGCCGATATCATGGCTCTGACCGGCGACGATCTGACCCCCGCGCAGTTCGTAAGACGTGGCGTCAGACTGCAGCCGAAAATAGATCTCGCCATCATCGATCCAGAGCCCGATATGCCCTCCGGTTCCATAGTATTTGGCGTCCTTGGAGATCAGCCCCTGAAAACCATTGGAAGACTCCGGCACAACCGAGAAAGCGAGGCTTCCCAGGGGCGCTTCCCAGGCGACGCTATGATCGAAGACCGACACATCTCCGAGGGTCTCAACCGTGGTGCCGGGCAGCGTTAGGATGGGCACTGATAGGGTCATCGAGGTCTCCGCGTCGCAAGGGGGTTTGCGTTACCCAGCGGTAGGCCAATACCGCATAGGTTGTATTGAACGAGATTGACCTTCCCCTGCGTGGCCGCGCTCGTGGGCAACAGAATTCTTGGATCCTCAGAGCGAGGGGGTCATTCTAGCGGGAACGGGCGCCCGCCTCGGTGGCGGCGCGAGACTGAGTGACCAGCACACGGAGGTCCTATGCCATATGAGCCGACAGACATCGTCGCCAACGAAGAGGAGCTCCGCGCCTTGGTGCCGAAGCCGCCTAACGGCACGCAAGACGTGAAAATTATTGACCATATCGACAGGCACTGCCGTGTCTGGATTGAACGCTCGCCGTTTCTGGTGATGACCACGTCCGACGCGGACGGCCGTCTTGACTGCTCCCCCAAAGGGGACCCGGCGGGTTTTGTGAAAGTGATCGATGAGAAGACCCTTGCCATCCCGGATCGGCCGGGCAATCGCCGCTTTGATGGGTTCTTGAACATCTTTCAGACCGGCCGCATCGGTCTTCTCTTCTTTGTGCCGAACCGAAACGAGACCGTTCGCGTCAATGGCACCGCTCAAGTAGTGCGTGATCTCGCTCTACGGGAGAGCATGGCGATCAAAGGCCGCGTGCCGGAACTGGCCATTCTCGTCCGTGTCGAGGAGGCCTTCTATCACTGCGGCAAGGCGATCATACGGTCTGGTCTTTGGGCGCCGGACAAGGCGGTCTCGACCGAAGGGCTCCCGACCTATGCAGAGGCCAATGTAGACCACACGGGGCGGGACTACTCCCTCGAGCAGGTCACCAAATGGTTCGAGCACAACGACAAGAACCGGCTCTATGACGAGTGACCGAGGCCGCTATGCGGTTCCGCGGGCCTTGGCACGTAGGGCAAATTTCTGGATCTTGCCCGTGGAGGTCTTGGGCAGTTCCCCGAACACCACCGCGCGCGGGCATTTGAAATGCGCAAGGCGCTCACGACAAAAGACGACGACCTCGGCCTCGGTGAGCGCGACACCAGGTTTCAGCTCAAGGAACGCACACGGCGTCTCGCCCCATTTCGGATCGGGTTTGGCGACAACTGCAGCGACAGCCACGGCAGGATGCTTGTAGAGCACGTCCTCGATCTCGATCGACGAGATGTTCTCGCCCCCTGAGATGATGATGTCCTTGGAGCGATCCTTGATCTCCACATAGCCGTCCGGGTGCCAGACCGCGAGATCGCCTGTGTGAAACCACCCACCGGCAAAGCTGGCCTCGGTCGCCTCGGCGTTCTTGAGATAGCCCTTCATCATGATATTGCCGCGCATCATGATCTCACCCATCGTCTCGCCATCCTTGGGCACGGGTTCGAGCGTTTCGGGATCGGCCACCATCAACCCCTCCTGCACCTCATAGGGCACGCCCTGACGCGCCTTCAGGGCGGCGCGCTCCTCGGGCGGACGCGCATTCCACGCCTCGTCCCAGGTGCAGACGACGGCGGGACCATAAACCTCCGTGAGCCCGTAGACATGGGTGACCGCGACCCCCATCGCCTCCATCGCACCGATCACCGCTGCGGGTGGGGCAGCGCCCGCCGTCATCATCGAGACCGGCTGAGAAGCGGGTCTCCCCTCTCCCGCGGCAACCATCATCTGCATCACGATCGGCGCGCCGCAGAGATGCGTAACCCCGTGCTCGGCAATGGCATCGAGAATGGCGCTCCCATCGATCCGACGCAGGCACACATGAGTGCCGGCCAGTGCGGTGATGGTCCACGGAAAGCACCAGCCATTGCAGTGGAACATCGGCAAGGTCCACAGATACGCCGGATGGTGGGGCATCGGCCAGGTCACCGCATTGCCGAGGGCGTTCAGATACGCCCCCCGGTGGGAATAGACGACGCCCTTGGGGTTTCCGGTTGTCCCTGAGGTGTAGTTGAGCGCGATGGCGTCCCACTCGTCTTCCGGCATCAGCGGCTCGAAACTCGGGTCGCCCGCTGCTAGGAACGCTTCGTACTCCGTCTCACCGATGATCTCCCCGCTTTCGGCCAACGCGTCGTCTATGTCGACAACGACCGGGGGCGACTCCATGCCTGCCAGAGCGGCCCGAACCACCGGGGCAAATTCCCGGTCCGCCAAAAAGACCTTAGCCCCACCATGGGTGAGGATGAAGGTCACTGTCGCGGCATCGAGGCGCGTGTTGATCGCGTTCAGCACCGCTCCCGCCATTGGCACGCCGAAATGGGCCTCAACACTCTCCGGAATATTCGGGGCGAGCAGAGCAACGACGTCCCCCTTTCCTACTCCTTGCCGGACCAGAGCAGAGGCCAGCCGCCGGCAACGCTGTTCAGTCTCCGCCCAAGTCTGGCGCCGGGCGCCATGGATGATCGCGGTCCGCTGGGGGTGCACGCTGGCGGTGCGGCGTAGAAGCGAGATCGGGCTGAGGGGAACATAATTGGCGTCCCGCTTGTGCAGGCCCATCTCCATCGGGTGGCTTTCGCGTATCACGGTGTCCTCGACTGGTCATCGGCGGTCCTAATCCCTGGCACAAGACGCCGGGGAAGCCAATGAACCGAGTGTACAGTCGTGGGAGCCGGGTATGACAGTCTCCGGTCTGGACGGGTGCAACCGTGGGCGAGGCGTGTCCGTCTAAGCCAACGCGAGAGCCGCCGCGCGTTGATTTGCAAGCCGGTAAACCCTTCAGCGGGGGAGACGCTTTGACCAGGTCTTTCGGCACACTGGCGTGTCATTCCAGTCGACGTCCAAGCCACCTTCTAAGACAAAGGAGGCACCTTCGGTGTGAACGCTAACCCGGCTATGCACGGTCGCCGTTCCATCGGTGCGCGCGATGGTCATGCGGTGATCGACCAGCGCGCTTGCTGTCCCGGCGTCAGACGGATCGACCCGATGTTCGGCTCGGGTTTCATAGGCGAACACCGTGCCGCTCTCAGGGAACTCGACCGCAACCTCGGGCTGATGCCAGCCACTGACAAGGCTGCCGCCGTCTTCGTTAGAGAACCGCCGGATCTTGGGGGCCGCGCGCACGTTGTGCGATTTTACAACGGGCAGGTCCACCGGTTGAGGCAAGGGCACTCTCAACGGCTGCGGAGGGCCCATTAGCTCTGATATCGTCAACGAGCCCTTGAGCAGCCGGACCGACGAGGCGTCTTTCGAGGGCCAGACCAGGGGCCAAAGAGATGCCGACAACGCCAAGCGCAGCCGGTGCCCTGCCGGCACGCGATAGGCCACGGAGTGGAGGGGCACGCTTATGTCGCATGCGCCCTCCGGCCGATCAGGCTCCAATGTGTCGTCGAGCAACATGTTCCGGACGGAATAGCTTATCCGAGCGGAGGTCCCGTCTTCTGCGACATCGCATAGGCGGATCGCAACTTGACCCGTTGGCGGCGTGCATGCGACGCGCAGGTCCGCTTGGACCACGCCGATGATGGTCAGATCTTCTGACAGAGGCAGCGTCTCAAAGGTTAGGGACCGCGCATCGTCCTGGTCTTGATCGACCGGCAACCCTCCAAAGCGACCAAAATAGCCTGTGTCCCCGGAGGCCCGGCCGACGGCGAGATCGAGCGGGATCACCGAGGTGATGTCCGCCTGCTCAGAGGCGAGACCACTGTTGGTGAGATGCAGGGTGTGAAGGCGTCGATGCTGCGATCTTGGCTCGATCTCGATCCATGCCCCTACGCGAGCATCCAGGATGTCTTGGGGTGGCTCGTAGTCCCGCAGCCACAAGCGCAGACGCGGCCACTCTGGTTTCTTCGGTGACGACGTCGCAAGCCAGCAATCCCACCACTCCAGCGCGAGGGACTGAAATCCGATGCCCGGTCCCGGATGACCGTGATCGGGATAGTGATGTCCCCAAGGGCCGACGATCCCCCAGACCAAGTCCGGCCGCGCGTCGGCCAGTGCCATGACCGAGTTCGAGTAGCGATCAGACCATCCGCCGACCGCGAGGATCGGCACGCTCAGTCGCTCCGCAGAGTGGACAACCGAACCATGGCGCCAATAGGCATTGCACCCTTCTTCACGGAGCCAGCGTTCAAGGGGAAACTCCAGGTGGTCCAGCCGCTTACGCCATATCTCCTTCCAATTCGATCCAACATTGGGCGTGGGCGGCGCGGCCAAGATCGCCGACAAAGTAGCGCCCCATTCGATGCTATCGGTCAGGACACAGCCGCCCATATGATGGATATCATCCGTGTATCGGTCATGGGTTGCACAAACCGCGATTATGGCCTTCAGGGCCTCAGGTGCATCCACACTTGCCTGAAGGGACGCAGTCCCTCCCCACGACGTGCCAAACATACCGACGCGACCATTGCACCATGGCTGTTCTGCCAGCCAGTCGATCACATGGCGCGCGTCGTCCAACTCGTGTTGGCAGTACATATCAGGCATGTGCCCTTCGCTGTCGCCTGATCCCCGCATGTCCACCCGGATGCACGCATAACCATGTGCAGCGAAGAAGGGATGGTTCCGCTCATCGCGCGGCCGAACCATGTCTGCCTTGCGATAGGGGATGTACTCCAGAATTGCGGGCACAGGCCCTGCGCCTTCGGGCAACCACAACCTTGCTGCCAACCGCACGCCGTCCGGCATCTCGATCCAGAGGTGCTCGGTCTCCGCCACGGGCCAAGCTGTTCTATCCGAATGGGCCATCCATCACCTGAGAAAAGAATTACTCGATATTTTTCTTCCCAACGAGGAAATTTTCAATACCATTCTACAAGCGATCGGCAATGCGAGGGATTCGTGGACGAGCTCGCCAGCATGGATGCTGCACGCAGCGGACAACGCACCAGCTCCGAAGCTTTCGGAGCTGAGGTCAGGCAGCTCCGAAAAGCGCGGCAAAAGACCTTGGCGCAGCTTCGAGACGCAACCAAAATCTCCATCAGCCACCTGAGCGCGATTGAGCGCGGAGCGGTGAACCCCTCCCTCAGCATGGTCACGCGCATAGCCAATGCACTGGGCGTGCCGGAGGAGTGGTTCTTTGCAAGCCGCCCCGGCGCAGGCCCTTTGGAACAGGCCTATGTGGTCCGAGCAGCGAACAGGCGGAACCTGAACCTGCTCTATGACGAAACGGTCGAGCAGGCCGGGTACTCGGATGCCTTGCTCTCCTCGTCGATCGGGGGTGGGTTTTATATGGGGCTCTCGGACTATCCCCCGCATTCCGAGCAGGTGATCGACCACTACTACACCCGCGAGGGCGAGATGCACGGGCTTGTGCTCGAAGGCGAGTTCGAACTGCGCCTTGAGCAAGAGGTCATAACCTTGCGCGAAGGCGACAGTTTCAGCTTTCCCGGAGACATCGTCCACAGCGCACGGAACCTGTCGGATCGACGCGCCCGGCTTCTTTGGGTGAATGCCCCCGTCATCCTTCCGCGCTTCACAGAGCGTGTGGAGCGCGTCCCCAAAAACGCGCCTGATGAGCCTCAGGACACGGAGTGAGTTCCGACATCAAGACCAACAGTCATACGGACAGGGAGAACGCAGATGACCACCATAGACAAGCATGGACCGACGCGGCGTTCGGTGCTGGCCGGCGCGGGGGCGTTCGGGGCGGCGGCCTTTGCACTGCCTCGGACCGCGATCAGTGCGGATGGCAAGATCCTCACGGTGCGCTCCTACAGCGACCTCCAGGTTCTCGACCCAGCATTCCGGGTGTCGTTGCCCGAGGATGACATCATTCGGTCCATCTTTGCACCAATGGTCGTGCCGATTGCAGGCGATGTCTGGGATTGGAAGCCCATTGCGGTGGAGTCGATCGAGCAGGTCGACGACCTGACCATCGCCTTCAAGCTGCGGGACGGCATCGGCTTCACCGACGGGTTCGGTCAGATGACCGCCGAGGATGTGAAGTTCTCGATCGAGCGGATCGCTGATCCGGCAAACGAGAGCCCTTATGCAGGCGATTGGTCGGCATTGAAAGAGGTCGAGGTCAAAGACACCCTGTCCGGCCTCATCCACCTCAAGAACAAGTTCGTGCCGCTCTGGGCGACGACACTTCCGACCCCGGCCTCTTGCATCGTGTCGAAAAAGGCGGTCGAGGAAATGGGCGGTAAGTTCACCACCGAAACCGTTGCACAGTCGGGCCAATACCTTTTGACCGAGTGGGTGCCAAAGCAGAAGACGGTGCTGACGCGGAACCCGGACTGGAAACACGAGCCCGGCGGGTTCGAGGAGATCCATATCCTGCCAATCGAAGACCCGGCAACGGCGGAGCTTGGCTTTGAAGCAGGCGATCTCGACTACACCTGGACCGCCGTCTCCTCCCTGCCCCGTCTCAAGGAAAATCCCCCGGCGGGCAGCGTGGTGTTGGAAAAGCCCTCGCTGGCCTATGTCTGGCTCGGCATCAATCAGGACAACGAAGCCCTCAAAGATGTTCGCATTCGCAGGGCCATTCAGCACGCCATCGACCGGGAAACCGTCGTGGATGCCGCTTACTTCGGCGCGGCGGCGGTCGGCAACGGGATCGTCGCGCCAGGACTGCCGGGTGCCCGGGACGCGGTCACCTATGACTACGATCCGGACAAAGCGCGCGCACTGCTGGCCGAGGCGGGCGCCGATGGGCTGTTCGTGACCCTCGACATCCTGAACCAGTCTGAGCGGCTCACGGCGGCGCAAGTCATCCAAGCCAACCTCGCAGATGTCGGCATCACTTGTGAGATCAAGCAGAATGACAGTGGCACGTTCTGGACCCTGGGATCGAAGGACGGCGACTATTTCATGAACCTCCAGCTCGTGCTGTCGCGGTTCTCCATGCAGCCGGATCCGAGCTGGGCGACCGTGTGGTTCACTCCCGAGCAAGTCGGTGTTTGGAACTGGGAGCGTTTCGACAACGCTGAGTACAAGGCGCTCCATGAGCAAGGTCTTGTAGAGAGCGACCCAGCTGAGAGAGACCGGATCTACAAGGCGATGCAGGCCCTTATGGACGAAAGCGGCTCCTATGTGTTCCTCACGCATGAGGTTGTGGGCGCGATCCACAAGGACACCGTTGCACCGGGACTGAAGCCGAACGGCGAATCTCTGCTCGCCGATTTCAAGCCGGCTTGATCAGGCGCGGCGGGGTGCGTCTGACCCCGCCCCTTCGGAGCGCATTATGCTGAGCTATGCGATCAAGCGGCTGGGCCTTGCGGTGGCCATTGTCTCATTGGCCATGGCGCTGCTCTTTTGCATGATCTACCTCATTCCCGGGGACCCGGCCTCAGTTGCGCTCGGTCCCCGGGCGACCGAGGCGATGCGGGAGGCGCTCCGCATAAAGATGGGCCTCGACCAGCCGGTCTGGGCTCAGTTCTGGAACTTCTTCACGGGTGCATGGGCGGGCGATCTGGGCGAAGAGGTTTTGTCCGGACGGCCGGTCACAGAGGTCGTGCTCGAGCAACTGCCCTACACGCTGGCTCTGATCGCAGGCGGCATAAGCTGGTCCGCCGCACTCGGCATTCCCCTCGGCTGCTGGGCGGCCGTCAACCGGGGCTCCTTTGCGGATCGGCTGGTGGGCGTGCTGTCGGTAGCCGTAATCGCCGTGCCGTCCTTTGTGGTCGCGATCTATGCGCTGTTGATCTTCGCCGTGACGCTGCGGTGGCTGCCGGCGATCGGTGCTGGTGAACCAGGCAATATCGGCGACCAATTGGTCCATCTGATCTTGCCGTCCCTCGCGGTCGGGCTTGGATGGGTCGGCTACATCGCGCGGATGGTGCGCGCGTCGATGCTCGAGGTGCTGGAGGCGAGCCACATCCGCACGGCAAAAGCCTTTGGTCTGCCACCAAGCATGATCACCTACCGCTATGCGTTGTCGATTGCGATCCTGCCGACCGTGACGCTCTTGGGTGTGGGTATCGGCCAGATGCTGTCCTCGGCCGTCTTTGCCGAGATCGTCTTTGCGCGCCCGGGTGTTGGAAAGCTCGTCTATGACGCGATCCTGACGCGCAATTTTCCAGTGGTGACAGGCGGTGTGATGATCACGACCGTCATCTTTGTTCTTCTCAACCTGATCGCCGATCTCATTGTCGGAGCGCTTGATCCCCGTGTCAGAAGCAACTTCTAGCCCGCCCGTCGCGGCCTCGGGCATCTGGCGCCCGATTAGACGCCTGCTGCGCGAATCCTTGGGCGTCTTCGGGCTCGCACTGGTGGTCCTCGTCGTCTTCTGCGCGGTCTTTGCGGATCTGCTGACGCAGTACGATCCCACCCGGATCAATCCTCGCGATCGGTTCCAAGGCATGACCGGCGATCATTGGCTCGGCACCGACCATCTGGGACGCGACCTGTTTGCTCGGGTGCTCCACGGGGGGCGGATCGCTCTCTACGTCGCGCTCGTCTCGACCGCGATTTCCCTCGCCATTGGCGTCGTGCTCGGCCTGATCGCAGGCTATGGCCCGCGCTGGCTCGACAACCTGATGATCCTCCTCTTTGACGCGATGAAGAGCTTTCCCACGGTGATGCTGGCGCTGGCGCTCGTGACGCTGATGGGACCGTCACTCACGGCAGTCATCGTGGTCGTGATCCTGGTGAATGTCCCGGGCTATGCGAGGATCATTCGCACTCAGACCATCGCGATAAAGACCTCCGAGTTTGTCACCGCCGCACAGAGCATGGGCGCCTCATCAGCGCGGATCCTGCGCGTTCACATCCTGCCCAACGTGATCGGCCCGCTGGTGATCCTTGCGTCCATGGATATCCCTGTGGTGATCGCGATCGAAGCGGGCATGAGTTTCCTCGGGCTGGGCGTGCGCCCGCCAAGCCCGAGTTGGGGCTCGATCCTCAACGATGGTTTCTCCAACATTCGCGACACCGCCTGGATCGCGGTTGCCGGGGGCTTGCCGATCATCATCACAACGCTCGGCTTCACCTTCCTCGGAGAGACGCTGCGCGATGTCTTCGATCCTCGGTTGAAGGGACGGTGATGCACACGCTCGCGATCAATGGCCTCAATGTTTGGTTCTCAACGGAAGATGGTCCGCTTCATGCGTTGAAAGACGTGTCCTTCGACATTGGGCAGAAGCGAATTGTTGGGATCGTCGGGGAGTCGGGGTGCGGCAAGTCTACCCTGATCAACGCAATCCTGGGCCTCCTGGCCGACAATGGCCGGATTGAGAGCGGTTCCATCCTGTTCGAGGACACGGACGACCTTGTTCGCCTGTCATCGCGCGCAATGCGCGACCTGCGTGGACCGCGGATCTCGACGGTCTTTCAAGATCCGATGGGTGCGTTGAACCCCGTGATCTCGGTCGGGCGCCAGATGATCAACATCCAGTACCGGTCTCCAAAATCGAAGGCCGAGAAAACTGCGCGGGCAGTGGAGATGCTGAAACTCGTTCGCATCCCGGATCCCGAGGACGCCCTTGACCGCTACCCCCACCAATTCTCCGGAGGGATGAAGCAGCGCATCGCAATCGCGATGGCCCTTATGATGGAACCCGCTCTGCTGATCGCTGACGAACCGACCACCGCATTGGATGCAACGCTGGAGGTCACCACCATCGAGCTGCTCAGGGATCTGCAGACGCAGATCGGCTGTTCCGTTCTCTTCATCTCGCACCATCTCGGTGTGATAGCGGAGCTCTGCGACGATGTGGTGGTGATGTACGCCGGCGAAGTGGTGGAAAAGGGAACCGTCCGCCAAGTCTTCAACGATCCGCGCCATCCCTACACGGCGCGGTTGCTCGAGTGCGATCCGGCCCGCCAGAAAGAACGAACGCGGACTTTGCCCACAATTCCCGGGGAAATACCGGATCTTCGGCGCCGTCCTCGGGGCTGCGTGTTTGCCCCTCGCTGTGCGCAAAGACATACGGGATGCGACCAGCCGCAATCGGCGATCGCGCTCAGTGACGGCCATACCGCGCGCTGCAATCTGGCTGCCTCGGAAGACACAGCGGAGACACCGGCATGAACGATCCCGTACTCCGCGTCCAAGACGTCCAGGTTTCCTTTCCGGTTGGAGGTTTTGGCAGACGCGGTTCGATCCTCGGCGTTGCCGGCGTCAGCTTTGAAGTCAACCGGGGCGAGACCTTTGCCTTGGTCGGGGAAAGCGGATCCGGAAAGACCACTTTGGCTCGTGCGATCAACGGCTTGCAGGCCATCTCTACGGGATCGATCGAGTTCGACGCTCAGCGCATCGATGGTCTTGGCAAACGCGAGATGCAGCCGATCCGGCGTCGCATGTCGATGATGTTTCAGGACCCGGTCGGCTCGCTCTCACCGAGAATGACGGTTGGGGATCTGGTGACCGAGCCCTTCCGCATCCATGGAACCGATGGCAAGAACCTTGAGGCAGAGACGGCGCGACTGCTCTCTCTGGTTGGCTTGCCTACAAGCTTTGCGTCCCGCTTTCCGCATCAGCTCTCCGGTGGGCAAGCCCGCCGTGTCGGTGTTGCGCGGGCCCTTGCACTCGACCCGGCCTTGGTGATTGCCGACGAGCCGACCGCGGGCCTCGATGTCTCGGTCCAAGGTGAGGTTCTGAACCTGCTGAACGATCTCAGAGAACGCCTCGGCCTTGCGATGGTGATCATCACCCACAACCTGCACGTGGTGCACCATGTCGCCGACCGGGTTGCCGTTATGTATCTCGGTCGCTTTGTCGAAGCCGGGGACACGGCCGACGTCTTCGAGAGACCGCGGCACCCCTATACGGCCGCGCTGCTGTCTGCGAACCCCGAACCCGACCCGGACAAAGCGCAGGACCGAATTTCCCTACCCGCAGAAGTGCCGTCGCTCCTCTCCAGGCCTTCGGGCTGCGAGTTTCACACACGGTGCCCTTGGGTCCAGGCGCGGTGCAGAACCGAGGCCCCTTCGGCCAACTTGGCCGTGCATTATACCGCCTGTCACACGCCCCTCGCACCCGGAGCACGGCCACCCATGCAAGAAGCAACGTCATGACTGCAATCAACGATCTAGAGGTCATCGAGACCGAATGGATCATCATGCCCGATAACGCCCGCTTGGCGGCGCGTATATGGCTGCCGCCTAACGCACGCACATCGCCCGTGCCCGCGGTCCTAGAATACATTCCCTACCGCCGCCGTGACCGGACGCGTTTGCGAGACGAAGCCGCCCATCCCCACCTCGCAGCCGCCGGTTATGCCTGCCTCCGCGTCGACATGCGCGGCTCAGGCGACAGCGATGGCCTGATGCCTGACGAGTACACAGCACAAGAGATCCAGGACGGTGCAGACGTCGTAGCTTGGATTGCCGATCAGCCCTGGTGCGACGGCAATGTGGGAATGTTCGGGAAGTCCTGGGGCGCCTTTACCTGTTTTCAGGTGGCGGCACTAAAGCCACCGGCTCTCAAAGCGATCGCGCCCGTTATGGGAACAGATGATCGGTTCCGCGAAGACATCCACTTCTACGGCGGCGTTTTGGGGAACGACAATTTCTGGTGGGGCTCGATCATGCAGCTCTACAACGCGTTCCCGCCGGATCCGGAGAGTGTTGGGGAGCGCTGGCGGGATATGTGGAAGGCCCGTCTGGACGCGATGACGTTCTGGCCCGCCCAATGGCTGGAGCACCAGACCAAGGACGAGACCTGGCGGCGCGGATCGATCGCGGAGAACTATGACGCCGTGCAGATCCCGGTCTTCTACTTCGGAGGCTGGGCAGATCTCTACCGAGACACACCGTTTCGCATTGCCGAGAACCTCTCCGGGCCGGTGAACGTCATGATGGGACCTTGGGCGCATCTCTATCCTCACGATGCGTCTCCGGAGCCAAAGGCCGATTTCCTGGGTGAGACCATTCGTTTCTGGGATCAGTGGCTCAAAGGACGGGACACGGGGCTGACCGGCGAAGCCCCGTTGAGGTTCTGGATGTTGGACAGCACTCCTCCCTCTGGCACACACGCGCACCGGCCCGGGCGTTGGGTGGAGGAGCCGTCCTGGCCCTCGCCAAATGTTTCGCCGACACGCTTCTGGCTGAACCAAGAGGGACTCGGAGAAGCCCCTTCTCCGGGGCCCGCCTTGTCGATCTGCTCCCCCCAAACCTTCGGATCGGCGGGCGGCGACATGTGCTCTTTCGCGATCCCCGGGGACAGCCCCAGCGATTGTCGGGCCGACGCCGGAGGCGCGCTCTGTTTTCGCAGTTCCGTTCTGACGTCTTCTCTGGATATCCTCGGCCAACCCGTGATCAGCCTCAAGATCACGGCCGATAAACCCCAGGCGTTCGCGGCTGTCCTGTTGGTCGATGAGGCTCCCAACGGCGCGCAGACCTTGATCAGCCGGGGGTTTTGCAACCTGATGCACCGCGTCTCGGACACAGACCCCCTGCCCGTTTCGCCCGGTGAGACGGCGTCTATGGACGCAAGGCTGCATGGCATTGGATATCGCGTGGCGGCGGGACACCGGATCATGGTCCAAGTCGCTTCAACCTATTGGCCCAACCTGTGGCCCGCACCGGAGCCCGTAACCCTGACCATGGCGGCAGGAGAGAGCGTGCTGACCCTTCCCATCCGCGACCCGAACGCTCCAGATGCTGCGAACCCTCCGGCCCCACCGCCGGAGCAAAAGGCGCCGCGACCGGTTACCGGGCTCAGCGCAGGTTCGATGGCACGGACGATTGAATCCGATGTGACCACCGGGGTTCAAACCCATCGGCTGTACATCGACGGCGGCGTTTTTGGGCCCAACGGGCGCATACGCTTGGACGACATCGGGACGGAGTTACAAGACATCTCAGACCGTCGCTACACGATCCACCCCGAGGATCCGCTCAGCGCCAAAGCCACGATGACACAGGAGAGTGCGTTCGCCCGCGACACGTGGCAGGCCAAGATCAAAACCCACTCGGAAATGACAGCGACAAAAGAGCATTTCGTTCTGACAGCCCGCGTGGAATGCTTCGACGGCGATGCGCTGTTTCATGCGGTTGACTGGCACCACAAGATCCCTCGGAATGGAATGTGAGCGCATGTCGGCTTTCCCGAGTTTTGTCTCATCGGCCCAGGAGCACACCTTAGCCGCGAATGGCGTCACCATGCGGGTTGTGGTTGATGGGACGGGGCCAGACGTCGTCTTTGTTCCCGGTGGCGACCAGACGGCAGAAGCCTACTCCCAGCAATTTGCGCTGCTGCGCGACGAGCACCGGTGTATCACCTATGATCCCCGTGGGGCTGGGGAAACGGAAGCGCCCTCTCCGCCCTGGTCCATGTCTGACTACGCCGTCGATTGTGCCGCCGTCATCGACGCGTTCTGTGCTGGTAGGGCGGTGGTGTCGGGGCTGTCCCTTGGCGGCCTTGTCACGCAGCAGACGGCAATCGATTTTCCCGACAAAGTGCGCTTGGCGATCCCCATGGGGACTTCGGCTTACATCGATGGTTTCACCAGGGACTGGATGCAGGCAGAGATCGATCTGCGAAAATCGGGCGTCAAACTGCCCGAGTATTTTCTCGCACCGCACTACGCCGTTTATGCCTTCCCGGCGAAGGCGCTGCATGACCCTGTCCTGTGGTCTGAGATTAAGGCTTCCTACACCGAGCGCTTTGCCGATCGAGATCCTCAGGCAACGATCGATCAGTGGGAGGCCTGCCTGAAGTTCGATTGCCGCGAGGGATTAAAGACCTGTCCGGTCCCAATGCACGTCATTTCCTTTTCCGAGGATGTGCAAACGGCGCCGGCAATGTGCAAGGTTGTCGCCGATCTCGCCCCCAAAGGCGCCTTCTACGAGATCCCGGGCCTTGGCCACGTTTCCATGCTGCGCCATCGACCCGACGCAGTCGCAGACAAGCTGCGCCAGATCCTGGCCGCCCACCCTGAATGACCATGCGCATCGCGGTCGCCGGTTTTCAACACGAGACCAACACCTTCGCGCCCGGACACGCCGGAATGGCGGAATTCGAGATGGCAGATTCCTGGCCCGGCTTGTTGCTCGGCACGGAGGTCATGTCGGAAACACAAGGGATGAACCTCCCGATTGCCGGCGCGCTGAAGGCCGCCCAGGGTGTCGAAACGATCCCGATCTTATGGTGCGCAGCCGAGCCAAGTGGACATGTTACCAACGCGGCCTTCGATCAGATTGCCGCGATGATTCTGGATGGCCTCCTTAAAGCAGGGCCGTTGGACGGGATTTACCTCGATTTGCACGGGGCAATGGTGACGGAGCGCCACGACGACGGCGAGGGTGCTCTGCTGGAGACGATCCGGGATCGGTTCGGTCCGACGAGGCCAATTGCTGTCAGTTTAGATCTTCATGCGAACATCTCTCCGAAGATGGCCGAACTCGCCGACGTGATAACGGTCTATCGCACCTACCCCCATCTGGATATGGCAGCCACCGGCGCCCGTTGTCTGCGACGCCTTGTTCAGCGAATTGAGGGGCAACGATCTTGCTGTGCTTTTCGGCAGGTGCCCTTCCTTGTGCCCCTGCACGCGCAAAACACCGGCGCTTCTCCGTGTCGCGAACTCTATCAACAGCTTGAGACGCTGGAGAGCGACACGACCCACGCGGATATCGCTCTGGGTTTCACGGCCGCCGATGTCCCCGATTGCGGACCATCGGTCATTGCTTACGCGCCAACGCAAACCACGGCCGACACAATGGCCGATACCCTTTGGCACGCGATCCTCGCCTCCCGAGATCGTTTCGACACCCATCTGGAAGACCCCGAGACCGCGGTGGAGGCTGCGATGAAGGGCAAAGGGCCAGTTGTTCTCGCAGATGTTCAAGACAATCCGGGCGCCGGTGGCACCTCCGACACCACAGGCATTCTTCGTGCGCTCATCGATCAGCGCGCCACCAACGCCATCCTCGGCGTGATCTGCGATCCAGAAATTGCGGCCGAAGCCCACAAGCACGGGCCTGGTTCGGTTTTCTCCGGCGCGCTGGGTGGCAAGGCCGCGCTGGCAGGTCAACGGCCGCTCCGCGCTGAGTTCAGGGTCGACGTCGTCAGCGGTGGGGAGATCCGCTATTCCGGCGACATGTACGGCGGCGGGTACGCGACGCTTGGTCCAAGTTGTCTCTTGAGCATCAGCAGCAATGGTGCCGATGTTCGGGTCGTCGTCAGCTCAAACCGGATCCAGTGTTTGGATCTCGCATTGTTCGAACATTTTGGCCTGGAGCCATCAAACGCCCAGATCATCTGCGTCAAGAGCACAGTCCACTACCGAGCAGCGTTTGAACCAATCGCGCAACAGATTGTAAATGTTGACGCAGCAGGCGCGTTCCCATGTCGTTTGTCTCTATCGGATTACACCAACCTTCGATTCGAGGTGACGTCGGTCCTGAGGTAGGGTGTTCGCTTGCGGTGGCCCTTGCCTGCGGTGGGCAGGCGCTTTCTCCCCTTGGGCATCGGTCAGAAGCCATCGGGGCTGTCGCCGGCAGACACGCCATCCAAACGGCAAACGCCGCTCCGGCTTAGGCGTTGTCATGCGCCTCCTCCTCCAGCCATTCCAGCAGGGCGGCAACGGTTCGGCGTTTCCGGGCGCGCTCCATCACGGCGGCCTGTAGGCCTCCCTTCACGGTCACAAAACCGAGTGGAGCGATCAGACGCTCCGCCGCCAGATCGTCTGCCACGATCCGCTTTTCAGCCAAACCAAGGCCAAGACCGGCCGCGGCGGCTTCGAGTGCAAGAAAGTGATGGGGGTGCTCCAACTCCCGACCGGCGGTGATTGCCCAACCAGAGATCTCCTCCCACGCCTCCCAGGCCTGCTGTGCGTTCGGTTGGGTGAGCTTTGTTGCCATCCTTGCCTGCCCGCCTTCGATCGAAACGGGGTAGTGCGGTGCGCAGACAACGCCGTATGCGGTATCACCAATAACCCGTCGCTCTGGATGGTCCATGTCTCCGCGCAGGCGGTCGTAACTGAGCACAAGATCGATCTCGTTGTCCGGCAGGCGCTCTGGGCCCGTCATGCGAACGGAGATCTCCACGCCCGGACAGCGCGCATAGAACCGAGGGATCCGCCTGGTTAGCCATCGCAGAGCGAGCGTGGCGCTTGCTGCGAGGTGGATATGGTGATCGTCGACCTCGTAGCGCAGGCTCTGAGCGGTGTTATCCAACGCGTCGAGCATCGGCGTGAGTTCTCGGCGTAAGCGGTCTCCACGCCGGGTCAGCCTCAGCCCCGTTCCCTGCTTCTCGAACAAATTGCCGCCGAGATCATCGGAAAGGCTTCGGATCTGTTTGCTGATGGCTCCATGGGTCCGGCCAAGCTCTTCGGCGGCAGCGCTGACCGAACCGAGACGGGCTGTCGCCTCGAAAGCCGGGAGGGAAGCGAGCGGTGGAAGGGCGCGCATCATCTGTTCCATTCTCTCACATATGCTGGAGGAGAACTCCATTTTCATCATGCCCTAGGAAGCATATTTAGATCGCATCAGGAAAGAAGGAGTTTTACATGGCTGACGTTGTTCCCCTCAGACCCGCCATAAGCGTGCCGGAGCTCACAACCGACCGTCATCGGCTCACGGTCAAGGGCGTGCTCCCCGCACAATGGCTTGAGCGGATGGAGTACAGGCGCATTTTGCGGGAGGAATTGCTGCCGCAACCAGACAGCGTCTTGGCCGATGTCGGGTTGACGCGCTCGCAGGTGCGCCAAGAAGCCCAGAAACCGTTCTGGGTCGCATGATCGGCTCTGCGGCGAACGATTGAGGGCTGCAAGGTCAGCGCCACAGCCGCGCAGCCGAGGTGTCCTCCTAAGCACGCACCGGCAGATGGCAGTGTTCCCTCAGCGAGCGGCCTCGGCGCCTCTCGACCGTGCAAAGCCGATCGGCAGCCCACCTTTGGGATCGGATCTAGGTTGGCGCACCTGAAGCCAAAGGCGCACCCGGTTCTCCCGGAGTGAGCGTTATGGTCGGCGCAAAGAGTTCGATACCGGCGTTTTGCAAGGCTCTCTGTAACGCGACATAGGCCTTGCGCCGGATCACGAACTGCTGCCCTGGGCGCGCCGTGAACTTGCAGCCGATCTCGAAACTCCGCCCCTGGATCGAAACCGCGCCCTGGGACTTCAAGGGGGCGATGAGCTTGCCTTCAAGCTCGGGATCGTTCGCCAGTTCAGCGCCCGCTTTCTTCACGAGCTTCCGGACCATCTCGACATCCGTGTCCTCCGGCACCTGGAAGCTGAACTTCATGACCACGTAATCGCGACTGTGGTTCTGGATGGTCCCCATGGCTGAAAACGGAACCGTATAGATCGGTCCGTTGTGATGGCGAAGGCGCGCCGAGCGGATCGAGATGCGCTCCACCGTCCCCTTTCCGGCATCCGTGACCACGTACTCGCCAAGTCGGAAGGCGTCTTCGTAGAGATAGAAGAGGCCGCTGATGACATCCGAGACGAGCTTTTGTGCCCCGAAGCCGACTGCCAAGCCAACCACACCCGCGCTCGCAAGCAGAGGGCCAATGTTCATGCCAACGGCTGCAAGGGCAGACATCGCGGTCGTGACGGCAATCACGGTCAAGGCAAAGCCCCGGAGGATCGGCACCACAGTGTCGAGCCGCGAGCCCTCGCCCCCCATTCCGTCGCCGCCGTCGTCCGCGTCGTCGCCGTCGCCCGCACTGCTCGAGATCAGGATGGCCGAGGCGCGCCAGAGAGCGATCCCGACCGCGACAATCATACCAGCTTCCACCAGACCGGGGATGAGAGAGGTGAGGCCGCCCTCGGTGTTTGGTGACAGCGGGTCGATCCCCCAAAGCTTGAGGAGAAGCACCGACGCGCCAAGGATCACGCAGCCTTCGGCGAGAACCAGGGCGCCGAGCCAGAGCCCGCCGCGCGCCTCCATCTCAGGTTGCCGCCGAATTGCAGCGAGAGACGCGACCGCAAGCGACGCAACCATCACCACGAAAACGACGGGGCCCGTACCATCCAAGGCCTCCTGTCCAAGCATTCCGAGGATGCCCAGGACTTTCAGAACCGCATCGACCGTGATCAAACCGACAAACGCCCAATGCCACCGAGACGCAAGCCATCCCATCCAGCCGGACGCCTCAACCGCGCCATCGGACGGCACCATCAACCGGGCGACCGGCTCCCGGATCAAAACAAAGAACGCGGCAGACGCCGCACCGTTCGCCAAAGCAAAAACGATCAGGGCCAACTGCGTCTCTGGCGCGTTGCCTGCAGCCTCAAGCAGAAAGACCCTGAGGATACGAAGCGCGATCAGGACGACGGCAATTGTGAACCCGGTTCGGAACACATAGGCGGCGTCATGGTCCGATAAGGCCATCATCCGTCTCGGAGGATGGTCCCGCGCAGTCAAAGCGTCGATGAAACCTATGGCCGCCCGCCCAAAGAGAACAGCCGCGAGAATTCCCAATCCGAGATCGCGCAGGGCAGGCTCTGGCGGGAGGACAACGCGCCCTATCAACCGGGCCGCGACGGCGAAAATCACCAAGGACAGCAGACGCCCAATCAACCAATGAGTTCCGAGCTGCAACCGACTAAAGAGGCTGGGAGTTGGGCCGTCCCCAGCGCCATAAGCCTCTGTCGGGGTGTTGCGGGCGGCGAGAGCCCGCACGCCACGCTCGACCGCATAGGCTGCAAGCATTGCCGCCGCCAAGAGAAAGAGTGAACTCGCGCCGCCGGGCAGAGCCGACCACCAATCCGAGAGCACACCGCCGAGACCACCGGCTCCCACGACAGACAACGCCAGCGCAGCTTCCAACTCCAAGTGCGCAGACCCGCTGGCAGCAGCCTCCGTGGCCAACGTCGCGTCCGGAAACGCTGTCTTCACGCGCTCGATCAACTCCTCCGAAGCATCCGGTGGTAAAGTCAGGACGACACTTTCTGAAGACATAGCGGCCGCCTCCCCCAGTTGCCGCACGCAGTCTGATGCGGTCTCATTAAACTCGCCGCACCCTGCCCCATGTTACGAGGCATCCTATTTGCGGTAGCGAACAACCCAACTCATTGACCAGTGGGGCAGCGCTTACCTCTACAGCAGTCTGTTAGGGGGCTCAATCGACGGTGAGGGATCGAACGCTTGCAGCGAACTGGGTGCAGCATCTGCGGTCGGGGAATGGTTTGGCGGGCGCCTGCGCACTCGTCAAGCGAGGCTAACTTGTCGGCGCCCTTCTGCTCCTCACGAACCCCAGCTCAGGATAGAACAACAACCGGGCGCTCTCTTTCTGCGATGTATCGTAATAACATCAAAATCCCCAAACTTTATCCGGCAATAACCAATAATATTTTGGCTTCCATGATGACACCCCCAAGAGAGTACAAAACCTGACCCTCTAGCAGTGGGGCAAGTCTGATCAACCCCTCAGCGGTAGCGATGGCATCAACAAACGCGCGTTGACGGGAGCCAGGTGCACTATCCACGGAGAGGCGCTCGCGACGCGCGGGAACGGGAAGACAGAGGTGGCCGGGGTTCTCTGAACAGTTTCGGGCTGGCCGATAAGTGGATCTCCGCCCTGTTCACGCCACTACCGGGACCGGCTTTGGCTGGTTGAGATAGGCCTGTTCGGGCGTTAGCCCGCCATGCGATG
Source organism: Pseudomonadota bacterium (assembly GCA_039816045.1). Taxonomy (GTDB): domain Bacteria; phylum Pseudomonadota; class Alphaproteobacteria; order Rhodobacterales; family Rhodobacteraceae; genus Thermohalobaculum. Next base: position 114,691 of record JBCBYB010000012.1, read on the forward strand.
AATGAAGTCTGCGGCGGTTGTAGAACGCGATGTACCGCCTCATGCCGACCCGAGCTTCTGGCACGCGGGCATAGGCGCAGAGGTAGACCTCCTCGTACTCGATCGTCCGCCAGAGGCGTTCGATGACGTCGCGAAGCGGCGCGCGCGGAGCGTGGGTGTCCCGCCAAGCGCCCTTCCCGTCCATGCTGATCCGGATGTCGGCGTCGGTGAGCACCTTCCGGCTGAACCGGTCGATCATGGCGACCAGATGGACGAAGCCGCACGCCATGGGGACGTCCGTGATGTCCATCGCCCAGACCTGATTTGGCCGGGTGACGGCCAGCTTTCTCAGCAAACATGGGTAGTTCTTGTGCAGCCGATCTCGCTGCCCACTACGACACCGCGATCCTCCCGGCACGCCCATGCCGGCCACGTGACAAGGCGAAGGTCGAGGTCGGCGTCCAGTTCGTGCAGCGCTGGATTGTCGCACCGAAGATGCGACGCGCGTCCCTGTGGCGCGCCTCCGGCGCGACGCGAGCCCCTGTGGCGCGCCTCCGGTGCGACGCCCGGCTGCGGGGGCGCCAGTGCGTCTCCCTAGCCGAGCTGAACGCGGCGATCCGGGAGCTGCTGGAGGCGTTCAATGGCACGATGACCCGGCATCCGAGCGCGAGCCGGCAGGAGCTGTTCGAGACCCCCGACCGACCGGTGTTGAAGCCGCTGCCCGCCGAGCCCGCCGAGCCCGCCGAGCCCTACGAGGACGCCGAGTGGGTCGAACGCCGGCGCGCTCGCATCGATCCTGAAGAACAACCGGTATCGTCACCGGCCCGACCCGCCCGCCCTTTCCGGCGTTTGTGCGCAAACACCCACCGGCCAATGGGAGGGGCCGGCGATCACCCATCAGACCATCCGTTGCACTCGCTGACGCTCGACGGCATGGCGGAGGCCTTCGCCGATCTGCGGGGACGCGAGGACAGGGGCGATTTCAGCCACGCCGAATGGTTGGGGCGCCTGATCGACCGCGAGGCCACCAGCCACAGCACCAAGACCTTCCCGACCCCGATGCGCGCCGCCCGGCTCTGCCGCGTGCGCGCCTGCAGCGAGGAGGTCGACTGCCGCGCGCCCGCAAGCGCGACAGGGCGCAGGTTCAGGACCTCGCCACCGTCAGGTCGGTCGATGAGCGCTGCAACCTGCTGACCACAGGCCCCTGCGCAACAGCCCGGCGCTCCGAAAGACCCATCCGGATGTCAGCAGAACGACCATCAAGACATCCTGGAACACGCACCGGCCCGACCGCAGCCACGTCACGCGGTGCTGGCTGGATCCCCCTTGTGCGGAGCGCTCTGGCACTGAAGAGGGATCGACCCCGGGCGTCAGCTTTCGTATCGGGTAGCGCCCCTGCGCCGTGCATCAACCGGTTGGGACATGACGAGGGCATGGTGGGCTCTCTGATCGCAATTGGCTCTGGGGCAGACCCGGCAATTGATTCCGATCTGGGTTGGTTTGCGCCCCGTGATGCTGAGATGCTCGGCGTAGCCGATCTCGCTGGCATGCTCGACACCGCAGCCGATCGCGATCGCCAAACGCACGTCTTGATCGTGCCGGGTGAACTTTGGCCGATCGACGGTGCGGGAGAACACGAAGAACTGGCTCGCGTCGGGCATCTCTGCGAACTGCGTCACGATCCGGCCGGGCGATCGGAACGAGGTATGGACATCCAGCCGAGGACAGGCGCCCCCATGCTCGGCCAGCGGAAAGTCGGTCGAGTTAAAGCGCTTGGTGACGTTGCCCGCCTTGTCGATCCGCAGAAAGAAGAAAGGCACGCCCTGGGCTCCCTTGCGCTGCAAGGTGGTCGCCCGGTGGCTCGCTTGCTCGAAGCTCACGCCGAAGCGGGTGGCAAGGTGGTCCATGTCGTACTGACACGCCTTCGCCTCGGCCAGGAAGGGCGCGTAAGGCATCAGCACGGCAGCGGCGAAATAGTTCGCCAGTTCGACCCGGCAGCGGGCGATCCCCTGCTCGTTCGCAATCCCCGACCGCGCGAGCAGCCCGTCAAACACCTTGGCCTGCTCGATCAGCCCGGCCACATGGACCAACTGGAAGATTCGGTTGGGGTGGTCCAATGCCTCCGAGAGCAGGAGAACCCCCCGAGCCTCGTCATAGTCACGCAGCGTGTAGGGCAGATCACTCACCGGCACGATGCGGATGTCGAGGTGATGGCGCTGCTGCAGACGCTCTTTGACCCGGACATAGGCCTCGTCCGTCGCGACGGGCCCGGTGTCCCAAAATTTCTCGGCTGCCGTCTCCAGCGGAGCGAAGTAGTTGTGCTTGCTGCGGAAGTAGGCGTGCACCGCCGTTTCGGGGGACTCTACCACCGCCGAGGCAGGGTCGGCATCGGTCTCAGCCACTGTCAGCAGTTGATCCGTGGCGGCCTCATAAGCCCGATGCAATGCAAGAATGCACTGCACCAAATCGGGGCTGTGCACCAGCGCGGCCCGCAATTGCGGCAGATCGGGCCGCCGTCCCTCAAAGAGCGGATCCTGCACGAGGGTTCGCAAATCGGACAGAACCGTCGCATCCTCGCCGTCCGCGATATCGCGCCAATCGACCCCGTAAATCTCGATCAGCTTCAAGAGGACCGACACCGAGACGCTGCGTTCGTTCTTCTCGAGCAGGTTCACATACGAGGTCGAGATGCTCAGCCTGCGCGCCATCTGCGACTGGGTCTCGCCGCGATCCAGCCGCAGGCGGCGCAGGTGTGGGCCAATGAAGGTCTTACGCATCAGGGCTCCCAGACACTCGAGGTTGTGAATTTTACATTTACACAAAAATCGCGATTTGTGAATTCTCGCATTTACAACACGACCCGGATTCAATTCCCGTATCGCTCGAACCCGCGCATATCGAGGCCCGACAAGAACCGGCATTCCAGGAGGAAGCAATGCGCACTGGTCTCTCTCACCTATTCGTCCCAGGTCCCACGAACGTACCAGAGCCAGTGCGTCAGGCCATGAACCTGCCCATGCAGTACATGCGCGCGCCGGATTTCGGCGACCTGACGCTTCCGCTGTTCGACGACTTGAAGAAGGTGCTGAAGACCACAGACGGCACGGTGATGATGTTCCCCGGCAGCGGAACGGCCGCCTGGGAAGCGGCGATCTCGAACACGCTGAACCCCGGAGACCGCGTGCTGATGAGCCGCTTCGGCCAATTCAGCCACCTGTGGGTCGACATGGCAAAGCGTCTGGGCCTCGAGGTCGAGCTGATCGACGTGGCCTGGGGTGCGGGCACGCCGGTGGAGGAATATGGCCGCCGGCTGGGCCGAGACGTCAACTCGGACATCAAAGCCGTGTTTGTCACCCACAACGAGACCGCCACGGGGGTCACTTCGGACGTCGCTGGCGTGCGCCGGGTGTTGGACGAGAACTTTCACGATGCGCTGCTGTTTGTCGACGGTGTCAGCTCGGTCGCATCGATCGACTTCCGCATGGATGAGTGGCGCGTCGACCTGGCCGTGACCGGCAGCCAGAAGGGCCTGATGCTGCCCGCGGGTCTCGGCATCCTCGGCGTCTCGCAAAAGGCATTGCAGGCAGCGAAGGACGCCAAGATGAATCGCTGCTACTTCAGCTTCGACGATATGCTGAAGATGAACGCGGACGGCTACTTCCCCTACACGCCCCCGACACAGTTGTTCCACGGTCTGCGCCAGTCGCTGGACCGGCTGTTCGCCGAAGGGATGGAGAACGTCTTCGCGCGGCACAACCGCCTGGCCGAGGGCGTGCGCCGCGGGGTCGCCGCCTGGGGGTTGGAGCTGGTGGCCGAGCATCCGACGTGGCACTCGGACACCGTTTCGGCCATCCGCACGCCTGCGGGCGTCGATGCCCGCGATGTGATCCGCATCGGCTATGAGAAGTACAACATCTCCTTCGGCTCGGGCCTCTCGAAGCTGGCGGGCAAGGTCTTCCGCATCGGCCACCTTGGCGATCTGAACGAGGGCATGTGCCTGACCGCGCTATCGCTCGCCGAGCTTTCGCTGCGGGAGGCCGGTGCATCGTTGGAGTTTGGCTCCGGCGTCGGTGCGGCCCAGGAATGGTTCGCGGCGGACGCCCCCGCAATGTCCCTGGCAGCCGAGTAAAGGAGGAAAGTATGAGCCATACGCTTCATCCCCTGCGTCGCCAGCGCCTGCAGCGCTCGGAACTGGCGGTGCCTGCCTCGAACCCGACGATGATCGACAAGGCCGCGGACAGCGGTGCCGACTACATCTTCCTCGACCTCGAAGATGCGGTGGCGCCACCCGAGAAGGAACAGGCCCGCAAAAACTGTGTCCAGGCGCTGAACGACATCGACTGGGCGGCCAAGGGCAAAACCGTCGCGGTCCGGATCAACGGGCTCGACACCCATTACATGTATCGCGACGTGGTCGATGTGATGGAGCAGGCAGGGTCGCGCGTCCACACGCTTCTCGTGCCCAAAGTCGGCGTGCCCGCGGATCTCTACATGGTCGAGGCCATGGTCAACCAGATCGAACAGGGCGAGGGGTTTGAGACCCGCGTCGGGCTCGAGGCCTTGATCGAAACCGCGCTCGGAATGGCGAATGTCGAGGCCATCGCACAGTTCGGTGGACGGCTGGAGGCGATGCACTTCGGCGTCGCGGACTATGCCGCATCCATGCGTGCGCGGACTGTGAACATCGGCGGGTTGAACCCCGACTACCCGGGTGACCAATGGCATTCGGGGATCAGCCGGATGGTCGTGGCCTGCCGAGCCTATGGGCTGCGGGCGATCGACGGGCCCTTCGGCGATTTCTCGGACCCCGAGGGTTACAAGGACGGTGCCCGCCGGGCGGCCGCCCTCGGCTGCGAGGGCAAGTGGGCGATCCACCCCAGCCAGGTCGCGCTCGCCAACGAGGTCTTCTCGCCGCCTGACGCCGAAGTCACCCGGGCCCGGCGCATTGTCGAGGAACTGCGCAAGGCCGAGGCCGAGGGCAAGGGCGCGGCGTCGCTCGACGGAAAGATGATCGACGCGGCCTCCGAGCGGATGGCGATGAACGTGATCGATGTGGCCGACGCCATCGCGGCACGGGCCTGATAGGGAGGACAGAATGGACATCCACGAGTATCAGGCGAAGAGCATCTTGGCCGATTTCGGAGTGCCGGTTCCGCGCGGCGGGCTGGCCTATTCTCCGGAGCAGGCGGGCTACCGCGCCCGCGAACTGGGGGGCGACAGCTGGGTCGTCAAGGCCCAGATCCACTCCGGTGGACGCGGCGAGGCCGGCGGCGTCAAGCTCTGTCGCAGCGAAGAAGAGGTTCGGGATTTCGCCGCCACCCTGTTCGGCAAGCAGCTGGTCACCAAACAAACCGGCGAAGGCGGCAAAGGCGTCTATCGTGTGTGGGTCGAAGAAGCTTCCGACATTGCGCAGGAGCTTTATCTCGGATTCGTGCTCGACCGGAAAACCGAGCGGATCATGATCGTCGCTTCCGCCCATGGCGGGATGGAGATCGAGGATCTGGCCGAGGAAGACCCCGATAGCCTTCGCCGCATGGTGGTCGATCCCGCCGTGGGTCTGGCCGAGTTTCAGGCGCGTGAGCTGGCCTTCGCCCTCGGGCTGGACGGCAAGCAGATCGCACAAATGGTGTCTATCCTGCGTGCCTGCTACCGCGCCTATCGCGATCACGATGCCATGATGGTTGAGATCAACCCACTGGTGATTACGGGCACTGGCGATCTGGTGGCATTGGACGCGAAGATGTCGTTCGACACCAACGCACTCTATCGCCGCCCCCAGATCATCGAGCTGCGCGACCGGTCTCAGGAGGATCCGCGGGAGTCGACCGCGGCAGACACTGGCCTGGCCTATGTTGGCCTCGACGGCGATATCGGCTGCATAATCAACGGCGCCGGGCTCGCCATGGCGACAATGGACATGATCAAGCTGGCGGGCGGGGAGCCGGCCAACTTCCTGGATATCGGCGGCGGCGCCTCGCCTGAACGGGTCTGCACCGCGTTCCGCACGGTGCTCTCGGACAAGAACGTCGGGGTGATCCTGGTGAACATCTTCGCGGGCATCAACCGCTGCGACTGGATCGCGGAGGGCGTCGTGCAGGCCTACAAGACCGAGAAGTTGACGCTGCCTGTGGTGGTGCGCCTCTCCGGCACGAATGTCGAGGAAGGCCGCAAGATCATCGCCCAGTCGGGACTGCCGCTGATCACCGCCGACACCCTGGAAGATGCTGCCAACAAGGCCGTCGCCGCCCTCCCGCAACGCGCTGCCGCCTGAGGAGATCCCCAATGGCCATCATCATCGACGAGAAGACCCCCGTCATCGTCCAGGGCATGTCCGGGCGCATCGGACAGTTCCACGCGATGGAAATGATTGAGGAAGGCACGAACGTCGTCGCAGGCGTGACGCCCGGCAAGGGCGGGACCACGGTTCTGAACCGCCCCGTCTTCAACACCGTGCGCGAGGCGGTCGACAAGACCGGCGCCGAGGCATCCTTGGTCTTCGTCCCGCCCCCCTTTGCGGCGGATGCAATCATGGAAGCGGCGGATGCGGGCATACGAACCGCGGTCTGTGTGACCGACGGCATCCCGGCGCAGGACATGATGCGGGTAAAGCGCTTTCTGCGTCGCTATCCGGCGGCGCGTAAGCCGCGGCTGATCGGGCCGAACTGCGCGGGTGTGATCTCACCGGGCAAGGGCTTCATGGGGATCATGCCGCCGCACATCTACATGCCGGGCCGCGTCGGGATCGTCGGGCGCTCAGGGACCCTCGGCTATGAGGCGGCCAGCCAGATGAAAGCATTGGGCATCGGGGTCTCGACCTCCGTCGGTATTGGCGGCGATCCCATCAACGGGTCGTCCTTCAAGGATATTCTCGAGCTCTTCGAGGCCGATCCCGAGACCGATGCGGTGATGATGATCGGCGAGATCGGCGGCCCTCAGGAGGCAGAGGCCGCGGCCTATGCGCGCGATAAGATGACCAAGCCGGTTGCAGCCTATGTCGCCGGTCTGTCCGCGCCCAAAGGCCGCCAGATGGGTCACGCTGGGGCCATCATTTCAGCCTTCGGCGAAAGTGCGCAGGAGAAGGTTGAGATCCTGAGCCAAGCCGGGATTGTCGTGGCGCCGACGCCGTCTGCAATGGGCGAGACAGTGGCTCAGATTTTGGGCCAGCGCGCGGCGGCATGATCGGACAGGCGTTGGGACAGTGTTCGGCTCCTCTCCCTGCGCGCTGATCATCGAACGGACCCGCGAGCGAGAAGATGGAGATGCCGAACGGTGCCTGAGTGCGCTGGCTGCGAGTCGAATATGCGGATCATCTCCATCTCGGCCGTCTCGGTCGGGATGGACGGAAAAACCGTGACCATGCGCGGGCCGTTTGGTGACGAGAGACCTTGGCCAGGCCGCTGAGCGCGGGGGCTGTTCTGGAATGCCCGCGAAACTCGCGCTAAACCGCGGAGACCAACTACGCTTGTCTTATGGTTCTCACGGCTGGTCCGGTGAGGATTGGCCGTCGCCGTGGAGTGGCCGCTCGCCGGCGACGGCGGGGGTCGGATCGCGAAAACGCGGGCCTTGAGGGCCGGGCTAGAGTGAGATCGCCC
>JBCBYB010000130.1:0-542 GCA_039816045.1 Pseudomonadota bacterium
GGATCTGCGGCGAGATCTCTTTGAGGCGATGAAACAGGTCGCCGAGACCGGCCACGGTCCCGAGATGCAGATCCCCTCGATGGGATGCTCGATCAAGTGGAAATCGACCTGACCCCCCGGGGGCGGCGCGGATCCGGCTCCGATCATCGAAAAGAGCCGTCGCCGACACTGAGGGTGAAAACTGGTCCGGGCGGGGTGATTCGAACACCCGACCTTCGGTACCCAAAACCGACGCGCTACCAGGCTGCGCTACGCCCGGGACCAGCGGCCCATTTAGCTAGTCCCGTCCGCCGCGTCTAGTCGTTCCGACGCGATTGGCGAATTAATCGCCGTATGGCGTCAACGCGGGGGACGAGAGGTAGTCGCCGACGGCCAAGCCCAATCGCCGGCTCAGCCCGCCCCGGATCTCCAGAACCGAGCGCACGACGCCCTGCGACGATATCCCCGTCTCATCGCCGGGGATCGCGTTCTCGTGGATATGAACGATCCGCCCCCCCGGCGCGACAAAGATCATGTCGAGCGGGATCAGCGTGTTTCGCATC
>JBCBYB010000131.1:0-530 GCA_039816045.1 Pseudomonadota bacterium
ATTGCTGATGCCGCCATAGATGGTGTCATTGCCAAAGGAGGCTTCGACCATGTCGTCGCCCGAACCGCCGTAGAACAGGTCGTCGCCCGAATCCGCGCCGCCCAGCGTGTCGTTGCCGTCGCCGCCATATTGCGTGTCGTTGCCCGCACCGCCGGTGACCGTCGCGTCGTAGCTGTTGGCTTGTGTGATGCCCGAGAAATCAGGCCGGATCCGGATGAAATCATTGCCGTCGCCGCCATCGATCGATGGGCCGGAGACGTCGAAATTGTCATTGTCGTCACCGCCAGACACGGTGTTGACGCCGTAGAAGTCTCGGATAATGTCCGCGCCCGCGCCGCCCTCGATGGAATCGTCGCCGTCAAAAGCGGCATTGTTCCCGATCGTGTCGTTGCCGTCGCCACCGATCAGCGTGTCGTTGCCATCACCGCCGAGGATGGAGTCACTTTCGGTGCCGCCATCCACGAAATCGTCGCCGTCGCCCGAATTGATCGAGTCCGCGCCCGCGCCCGCAACCACCGTGTCGTTGCCGG
>JBCBYB010000132.1:0-522 GCA_039816045.1 Pseudomonadota bacterium
CGCATGGGGCCCGCCGCCCGCCGCCGTCCACGCCGTCACCTGTTCCGGCGCGTTGAGGACGGGACGCAATCCCGCCTCGGCAAAGAGCCCGGCCTCGGACAGAGGCACAGGCCCGCCGGCGTCCGGGTGGGTGGGTGGGGGACGGCGGCGGGCCTCCGCGGGCTCAACCGGGAACCCCGAGAGCACATAGATCACCGGCCCCGGGCCCAGAGCGGCCCTCAATGTCGCGCCCTCCCCCGGAAGCGCGACAAAGAACGTCCGCGCCCCGGCCTCCGCCAGCACAGGCCCGACCGTCGCCGCCCCCAAGCCATAGGCATCGGCCTTCACCACCGCCGCGGTCTCCGACGCTCCCGACTGCCGGTCGAGCGCGCGCCAATTCTCGGCGATAGCGGACAGATCGATGGTGAGCTCAGGCGTCAGGGTCATGGCGCAATCCCGTTTTCTGGTCGATCCCGGCTTACGCCAGCGGCCCTGCCTCTGACCAGTCCCGGTTCAGCCCCGCTCAAGCCCTGCGGCGAAGCG
>JBCBYB010000133.1:0-512 GCA_039816045.1 Pseudomonadota bacterium
CGGGCCGGAGCTCTCACAGCGCTGTGTCGATGCCGGGGCCTTCGTCGCGATCGCGCATCCGCCCTGGTACAATCTCACCCTCGAAGACGGCTTGAGCCTGACCAGTGCCCATGCGGTCGAGGTTTATAACCATACATGTGAGGTGCTGGCCGCACGCGGCGATGGGTCCTCGATGTGGGACAGCCTTTTGTCGGCCGGGTGTCCATTGGCCGGTATTGCGGTGGACGACAGCCATTTCAACCACGGTGCACGCGAGGGGTTCGGTGGCTGGGTGATGGTGAAGGCCGAGCAAAACACGCCAGAGACTCTGCTCGATGCCCTGAAGGCGGGACGCTTCTATGCCAGCCAAGGCCCCCGCATCGACGATGTGCGGCTTGAAGAGGCAATGCTGGTCGTCGAGTGTTCGCCGGCAGCTGAGGTTTTTGCCCTGGGGCCAGGCGCCACAGCAAAGTCGGTTTCGGGCCCATCCCTACGGCGCGCAGAGATCCCGTTGGACCCGTTCAAAAACGCCT
>JBCBYB010000134.1:0-507 GCA_039816045.1 Pseudomonadota bacterium
CCAAAATCTCAGCGTCGCTCAGCATCGCTCTCACCTGTCCTCTCATACGCCGTACAAACAGTCCGAAAACACAACGAAACCAGACCACACACGGCTCACCGCCCCAAAGCGGACCTAACGTCATCGGCAGCCTTTTGGCCAGAAAAACTTGGACGCAGAACTGGAGCACGCGACACAGGTTGCCCAGACAGCGCAAATCTCAACGCCATCTTGCAACCGCACGATCAACCGACCGCCGTTGGACGCGGCAGCAGCAGGCCGGATCGGTGCCGTCCTCGGTGTTGAGCAGGAACTCGCGCTCAAGCTCGCGGTACTCCCTCCAACTGGCTGCGGGCAGCGAGATCGGGATGCGGTTCTCGATCAGGTCCGGGAGGGTCAGGCAGTCGTCCGCGGACATCGACATGCAGATGTCCGCCACCCGCTCGTCAATCTCCTGGAACGCGCCGGGGCGCAGATCGAACCCGTGTGATTGCTGAGGTGGCTGACGGGATGGTTTCGGTTCCGCGT
>JBCBYB010000135.1:0-503 GCA_039816045.1 Pseudomonadota bacterium
TGTTCGCAATTCCTCGCCGGTCGGACGCGGCGCCTTTGATGGTCGAGGTGGCACCGCTGAAGGACAGCGCGGCTGAACTGGACCTTGCGCTGGAAGGGGCCATGGTGACGCTGATTGATCCCGCCTCGGTTCCGCCCATCAACATCAAGCGCTTCGCAGCAGCCTATGGTCTGACGGCTGCCGAGAGTGCCGTCTGTACGCTTCTGTTGGCCGGATGCACGATCCCCGAAGTCGCGGAGCGTCGCGGAACCTCGCCGGTCACGGTGAAGAACCAGGCGGGCGCCATTATGGCGAAGGCCGGGGTTGGGCGGCGTTCCGACCTCGTCAGGTTGATCCTGCGGGTGCTGCCGCCTGTGACCTGATGTAAGGCGACATGCGAGTGACGAGCTAAGGCGACACCCAGTTTTGCGGCCTGCCTGATCCGCCAGGTGAAGCGGTTCTCAGCCCTCAAGAGCTGGGCGGTGCGGCTGGCGCAGAAGAAGGGCTTCAAGAAGTCCGCATAG
>JBCBYB010000013.1:0-376 GCA_039816045.1 Pseudomonadota bacterium
CAAGAAGAGCGCCGCAGAAAACAGGCCGGACACAGCAAAGCCACCGATCAGCGCACCAGACCAAAAACCCCTGCAAACCCAGCGTCCAAACATCATGCGTGACGGCCGAGCCGGATTGGGACCCCCTTCAGCGCTTCCGTTCGGTCGCGCAGTGCTCTAGATCCCGAGCGGCACGGGCGGATGGCGCATCAGGGCGTCCAGCTCCGGCCAGGCCGAGAGCGCGGCGCGGGTGGCGGGGTGGCGCTCCGGATGCAACCGGCCCCCCTCCCAGAGCGCCACGCCATCGAGGATCACGGTCGGGTCCGCCACCATCCAGCAAATCTCGCCCGGCGCATAGGCTCCGCAGGTGTGGAAATGCAGAAAGCGGGGATGGGTG
>JBCBYB010000013.1:386-113596 GCA_039816045.1 Pseudomonadota bacterium
GGCTCTGGAACACGGTGTTGGCCCAGCGGTCCGGGTTCTCCGCCGCCGGGCGGTCATAGGCGCAGGCCGGATGCAGCCCCGCATGCCAGGAATGCACGCGGTTCCCGTCGAGACCAAAGGCGCCACCGACATCGCGGTGGTGACGGCGCGCTCCACGAGTTTCTCGCCAAAAAATTTTTGCCGCACACTCCGCAAGACACTGCGGCGAGATTCATAGGTCTTCGCCTGTGGCCCGAGATCGTTGCGGACATCGCGTCTCTAGGTCTTATGGGCAAACTCGACCAAGCCGAACGTCGCGGCGCGTGCAACGATGGAGCCAAAGTTTGGGCGATTAAATACTTGACAAAGCAACCGCCGATTTCCAGTTGAGGTTCAGAAGGATAACCCCATGAACCTGATTGATCCGATCTTCACCGATGCCAACGCCGCCCGCGAGTACCTTGAGCGCTCCCGCTGGGCTGATGGTGTGTTCTGCCCGCACTGCGGCGGTCTGGATCGGATTAAGAAGCTTGAAGGCAAGTCCCATCGCCCCGGCCTCTATCAGTGTGGCGACTGCCGCAAGCAGTTCACCGTCACCGTTGGTACTGTCTTTGAGCGCTCCAAGGTGCCGCTCAACAAGTGGCTGCTGGCTACGCACTTGATGGCGTCCAGCAAGAAGGGCATTAGCGCCCACCAGCTACACCGCTCCATCGGTGTGACCCACAAGACGGCGTGGTTCATGTTCCATCGTATCCGCGAGGCCATGCGCACCGACAACGACGGCCCCATGGGATCAGGCGGCGGCGAAGTCGAGATAGACGAGACCTTCATCGGTCGCGACAAGTCCAAGAAGCCTGTCGGTGAGAAGAAAGGCCGCGGCTATCACCACAAGTACAAGGTTCTCTCTCCGGTGGACCGCACCACCGGCAAGGCCCGCTCTGTCGTCGTGGACGATCTCAAGCAGTCCACCCTGCTTCCGATCCTGCGCGAAAACGTGTCCGCAGAGGCCACCGGCTACACCGACGAGGCCGGGCAGTACACACACCTTGGCGCCGAGTTCGAAACACATGAGTTTGTCCGTCATAGGGCTAGCGAGTGGGGCCGTGGCACCGTCCACACCAACACCATCGAAGGCTATTTCTCCATCTTCAAGCGCGGCATGAAGGGCGTCTACCAGCACTGCGGGCGCCAGCACTTGCAGCGCTACATTGGCGAGTTTGAGTTTCGCTGTAACAACCGCATCGCCAATGGTGTTGACGATACCGGGCGCGCGCTTCTTAACCTAAAGGGCGCCGAAGGCAAGCGCTCGACCTATCGGCGGACTGACGCACGGGCAAGTGCCTAACCAGCGCTACAGCCGCAAGGCGTTTCAGCGTCTATTGCGCGCCATCCTAAGAATACTCCGAACAGATTGACTCGACTCGGGCCGAGCCAGTATTCTTCTCCGTTGGTCATGTTCACTGCTGAACCGAGTGCCGTCCTTACAGCGGGCACAAGCGCCCGGGAAAGGAGGTAGACATGACCAAAACCCGGAAAGTGGTTCGGGATGCGGGGACCGGAAGGTTCATCCCGGTCAAAGTCGCTCAGCGCCGCAAGAAAACTGCGGTTTGTGAAACGATCAAGGTGAAGAAGCCCAAGAGCTACCCCCTCTCGGACTTCCGAGCCGGGCGATCAGGCTTGTCCTGACCGCCATTTTCGTCCGCAGTTTCCGCATCGCCCTTATGCGGCTTGAGCGGCATCCGCAGGAGGTTCCTCACCGTGTCTTCAAACACTCTGCCGCCAGAGTTTTCGCGCGATCCACCAGCCATTGAACCTCACTTTACCGCCATCGAGCGCTACGTCATCGCCTAGGGCCACATAGAAGCGGGCATCGAGACTATCTTACACGCATTTCGCTTCGGGTTCGGCTTTGAAGCTCGGCGCGAGTACCCTTTAGCGTTCAAGCGAAAAATCAAAGACCTTAGGCGCGCCTTCAAAGCCATCCGGCCCGAACCATCAAACCTCCCCGAATGGCTAGACCTGATCGACAGGATCGTAGCGCAAAGCGATCTGCGGCAATGGATCATTCATGGCGCGGTGTGCCGACACGACACTGACAACGACCAAATCCACGTCATGAAGTACGACATGAGGTAACCAAGCGCGCAAGCCGAAGATCGCTGAACAACCTTAGCGGATATCCACGCAGCCACGGTAAGCCTTCGTGGGAAAGCTGGTCCAATAACCGAACTGGCAAAAGCGGTTCAGCGCCTCGCGATTGAACAAAACCCACAATAACTCGCGCCAACTCGCCAATCGAGCGCTCATCAATCTCGCGCTCCCAAAGGCTGAGCGCTTGCGTAGCCTCGCTCTCAATCTCAGTACTGGCCTGTCGCTCTTGGTCTACCATTCCGAGCCTGCTTTGTCAGGTATATAGTCGCCAAAGCTTGGGGGGGGGGGCTTCTCGCATCGCTGAGCGAGGCGCTTGAAGCGCTTAAGCCTTCCGATCATCCGCTCGATGTAGGCGCGGCCTTGGTGTAGCGCTTTGGCGAACCGGGCTGGAATGACTTGCCGGTTGAACCGATGCGGGATCACAAGGACAGCACCGCGCTGTTGCGCCATGGCTCGGTTGGCGTAGCTGTCACAGCCAGTGTCGCCAATCATGGCGCGGGGCGCCTCGTCGGGTCTGGCATAGAACGGGGCTGCGAACATTGGCGCATCCGAGGCCTCGCGGGGATCTGATCCACCGGATCAAATCCTGATCCGCTCATCTGCGCCCGCCGCCGAGACAGGAGCGCGAACGTTCATGCTGTCGAACATCTGCACCAGAAACGCCAAGCCGCTCAGCCCAGTGAGCATTGAGAAACAGTCCTAGAAGACGCCCTATTTGCCAAACCGCGAAAAGCGCTTCCCGACCGAGGTCCTAGGACCGAGCCGCTCCGGCAGCGCCGGCCAGGTGATGGTGTGGGCGGTAAAACGGATTCAGCGCATTGGGAAACGGCCGGTCGTCGCGCGCCTTGGCGCCCCGCTCAGCCAGGCAGATCCTCAACAGATCGAGCGCCCCCTCCCAGTCCGCCTTCGTCCTCTTTGCGGATATCGGCGACCACCAATACGGTCGGATCTCCGAGAACCAGACACCTCTCCACGACGGAACCCTCAAATCGCCACCCAAGCCAATTCGTCCGCACGGCCTGGGGATCCCGGTCACGATGCCGCGCTAAGAGGTTCGCGGTGCGGTGCAGTGGGCAAAGACGATGTCTTGTGCAAAGGGGGGTGCGGCCGGTTGGGGGCAGTCTGACTGCCGCACCATTCGATATTGCCGTTTGTGCAGTGCTAGTCGCGGGTGCCCTTCTCCCTGGAGTAGGGCCGCGTTTAAGTGGGCTTCTCCGGTTGGTGGGTTGCGGTGTGCGCCGGAGCGGGGCCCGCAAGAGGCTCAGGCGACGGCGCGGCGGTGGTACTGAGAACCTCCTTGGGTGACAGATAGCCGAGCGCCGAGTGAGGACGCTCGGTGTTGTAGTGGAGGCGCCAGGCCGTGATCTCCTCCCGGGCGTGACGGAGCGATCTCGTCGCCCGTTATGAACTCCGAGGAGTTACGCGGCGAGTATATGGCGCGCATTGCATGGGTTGATGATGGCGGCGACGGCGCAGAGCATTTCGGCGATGACAGCGGGCGCGCCTTGGAGCAGGAGCGCCAAGAGGCGCCGGAACCATGCCAGGAGCAGCCTGCAGGTGTGGCCGATGGCGCAGAGGATGGCGTTGACGGCGTCGCCCTCGGGACCGCTGAGCTGGTTTCGCTCGAGCAGACCGTCGGCCTTCATGTGACCGAGCACCGGCTCATAGCCGTTCCGGCGACGCATCTCGCGGCGGATGGTGGGCGATGTCACGCCGCGGCTGTGGGAGACCACAACCTGCAGCCCCTCGCGCGCGGCGCCGTGTCCACGATAGCCGCGATCGACATAGGCGCGGCGGACCTTACGGCATGTGAGACGCGCGACCTGGTCGATCTGGGCGGCGAGGCTGCGGCCGTCATGAGCGTTGCCCGGCAGGGTGTGGGCGCCGAGGACGAACTGGCCGCCGGGCCCGCAGGCGTAGGACTGGCGCAGCGCCACGCCGTGCTTGCGCGCAAGGGCTACGAGACGCTCGACGGCGCGCAGCATCAGATGGCCGTAGGTAGGAGAGGCGCCGGCCCAGTTCCAGCACCTCGTGGCGGGGGTCGGGGATCGCCTCGAGGGTCTCGCGGGACATGTCGGGCTGGGTGACGGCGTCAGGTTCGATAGAGCGCATTGGCGGGGTCGGGCTCCCGGCCAGTGAACCCGACCCTGCGCCGCCGTGGACCCCCTCCCGTGCAGGCGCGCACGGTTTTGCAAGGTTTCGGCACAGTCCAGCCCGGCCCCTTGCAAACGCGAATACTCCGCAACGGGCTGTAGATACAAAAAGATCAATGACTTACACGGCAATCACTGGCAACGGCCTCAACCAACACAATTCCAGGCACGCGCCCAATGCCCTCTCGGCCTATGCCAGCAGACGCCGAGAGGGGCGGAGCACTCCGTTCATGCTCTCAACGACGTTACGCAACGGCGGGCGCGAAGCGTCCTTTTGGTCGGGTTTATCCGGCTCGATTAGGCGCAGGTGCACACCGGTCCACTCGGACCAGTCGAACATCGCCCGGCCGCTGCTCTCGGACCCGTTACCAAGGACGATCTCTTCGGGCATGCCATGGGCTTCGCCGAGTTTGTCGAGATACCGCGCCAGCCTCGCGCCGGAGATCGGGAGATCCATGGCGAGCCGTTGACCCGCCATCGGTCCGAGGACGATGGCAAGCGCCTGGGCAGAACGGGCTGAGGTCGTCGACGATGTTCAGCAGCCGGACCCGGCGGCATGCAGGAGCCGCCAGGTGCGGCGGTCGCTGAAGTCGGGTGCCGTCATCCGAAAGCCAACGGCTCGGTGCTTTCAGGCACATCCCCCGTCATCCATTGAACTCTGCGCAGCCTTGCCAAAAATTGCTCAGATATTGGTGAGAGGGTCAGAGACTGGCTAGGAACGGCTGACCGATAACGCGGCTCGAGCGCGTGCATGAAGCGCTCACATCAGTACTCAAGCGAAAGGCCGATCGTCCAGCCAATGGCACCATCTCCGAGGAGCATCGACGCCCGTAGCGTAGCGCCCTCTGTCACCGCCTTCGCATTGAAGAGCGGAATCGCCAGGCCGGCCCCCAACTCCAACGCTGCCGGCGTGCCAAGGAACCCGCCCGTCGGCCCTGGCACATAGTTGCTCGCGACCGAGGACTGCCATTGGATCGAGCGCCCCTCGAGCGTATAGCCTGTCGGCCCGTCAACCTCGAACTGTGCCGAAAGAGAAGGCAGGTATCCGCGGTCGTCTAGGTCTACAAAGCTCGCGTTCCTCGCCTTTGCCGTCAGAAACCCGACCCGCAGCGATCCATCGACCCCGTAGCCACCGGAAAACCTTTGGCTATGGAGCATTTCGATGGAACCGCCGAAGACCCATGCATCCGCTTCGGCGTTGAGAACAACGCCTTCGGCCAAGCGCAGCAACAACGCAGAAAACGGGCCCGCAAACGACCCCTCGCTCGTCACTTGAGCATATCCTGCCATCGCCAATGGCCGCAGCGCGGTATGGCCCGTGATTGGAATTGATACGCCCAACCCGCCGATAGCAGCGAACCCGCTCAGTTCGATTTCCCCTCGGGTCGGCGTCAAGGGCAGGATCGGAAGCACGAAGGCCTTGTCCGAATTGAACCCGCCGACGGTGAACTGAACATAGGGACCCAAGCCGCGCCACACCGGCTCAAACTCGTGGGAGAGCGGAACTTTATACAGATTCAGTTCGAGGTCGCCCAACACAGAGGCATCCACGCGCACGGAACCTGTTCTAAGGCCCGGCGACAACGCAAACAGGCTTCCAATCGGCACAATGTTGCCGATCCCGCTTTTCAAGAGTGACTCATCTGTCAGGGCGTCGAGGTCAATCACCTGTTGTGCCCGTGCAGGCAAGGCCGCACACACAAAGAAGCACAGGAACAGGTTGAGCACTCTCAGGCGCCGCACTCCAGTCGCCATCTCCCAGAAGCCGGTTTGGCTGGTGTCGCATTTTAAGCTCGCGTTCGGCGTCAGAGAATAGTGACCCAAATATGGCCAATATCCACAGTAAATCTTGTTTTCAGACTTACGATTCCAGCAGAATTAGGAAAATTCTAATCAATATAATATTTGTCTATAGACGCAAAAGACTCCCTTTTTAGAGTTTTGTATTTTGATTGACGCAGGTCGTGCCAGAGGAATAGCGTGAAGACGCAACGAGGGTGTGTGTGGCGTGATTTAGTGCAGCCTTGTCCAATGGACGAGTGCGACGGTTGGGTATCGTCCGGGCGATCCGGCACCGGACTCATGGCGTAAAGCCATCGTCGAGAAGCGCCTCCCGCAAAACACAGACTGTACGGTTGCCACTGCTGGCAAAAGTACAACCGAACTATTGCGCGATCGACTGAGGCGAGTCTGGCGCTGATCTTTTGCGCATGTTTCTGGAGCGTCGCCCACAAGCGGGTGCCGGCAAGTGGGAGAGTGAGACGATGGTCGAGATAACTGGCGGCGGGACCAATGAACTCCTCGAAGGACTTCCTGGTGAGCTTAACACACTCGCCGGCGGCGGCGGCGGCGACACGCTCATCGGCGGGCCGGGCGGCACACAGGATGTGCTCCGCGGCGATGAGGACAGCGATCGGATCATCCCGAATGGCGGATCCGACAACGTCTTCGGTGGCAGCGGAACCGATACGGTGGTCTTCAATGCTGACCGGGCGACTTCGACCATCAACCCGGTGATCGACTCCGGTACCGGACAGATCTCTTTTTACACCGTTGTCTACACTGATCCCGTAAATGGTTTCGGCGTCACATCCATGCGTGAGGTTGAGTTCCTGGAGTTCAACGACGGCACCTTCTCCATCGAAACGGTTCTGAACGATCCCGTGGCCATCGATGATGTTGTGACAATCGCACCCGGCGAAACCGTCTCCATAGACGTCACGGCAAACGACACCGATCCGGACCGACCAGACTTTAGCCTGCTGACCGGGTTTTTCGATACCGACCCGTCGAAGGGCACCATCGAGCTCACGGATTTCACGGCCCCGTTTGTCTACACGCCCGATCCGGGCTTCGTTGGCATTGATACCTTCACCTACGAACTCGGCGACGGAGAAGGCGGCTTCGATACGGGTACGGTTACCGTCAATGTCGTTGCTCCGAACACCACGCCCGTTGCGGTCGATGACGATTCAACGACGGCTTTCGAGACGTCAGTGCTGGTCGATGTACTCAACAACGATACGGATGCAGACGGCGACACGCTGAGCATCGACGGCATCGCCGTTCCACCCAACAACGGCGTTGCGGCCATCGAGAATGGCCAGATCCGTTACACCCCGAATGACGGCTTCTCGGGGACGGATACCTTCACCTATGGCATCGTGGACGGTATGGGCGGATCGGACATCGCGACCGCAACTGTTACCGTGTCCGGCCCGCTCAACACGCCACCGACCGCCGTCGACGACGCCGCCGTTTCCGACGGCAGCGCGATCACCGCGAACGTGCTGGCCAACGACAGCGATGTGGACGGCGACACGCTGAACGTGGTGGCAGTTACGACCCCCGCGAACGGCGCCGCCTCGGTCGAAGGCAACCAGATCCGCTATACTCCGGATGCAGGGTTTTCGGGCACTGACGTTCTGACCTACACGATCGACGACGGGCAAGGCGGGTCCGACACGGCAACGCTTTCGGTCATCGTCACGTCAACACCAAACCAGGCCCCCTTTGCCGTTGACGACGTGGACATCCGCCCATGGTCGGTTGGCGCAAACTACACGTTCTTCCCACTCACCAATGACACCGACGCCGATGGCGACGCGCTTCGGATCACGTCGTTCTCCTCGGAGGCGGGCCCTGTCGAGGCGGTGACGGACCCCGACGCCGGTTTCACCACCGGTCTGCGGTACGACTTCAGCGGCGGTTTCAATGGCGTCGCGACCATCAATTACACGGTCGGCGATGACCGAGGTGGAGAGAGCGAAGCGCGCTCGATCCTGTATATCGGTTGGAACACGTCGAAGGACACGGTGGATCCGCTTGAGATCGGTCTGACGGGCGACGATTTCGGCTTCGGCACGTCGCAACCGGCGCGGGCTTCCGGCGAACCGGGTGAGAACGCACTGACCTTCGCCGGCTCCAGCTGGACGGAAGATCGGCTGCTCGAGTCGGACGCATTCGGCGCCGAAATCAACGGGTTCAGCGCCATGGATCTGCTCGATGAAAGTTTTCTGCCGATCCTGGCGGCTGCAGGCAATCCCGATGCCTCGCTAACCTTCGATCTCGCCGTTGACGGGGAGCGGCAGTTCTTCGTCGATGCCGATCAACGCGCGACGGAACTCTCCTACGCCCCAGACGAAACCTGGTCGTTTCTCTACCGCGTTCGTGACGAAACCGGCCAATCAGCGGTCGGCGTCCTGTCGGTCGAAATCGGCACGGACGCCACGCCCAATCTGGCGCCGGTGGCAGGGGCTGACAGCGTGCGAACCGCACCTGGCCGTGCGGTCGTGCTGGACGTACTTTCCAACGACACCGATGCCGATAGCGATCTGCTCACTCTCGAAACCGATTTGCCAACTGGCCCAAGGCACGGAACGGCCACGGTGGCGGACGGTCAGATTACCTATGTTCCAGATGCAGGGTTCACAGGCACGGACAGTTTCGTCTATGCGGTTGAGGACGGCCAAGGCGGTCTCGCTGTCGGTGCCGTAGAGGTCGCAGTCGGCTCAGACCCTGATCAACCCGTCGCTGTGGCCGATGCCACGTCGACCGATCAATTCGTGCCGGTCGAGATACCGGTCTTGTCCAATGACAATGACCCGAATGGTGACCCGCTCAGCATAACCGAGGTAACCCGTCCCAGCCGCGGCGTGGTCGCAATCAACGAAGACGGCACGCTCTCATATGTCCCTCGACGCGGTTTTACAGGAGAGGACAGCTTCACCTACACCCTTTCGGATGGCCAGGGCGGTAGCGCTGCGGCCGAGGTGAGCGTCACGGTGAACGATCTACCAGAAGACGTTGTGATCGCTCGGGTTGTGGCTTATCTCTACGAGGCCGCCCTCGGGCGTTTCCCGGATCTCGGCGGCGTGAACTTCTGGATCAATGTGGTCAATGGCGGCGGCTTTACACTGACGGAGATGGCAGGTGCCTTTCTCGGCTCACAAGAGTTCACCGATCGCTTCGGCGCGGTCGACACGCTCTCGGACCGCCAGCTGATCGACCAGCTCTACCTCAACGTGTTGGACCGGCCGGGCGAGGCGGGTGGTGTCGCCTTCTGGGAGGGCCAGCTTGGCCTGCCGACGGTCAGCCGCGAGGACATGCTGCTCTCCTTTGCCGAGAGCGCGGAGAACCAGCTCGGCTCGCCGCGCATCGTAACGCTTGTCGAAACCGCAGAGGATCAGTGGGACTTCACCGGATAGACGCGCAGATCAGGAGCACCACAGATCCACTCATTCGCGTAAAGCGCACGAAGCATCTACCCCAAGACGAGCGCAGGCCCACATGCTGCCTTTCCCCTGACTTCGATGACACATGATCAGTTCCTGCGCGAGTGGGCTGGCAATGGTCCAGAAGATTTTGGCGCAAGCCCAGGGTATTGGACCTGTTTTCTGCCCTGCCTCTGTCGACAGCGCGGCTCTGCATTTCATCGAGGGATGCCTAAGGCCTAGCATCGCACCACTCCTAGCGTCCCAGTTTAGAACCGCGCGGGGGCGGGTCCTAGTGCCGAGGGCTGGCCAGTGCACCAATGCTCAATAGATCCACTAGACGCGAATCTTGAAGGCTGACGCAGCCAGAGAGGCCAACTCCTGATGCGCAGCGAAATTAGGCACCACCTGATGCAGAACCGGCCGAAGCGCCCGAAAATTGAGCATATGCACAGGGAATAGAAAAAAATCCTGACCGACATGCCGATCGCGCTTCCCGGCTGACGACAATGCCCTATCGTGAAAGCATCAAATCGGGTCGGAAAACGACCGCACAGTCCTTCTGCAGGGGGTATTCCAATGGGACGACACTCACGACTCTTCTCTGCGATCGCCTTGGCGTTCGCTCTGGGTTCGGGCCCGTCGCTCGCGCAAAACAGCGGCGGCACGATGGTTATGGTCACCGTTCCGGAGCCGCCGAACCTCGCAAGCTATCTCTCGACATCCGGCCCGATTGGTCAGGTGGTAACCAAGGTCTACGAAGGGCTGATCGATCTCGGGGATGGGTTCGAGATCAAGCCTTCGCTGGCCAAGTCCTGGGAGACCTCCGCGGATGGGCTGAGCATCACCTTCACGCTTCAGGAGGGCGTGACCTGGCATGACGGCACACCCTTCACCTCGGCAGACGTGCAGCACGCCATCATGAACGTTCTTAGAGAGGTCCACCCTCGCGGCGGCGCAACGCTGAAGGTCATCGAGGCTGTCGAGACGCCGGACCCGCTGACCGCGGTTTTCAAGCTCTCTGAACCCGCCCCATATCTTCTGGTTGCGCTCAATGGCTACGAGAGCCCGATCACCGCTAAACACCTGTTCGAAGGCGGCGACCCGCGCGAGAACGCGACCGCGAACGCTCCCATAGGGACCGGCCCCTTCAAGTTCGTCGAGTGGGAAAAGGGTCAGTACGTCCGCATGGACAAGTACGAGGACTACTGGAAAGACGGCCAACCCTATCTCGACCGGGTTGTGGTCCGCTTCATTGCAGATGCGGGCACCCGCACGGCGGCAATGGAGAATGGCGAGATCCACTTTGGTGCGTTTGGCGCGATCCCGAACATCGACGTGCCGCGGCTGGCAGAGATGGACACCATCGAAGTGACCACCAAGGGCTATTCTTACTTCGCCCCGATCATGCAGCTGCAATTCAATGTCGAGAAAGCGCCCTTTGATAATCCGGATGTTCGTAAGGCCATCGCCTTTGCCATGGACCGGCAGTTCGTGATCGACAATGTCTGGTTCGGCTTCGGCAAGCCTGCGACTGGCCCGATCAGCTCCGCCTTCGAGGCGACCGGGCTCTACACCACTGACGGCGTGACGGACTTCACGGTGGCAGACCGGATGGAGAAGGCGAACGCCATGTTGGATGCCGCCGGCTTCCCCCGCGGCTCGGATGGGAACCGGTTCAAGATCGTGCACGATCTGACGCCCTACGGCGAGGACTGGCGTCGTTTCGGCGAGTACACCAAGCAGGTGCTTGCCGAACTCGGCATCGAGGCAGAGCTTCGCTATGAGGACGTCGCGACCTGGCTGAAGCGCCTCTACACCGACTATGACTACGAGTTCTCCTCGAACTGGCTGTTCGGCCTGCCGGATCCGGTGCTGGGTGTGCACCGCCAGTACCACTCGAACCAGATCCGCCCGGGTACAGTGTTCGTGAATGGCACCAAATGGTCGACCCCGGAGACCGATGCGCTGATGGACGCGGCTAAGACCGAGACCGATCCGGCCAAGCGCGCGGAGATCTATGCTGAATTCCAACAGAAGATCGTGGACGCGTCTCCGATCGTGTTCATGCACGAGATGGAGTTCACCACGGTCTATGCATCGAAGCTGAAAAACGCAGTGATCGGCCCGCTCGGCGTCTATCACTCCTTCGCTGACATGTACTTCGAGTGACGTGACCCGGGAGGGCGCGTCTGCGCCCTCCCACAACGCCTCCGGAGGCGCTCATGACCTCGCGCATCGGCTTCATCCTGCGCCGTATCGCCCAAGCGATACCCATTTTGCTCGCCATCGTCGTAATCAACTTCCTGCTGCTGAAGCTGGCTCCAGGCGATGCGGCTGATGTCCTCGCCGGTGAAGCCGGCAGTGCGACGCCGGAATACATGGACGAACTGCGCCGCAAATTCGGCCTCGATCAGCCGCTGCTGGTTCAGTTGGCACAGTATGTCGGTCGGGTCGCCCTGCTCGACTTCGGATACTCGTTTCGACACGAGATGCCGGTGACCGAATTGATCTTTAACCGTCTCGGGCCAACGCTGCTGCTGATGGTCACAACCATCCTGCTGGCCGTGGGCTTTGGCGTGCTGCTCGGTCTGCTGGCGGCGATCTGGCTCAACACCTGGCGCGACAACCTGATCTCCGTCCTGGCACTGGTGGCCTATGCGACGCCTCTCTTCTGGGTCGGACTGATGTTGATTGTGGTCTTCTCAATCAATCTGGGGTGGTTCCCTACAAGCGGGATGGAGACAATCGCGGCGTTCAACACAGGCATCGACCGGGTTCTTGATATCGCTCATCATCTGGTGCTGCCATCGGTCACGCTCTCGTTGTTCTATCTAGCACTCTACACGCGCCTTATGCGGGCCTCGATGCTGGAACAGGCCGGGATGGATTACGTTATCACGGCGCGCGCTAAGGGTGTCTCTGAAGCGCGGATCACCTTTCGTCATGTGCTGCGAAATGCCCTGCTACCGGTGGTCACGATGGCCGGTGTCCAGGTTTCCTCTCTCATCGGCGGTTCGGTGATCGTCGAGACGGTGTTCGGCTGGCCCGGCCTCGGTCAGCTCGCATTCGAGAGCCTGTTTGCCCGCGATCTCAACCTGTTGATGGGGATCTTTTTCTTCTCGGCGGTGCTGGTGCTCGTGGTGAACCTGATCGTGGACATTCTCTACACGCAGCTTGACCCGAGGATCGAACTCTAATGAGCGAGCTTGCGGAACCCCTGCCCCAGGACGCCCCGCCGACGGTCGCCGCGCGCGCGTTGAATTTCTGGCAGCTCTTCTCGCGCAATCGCTCGGCGGTGGTCGGGCTTTGCATTCTCGGTGGGGTGTTGGTTCTGGCCGCCTTGGCACCCTTCCTCTACCCGGACAGTCCATTCAAACTCGCCGGTCGCCCGATGTCAGAGCCCTTTGGCGACTGGATCTTCGGAACCGACACGCTTGGACGCGACATCATGGCCGGCATCGCCCACGGCGCGCGCACATCGCTGTTGATTGGCCTGATCGCCACCTTGGTTGCCGTCGTATTCGGCACAATCGTCGGGGCGCTGGCGGGCTACTACGGCGGCTGGATCGACGACCTGCTGATGCGGGTGACGGAGGTGTTTCAGACGATCCCCTCTTTCGTGTTCGCGATCCTTCTGGTTGCGATCATGTCGCCTTCAATCCAGTCAATCATCATCGCCATCGCCGTGGTGTCCTGGCCGGCTCTTGCCCGCCTTGTTCGCGGAGAGTTCCTCTCGATGCGGAACCGAGAGTTCGTACAAGCCAACATTCTCATGGGAATGCCGGACTGGAAGATCATCGTCGTCCAGATCCTGCCGAATTGTCTCTCCCCAATCATCGTCGCGGGCTCGCTGCTTGTGGCAACCGCAATCCTGATCGAGAGTGGGCTGAGCTTCCTTGGTCTCGGCGATCCGAACGTGATGAGCTGGGGCTTCCAAGTCGGCGCCGGGCGGTCTGTGTTGCGGCGCGCTTGGTGGATCTGCACCTTCCCCGGCGTCGCAATTCTGCTCACGGTCTTGGCGATCAATCTCGTCGGTGAGGGGCTGAACGATGCCCTCAACCCACGGCTGAGGGAGCGAAAGGGATGAGCGCACTCGTCGATATCCGCAACCTCTACGTCTCCCTGCCGGAGGGGGCAGATCGCCCCCACGCGGTGGAAGATCTTTCCATGACCGTGAACCCCGGAGAGATTGTCTGTGTGGTCGGTGAGTCCGGTTCCGGCAAGTCGCTCACTGCGCGCGCCTTGATGGGGCTTTTGCCGGAACCGCGGGTCCGTGCTTCGGCCGGTGAGATCCACTTTGCAGGCAAGGACCTGCTCCAACTAGGCAAAGATGAGCGCCGGGCCATGCGGGGCGAGCAACTCGCAATGATCTTTCAGGAGCCGATGACCGCGCTCAACCCACTCCAGACCGTGGGCAAGCAGATCCAAGAGGTGCTGCTCGTTCACACAAAGATGTCGGCGCGCGAGCGTCGGGAGCGGGTGCTGAAGCTGCTTGCCGAGGTGCATTTGCCCGACCCTCCGCGCATTGCGGCCTCCTACCCCCACGAACTCTCGGGCGGGCAGCGCCAGCGAGCGATGATTGCAATGGCCTTGATCCTCGACCCGAAGGTCCTGGTCGCAGACGAACCCACAACCGCGCTCGACGTGACCACCCAAGCGCAGATCCTGAAACTGATCCGCGAGTTGCAAGAGAGCCACAACACGGGCGTGCTGTTCATCACCCATGACTTCGGTGTGGTGGCCGATATTGCCCACAAGATTGTCGTGATGCAGCACGGCAAGATGGTCGAGGCAGGCCCCGCCGAGGAAATACTGAACCGCCCGCAAGAGCCCTATACCCGTGCCCTGATCACCTCCATCCCGGATCTGAAACCGAGGTCACAGGGGCGCCCGGAAGGACGCGAGATTGTGAATGTAAGCGCGCTGGAGAAAACCTATCGGCGCAAAAGCTTTCTCGGATCCTCAAACGTTGTCCATGCCGCAAAGGACGTCGCCTTCACGCTGCGCCGGGGGGAGACGCTTGGGATCGTCGGAGAGTCGGGCTCCGGCAAGTCCACCGTCGCGCGGTGTCTTGTTCGGCTCATGCAGCCGGACAGTGGGGAGATCGCTCTCGATGGCACCGACATCGCGCCCCTCAACCGCAGCGCGCTGCGGCCACACCGCAAGCGGATCCAGATGGTCTTCCAAGACCCATATGCATCGCTGAATCCCCGGCGGAAGATCGGGGCAATTATTGCAGAAGGACCCGTGACCCAGGGCGCCAGCCAAACCGAGGCGAATGGGCGCGCGCGGGAACTGCTAGGGTTGGTCGGGCTAGACCCATCGGCTGCGGAGCGTTTCCCGCACGAGTTCTCGGGCGGCCAGCGCCAGCGCATCGGCATCGCCCGCGCCCTCGCTATGGACCCCGAAGTGCTGGTGGCCGACGAGCCGGTCTCCGCTCTCGACGTCTCCGTGCAAGCTCAAGTGTTGCGGCTTTTGGCCGATATACGAGATCGCTTTGGCCTCTCCATCGTGTTCATCACCCATGATTTGCGGGTGGCGGCCCAGGTCTGCGACACCATCGCAGTGATGTCGAAGGGTGAGATCGTAGAGATGGGGGAAGTCTCTCAGATCTTTGCAAACCCCGCTCATACCTACACCCGCGAGCTCTTTGCATCGATCCCCGGGCGGGAGTGGCAGGTGCCGGACCTAGCGGTTCAGGGGGCAGCGTGACCGCGAAGATCGACTGGACTGCCGTTCTCGCCGATCAAGGCGTTCCCGATGATACCATCGCCGCCGCCCGCGACACTGCCGCCCGGCATACCAGCATTGGCGAAGCGCTTTTGCAGAACCCGGCCGAGGCTGCGGGGGTCGAGGCCTATGCAGCCTTGCTCCGTGCCGAGGCGAAGAGGGTCGACCCTGCGCATCGCAGACCCCCTCCGCCCACGGAGGACGAGGGCATTGAGACAACCGCCGCCCGCCTCGCCGTCAAGGATGTGAGCGCACTCGAACTCACCCAAGACCATCTCGCCCGGCTTGCCGAGCTCCCGGAACTCAATGCCGTCGCCAGGCTCGAACGCGATGCGGCGGAAGCCGCCGCCGCAGAGACAGACGCGCAACGCAAGCCCGGCATGCGCCCCTTGGCGGGTGTGCCGCTCGCCCACAAAGACCTTTATGCACGGAAGGGTTGGAGGCTCGAAGCGGGGGCCCAGCTTCTAACCGGCAACATTGCGCCCCGTACCGCCCACGCGATTTCCCGCCTCGACGCGGCTGGATTGCTGGACTTGGGGCGCCTCAACACAGTCGAGTTTGCACTTGGGCCGGATGGACGAAACGTACACACCGGCGCTGTGCGCAATCCCTGGAACATCGACCATGTTCCTGGAGGGTCGTCCTCCGGATCAGGAGCAGCGATCGCCGCAGGTATGGTGCCCGCCGCCCTCGGCTCCGACACCGGCGGCTCGATCCGCTTACCTGCCGCAGCCTGCGGACTGGCAGGTCTCAAGCCCACGGCGGGGCTTATCGGTCGCTCGGGCGTCTTTCCACTATCAGGTTCTCTCGACACGGTCGGCCCGCTGGCCCGAACCGTACGCGATGCAGCCATACTGACCCAGACCATGGCGGGCTTCGACAGCGATGATCCTCAGTCCGTCGATCTTCCCCCGCCCGATCTGATGGGGGGCATCGAAGACGGCCTGCGGGGCCTGCGGATCGGGGTCGCCGAGCGCTATTTCCTCGATCCTCTGACAACTGAGGTTGCAAACGCACTCGAGGGTGCCAGACGACTTTTCGAAACCGAGGGCGCCAGGTTGACGCCGGTGGAGATGCCAGGCATCGATCTCGCGAACCGGCTGAATGTGCTGATCATCAACGTTGAGGCGGCCACGCAGCATCGAGAATGGATCGCAAACCGCGCCGCCGACTATGGCGCTGGTACGTTGGCGCGCATCATCTCAGGTCTGTTCGTCTCGGCTCCGGCCTATCTCGCTGCCTTAGGCCACAGAGCGCGTCTGCTCCAGTTGCAACTCGACGGGCCTCTATCCGAAGTCGACGCCATCCTCACACCGGTTTGGTCATCCGAACCACCGCGAATTGACGAAGCGGGAGGTGGGGTCGAGCACACAGGGCATTCGACGCGACCGGCCAACTATCTCGGACTGCCGGCCATCACTGTCCCCTGCGGATTAAGCGCGAACGGGCTCCCAATCGGGGTGCAATTGATCGGGCGGCCGTTCTCGGAGGCCATGCTGCTGAGAGCGGCCCGTGGATTTGAACGGGCGCGGATGTTTTGGGCCGATCACAAGCCCTCCCGTCACCTCTCGAACTAAGAACCCTTGCAGCGACCACCGTCCCCCTGCCATTTAACTGGCACTCGCTGCTATCGGGGGAACGCGTGGAAGACACAGAGTATCCGGAGCTCCGAGCGGAAATAGCACGCTTGTGCGGAGATTTCCCCGGCAGCTATTGGCGGGCGCTCGACCGGGAGCAAGCCTATCCCTCAGACTTCGTCTCCGCGCTGACCATCGGGGGCTGGCTCGGCGCGCTGATCCCTGAGGTTTACGGAGGAGCAGGGCTGCCGCTTTCCGCAGGCGTGGCAATCCTTGAAGAGATCCACAAAGCCGGTTGCAACGCCGCCGCTTGTCACGCGCAAATGTATACGATGGGCACCCTGCTCCGTCACGGTTCGCCTCAGCAAAAGGCCCGATGGTTGCCGCAGATCGCCGACGGCTCGCTGCGCCTCCAGGCCTTTGGCGTGACCGAACCGACTTCCGGAACGGACACGACTGCGATCCGCACCACGGCGACCCGCACAACAGACGGCTGGTCCGTGAGCGGGCAGAAGATCTGGACCTCCCGGGCCGAACACTCGGATCTAATGGTCCTCCTGGCCCGCACCACGCCCCGGAATGCCGCTGCCAGACGCACCGACGGGCTCTCGGTCTTTCTCCTTGATATGCGCTCGGCCCGCGAGAACGGATTGTCGATCCGTCCCATCCGAACCATGATGAACCACGCAACGACCGAGGTGTTCTTCGACAATGTGCCCCTTCCGGAAGACGCCCTGATCGGAGAGGAGGGCCGCGGCTTTCGCTACATTCTCTCGGGCATGAACGCCGAACGTATCCTGATTGCGGCAGAGTGCATCGGCGACGCAAAATGGTTCATCGAGAGGGCTCGCCGCTATGCATCGGACCGCGAGGTTTTTGGACGGCCGATCGGACAGAACCAGGGCGTCCAGTTCCCAATTGCACGCGCTTATGCGCAGATGCGCGCAGCCGAACTTATGGTGCGAGAAGCCTGCCGCTTGTTCGAAGCCGAGCTCCCCTGCGGACCGGAGGCCAATATGGCCAAAATGCTCGCCGCCGAGGCGTCCTGGGCTGCCGCGGAGGCGTGTCTGCAAACCCATGGCGGCTTTGGCTTCGCGGAGGAGTACGATATCGAGCGCAAGTTTCGGGAGACACGCCTCTATCAGGTTGCTCCGATCTCGACCAACCTCATACTCAGCCATTTGGCGGAGCATGTTCTCGGCATGCCACGGTCTTACTGATGGGCCTCGAAGCTCCGCTCCACGGCCTAAAGGTCGTGGCACTCGAACAGGCCGTGGCAGCGCCCTTTGCCACGGCGCGGCTGGCGGATGCCGGCGCCGAGGTGATGAAGATCGAACGGCCCGAAGGAGACTTCGCCCGAGGATATGACCGGGCGGCAGGGTCGGTCAGCAGCTATTTCGCCTGGCTCAACCGGGGCAAGCGCAGCATTGTGCTCGACCTCAAGGGGACCGGCGGGCGTGAGCACCTCGCGGACCTGATCGCGACATCAGATATCCTTGTGCAGAACCTTAAACCGGGCGCCGCAGCACGGCTCGGCTTCGCGCCAGAGGAGCTAATCGCCAAACACCCCCGGCTGATCTGCTGCTCAATCAGTGGTTTTGATGACACCGGACCTCATGCCGGCCGGAAGGCCTACGACCTGCTGATCCAGGCCGAAAGCGGACTGTGCTCGATCACCGGTGGCCCAGAAGAGCCGTCCCGTGTTGGCATCTCGATCGTCGATATCGCGACGGGCGCGACGGCGTATGCGGCAATCCTCGAGGCGCTTTTTGCACGAGCGCAGACCGGCAAAGGAGCCGATATCCGGATTTCGATGTTCGACGTTATGGCGGATTGGATGACCGTTCCGCTCCTCAACCACGAGGCAGGAAATCCCCCGCGTCGCATTGGGCTGGCCCACCCCTCTATCGCTCCTTACGGCGTTTTCCAAACGGCGGATGCGGCTGCCATCCTGATCTCGGTGCAATCGGACAGGGAGTGGGCGCTGGTCTGTAAGCACCTTCTCGGGGATGCCGCTCTCGCAAACGATCCGCGATTTGCGACCAATCTCTCGCGCACGGACAATCGCGCCGATACCGACGCCACAGTGGCCTCCGCTTTTGCACGATTGCCACGAGATCAAGCGCTACGGCAACTCCAGGCGGCGGATATCGCCTATGCCGAGGTCAATGACATTGCGGGGCTTTCAAGGCATCCAGAGCTGAACCGGATCGTGGTGCCGGTGCCGGGAGGAGAGATTAGCCTGCCACGCCCAGCCGCCGTGTTTCGTGGGACAGAGCGCCACTATGGCCCTGTCCCTTCGCTCGGTGAGGACAGCTAGGCCGCCATCACCCGGGTCAGTGCACCATCGACCGCAGAGATCATCTCATCGATATCCGACCGTGTCGCGATGAAGCCGGGGCTGAAACAGAGCGTGTTGTTCAGCCCAGGCAAGGAACGGTTCGTGGCACCGATGACAACGGCGTTCTCCTTCATGCAGTCTGCAACCACACCCTGGACCATCGCTTCGGGCAGCGGTTCCCGCGTTTCCCGATCAGCGACCAGTTCGGCTCCCATGAAGAGGCCCTTGCCGCGAACCTCGCCGATCACCGCGTGCTTGCCTGCCAGGTCTTCGAGCTGACCACGCAGATACTCGCCCATGGTGCTGACGTTTTCGAGCAGGTTTTCGTCCTCGACGATCCGCATGGTCTCAAGAGCTGCAGCCGGTCCGGCCGTGCACCCGCCAAAGGTCGAGATGTCCCGGAAATAGCTCATCGGATCGTCGGCGTTGGATTTGAACTCGTTGAAGACGGCCTCGGTGGTCACGGTGCAGGAGATTGCGGCGTACCCAGAGGCGACACCTTTCGCCATGGTCACCATGTCGGGCTCGATGCCGAAGTGCTGATAGCCAAACCATTCGCCTGTCCGACCGACGCCGCAGACCACCTCATCGATGATCAGCAGGATGTCGTATTTCTTGCAGATCTCCTGCACACGCTCCCAATAACCAGCCGGGGGCACGATGACGCCGCCGCCCGCGGTCACCGGCTCGAGGATCAGGCCGCCGACCGTGTCAGCGCCCTCCCGCAGGATCACGTCCTCGATCGCGTTCGCAGCCTTAACGCCGTAGTCCGGCCCCTCCCACTGCGCGCGATACTCAAGGCAGTGCGGCACCGCGACGAAGCCCGGCGTGAAGGGCCCATACTGCGCCTTACGCTCATCCTGACCGCCGGAGGACAGCGCAGTGATCGTGGTCCCGTGGTAGTCCCGCTCGCGGTAGAGGATCTTGTGCTTCTTGCCGCCGTATTTGTTGTGGCTGATCTGGCGGACGATCTTGTAGGCTTTCTCGTTCGCCTCGGAGCCGGAGTTGGAATAGTAGACACGCGTCATGCCTGGCATCTTCGAGGTCAGCTTTTCGGCGAACATCGCCCCGGGTACGGTTCCGGCTGCGCCAGCAAAATAGGGCAGCTTGGCGAGCTGATCGCGCACCGCATCGGCGATCTCTACGCGGCCATAACCGACGTTGACGGTCCAAACACCCCCAGAGGTGCAATCGAGATGCTCGCGGCCGACAGCATTCCAGATGCGCAGACCCTTGCCCTCGATGATCACGAGCGGGTCGATGGTCTCGAACTTCTTGTGCTGGGCCAAGTGATGCCAGACATGGGCGCGGTCGGCTTCGACAACCTCGCTGTAGTCGTTTCCGGTCTGAATGTTCATCGCAGCTCTCCCGTCTCGCGCGGCGCGCGGATACCTTTCATTTTGGTTAGGATAGTCGCGAACCGAGCCATATAGCCAGAACCGCGTGATGCGGCGGCGTCTGGCCTCATCGCTGGGACCAAACAGGTGCCAAATGGCCGCCGCCTATGCCGCAAGACGGCCCGCTTCTTCCACGATGATCTCCGCCACATCTCGGCAATCGGTCTCCGTGAAGGTCAGTGGCACACGGATATCGCAGGTTGTGGAGAGAGCCGCGAGCGTATGCGGCAGGGCCTGGGGCTCCCCGAGATAGCGCCAACTGTCGAAACGGCTGGTGAAACCCGTGGGCTCGGCAGCACCGAACCATTTCACCTCCACTCCACGTGCCGCACAGCCAGAAAGGAACTCTGGGATGCTGCCGTCGGCGATCTCAGCATGAAACTGGAAAGACGATCCAACATAGGCCTCGTGCTGCGGCCGTTCGATCACGCGCAAGCCAAGTCGCCCCCGCAAACCGTCCTCAAGCACACGGTAGCGGAGGTTCCAGGCATGAATGCTCTCCTCAATGTTGCGGAGTTGGTCCCGCAGGATCGCAGCCCGCAGATTGTCCATGCGTGAGGAGGTGTTGGGCGCATCAAGACGGACACGATCAAAAACCGCATCGTCTGGACGGGCGCCGTGGCTCCTGTAGAGCATGTAGGAGCCGGAACCCACGATGGCGCGCGCTGCGATTTCCTCGTCGTCGGTAGTGAGAAAACCGCCCTCGCCCGAGTTGATATGCTTGTAGGTTTGGGTCGAGAAGCAAGACACACGACCAAAGTTCCCCGACCGGATGCCTTTCCACCGTGCCCCCATTGTATGAGCGCAATCCTCGATCAGGGTTATCCCGTGGCGCTCACAGATCTCTCCGACGGCATCCATGTCGCCTATGTGCCCGCGCATATGGGAGAGCATCAGGAACCGCGCACCCGACCGTTCGGCCTTCTGCTCCAGATCCGCCACGTCGATCAGCCAGTCATCTCCAATCTCGACGAAGATCGGTACTGCACCGACCGCGTGCATGGCGCCAGGCACAGGAGCAAGGGTCCAGGCGTTGGCGAGCACAAGATCACCCTGGCGCACCCCAGCCGCCCGCATTGCAATTTGGAGCGCCGTGCCACCCGAGGTCGTTGCAAGGCAAAAGCGTGCCCCTTGCCAAGCGGCATACTCACGCTCGAGCGCCGAGACCTCCGGTTCCTCGCCTTGAACGATGTTGTACCGATGGAGCCGGCCAGAGCGCATCACGTCGACCGCACGGTTGATTGCCGTCTCGGGGATCGGTTCCTGTTGGGTAAACGGTTTCTCGAAACGTTTCATGGCAGGCTCCTCACGCCTTAACCCGGGCGTTCTCTGGATCGTAGCGGCATGGCGGCACAATCTCCGCCGGAACCGCATCGCCAAGGACTTCGATCGACAGCGCAGATCCCTGCGACACGTCCGCGTCTATATAGGCCATCGCGAGGTTTTCGCTCGTCCGGAAACCCCAAGCCGCAGAGGTGACAGTTCCAACCACGCGGTCCCCGGCCAGAACACTTGCGCCGCCATGCGCAGGGGCCTGATCGGTGGCAAGACGCAGGGAGACAAACTGCTTACGCGGCGCTTGATTCCGCCGGGCCAGCAAAGCGTCCTTGCCCGGATAGGAAGGCGCCTTGTCGAGCGATACGAAGCGATCCAAACCGGCCTCGAAGGGGTCGTACTCGGTGATCAGATCGGCTTTCCAGTGACGATACCCCTTCTCTATCCGCATGGACTCAACTGCGTGTGCTCCGAACGGCGCGATACCAAAAGCCTCGCCAGCCCGCATCAGCGCGCGCCAAGCCGCGAGCGACTGCGCAACCGGGATGTGGAGTTCCCAGGCCGCCTCCCCAGAGAAACTCACCGACATCGCCACCGCCTCAACGGACCCGATGCTGACGGTCCGGACAGAAAGCCATGGGAACGCCGTTGGCGACCAATCGGTTCGCGGGGCGACCTCGGCCAGCAGGGCGCGCGCTTTCGGGCCCGCAACGACCAGAATGGTGTGGGTTTCCGTCAGCGGTTTGAGGCTGATCGAGCCATCAGCCGGTAGATGCGCGGTCAGCCAATCGCGGTCGTGGATCTCGGCAGCAGCGGCCGACCCGAACCAGACCCGATCTTGTCCCAGAACTGCCAACGTCGCCTCACCCGCCACATGGCCTTTCGCCGTGAGGAAGTAGCCAAGCCCGACGCGTCCAGTCTTGCGGGGGACCCGCCCACAGATCAGACCATCGAGCCAATCGACGACGCCCTCCCCCAAAAGCTCAA
The DNA here is from genome assembly GCA_039816045.1 of Pseudomonadota bacterium. Classification (GTDB taxonomy): domain Bacteria; phylum Pseudomonadota; class Alphaproteobacteria; order Rhodobacterales; family Rhodobacteraceae; genus Thermohalobaculum. The sequence continues at coordinate 23,193 of JBCBYB010000013.1, forward strand.
TGCGATTGAACCCGTTGACCTCCGCGATTCCGACGCCCCTGCGGACGCGCTCCACTTCCTGCCCCACCAAATCATGCGAAGCTGGCCAGCGGAACCCGGGTGTTTCCTCGAGCCCCGGCGGGCTATAGACCAGCGCACGCTCCCAGCCGTTGATCTCTCCGAATTCCGCTCCGAGGCCCTCCAGAACTGGCGTAAGCGGCGTCACGCGCGCCGGACGCCCGGCCGGTCGCTGCTCATGCGGCATGTGGAAATGGAACTCGTTCTGATAGTCCTCTATGGCCTTGACTGCAGTGTACTCCTCGGTCGCATAGGCCCCGAAACGGCGGGGGTCGTTCCCCCAGTTGTCGTACTCGGCCTCTCCGCGGACGATCATCTGCGACAGCATCCAGCCCTGACCGCCGCCTTCGCCGAGCCCGATCCGGAGGCCCGTGCAGGCCCAGGCATTCCGTCGACCCGGGATAGGACCGATAAGAGGTGCCCCGTCGGGGGTGTAGGTGATCGGGCCGTTGACGATGGTATGGATGCCGGTCTCCGTCAGGCAGGGCATCCGCTCGAACACGCGCTCCAGCGTCGGTGTCACCCGTTCCGGATCATCGGGACACAGCGCGTTGGTGAAGTTCGGGTCGATGCCGCCCAGACCCCAGGTCCGGCAATCCTGCTCATAGAAGCCCACCAGCAAGCCCTGCTTCTCTTGGCGCGCATAGAAGTCCTCGAGCGGACTGCGCACCAGTGGCAGACGCTCCTCACGCTCGGCAATCGCCGCAATCGGCTCCGTCAGGAAATACTGGTGCTCCATGGAGCAGACTGGCAACGTCACCCCCATCATCGCGCCGATTTCGTTGCACCGATACCCGCCCGCGTTGACGATGTGCTCGGCGTCGATATCGCCCTTGTCCGTATGGACGGACCAACCGCCGTCGCGCTGAGTGAGGCCCGTGACCGGCGTGTGGCGATGGATCTCCGCACCCGCCTTGCGCGCCCGTCTTGCGAGGGCCTGGCAGAGTTGTGCCGGATCAATGTCGCCATCAAAGGGGTCCCAAAGCGCACCAATCACACCATCCGGCGTCAGCAAAGGATGCCGACGGCACAGTTCCTCCGCATCGATGATCTCAAAATGAACGCCCATGCCTTTGGCGAGTGACTGGAAGTGGCGGTAACCGTCGAGTTGCGCCTCGGTCCCGGCGAGCCGCACACCGCCGTCCCCGTGGTGGTAGTTGATAGGATAGTCCGGATCTTCCGCCAGTTCCTTGTAGAGCCGGATGGAATGTGCCTTCAGCCCCACCATCGTCTGGGTCATACCGAAATTCGTGACCTGGGCGGCAGAGTGCCATGTGGTGCCGGAGGTCAACTCATCCCGCTCCAGCAGGACGACGTCCCTCCAGCCCTCGCGGGTCAGGTGGTAGAGCGTCGAACACCCGGCGATGCCTCCGCCGATCACGACAACCCTCGCAGTGGACCGCATGGCAAACCTCCGTTCCCACATCACAGATCTAAACTTGAACCAGTGAGCGAACGCTGACCCGCGGGGTCAAGCGAGAGACCGCCGCTTCGAAAAATCTAAACGCCGAGCGCGGAATTCTCCGTGCCCACGACCGCGGGCTTGTGGGCGGGGCCAACACCAGCAGATGCTCATGCAATCAACTGCGGAGCACGACATGAGCGCGACACGGCGAGGGAGAGTGGGGGGAGGCCGGACGGCACGGCGCGAGGCGCGGCTTGCCCCGGTGGCAGAGGTCAATGCGGCTCCTCCGGGACAGCGCGGGGGGCAGTACCGGCCTTTGTCCGATGCCGATATCCAGGCGATTTATGCAACGGCCTTGCGCCTCTTGGCAGAGATCGGGATGGGAGACGCTCCGCCCGCGCTTCAGGAAGCGGCCATTGCACGCGGCGCCGAGGTCAACACACTCGGCCGTCTCGCCTATCCAGCCAGCATGGTCGAGGACATCGTCGCCGGTGCGGCCAAGGGTTTCATGTTTTACGGTCGCGATCCCGAGCACGACATCGAGATCGGCGGCGACCGTGTCTACTTCGGGACCGGTGGCGCTGCCGTTCAAACCCTCGATATGCAGACCGGACACTACCGGCCTTCGACACTGGACGATCTCCACGCTTTCACCCGGCTGATTGACCGGCTGCCAAATGTGAGCTGGTTTACCCGCTGCTGTGTTGCGACTGATCTGCCGGACATATTGGAGCTCGATCTCAACACCGCATACGCGCTGATGCGCAATACCCGGAAACCGGTGGGGACCTCCTTTACACTCGGCGAGCACGTGGATCCCATCGTGGACATGTTCGACCGCGTCGCGGGCGGAGAGGGTCGGTTTGCCGCGCGCCCGTTCTGTAAGGCGCACATCTCTCCGGTCATCTCGCCGATGCGCTATGGCGAGGATGCGGTTGCTGTCACCCAAGCCTGCGTGCGCCGCGGCGTCCCGATCAACTCCATCATCGCAGCGCAATCCGGGGCCACGGCGCCGGCAACCCTCGCAGGCTTCCTCGCTCAGTCGCTGGCGGAGACCCTTGCTGGCCTCGTGATGGTGAGCGTGTTCGCGCCGGGCTACCCGGTGATCTTCTCGAACTGGCCACTTGTCATCGATCTCCGGACGGGGGCGTTCTCCGGAGGCGGGGCGGAGAGCGCCGTGTTGAACGCGGCGTCCGCTCAGCTGTCGAACTGGCTTGGGTTGCCGTCCGGCGTCGCATCCTCCATGGCCGACGCGAAGGCCGTGGACGCGCAAATGGGGGCGGAGAAAGCGCTGTCCGCTGTCACCGCGGGGCTTGCCGGCGCGAATATGGTCTATGAAAGCTCCGGTATGATGGCCGCCCTCTTGGGGGCGTCTTTCGAAGCTTTTGTGCTCGACGACGAAATGTTGGGCGCTGTCTATCGCACGGTCCGCGGTGTGGAGGTGACAGAGGAGACCCTGGGGTTCGATGCCGTTCGCGAGGCAATCACGGGCGAGGGCCATTTCCTTGGTGCGGCGCATACGATGGCCGCCATGCAACGGGACTACGTCTACCCGCAGCTGGCTGATCGAGACGCTCCGTCGGCATGGGAAGCGGGCGGCGCCAGAGACGCCTGGGCGCGCGCCCGTGAGAAAGCCCAGGCTATTCTGAGCGAACACGAGCCGAACTATCTTGGCAGCAAGCTCGATGCCGAGATCCGCTCCCACTGGCCGGGCATCCGATGAGCTAGGGCGTCCCCACGAGACGAAGGGAGGTGCCCGCCGGTGCCTCCTCTCCGAGAACCCGGAACGAGCCTGAGAGCCAAGGCGCGTGGGCCACGCCTTCCGAGATGCAGTGTTGCTTCAGCAAGGACCGCATAAGTTCCGCCGTGCGCGTCGGCAGAGCGCCCATAACGCCCCTGCGCGCATAGAGCGAAACCACTCGCGAGAACTTTTGGAACGGCAGTGGTCGCAACTCCAGCGATTCATGAAATCTGTGTGCCCGCATGAACCCGAGCGGCGTGGTCACCGCCCAGCCCCGCGCCTCGGCAACCGTCGCCATAATCGAGTGGTTCGAGTCGAACTCATAACGCCGGTCGGGCGCGAGCCGCAGCCGCCTCAAATGCGTCTCGATCTGCTGTCCCATCAATTGCGAGGAGGCATAGCGCACCATCGGCGCAGCCATCAGCCTCGCGACAGGGTTATCGGTCTGGTCCAGCAACCCCTTTGAGATGACAAGAACATAGGGATCACGCAGCAGCGGATGTTGCTCGATCCAATCATGCGGGGTCTCCATCTCCGCCGCGACCACAATGTCTTCCGATCGCGCCTCGAGCGCAGAGAGATTGAGATGGCTCGGACCCACATGCGCAATGATGTTACATCCGGGAAGTGCATCGGCCAGAGCGCTCGCGAGAGCGGGCGTGACATCCGCATCGAAGTCTTCGATCACGGCAAGGCGCAACTGCGGCAGTCCGGTCAGCTCCAGCTCCGCCAGTTCCGACTGAGCGCGGGCTGCTTCATCGAGGATCGCCAGCGCCCGGCGTTGAAAGACGAACCCCGCAGGCGTGAGCGCAAAAGGCCGGGCTGACCGATCGATAAGCCTGGCCCCCAAAGCGGCCTCAAGGTTCGAGATCTGCTGGCTCACAGAAGAGGGACTGGCCCCGAGGCGTCTTGCCCCGGTGGCCAGCGAGCCCTCCTCGACCACCGCCACGAAGATCTCGATGGCGCGAAGGGTCAGGCGGCCATGGTCAGACTTGGCCACCCTGCTCTCACTTCTGGTCGGCGCGGCGGAATGCGCCCTGCACGATCCGGTCCATCACCATTGCGAGGAAGAGGATTGCAAAGCCACCCAACAGGCCCGGCCCCTTAGCCGCATATTGCAGCGCCTCGAGGATCACTTTGCCGAGCCCGCCGCCACCGATCAGCGAGATGATCACGACCATCGACAGGCACATCAGGATCGTCTGGTTGACCCCAGCCATGATCGATGGCAGCGCGAGCGGCACCTCCACATCCCTCAGGATCTGACCCTTGGACGCGCCAAACGCTTCCGCTGCCTCCTTGATGCTCTCCGGCACGCCGCGCATGCCCAAAGCCGTCAGACGGATCACCGGCGGCATCCCAAAGATGATCGTTGCGAGAATGCCTGGCGGGTTGCCAGTTCCGAAAAACGCAATGATCGGGATGAGATAGACGAAGGCCGGCAGAGTCTGCATGAGGTCGAGGACAGGCTCCGCCGCCGTGTAGGCCCGTTTCGATTTCCCGAACCATATGCCCAAGGGAATACCTAGGACCACACAGATCAAGACCGCCGCACCGACCAGTGCCACTGTCTCCATCGCGATCTCCCAGTACCCGAGGAATGCGATGTAAGCCATGGCAGCACCCGTGAAGATCGCCACACGTGGGCCAGCAGCGCGCCATGCAGTGACGCAGATCACGATCATGACAACCGGCCAGGGAGTTCCGATCAGTGCGATGGTCAGTGCATCGAGAACGGACCGCACGCCCGCCGTTACACTGTCGAACGCGCCTGCCCCCGCGATTGCCGCCGCGTCGATGCGCGCTTCGAGCCAGGAGGCAATGGACGTGAACAGCGTCTCGTCCTCGGAACCAAGGAATGCGCTGGAGACTGCCTTTTCGGGAAAAGCATTGAGCACCTCAAGCGGGCTCGCCACCGTGAACTTATAGATTGTCAGCGGGGCGATCAGCAGGATCAGAACCGCACCGAGGATCTTGTTGCGCGGCTTGAATCCAGACTCGGTGTTCGCGGGATCGATCCGCCAGCGCGAGTACTGCTTCTCATAGATCGCGTTGGCCCAAAGCCCTTGGACTAGCTTGAAGGCCACCAGCAGCACGAGCCCCATGATCAGGATGCCGAAGGCTTCCGAATTGGCCTCCACGCCCCGCGCCTCGCTTGCAGCGGCGGTGTTGAGCATGTTGTTTGCCAGTGTCTCAAACCGGCTCGGATCTTCGCCCGCTGCCCTGGCGGCTTCGGCGCGCTCCGTAAAACTGGCCGCCCGTTCGCGCTGGGTCTCGGCCCGTTCAAAGAAGCTCGCACCGGGGTTGCCCCAGACACCGCGGCCGATCTGAACCCATGCAATGATCTCGAGGATCAGGAACCCCCAAAACATCCCCCAAACGCCGCGGGCCGCAGCCCAAGCCGGTCCCAAGACCGCAGCCCACAGGTTGAACGTGGTGGGGATCGGCCCTGTGCTGGCAAAGATCTTGTGGAAGGCCCCGACATAGTAGTCGCCGTTCTCACCCGCAAACTCGCGGATCGAACGGTCCAGGGCTTCGCGATCGACCTCGATATCCGAGGCTGCGGTGACGGTGACGCCCTCTCCGGGCCGAGCGGTGTCGGTCATTCCTTGCCCCCTTGAATGCCGCGAAGCAGCCGAGCCTTGGTCACGAAGCCGACATCGGCGCCGTCCTGGGTGATCACAATCGGGCTCTCCGTCCCGACCGAGAGGTCGATCAAGTGGTCTAGATCCGACTCATGATCGGCCTTGGGTGCATCGCCGAGTGGCCCTGGCGCCTCCGAGAGCGGTTGCATGATCGAATGGGCTTTCACGAGTTTCAGCTTCGAGATGCCCTGGACGAACTCGCGGACATAGTCATCAGCGGGCTCGGTCACGATCTGCTCAGGCGTGCCGATCTGGACAATGACACCGTCTTTCATGATCGCGATGCGGTGGCCGATACGAATGGCCTCGTCGAGATCATGTGTGATGAAAAGCGTCGTCTTCTTGAGCTGGGCCACGAGCGCCGAGAATTGGTCCTGGAGCTGAAGCCGGATGAGCGGATCGAGCGCGGAGAACGGCTCGTCCATCAGGAGGATTTCCGGATCAGACGCAAGCGCACGGGCGATGCCTACACGCTGCTGCATACCACCCGAGAGCTCGCGCGGCAGGCGATCCTCATAACCAATCAGGTTCACCAGTTCGAGCGCGTGATCCGAGACCGCCCAACGCTTCGACTTCGGCACACCCCGGATCTCGAGCGGATAGGCGACATTGTCCCGGACGGATCGATGCGGCATCAGCGCCATGTGCTGGAACACCATGCCGATTTGCCGGGCACGCACTTCGCGCAAGCGTCGGGCGTTCATGGCCGATACGTCCTGGCCGAGGATCTCGATGCTGCCAGAGGTCGGCTCGATCAGCCGATTGACATGGCGCACAAGGGTGGACTTGCCGGAGCCGGACAACCCCATGATGCAGAAGATCTCGCCCTGCGGGACTTCGAAGCTCGCATCCTGTACGCCGACCACACAGCCAAATCGCTCAAGCACCTGTGGCTTGGTCAGCCCTTCGGCCTTTATCGCGGTCATGGCTTCGGAGGAGCGGTCCCCGAACACCTTCCAGACATTGCTCAGTTTGACGACGGTTTCCGCCATGGCAGCCCCCCTGTGGCCCCGAAATGAGAAAGGGCCGCCCGTGGAAGGGCGGCCCTGCGGCGGATTACTGGGTCATCCAGTTGATGATCACGTCCTCGTTGGCCGCGACCCACTCCTTGGCGAAGTCGGCCGGATCCTGGTCGTCCACGGCCAGCGCCTTGCCCATCGCACTCAGCGTCGCGCCATCAAGCTGGAAACCCTGCAGCATCGCGGCGACCTCAGGATGCGACTCCTCGAGCCCCTTGGCATAGTGCAGGTGCAGCGTCGCGCCATTCCATGCACTGCCAGCCGAGGACTTCTCGAGCCAGGCCGGATCGTCGGTCGGCTGCACAATGGTCCAGCCATCGGGATCGTGGGCCGGCTCCTCGAGCACATGCAGTTCCTGGGTCACGAAGATGTAGTGCGGGCTGTAGCAGAACCCGATCCACGGCTCTTTGGCATTGGTTGCGTTCGCCAGGTTCGCATAGGCAATCGTCTCTTCGTACTGCGTCAGCTCGAAGACCTGATCGTAGCCATAGGACTTCGCACGGATCTGCTCGACGATTGTCGAGGCCCAACCCGGCGCGCCAATCCACACCTCAGGCGTGCCGTCGCCGTCCGTGTCGAAGATTTTCGTCTTCTCCGGATCGGTCAGATCGTCGATCGAGGTGATGCCCATCTCGTCGGCGACGTATTTCGGCACACACATGCCCTGTTCGGCCTGCACCGGCTTGCCGTTCATGACGACGGTGCCGCGCTCTTTCACATAGGTATCGTGCAGGTTCTGCTGGTTCGGCATCCACACTTCCGGGTGAACATGCATCGAGCCTTTGTCCATCGCCTCAAAGACGATCGGATTGGTGCCGTTCTGCAGTTCGACCTCGAGGCCGAGGTTTTGCTCGATTGCGACCTTAAGCACGTTTGCGGTCGCCGAGACGGAGGCCCAGTTCGGCACACCGATCACGATGTCAGCCGCGAAGGCCGGAACCGACATCGTCACGGCAGCAGCCGCCATAAGCAGTTTGGATTTCATCTGCGATAGTCTCCCTGGTTTACGTCGTTCTGTTAACAGCCTCGCGTCAGCGCGCCGGATAGGTCAGGTCCAGTTTCGGAGGACCACACAGTCCAGCGTTGCTGACGCTTCAGCCGAGCAGGGTCTCACCCCGATCATGTGTTTAGCCTTCACCAGCCGCGCCCGCCGCGCAAGCCTCAGAATAGGCCGCCCGCATAGGTGCGAGGGGTCAAGAAAGATCGGACATCATTCGGAAAATCGAAATCAGTGAGTCGGGTGGTGCGATGCACAATTACCCCAGGTGGAGTTCCGCACCCGTTATCGACTTGATCTCCTGGAATGCCCGGATGCCCCAGATGCCGGCCTCGCGCCCCATGCCAGAGGCTTTAACCCCGCCAAAGGGGGCTCCGGGTGCCCGGCTCTTTCCATTCACTTGGACCATGCCGGCACGCAGCCGCTTGGAAACGCGATCAGCAAGGACCGGATCATTCGTCTGAACAAACGCTGCGAGGCCGTACTCGGTGTCGTTTGCCAGCCGAACGGCCTCATCCTCGGTATCGAACGGGGTGACGCTGAGGACCGGCCCGAATATCTCTTCGCGAAACAGCCGCATCTCGGGGGTTACATCGGCAAACACAGTGGGGCGGGAGAAAAAGCCTCGCGCCACGCCTTCGGGACGACCGGGGCCGCCCGCCACCAGACGCGCACCATCCCATTGCCCGGTTTCGATTAACTCCTGGACCCGGTCGTATTGGCGGGCACTGATCTGCGGACCGAGATGCGGACCCGGCGCATCGGGCAGCCCCACCGTGGTCGCCTCTGCCGCTGCGGCCGCAAGAGCGACGGCGTCGTCGTAGACTGAGCGCTCCACAAGCATCCGCGACGCCGCATTGCATGATTGCCCCGCATTTCGGAAGCAGTGCGCCACGCCTTGGCGAATCGCCGTCTCAAGATCGCAATCGGCGAAGAGGAGGTTTGGCGACTTGCCGCCAAGTTCTAGCGTCACCCGCGCCATGCGCTCGGCAGCAGAACGGGCCACCGAACGTCCCGCGCGGGTCGAGCCGGTAAAGGACACCACATCGATGTCTGGATGGGCCGCGAGCTCCGCTCCTGTCTGGCCATCCCCAAGTGTGAGATTAAAAACCCCTGCCGGCAGACCTGAGGCTTCCATGCAAATCCCGAAAAGCATCGCCGTTTGAGGCGCAAGTTCGGAGGGCTTCAGGACCATAGGACAGCCGGCCACGAGGGCGGCGCCAACCTTCAACGCGATTTGGTTCAGCGGCCAGTTCCACGGGGTGATCAGACCGGCAACCCCAACGGGCTCATAGCGCACCCGATCGGACGGACGGTCCGGCGACACAGGGGTGTCTGCGCTATGAGACAAGGCTGCAGCCCGGATGGCGGCAAGATGCCCTAGGGCGGTCTGGACCTGGTGCGTTCGTGCAAAGTCGATGGGGGCGCCGACTTCCTCGGAGATCAGAGCTGCGAGTCGTTCACGCCGTGCCTCAATGGCCTCGATCAACCGATCAAGGTACTGGATCCGAGCCGCCGGGGGCGCATCACCCCAACCTGCCCGACGAGCTGTGACCGCGGCAGCGACGGCCCCGCGTACAATCTTCTCGCCCCCAACCAGAAGAGGACGCCGCGCTTCTCCCGTCCCGGGATTGGCGAGCGCAACCTCCCGTGCGCCATCGGACCGGATCCAGGACCCGCCGATCAGATGGGCCGGCAAATTGAGGTTCGGCTCTTTGGTTGTCGACGCCATGGCGCGCCCTTCCGGCTGAACGGGCTAGGTCAGCCCTCCTGCCATAGCTGATATCCATCAGGCGGTCGGGATCAAGAGCAGCCTTGGCGCAAACCCGCTATGCGCCGCTCAGAGCGCGATCTCGACCGCCTTGCCCTGATCGGCCGCAGCTTTGGCGGCGACCGCAGCCACCGCGAGGTCCTGCAGGCCCACGCCTGTGCCATCGAAAAGAGTGATTTCGTCCTCTGAAGTCCGGCCTGGATGGGCGCCATTGATCACGTCGCCGATTGGCGTAATAGCCCCCTCATCGAGCGCGCCGGAGCCGACCGCATGCTGAGTCTCCCCGATGCTCACGGACTGCGATATCTCGTCGGTGAAGACCGTAGACGCGGCAACCAGCGCGGGATCGACCTCCTGCTTGCCCTTGGTGTCCGTTCCCATGCAGGCAATATGGGTTCCTGGCTTCACCCAGTCCTTCATAAGAAGCGGCTCGAAGGCCGAGGTTATGGTAATGATCGCATCCGCCTGGGCACCAACCTTTTCGGCCGAGACCGCCTCGAAAGCCAGCCCGATCTCCTCGGCCACGGCGGCGAGCTTTGGCAACATCTCCGGGTGCGGGTTCCAAGCGACGACCTTCTCGAAGGCCCGCTGCTCGGCGGCGGCGCGAAGCTGGAACTGCGCCTGATGGCCAGCACCGATCATACCAAGCACCTTGGCGTCCTTGCGCGCCAAATGCGCGATCGAAACCGAAGACGACGCCGCTGTGCGCATCGCCGTCAGATAGTTCCCCCCCACGAGTGCCTGAAGTTGCCCTGTGTCCGGGTCGAAGAGAAACACGGTCGACTGGTGGTTGGTCAGCCCCTTGGCCATGTTGCCGGGCCAGTAGCCGCCCGACTTAAGACCGAGTGCCAACCCCGCCTTGTCGAAGCCCGACTTGAACCCGTAGAGCGCGTCCGCATAGCCGATGGCCTCGCGGATGACCGGGAAGTTGTAGGCATCGCCGCGCGCCATGGCGCCGAAGACGGCCTCGACCGCCGCAAAGGACTGGGCTCGGTCGACGACCTCTTGGCAGACCGCCTCGGACACGATGATCATGTGGGGAACTCCGTCACGTCGGGGAGAGAGCCCGGTCCCGCGGGGGACCGAGCGGACAGTCAGATCAGTAGGCTTTGCCGCGCGCAGTGATCGGCCAGATCGTCTCGACCTTGCCGCCGCGCACACCGACATACCAGTCGTGCACATTGCAGGTCGGGTCGCAGTGGCCGGGGACAAGGCGCAGCTTCTCATTGATCGCAAGAACGCCGTCATTGTCCTCAATCACGCCGTGTTCGTCAGAACACTTGACATATTTCACGTCGTCGCGCCCATAGATCACCGGCAGCCCACTGTCGACCGACTGGGCCTTCAGACCGGCATCGCAGATCGCCTTCTGCGCCTTGGCGTGACTCATGACCGATGTCAGGATGAAGAGCGCGTTCTCCCACTCCCCCTGGTCGATCCGCTTGCCGTCCTTGTCGAGGATGCGGCCGTAGTCAGCGTCCATGAAGGCGTAGGAGCCGCACTGCAGCTCATTGTAGACCCCCGAGTTCCCCTCGAAGTAGTAAGAACCGGTGCCACCGCCGCCGACGATGTCACAGTCCAGTCCGTCGGCCTTCAGTGTGTCGACCGCGTCCTTCACCATGGCGATGGCGATGTCGATTTTGGCCTTTCGGTCATCATAGCTGTCCATGTGCTGCATGGCGCCCTGATACGCCTGGAGGCCGGAGAACTTTAGCCCCTCCGCCGCATCGATTGCCTTGGCGATGGCCACGACCTCCGGGGTGGTGGTTACCCCGCAGCGCCCGGCGCCACAGTCGATCTCTACCAGGCACTCGATGGTGGTGCCGTGCTTGACCGCCGCGGCCGAGAGATCCGCGACATTGGTAACGTCGTCCACACAGCAGATCGCACGGGCGCCAAGCTTGGGGATGCGAGCCAAGCGATCAATCTTGGCGGGATCACGGACCTGGTTGGACACCAGCACATCCTTGATGCCGCCGCGAGCGAACGCCTCAGCCTCGGAGACTTTCTGGCAGCACACGCCGACCGAGCCGCCGAGTTCTTCTTGCAGAAGAGCGACATCCACAGATTTGTGCATTTTGCCGTGCACCCGGTGGCGTATCCCGTGCGCTTTGCACCAGTCGCCCATCTTCTTGACATTGCGCTCCAGCGCGTCGAGGTCGAGCACCAGACAAGGCGTCTGGATCTCGCTCTCATCCATTCCGATGGCCGCCGGCACGTCGTAGCCGACCTCGAGCTCTTCGATTTTCACAGGGGCATTCATAGCTCTCTCCTCCGGTCTCAGGCTTGCATCCAAGGCAGCTTGTCGAGATCGACATTACCGCCAGTGACGATGACACCGACACGTTTGCCGGCAAAGACGTCGCGATTCTTGAGGATGGTCGCCAGCGGCGGAGCACAGGACGGCTCCATCACGATCCGCAGGCGCTTCCAGGTGAGCTTCATCGCCTCGACGATCTCATCCTCGGAACAGGTGAAAATGTCGGTGACGAAATTGGACACAAAGTGCCAGGTCCGCTCCTTAAGCGGCACCTTAAGCCCGTCCGCGATGGTCACCGGCGCATCGTCCGCGATGATGTGCCCGGCCTTGAAGCTTCGATAGGCGTCATCCGCCTGCTCTGGCTCAGCCGCGTAGATCTTCACGTCGGGCGCTGCGTGGGACATCCAGAGGCAGGTTCCCGAGATCATTCCGCCGCCGCCGATGGGGGCGATCACCGTATCAAGCCCCTCAACTTGCTCGTTCAACTCCTTGGAGCAGGTCCCCTGCCCTGCGATCACCCGGGGATCGTTGTAGGGGTGCACGAACTCGGCGCCCGTCTCCTCGACAACCTTGGCAAACGTTGCCTCGCGCGAAGACGTGGATGGCTCGCACTCGACGATCGTTCCACCATAGTGGCGAACCTGGTCCTTCTTCGCCTGCGGGGCCGTATGCGGCATCACAACCGTACAGGGGATGCCCCGCCGGCCCGCGGCGTAGGACAGCGACAGTCCATGATTGCCGGAGGAGTGCGTCGCGACCCCGCGCTTTGCCTGCTCCTCCGAAAGACTGAACACAGCATTGCAGGCGCCGCGGACCTTGAAGGCGCCGGGTTCCTGAAAATTCTCGCACTTGAAGAACAGATCGGCGCCCGTCAGCTCGTTGAGGTACCTGGACTGTAGGACCACCGTGCGATTGATGTGAGGCTCGATCCGCGCATGTGCAGCCTCGACATCCGCCGCCGTGGGCAGGTCGATACTGATATCCTTGATCTCGTTCATCACGCCGCCTTCTGCTTTGCCAGGGCGATACCGGTCGTCTTGCGATAGTAGTCCTGCGCCGCTGCCAAACCCTGGCCAAGATCAATCGGATAATCGAGGTCTTTCATGGCCATCTCGATCGTCGCGATCCCGGACAGCGCTATCACATCCGTCATGGACCCGAGGTGGCCGATGCGGAACGCCCGTCCTGCCATCTCGCCCAAGCCGACGCCGAACGACACACCATATGCATCGAAAGCATGGTTCGTCAGCACGTTGCTGTCAAAACCCGCAGGGACGAAGACTGCGCTAACGGTATCAGAATACAGCTCTGGCGCCTTCGCACACAGCCGCAGTCCCCAAGCGTCGACCGCACAGCGCACGCCCTCTGCGATCCGGTAGTGACGGGCGAAGACGTTGTCGAGACCCTCCTGCAACAGAAGATCCATGCTTTCGCGCAGGCCGTACATGATTTGGAACGGGGGGGTGTAAGGGAAGCCCCCCTTCTCATTCGCACCGGCCATATCGCGGAAGTCGAAGAAAGTCCGCGGAAGCGTGGCGGTCTCCATGGCCGCGAGCGCTTTGTGACTGACCCCAATGATCGCCATACCGGTGGCCAGCATGAACCCCTTCTGCGAGCCCGTAACCGCAATATCGACGCCCCACTCGTCCATCCGGAAATCCATCGAGGCAAGTGAGCTCACGCAATCGACCTGCAACATCGCTGGGTGATTTGCGGCGTCCATGGCGCGGCGGACGGCCGCGATGTCGGATTTCACACCCGTCGCAGTCTCATTGTGAGTGACGAGAACCGCTTTGATCTCGTGCGCGGTGTCTGCCGTCAGGATCTCCTCGAACCGATCAGCGGGAGCCCCCGTTCCCCAATCGCATTCGACCACACGAACATCCAGGCCATGCCGTTCGCACATATCGATCCAGCGGTGCGAGAACATCCCATACCGGGCCACCAAAACCGCATCGCCGGGCGAGAGCGTATTGGTGATCGCCGCCTCCCAGCCGCCGGTCCCCGATGCGGGGAACGTGATCACCTCACCCTCGACCGTTTTGAACACGCGCTTCAAGTCCGCCAGCAGGGGTGAAAGCAGCTCGATGAAGTCCGGCGCACGATGGTCCATGGTTTGGATGCTCATCGCATAGCGCAGCCGATCGGGGATGTTGGTTGGCCCAGGAATGAAAACCGGGTTCTGGCCACCAAAGACGGGGATGTTCGCGGTCATAGCGTGTCCTCCAATTCCATCTGGCACACAACATAGCTGCAGCCGCTCACGATGCAATTTTTCTGGAAAAGTTTTTCAGATTCAGGTGTATGAGGATTAGTGCATTGTTTCAAAATGGCTTTTCTATTTTTCACCTCTCCAGTTCGCATAAAGCTGGAAAAATTTTTCATTGCCGCACGCAACGAGGACAGCCATGTCTAGCGACATCGAACCTGCGAGGATCAAGGATGACTGTTCAACCGTCGCAACGCCGTGCTCGGGGGCGCCCGCGCACCACGCCAGAGGCACAGGCGCCAACTGTTCAGGCGCTCGACCGTGCGATCAACCTCCTCAGCACGCTGGCCAGAGATGGGCGGGCAACACTCTCCGAACTGGCGGAGAAGGTTGATATGCCAGCCTCCTCAGCGCACCGCCTGCTCACCACGATGCAAGCTCACGCTTTGGTGGAATTCGGTGAAACCTCGCAGGACTGGACCATCGGGGTCGAAGCCTTCCGGATCGGCAGTGCCTTTGTCCAACGTGGCAATCTCGTGGATCTCAGCCGCGAGGTCATGCGCGCCCTCGTCGACGACACCGGCGAAACCGCAAACCTCGCGATCCCCGACGAGGGCGAGGTGGTGTTTCTCAGCCAAGTCGACACACAGAACCCGATCCGTGCCTTTTTTCGGCCAGGCACGCGGGTTCACATGCACTCATCTGGCATTGGCAAAGCGCTGTTGGCGGAGTTCGATCGGCGAGTGGTTGAGCAGATCCTCAACCGCCGGGGCATGCCCGGATGGACGGAGAAAACACTTACCACGGCGAATGCTCTCTTCGCCGATCTCGAGACGACCCGAGCGCGCGGCTACTCTTTCGACGATGAAGAGCGCCATACCGGTATGCGCTGTATCGCAGCGCCCGTCTTCAACGCCTATGGAGAAGCCGTTGCGGGGATCTCGATCTCCGGCCCGACTGGACGCATCTCAACCGAGGCCGTCGAACGTCTCGGCGGCCGCGTGAGAGAGGCGGCCGCCGAAGTCACTGAGATCACAGGCGGCACACCGCCACAGAGAGACGCACGCTAACCTCAGCCGACCAGCCAACCGGCAATGGAGATGTAGAGCGGAATGCCGAGCAGCAGGTTGAACGGGAACGTAATCCCGAGCGACAGCGTGAGGTAGATCTCCGGCCGCGCCTCAGGCAAGGCTGCCCGCATGGCCGCAGGCGCCGCGATGTAGCTTGCGGACGCTGCAAGGACGCCGAGCAAGGCCGTCCCGCCCTCGGACAGACCGATGAGCGCGCCGGCGGTCAGCCCAAGGCCTGCGCCGATCAGCGGCATCACGATCCCGAACGCCAGGAGCGGCGGCGTCAGATCCCGCGCCGATGCTTTCAGCCCACGCCCCGCAGCAAGCCCCATGTCGAGCAGGAAAACGCAGAGCAGCACCTGGAACGGCCAGATCAACAGAGGCTCTGCATTTGCCAATCCTTGCGGTCCCGCGAACCAGCCGAGTGCAAAGGCACTCATAAGAACGACAAAAGCCTTGTTCAGCACCGCCTCACGCAAGGGCCCATAGAGCGCGCTCGGGTTGAAAGACGGCCCCTGCCCGCCCGCGACCATGGTCCCGCCGGCGACGCTTACTGCTTGGGCGGCGAAAAGCCCTCCGCGCGCCAAAACAAGTGCTGTCAGGATCGCTGGCGCCTCCATCACCGCGGCAACCGCCACCATCCACCCTTCATAGGCCGTGCCCATGACGCCGAGCAGCGCAATGGCGGCTGTAAACGTGACGATCGAGATCGAGCCATAATGCGCGGAAACCGCGGCCGCATCGGTTCGGTCAAGGCCTGTGAAGCGCTGCAGCAGGAAGAAGGCCAACAATGGAATACAGAGCGAAAGCAACGCGCCTGTCACCAGCCCGATGGCAAGGGTTGCGTCGGCGCCGTGCTCGGCAACCCCGGCTCCTCCTTTGAAACCGATTGCAAACAGGAGGTAGAGCCCAAGCACATTGGACACAACCTTGGGGAACGCGATCCCCGAACGAATGAGCGCCACCACGAGCCCAAGTGCGAAGCAAAGGACCACCGGTGACGTGAGCGTTTTCGCGGCGAGAGAGAGCGTCTGCTCCAACGGAGTTCTCCTGACTGTCGGGCCGCCCATCGGCCATCGGTCGGGGAACCTAATGCGGAGCAAGCAACGGCTCCACCATTCATACTCTGTATCTTTGATAGAAATTCGCTATCACTCTCTGACGTGACCCTGCGCCATGCGCCATCTGATACAATCGATACAATCGAGGGTCAGCGGCGACATCTTCGAGAAACAGACCGGCCCCAGTGTAAACCTACATTTGAGCAAGGGAACAATGACGCAACAAATTGATACTCGGGCCGAGGCCGTGTCCCTGCCCCCCTCCGGGGACAACCGGCCCACCATGTTTCAAGCCTTTTTCGATGAAGGGGGCCGTGCCGTTGGCGCGGCCCCTTATCTTTCGCAGTCAGGACGCGGGTCCGACGAAAAGAAATGCCTCCGCGGTTACCTCTCTACCTTTGCCCTCATCGATGGAAAGTCCACAGGATCGCCGCGGGTTGTCGCGGAAGCTCGCGCGCGTTGGCAAGCGGGCGAAGTTCTGGTGGGAGAGACCGAGGACAGCAGCCGCTATCTTCTCTCCGCCCATCCGCGACCTGAGGGCGGACGGGTTTATGTCGGGGCCCCAATGCCCTCGAACACCGAGGACAGCGCCCCGACGGTTCCAGTTGTGGATCGAGATGAGGCCGCGTTTCTCCAAAACTTACTCACAGCAAGCCCGGCCAACCTCCTGCTTTCACGGCTCGAGGATGGAGAAGTGCTCTACCGGTCGCCAGCCTCGCGCCGGCTGTTCGGAGACACCTGCGATGCCGGTCTGCACTGGGACATCCAAGAAGAGCGCGAGACCTACATCGCAATGCTGCGCGAGAAAGGGGAGGTCGAAGACTTCTTTCGCATCGGGCGCGGTGCGGACGGACGGCCCTTCCCTTCGCTGGTCTCGTCAAGGCTGCTCGAACACAATGGCGAGCTGGTCATCCTTTCCTCGACGACTGATCTGACAGAACCCTTTGCCCTCCGCGACGCGAGCGATCTTGCCAACGCGCGGTTGCGGGATGCGATCGAGTCCCTGGACGAGGCGTTCGTTCTGTACGATGCGGACGACCGCCTCGTTATGGCAAACCGGCTCTACCGTGATGCCCACCGCGAGGCTGCCCACGCCATCCGCCCCGGCGCATCCAGCCAAGAGATCCTGGCCGCTCTGGTGAAAGCCGACCACCTGGAGGGTGGTGAGACATTGATCGAGGAGTTCCGGGCAGAACTGACCGAGGGCCGCCAGCATCGGCCTCGCCAGATGGAGCTTCGCCGCCGCGATGGTCGCGTTTTCCTGTTCCGCCGCTCGCCGACCAAGGAAGGCGGCTCCGCTGTCACCCTGCTCGACATCACGGAACGCAAGCGGGCCGACGAAGCCGAGCGCGAGGCGGATGCCCTCGTTCGAACGATTGTCGAAGCCTGTCCGACCACATTTCTTGTCAGCCGCGTGTCAGACGGCAAGATCATCTACGCCCCGCCCCCGACCCGGGAACGCTACGGCAATCTGCGGACCACACTTGGCTTTTTCATCAAACCAGAGGATCGCCAGCGCTACTTGGATGCGCTCTTGCCGACCGGTTCGCTGACGGACTTCCCAAACACCTTCCGCCGGCGGGACGGCTCGATCATGAAGGGCCTCACCTCGGCTTGTGTGACCGAGTACAAGGGGGAGGCGATCATCGTCTCCTCCACGCGCGACATCACCGACGAGTTGGCGATGCGCGAAGAACTGGAACGACAGCGCGAGATTGCCCATCAGAACGAGAAGCTCTCGGCTCTCGGGGGCTTGCTCGCAGGTGTAGCGCACGAACTCAACAATCCGCTCTCTATCGTTGTCGGTTACGCGCTGATGCTGCGCGAGAAGATCGACGACCCGGTGTTCGGGCGCCGTGTGGAACGCATCGGACAAGCGGCCGAACGCTGCGCCAAAATTGTGAAGACCTTCCTGTCGATGGCGCGCCAACGCCCCGCACGGATTGAGACAGTCCCACTCGAAGGATTGATTGCGACCGCCGTCGACATCGCAGGCTATGGCATTCAGAGCCTCGGCGGCCAGGTCCACTTCGACCCTGACCCTGACCTCCCAAACGTTGCCGTCGACGCCGACCAGATGGTTCAAGTCTTCTCCAATCTGATCGCCAATGCAGAGCATGCTCTCGCCCCAAGGGGAGCGGATGGCCTTCTCACGATTTCGGCGAGCCACGGCAAGAGAGAACAAACGGTGCGCGTCGTCTTATCGGACAACGGGGACGGGATACCGGAGGATATTCAGGCTCGGATATTCGAACCCTTTTTCACCACCAAGGAGGTGGGAGCAGGCACGGGCGTCGGGCTCGCGTTCTGCCACCGGATCGTGAATTCCCATGGCGGCAGCCTCTGCGTCGAGTCTGTCCCTGGAGACGGCGCCACTTTTATCGTGACGTTGCCCGTCGCGACAACCGAGGACGAAGCCGAAGTCCCCGAGAGCGCTCCCGGCCTGCGAGAAGGCGTGGGCAGAGTGCTCGTCATCGACGATGAACCCGATGTTGCAGAGATGATCGCCGACCTGTTGACCGAACAGGGTTATGAGGTGACCGCCTCAACCGATCCCGAGGAGGCCCTGGCCTACCTCGATCTCGGCCAGTTCGATGCCGTGCTGAGCGACATCAAGATGCCCGGCATCGGGGGACAAGGCGTGCTCGACCTGATCACGCGCAATCACCCACAACTCGTGGCCCGGCTCGCCTTTGTGACCGGCGACGCCATGAGCACCGAGGTCGCCCGCTTCTTGACCGAGAGCGGACGTCCTCATCTGGAAAAACCCGTTGCCCCGGAGGAGCTTCAGGCGCTCGTCGCGAAGCTCTGCGACGGAGATGGAGAGACAGAATGACCGAAGGAACCACCCGCGTGCTGGTCTGCGATGACGAGCCGCATCTGAGGGAAATGGTGGGAGAGTACCTAGCTGAACGTGGCTACGAGGTGACCGAGGCCGGGGATGGCGAGGCCATGCTCGCAGAGATGGCGCGCAACCCCGCCGACCTTGTGATCCTAGACATCCGAATGCCTGGCGAAGACGGGTTGTCGGCGCTGAAGAAGCTGCGGGCGAAAACCGAGGTCGCGGTCATCATGCTGACCGCCGCGGCGGAGGTCGTTGACCGGATTGTAGGTCTAGAGCTGGGCGCGGACGATTACCTTGCTAAACCGGTGGACCTGCGCGAGCTCGAAGCGAGGGTGAAGGCGGTGCTCCGCCGCAAAGGGTTGAGCGACACGGCGCAGGGTGACGCGCCTCTCGAGGATCCCGAAGGTCGGATCGCCTTCGGCAAGTGTTATCTGGATATGGAGTCGGCGCGTCTCTATGGCCCCGATGGCGAAGAGGTGCCGCTGACATCGATGGAGTTTAGCCTTCTCAAGGTGTTTGTGGCCAACCGGGGCCGGGTGCTGAACCGGGACCAGCTTTTGGAGCAGGCCCATGATCGGGGCTGGGAGCCCTTCGACCGCTCGATCGATCTCCGGATCAGCCGCATTCGACGCAAGATCGAAGTGAACCCGGCCAAACCCGAGACAATCCGCACCGTGCGGGGCGTGGGCTATGTCTTCGGTTGATGGGTTAAGGCGCTCGGGGTGTAGACCTGTGCCCTGAGCGGCTCATCCGGATCGAGCGACGGGATCGCAGACAACAAAGACCTGGTGTAGTCATGTTGCGGGTTCTCGAAGAGCTGGCGCGTCGGGGCCTGCTCCATGATCCGGCCATGATACATCACCGCCACATGGTCGCAGACATGCGCGACCACCGAGAGATCGTGGCTGATGAAGAGGAAGGTGAGGTCGAGATCCCGCTGCAGCGATTTCAGCAGGTTCAGAATATCCGCCTGTATCGACACATCGAGGGCTGCGACAGCCTCGTCCGCCACCACAAACTTCGGGCTGCAGACAAGAGCACGGGCAATCGAGATCCGCTGGCGCTGACCACCCGAGAAGGCATGCGGGAACCGACGCAGATGTTCGAGATTGAGTCGGCATTTCGCTGCGATCTCACGCACGCGCTGATCGGTTTCCTCGCGACCGCTCGTGAGCCCCATGACCTCAAGCGGTTCGGCGATGATGTCGCGCACGGTCATGCGCGGACTGAGCGCCGCATAGGGATCCTGGAAGATCAGCTGAGCCCGCTTGCGGTAGTCACGCAGAGCAGTCTTATCCAGCGTCCCAATGTCGTAGTTGACCTCTCCGTCATCATAGCGAACCGAGCCGCCGGTGATAGGAGCAGCCCGAAGGATCGCCCGTCCGAGCGTGGTCTTCCCCGACCCGCTCTCGCCAACGAGGCCGAAGAAGCTGCCGCGCGCGATCTGGAGGCTGACCTGATCGACGGCCTTCAAGACCGTCGGCTTGCCAAACACACTACGCCCCAAGGCGTAATGGGTGGAGACGCCGTCGACGGTGATGAGGGGCTCGGTCATGGGCGCGCCGGCACGTCTTCGGGGAACAGAGCCGCGAAGTGACCGGGCGCCACTTCGGTCATTGGCGGCACCTCGGTTTCATAGCGAGAGCCCGGCTTGAGCTGCGGATTGCGCGGGTGGAAGACGCATCCGGTCGGTCGCTCGAGCGGGCTCGGGATGTCTCCTGGGATCGGCGTCAGGGGGGCGTCGAGATCGTCGAGCTTCGGCAGCGCGTTGATCAGCCCTTGGGTGTAGGCATGGGCGGGATGGCGGATCACGTCGCGCACGGGGCCCGACTCGAGGACTCGCCCAAGATACATCACCGCCACCCGATCGGCAGTCTGTGCGATCACACCGAGATCATGGGTGATAAATAGGATCCCCATGCCAAACTCCGCGACGAGGTCCTTCATCAGCTCGATCACCTGGGCCTGGATCGTGACGTCGAGCGCTGTCGTAGGCTCATCCGCGATCAGGAGCTTCGGCTTGGTCGACAACGCCATGGCGATCATCGCGCGCTGGCGCATGCCGCCCGACATCTCGAAGGCATACTGGTCGACGCGCTTGTCCGGATCCTTGATACCGACGCGGTCCAACATCTCGATCGAGAGTTTTCGCGCTTGGCGCTTGGTCATGTCGGTGTGGAGCAGCAACTGCTCGATCATCTGATCACCGATGGTGATTGCGGGCGCAAAGCTCGCCATCGGCTCTTGGAAGATCATCGAAATCGCCCCGCCTCGGATCACCTTCATATCCTGCGGGCGGCGGAGCGCGAGCACGTCGATCGTCTCATTGCCTGGCGTGAAGCTGATGGAAGAACCCTCGCCGTAGACGGCGTTGTCAGCGTTGAGTTGCATCAGGCTCTTGGCCGTCACCGATTTGCCGGAGCCGGACTCGCCGACGAGACCCAGGACCTCGCCCGGCGCAATGTCGAAGGAGATGCCGTCGACCGAGGTCACCAGCCCCTCGTCAGTGTGAAAGCACACTGTGAGGTCGCGCACGGAGATCAGCGAACCCGTCATGATTTGCGGTCCGAGTAGGGGTCGGCCGCATCGCGCAAACCATCACCGACGAAGACGAAAGACAGCACCAGGAGGATGAAGAAGATCACCGGGATGAAGTACCACTGGTAGTTCAACAGCACATCCGCCTTGGTCACGTTCTGCAACATCACACCGAGAGAGTTCACCGGATCCTTCAGCCCCAGGCCGATGAAGCTGAGCGCCGTCTCCGAGAGCACCATGTACGGAAATGAGATGACCAAATCGACGATGATGTAGCTGGTGAAGGAGGGCAGCAGATGGCGCCGGATCACATGGCCTGACGACGCCCCGCAAAGCTGTGCCGCCAGCACGTAGTCCTGCGTCCGCTCCGTCAGCAGATGGGTTCGGACCCGTCGCGCCAGGGTCGGCCAGCCGATCAGCCCGAGGATGATGGAGATGAAGAAGAACCGCGTTTCTGAGGACCATTCATCGGGGATGAAGGCGGCGAGCGCCATGAAGAGCGGGATCACCGGAATGGTGCGTACTGCATCGGTGATCATTTGCACGAACCCGTCGATCCAGCCACCGTAGTAGCCGGAGATCCCACCGATGATCAGCGCCAAGACAAAGGCGATGAAGACGCCAATGGTCCCCACTGCCAGTGAGGTGTAGATCGCGTGCAGCGTTCGGCTGAAGATGTCCTTACCGGTGGAATCTGTGCCGAAGATGTGGATGCCGCCCTCTTCGATGCCGAAGAGATGGGTGGTGAAGGCAATACCGCGCCAGCCGAAGTCGAAGCTCTCGCCGGGCAGATCGACCCTCAGGCCACCAACCCTGTACTCCCACCCTTCCTGCAGGAAGGTCACATAGCGCCGGGTCTCGATGTCCACCACCGGGTTCCGGCGAAGCGTGGACATGTCGAGCTCCATCTTCACGCCGTGCAGGAACGGCGTCCAGGAGCAGCCATTGTGGTCGCAGAACATCGGGATCTGCGGTGCGCCGTTGCGATAGTCCTTGTCTGCGCCGGCGATCGTTGGATCGTAGGGCGACAGGAAGGGCGCGAAGAGCCCCAACAACACCATCACGAAGAGAAGCGCCCCTGCGATCATAGCGGAGCGGTTTTTGCGGAAGCGAGCCCAGATCAGCTGGCTTTGGGAGGCGGTGAAATAAGCCTCTTTGCGCTTTTGGTCCGCGACAGCCGTCATCTCAGCCCCCCAACACGCTGCGCCGCACCCGCGGATCGATGATCGCGAGCGCGATGTCGGTGACGAAATTCAATGCGACGATGGAGGCGGTCAGGAGGAAGATGATCGCGCCCGCCAATTGCTGGTCGTTGGACCGTGCGAGTGCCTCGAGCAGCAAAGCCCCCGACTCCGTCAGCACCAGGATGATTGCCACGATCGGCAGCTCGTTGAAGACGCGGTTGAGATCAAAGCCCAGCGAGTTGACGATCGGCCCCAGCGCGTGCCGAGCGGGATAGCGCCAAAGAAGCCGCCTGCCGTGTAGGCCTCTGGCTTTTGCCGCCGTGACGTAGAGCTTGCCGTACTCGTCCGAAATCAGCGCGCGCACGGTCTGCAGGGCAAAGGCCGTCGCCGACCAGCCCAGGATGAAGATCGGCAGCCAGGCACGTGAGATGAAATCAACAAACTTGTCCCAGTTCCAGGGCGCATCGCGGAACTCTTTCGAGAACAACCCCGTCAGACTGTCCCCAAACCAGACGGTCGAGATCAGCATGATGATCAACGCCAAAAGGAAGTTCGGCATCGCGAGACCGAGATAACTCACGAATCTCAGGGTGTTGTTCAGCACGCGGTTCTTCGATGTGGCAGCGATGATGCCCACCGGGATGGCGATCAGATACGCGAGCAACAGCGAGGTAAAGCAGATCGCGAGGCTGATCCAGAACTTGTCCTTCAGGAGATCGTTGATCCCGACCCGGAGGATACAGCTCTCGCCGAAATCGCCGTGCAGGAAGACGTTCGAGATCCAGGTTCCCCAGCGCTCGAAAAATGGGCGGTCAAGGCCGAGCCGGATCCGCTCCGCCTCGATATCACCCTCGGTGATCCCCTGCCCCGTGGTGTTCTTGAAAGCGACATAGCGCTCGGCACAGTCGCCGGGCACAAGCTCCATCAAGCTGAAGACGATCAGCGACACGAGCAACAGCGTGAAAACGGCCATCACGGCGCGCGTCACAATGAACCTCGCGAAGAGCATACTGTCCCCTCAACCTGACAGGCAAACTGTCACCCCGAATGGTTCGCGGGTGCAACAAAAAAGTGGGGCCAGGCGCATGGCCCGGCCCCATCGTCAGGCGGTCAGCCCTCGTCGGCGAGGAACCACTGCGTGCCCCGGTAGGGGTAGGTCCGGTAATACTCATAGGACCAGGTTTTGAAGTCGGTCACATTTTTCAGCGCGTTGCGATGGTAGATCGGGTTCGGTGCCGACACCATGCCGATCCAGAGAAGCTGCTCAGCCATGGTTGCGGCCATGCGGGCACCGATCTCGGCCGACTCCGCCGAGCCCGGCGCAGCCTGTTGGAAAGCCTCGACGTCATCTATCATGTCCTTGGCCCACTGCGGCGGCTCGACGCCCTCAGCGCCATCCGTCTGGAGCCACTTGTCCCAGAGCACGCCGTTGCGCGAGCCGAAATAATTCTCATAAGGCGGCACCCAGAGCTCGTTGTTGCCGAGCACGATGGCCACCGGCTGCCCTTTGCCCCAGGAAGCGACATCCAGCTTGTTGGCCGACTGGGCCGAGCGGTACTCGTCCGGAGTCACTTCTTTGATGACGGTGTTGATGCCGACATCCTTCCAGTTCTGAGCCACAAACTCATAGAGCTCCGCCGGCCCGCCCTGGGTAGCAAACTGCATGTTGATCACCAACTGCTCGCCGTTCGGCAGCTCGCGGAAGCCGTCGCCATCGGTGTCAGCCATCCCGAGGGAATCCAGCGTGGCGTTGGCACCCTCGGGATCGAACTCAGTCGCATAGCTCAGCCACTTGTCGTCGACAAAACCCGGCTTCGGCGAGAAGCCGATGTATTGCTGAGGCGTGCCGAGGCCAAAGTAGACCGCCTCGTTCAACTCATCGCGGTTGATGGCAACGGACATCGCGCGGCGGAACTCGAGGTTCGAGAAAACTGCGCGCTTTGCCTCGTCCTCATGCGTGACGTTGAGGCCGATCACAACCATCGCGATGGTCGGGCGGAGTGCGACCGTGTAGTCGCCCTTCTCCTGGTTCTCGAGCAGGATCGGCGCGGACGGCAGCTGGACCGACTGCGACTTGTAGTCGACCTCGGCGTTCACGAGTTTGAGGATCCGCACCTCGTTCTCGTTGATGTAGAGCTCGTCCTGGCGCGAGATGTAGGGCAGCTGGTTGCCCGCCGTGTCGACCTGGTGGAAGTAGGGGTTGGCCACCAGCTTCCGGCCCTCGGTCGTGTCGGCGATATAGATGTGGCTCTCCAACGTCGGCTGGGTCGCCTTCGGCAGCGTCTTCGACTTCTCGAGATCGCGCAGCATCGGCGTCGGCGTGTCCGTCCAGTCCGACTGGCCGAAGTAGAAGTTCACCGCCTCATAGCCGTTGGCAAAGCCGTATTTGGCCGCCTCAGCATCTGCATCCGCGTTGTGCTTCGGGTGGAACAGACCGAGGAAATGTTTCGGCTGGAAACCCTGGCTATAGCTGTTGGCGAAGTGGGCGAGGAAGCCCGGCTTCGGTGCTGCCATCTCGAAGCGAACGGTTTGATCGTCGACCACCACCACTTCCATCCGCTCGCCACCGGCCAGCAGGAAGTCTTTCGGCTTCTCGATCACGTTGGTGTCGAAGTTCAGATCGTCGTACCAGAATTTCACGTCGTGCGCGGTGAAGGGCGCGCCGTCCGACCATTTGTGACCCTCGCGCAGAAAGAAGGTCAGCTGCGTGAAGTTTTCGTTCCACTCCCAGCCCTTCGCGATGTTCGGCACAATGGTCTGCAGATCATCGGCAAAGCGCACGAAGTTCACGTGACGGATCGAGAGAAAGTCCGAGGTGCCCGCCTCGGTGGCGTTCGACAACGCATCGAGCGTGCCGCCATAAGTGCCGATCATGTCATAGGGTGCGACAACCAGCGGCTCGGCCGGCAAGCGCTCTGCCAGCGGGGGCAGCTCGGGGTTGCCCTGGATTTCGCCGTTCAGTGCGCCGATCTCGGGGTTCTCCTGGAAGGTCAGCGTGCAGCCGGCCTTCTCCTGGAACTCCGCAAGCTCGAACTGCTGCGGGAACTCGCCGGTGATCCCCTGATCGTCAGCGACAGTTATGGCTGGGCAATCGGCAGCATGCGCAGTGCCGGACAGCGCAGCGACCAGCGCAAGCGCGGAGGCGCCGGCCAAGACGAAATGTTTCATGATGTCCCTCATTGTTGCGACAGGTCGCATTTGGCCGACCTCTCAATGCACGCGGGGACGCTATCCATCATTTATGACAGTTTTGTTGCAATACGTGCCCGACGGGGTGTCAAATCCAGTCAAGTGCTCCGGGATATCGCTTTACGCTACGCCGAAAGGGGATTTGACCGCCCCGTAGTGAGCTACAACGAGATTTGTCCGCGAAAGCCGGCCATTGCGCAGATCGTACACAACAGTCGCACAGCCCAAGGGTCGGGACGACCTCGCGCGCTTCTCACAGGAAAGACGGATCACGCACCATCCGCTGGCGAGCGCCAATGGCATCGGGCAATCTCTCGGCCTCGGAAGGGCCGTCCGATCAAGAATCAGACGATTCGCAACGTCGAGCCGGGCAAAATTGTTTCGAACAAGGGCGGCGTTCGCGTTAGGTTAGCGGCAAGTGCGGGCCACCAAGGCACCGCGCGGCAACGCGACCAAGGGAGGATTTGCAATGACTTTGCGGACGATTATGGGCACCGCCGCTGGCGTGGCTCTTCTGGCCGGTACGGCGGCAGCCGAGCCGCTTAAGGTCGGCGTGCTGGCAACGCTTGAGGGCACCTACACCGTGCTCGGCGAAGACGGCATCCGTGGCTTCAGAGTGGCGATGGACAAGCACGGCGGCGAGGCGGGCGGGCGCGAGCTTGAGATCATCATCGCCTCGACCGACGCCTCTCCGGACAGCGCGGTGCGCGCGGCCCGCAAAGTCGTCGAGCAAGACGGCGTCGACATCGTGATCGGTCCGCTCTCTGGCTCCGAGGGCATCGCGCTGCGCGACTACTCCAAGACGCAGCCCCAGGTGACCTTCATCAACGGCTCCTCGGGTGCGCAGGAGACCACGTTTGTGACGCCGTCCGAGAATTTCTTCCGGTTCAATATGGACGGAGCGCAATGGTCGGCCGGGCTCGGAGACTACGTGTTCAACGAGAAGGGCTATGAGACCGTCGCCACAATCGGCGAGGACTATTCCTTTATCTACACACAAGTCTTTGGCTTTGCGCTAGAGTACTGCGCCGCCGGCGGCGAGATTACCGACCGCTTCTGGGTTCCCCTTGGGACGAAAGACTTCGGCTCGATCATCGCGGCGCTGCCCGACGATGTGGACGCGATCTATCTCGGGCTCGGCGGTGGCGATGCCGTGAACTTCCTCAACCAATACCAGCAGGCCGGCGGCGATGCGAACCTGATCGGGGGCACGATCATGGTGGACGGTACTGTGTTGTCCTCGAAAGGCCGCGCCAAGGAAGCCCTGATCGGCGTGCCGTCTTCCGGCCCTCAGGCAGACACCTGGGACAACCCGGACTGGCAGGCTTTCGTGAA
Source organism: Pseudomonadota bacterium (assembly GCA_039816045.1). Classification (GTDB taxonomy): domain Bacteria; phylum Pseudomonadota; class Alphaproteobacteria; order Rhodobacterales; family Rhodobacteraceae; genus Thermohalobaculum. The sequence continues at coordinate 50,519 of JBCBYB010000013.1, forward strand.
GGCCTATCAGGACCTTTTTGCGCCCGAGGACCGGTTCCCGTCTCCCTCGCTGCTGGCCACCGCCTACTATAACGCGACCGATGCGGCGTTGCAGTGCCTCGATACGGTGGGCGGAGACCTAGGCGAAGGCCAGTCCGCCTATCGCGCTTGCCTTGCGAGCCTTGAGCTTGATGCGCCGAACGGCAAGATCACCCTCGACGAGAACCGCCAGGCCATCGGCACCAACTTCGTCTCGGAAGTGGTCGAACTCGAGGACGGCAACCTCGCCACGAAACTGGTCTCGTTGAAGGAGGGTGTCAGCCAGACGCTCGGTGTCGATGCAGCAACCTTTGCCACGATCGGCCTGCCGAGCCGCGAGACGCCGGAGTGCAAGAAGTACTAAGTTGGGGCAGGCCGGGGCGCTGCGGGCGCCCCGGTCGTCTCTTGGCAATCCAGATCACGCGAGAGACCCTTCGTGCAACCGCTCCTGATCGGCGGCCAGGCTGAAGCAACCGCTGCGGCCAGGCCGAACATCAACCCCTCGGACACCGACGATGTCATCGCACACCACGCCGAAGCGGGCGCGGCGGAGGCGAAGCGCGCCATTTCAGCAGCGCGGGAAGCGGCCCCGGCATGGGCCCGCTCAGGCCCCGTTGAGCGCCATGCTGTGCTCTCGGGAGCCGCCGCGGAACTGAGTGCCCGCCGCGACGAACTGGGCCGTCTGCTGAGCCGTGAGGAGGGTAAGACCCTGCCCGAGGGCATCGCCGAGGCGACCCGGGCTGCCCAGATCCTCGACTTCTTCGCCGGCGAAGCGATCCGCCTTTCCGGTCAAACCGGGCCATCCGTGCGCCCTGGCATCGAGGTGGCGGTCACCCGTGAACCCATTGGCGTCGTTGGGCTGATAGCGCCCTGGAACTTCCCCCTCGCAATCCCCGCTTGGAAGCTGGCGCCCGCGCTCGCCCATGGGAACACGGTTGTCTTCAAACCGGCAGAACTCGTGCCTGGATGCGCGTGGGCGCTGAGCGACATCTTGATCAGGGCGGGTCTTCCCCCCGGCGTTTTGAACCTCGTGACCGGACCCGGCAGCAGCGTGGGCCAGGCGATCCTCGACAGCCCGGATGTCGATGCCATCAGCTTTACAGGCTCCGTGGCGACCGGGCGCCGTGTCGCCGAGGCCTGTGCCCGTCAGATGCGGCGCGTACAGCTCGAGATGGGCGGTAAGAACCCGCTGGTGGTGCTGGACGATGCCGATATCGACATCGCCGTCGATTGCGCCGTCCAAGGCGCCTTCTACTCCACCGGGCAACGTTGCACCGCCTCGTCGCGGCTGATTGTCACCGAGGGCATCCACAACCGGTTCGTTGAGGCCTTGGTGGAGCGGGTGCGGGCACTCCGCGTTGACGATGCGTTGGCCGAGGGCACCGATATCGGCCCGGTTGCAAGCGCCGAACAGCTCGAGAGCAACCTCGGCTGGGTCGAGGCCGCACGGCGCGAAGGAGCCAATTTGCGCTGGGGTGGAGAGCGGCTTACGCGTGCGCGGCCCGGGCATTACATGGCACCGGCGATCCTGACCGACACGCGCCCAGAGATGCGGATCAACCAGCAGGAAGTGTTTGGCCCGGTCGCCAGTGTGATCCGCGTGCGCGACTATGACGAGGCGCTTGCGGTGGCCAACGGGACGGAGTTCGGCCTCTCCTCCGGCATCTGCACCACCTCGCTCAAGCATGCGAGCCACTTCCGCCGGAATGCAGAGGCCGGCATGGTGATGGTGAACCTGCCGACGGCGGGCGTCGATTTTCATGTTCCCTTCGGCGGGCGCAAAGGCTCCTCCATGGGCCCGCGCGAGCAGGGCGCCTATGCAGCCGAGTTCTACACAACGGTCAAGACCGCTTACACCCGACCCTAGCGCTTAAGCATCCGCAATGACGGAAACACTTGCCAAGGCCTTACGGTTGCGGGACCGTAGCTTTGACAATACCAAACCTCGGCAGTGGAGGGGGAGGATGAGCACTGCGCTCGCGGTCTGTCATGGCCGCTTCGGTCGGGCGGCGCTCTACCGACTGGACAAAACGATGACGGTGCATGCCCATCGGGAGGGGCATATCGTCCTTCATGTTGATGGCGCCTCTGGCATCGTTTCCGTAGACGGTGCGCTCTGCCCAATCGATCCGGCGTGGGGGGCTGCAATCAATCCTTGGGAAGCGCACGGCTTCCAGCCACAAGGCGCGGACGGGCTCTACCTCGTCCTCTATGTAAATCCGCTCTGGTTCCAAGATGCCGGGCGGGATGAGGGGTTCGCACTCACCTTTGCGCAAAGCCGAATATCCTTGGGCGTTGACATCTCGCGCGCGGCGGAACGCCTGACGAACCTCTTGCTTGGCGGCAACGGGGTCGCGCCCGTGGACGATGCGCTCTATGCGCTGTGCTCCGCCGCACTTGAGCAGACGCGGGATTGGCAAGGTCGCTCCGCCCGCGCACATCCCGGCCTGAGGGAGCGCTTCTCCGATCACCGGGTCCGGCGCGCCATCCGCCTCATGAAGGAAGGTTATGCCGGCGAGTTCGACATCTGTGGAGTGGCCCGCGAGGCCGGCTTGTCGCGCCCGCATTTCTTCAAGCTGTTCAAACGACAAACAGGCATCACTCCGAACCTTTATCTCAACACGCTCCGGATGGACCACGCCATCGATGAGCTGACCGCCACCCGCCGCTCGGTCACCGAGATCGGTGCGCGTCTCGGCTTCTCCAGCCAGGCGAGCTTCACCCGGTTTTTCAGTGCGAATGTGGGGATCCCACCGAGTGACTATAGGCGGGTAACGCAGATCGCGGCCGGCTGAGGCCAGGTTCCGAACAGCAGGAAAAGACTTTCGGGTATTGGCGTTTGCCTCGGTTAGGTTAACCTCGCGCTCAAAGGCCCGGACAACACGGGCCGTGAGGGAGGACAAGCCAAGGGCCATGCGGCGCTTTGCAAACACATATCCGGTTTGGACCGCGGTCGCCGTACTCGTGGTCGCAGTCCTGCTGTGGATGATTTTCGCCGTCTGGCCGAAATGGCTGGTCGAGCTCATCGGGCGCAAGAAGATCTTCTTGAACGCGCTGTTCAACGGCGTGACGCTCGGGGCGCTCTACTTCCTGGTGGCCTCGGGCTTTACGCTGATCTTTGGCCTCATGCGCAATGTCAACCTGGCGCATGGCAGTCTCTACCTGCTGGGCGGGTATATTGGCTACGAGATCGCGGAGGCGACCGGGTCCTGGCTCTTCGCTTTTCCGGTGGCGTTCCTGGCGGTGGCGGCCCTCGGGATCGTGCTGCAATACGTGGTGTTCCGGCGGATGGAGGGTGAAGACCTCCGCCAGACGCTTGTGACGATCGGGATCTCGATCGTTCTCGCAGATCTGATGCTCTGGATCTGGGGAGGCGATTTCTACCAGATCCTGACCCCGGACTGGCTCTCCGGGCCGATCGAGACGATTTTTGTGAGCACCGTCAAACGCTCAGGCGATCTGGTTTATCTCAAGTATCCGATGGTGCGGCTGGTCATTCTTGCGGCGGCGATCGTGATCGGGGTCGCCATGTGGCTCGCGCTCAACCGCACGCGGATCGGCATGCTGATCCGAGCGGGCGTCGATGACCGCGACATGTTGAGCGCGACGGGCGTGCGCATCCAGCTGGTGTTCCTCGGGGTCTTCGCCTTCGGTGCCGGGCTCGCCGGAATGGCAGGCGTGGTCGGCGGCACCTTCCAGTCAATGGCACCCGGTGAGGATGTGCGGTTCCTGCTCGCCTCCCTCGTGGTGGTCATCGTGGGCGGCATGGGCTCGATCCCGGGAGCGGCGCTCGGCGCCTTGCTGATCGGCCTCGCGGAGCAATTCGGTTCGGTCTACATGCCGACCTATGCGGTGGTGCTGACCTTCCTGATCCTGGTTGTGGTGCTGGCCTTCCGGCCCCAAGGCATCTTGGGGAAAAGCTGATGGCCGCGATCGACCCCCCTGCCCTGGCAACCGAGCGCCGTGTCTCGACGCTGCCTATCGGCGGATGGGCGCTCGTGCTGGTGCTGCTGTTCATGCCCGCCTTTGCCGGCGACTTCGTGCTCTACCAGATCTTCGGCTGGACGTTTATCCTTGGAATGATCGCCCTTTCGCTCATGTTTCTGGCGGGTTACGGCGGGATGGTGAGCCTTATCCAGATGTCGGTGGCAGGGCTTGCCGGCTATGGCGTCGCGATTTTTGGCACCTCAGCGATCGACACGATTTCCCTCGGTTGGCCGTGGTATGCAGCGATCCCGATTGCCCTCGCTCTCGCCGTGCTGTTCGGGACGATATGCGGCGCCCTCGCGGTTCGGACCGAGGGGATCTACACCATCATGATCACCCTCGCCATCGCCTCAGCCTTCTTCTACTTCACCCGCCAGAACTATGCGATTTTCAATGGATTTTCGGGCTTCAACGGCGTTCTGCCGCCGCAGCTCTTCGGGGTGGATTGGCGCGGCCCGCAGGCGTTTTACTACCTGACACTGGGCTTTGCGGCGCTTGCCTATTGGCTGGTGCTCTATGTCTCGCGCAGCCCCTTTGGCCTTGCGCTCCAAGGCATCCGCGACAATCCACGCCGCATGGCTGCACTCGGGTACAACGTAAACGCCCATCGCATTGCGGCCTATGCCTTTTCCGCGCTCATCGCGGGTGTGGCCGGGATCTTGCTCACATGGCAATCGGCGCAGATCTCGCCGGGCACAGCGGGGATCCAACCGGTGATCGACGTGTTGGTGATCGCGGTTGTGGGCGGGCTCGCTCACCCGATCGGTCCGTTCATCGGCGCCTTCATCTATGTGATCCTGCGCACTTTCGCGCTCGACGCGCTGGTCTCCGTGGGCCTTTCCGGCGAGCGGTTCCAACTGCTGATTGGGCTGGGGTTCCTGATCATCGTCTTCGCCTCTCCCGACGGTGTCCTCGGCCTGTGGAAGCGCTGGCGTGAGCGCGGCGCCCGTGATCCCCTGACGGGAGAGCGGCGATGACGGCATCGGTCGCAGAACGCCTCCAAGCCACCGGAACGGCCAATGCGCTGGAGCTGCGGGGGGTGGGCCGCATGTTCGGGGCGCTCGCCGCCCTCTCGGATATCAACCTATCGGTGCGCCCGGGGGAGCGCCGGGCCGTCCTTGGCTCAAACGGCGCCGGCAAGACCACACTCTTCAACTGTGTCACCGGGGACTTTCCGCCGACCTCGGGCACCATCCGGTTCTTCGGAGAGGACGTGACGGGGTTCCCCCCGCAGGAGCGCATCCGCCGAGGCCTGCGCCGCACCTACCAGATCAGCCTGCTTTTCGGCGGGCTAACCGTGCGCGACAATGTCTGTCTCGCTTGCGTCGGTGTCTCCCGCTCGCGCTTCTCCTTCCTGCGGCCGCGCCGCGACGACACGCTGATGGCCGCGGCCGAGGATCTCGTCGAGGCTGTCCACCTGACCGCCTATCGCGACACCCTGGTCTCCGAGCTCTCCTACGGCCAACAGCGCCAGCTCGAAATCGCCCTGGCGCTTGCCGGTGCGCCCCGTTTCATCCTATTCGACGAGCCAGCCGCCGGGCTCTCCCCGACCGAACGGCGCGAGTTGATCGAGATCCTGACGGGCCTGCCCTCCCATATGGGCTTCATCATCATCGAGCATGACATGGATGTGGCGCTGCGTGTCGCCGAGAGCGTCACGATGATGCACAACGGCCGGATCTTTAAGGAGGGCAAGCCCGAGGAGATCGAAAGCGACCCCGAAGTGCAGGAGCTTTATCTCGGGGGCGGCGATGGCTGAGGCGCGCGGATCGGTCCTCGAGATCAAGGGGCTCAACGTCTATTACGGGCACTCCCATGCGCTCCAGGGGGTCGACCTGATGCTGGAGCATGGCGTGCTCTCGGTGGTCGGCCGCAACGGCATGGGCAAGACGACGCTCTGCAAGGCGGTGATGGGACTGGTGCCGAGCGCAGGGGGCACCATCTCCTTCCGCGGGCGGAGCCTCACGAGCCTGGCCCCTGCGGAGGTCGCACGCCTCGGCATCGGGTATGTGCCCCAAGGGCGGCGGCTTTGGCCCTCGCTGACGGTGGATGAGCATCTGCGGCTGGTGGCCCGCCCCGGTGCCTGGAGCCCGGAGCGGATCTACGCGACCTTCCCTCGCCTTGCAGAGCGGCGCCAGAACGGCGGCGGGCAACTCTCGGGCGGCGAGCAGCAAATGCTGGCGATCTCGCGCGCCTTGCTGCTGAACCCGTCCCTGCTGGTAATGGATGAACCGACGGAGGGCCTCGCGCCCGTCATCGTCGATCAGGTCACCGAGATGCTCTCCCATATCGAGCAGGAGGGCGACATCTCCGTGCTGCTCATCGAGCAGAACATCGGGGTTGCCTGTGCTGCGTCCGAGCGGGTCGCCATCATGGTGAACGGTCGGATCAACCGGGTCATGGATGCGGGTGCGCTTGCGGCGGACCGGGATCTGCAACAGCGCCTTCTGGGGGTCGGCCGCCACGGCCACGACGAGACGGACGAAGAGGCCCCACCCAGCGAGACCATCGCAAGCGATGCGCCGAAGGGCCCCATCCGGATCTATCTCTCGAACCCCAAACCGCCAACCCGCTGGTCTCGGCCAGTCCCGGTCCGGATGATCGAACAGGCCGCCCGGACGGTCGCGGAACCCATGCGCGAGACGGCAGCCCCGTTGCGCCCTATCTCCGGAGGACGCCAAACGGTCGTGGTGGCCGGCACGCTGGATACCAAGGCGGCAGAGCTCCGTTACATCCGAGATATCCTGAAATCCGAGGGGGTGCCCGTCCGCATGGTGGACCTCTCGACCTCCGGCAAACCCTCGGGCGCCGAGGTGCCCCCGCACGAAGTCGCCGCATTCCACCCCCGCGGTGCGGCGGGTGTGTTTACGGGAGACCGCGGTGCGTCGGTCGGCGCGATGACAGTGGCCTTCGAGCGCTGGATACGGCGCCAAGGTGGCATCTCCGGCATCATCGCGGCGGGCGGCTCCGGCGGAACGGCGATGGTCGCGCCGGCGATGCGCGCGCTTCCCGTCGGCGTGCCGAAGCTGCTGATCTCCACAGTCGCCTCGGGCGATGTCAGCCGCTATGTAGGCGCCGCAGACATTACGCTGATGCACTCGGTCGCCGATGTGCAGGGGCTCAACCGCATCACCCGCAAGGTGCTGGCCAACGGCGCCTACGCGCTGGCCGGCATGGTGAAGGGCGAGGCCCCGGCGGTGACGGGCCCGGAGAAACCCGCCCTCGGCCTCACCATGTTCGGTGTCACCACACCGGCCGTCCAACAGCTGACCAAGGCGCTGGAGAGCGACTGGGACTGCCTGGTCTTCCACGCAACGGGCACCGGCGGACGGGCGATGGAGGCGCTGATCGACAGCGGCCTGCTCGAGGGCGTGATCGACCTCACCACCACCGAGATCTGCGATATGATGATGGGGGGCGTCTTCCCGGCCACGGAGGACCGCCTCGGCGCCGTGATCCGCAACGGCACGCCGTATGTGGGCTCAGTCGGTGCGCTCGACATGGTCAACTGGGGCCCGCCGGAAACCGTGCCCCAACGCTATGCGGGGCGGCTCTTCTACGAGCACAATCCGCAAGTCACACTGATGCGCACGACGGCCGACGAGAATGCGCGGATGGGCACCTGGATCGGCGAGCGGTTGAACGAGATGACCGGGCAAGTGCGCTTCTTCCTGCCCGAAGGCGGTGTTTCCCTGCTGGATGCGCCGAGCATGGCCTTCCACGATCCCGCCGCCGACCGCGCACTGTTCGAGGCGCTGGAGCGCACCCTGCGCCCAACCGCGTCACGCCAGCTGTTCCGCCTGCCGCACAACATCAACGATCCCGCCTTCACCGAAGCCGTGCTGAGCGCCTTCCGCGCGCTCCATGGCAGCCCCCGCAAACGCGCCTCCGGGAGATAGACCATGCACGACCGCCAAACCCTGATGACCCGCTTCCGGGAGATGCGCGACCGCGGCGAGCCGATCGTCGGAGGCGGCGCCGGCACGGGGCTCTCGGCCAAGTGCGAGGAGGCGGGCGGGATCGACCTCATCGTGATCTACAATTCCGGGCGCTACCGGATGGCGGGACGCGGGTCGCTCGCGGGGCTGATGCCTTACGGCGACGCGAATGCCATCGTCGTGGAAATGGCTGCCGAGGTGCTGCCGGTGGTGAAGCACACACCGGTGCTGGCCGGGGTCTGTGCCACCGACCCGTTCCGCCTGATGCCGAAATTCCTCGATCAGCTGAAGGAGATCGGCTTTGCGGGCGTCCAGAACTTCCCGACCGTGGGGCTGATCGACGGCACCTTCCGGGCGAACCTCGAGGAGACCGGCATGTCCTACGCCCAAGAGGTCGAGATGATCCGCCTTGCGGCCGAACGGGACATGCTGACCACGCCTTATGTGTTCTCGGAGGCCGACGCGACCGCGATGGCCGAGGCGGGCGCTGACATCATCGTCGTGCATCTCGGGCTGACCACGGGTGGCAGCATTGGCGCCGAGACGGGCGTCAGCCTCGAGCAGGCCCCTGCCCTCACCGACGCTTGGGCGGCGGCCGCGCTAGCCGTGAACCCCGATGCCATCGTGCTCGTCCATGGCGGGCCGGTCGCGATGCCGGACGACGCGGAATACGTTCTCAAGAACACCAAGAACTGCCACGGCTTCTATGGCGCCTCCTCGATGGAACGGCTGCCCACGGAGGTCGCGCTCACCGAGCAAACCGCCAAATTCAAAAAGATAAGCCGAGGCTGAGGGAGGCCCACCATGACCGGACAAGTCATCGGACAGATCGTGCTCTGGCTCATCGTGGCCGTCATCGCGATCTTCATCCTCTACTGGGTTATGCACTGGCTCTATCGCCGCTCCACCAAAGAGGTGGCGTTCGTGCGCACCGGTTTCCTCGGCGAGCGGGTGGTGATCGACGGTGGTGCCTTTGTCTGGCCGATCATCCACGACATCACCCCGGTCAATATGAACTCGCTGCAACTCGCCGTGACCCGGGAGCGTGAGGACGCGCTGATCACCAAGGACCGGATGAGGGTGGACGTGGATGCGGTCTTCTACTTGCGGGTCAAGCAGTCGCGGGAGGCTGTGAGCCTGGCCGCCTCGACGCTTGGCCGCCGAACCCTGGAGCCCGAGCGGCTGCATGCGCTGCTGGATGGCAAGTTCGTGTCGGCACTGCGGACCATCGCCTCGCAGATGTCGATGGAAGAGCTGCACGAGAGCCGCAACGACTATGTGGCGCGGGTGCGGGAGGCGGCACAGATCGGCCTCGACACCAACGGGCTTGAGCTCGAAAGCGTCGCCATCACCGATATCGACCAGACGGATATCGAGTTCTTCAACCCCTCCAACCGCTTCGACGCCGAGGGTTTGACCCGGGTGATCGAAGATGTCGAGGCCAAGCGCAAGCTCCGCAACGCGATCGAGCAAGAGAGCACCATCGCCATCCGTGCGCGCAATCTCGAGGCCGAGAAGGAAGCGCTGAACATCGAGCGCGAGAGCGAATGGGCACGGCTCGAACAGGAGCGCGAGATCGAGTTCCGCCGGGCCCAGCAACGGGCGGAGCTGGCGCGCGAACGGGCCGAGCGGGAAACCGAGGCCGAACGCGCTCGGATCGGCGCACGTGAGCAGATCGAAACCACGCGCATCGCCAATGAGCGGACGATCTCGGAGGCCCGTATCGCTTCCGAAGAGGAGATCCGCCGCCGCGAGATCGCCCGCGAGCAGCAGATCCAATCCGCCGAGATCGCGACCCGCGAAGAAGTCGAGAAGGCCCGGATCGCCCAGGAACGCCAGGTCGCCGCCTCGCGCATCGAGAGCGAGCGCGAGACCGAAGCGCAGGAGATCGCCCGCCGCCGGATGCTGGAGGAGGAGGAGGTCGCAGCACGCCAGGCCACCGAGACCGCCCGCATCGCTCAGGAACGCGCTGTCGAAGAGGCCCGCATCGCCAAGGACGAGCAGACCCGCGCCCGGGAAATCTCGCGCCAACGCGCACTGGACGCCGCCGAGATCCAGGCCCGCGAGGCGACCGAGAAGGAGCGCATCGCCCAGGAACAGGCCGTCACCGAGGCGCGCATCGCCCAGGACGAGGAGACCCGGCGGCGCGAGATCGAACGCACCCGCACCGTCGAGGCCGCTGAGATCGCAGCGCGCGAGGCCACCGAGACTCTCCGGGTTGCCCAAGAGACGTCGGTGAATGCCGAGCGCATCGCCTCGGACCGGAAGGTGCGCGCACTGGAGATCGAACGGCAGAAGGCGCTGGAGGAGGCGGAAATCGCCGCCGGGCAAGCCACAGAGGCCGCACGCATCGCCCGCGAGCGTCAGCTGGCAGCCGAACGCATCGCCGCCGAGCAGGCCACCAGGGCTGACGAGATCGAGCAGCGCCGCGCGCTCGAGGAAGCGCAGATCACCGCCCGCGAGAAAACCGAGGCCCGCCGCATCGACCAGGAGAAGGCCGTTCGCGCCCTCGAGATCGCGCGCAACAAGGCCGTCGACGAGGCGGAGATCGCGGCACGCAACGCCGTGGAGACCGCCCGCATCGCCGAGGAGCGGCGGGTGGCGCTGGAGCGGATCGAGAGCGAGGAGGAGACCAAGGGCCGGGAGATCGCCCGCGGTAAGGCAATCGAGGCGGCCGAGATCGCGGCGGCAGAGGCCGTGGAGGCCGCCCGCATCGCCCGCGACAAGGTGCTGGCCGCCGACCGGATCGCCTTCGAGCAGGACGTCAAGGAGCGCGAGATCGCGCGCAACCGTGCCGTCGACGAGGCGGATGTTGCAGCCCGCGAGCGGGTCGAGGCAGCCCGCATCGCCCAAGGCGAACGGTTGGACGCCGGACGGATCTCGGCGCGCGAGACCACCGAGGTCCGAGAGGCAGCCGCCGCTCGCGCCACAGAAACCGCGCGCGTCGAAACCGAGAAAGCGGTCAAGGCTGCCGAGATCGCGCGGGACACCGAGATCCGCTCCCGCGAGATCGAGCGCAATGAGGCCATCGAGGCGGCCGAGATCGCCTCCAAACGCCTCGTCGAGCAGCAGCGGATCGAGAAGGAAGGCGAGACCTCCGCCGACCGCATCGCCCGCGACAAGACGGTGCGCAATCTGGAGATCGCCCGGTCGCAGGCGCTCGATGAGGCTCAGGTCAAGGCCGATGAGGCCGTGGAGGCGGCCAAGATCGCCCAGAAGAAGGCCCTCGATGCCGAACGCATCGGCGCCGAACAGGAGACCCGCGCCGCAGAGATCGCTCGCGAGGAAGCCGTCGAGGCGCGCGAGCTTGCCAAGCGGGATGCGGTGGAGAAAGCCCGCATTTCGACCGAGCTCGGTCTCGAGCGCGAGCGCATAGACAGCACGCGGGAGCGCGAGGTGCTCGACATCGCCAAGCGCCGGGCCGTTGAGGAGGCCGACGAGGAGCGGATCATCCAGATCGCCGCCAAGAAAGCCGAGCGGGCCGAGGCGGATGCCAAGCTTCGGCAGGCGGAGATCTCGGCCTCCCGCGATGTCGAGAAGACCGATGTCGCCAAGGAGCAGGCGCTCGATGCCGCCCGGCTGGAGCGCAAGCGCGCCCTCGAGCAACTCGAGGTCACGCGCGTCCAGGCGCTTCGCGAGTCGGAGATCGCAAGCCGCGAGGAGGTGGAACGCCAGCGCATCGCCTCAGAGCGTGGTCTTGACGAGGCCCGCATCACCCAGGAACGCGACCGGCGGCGCCTCGAAGTCGATCGCGAGCGCGCGGTCGAACTTGCCGAGATGGAGAAGGCAATCGCGCTCTATGCCAAGTCGCTAGAGGAGAGCACTGCGCAGGCCGAAGCCGATGTCGCCCGGGCCCGCGCCGCCGAGGCGGAGGAGCAAGTCAAGACCGCCCGCGAGACCGAGGAGGCCAAACGCCGGCGCAGCGTGGATGTCGAGATGGCCGAGAAGGCGGCCGCCGAGATGCGCATTGCCGCCGAGGCCGAGCGCGTCCGCAAGACCGTGGAAGCCGAGGCAGCCCGCTTGCTGAACGAGGCCGAGAACGTTCTGACCGACGAGGCGCGCTACAACCTCTTCCGGCGCAAACTGCTTGAGCATGTGGAGGGGATCGTCGCCGCCTCGGTCAAGCCGATGGAGAAAATCCAGGACATCCGCATCATGCAGCTCGACGGCGTCGGAGCTGGCGGCGGCTCGGGCGGAGGCGAGCGCGGCTCCCCCACCGACGAGGTCATCGACAGCGCGCTCCGCTACCGGGTCCAGGCGCCGATGGTCGACAGCCTGCTCAAGGATATCGGCATCGATGGGGCCACCGTCTCGAAACAACAGGGGATCATCCGCGAGGCTTCCGACATCAACCGGATGCAATATGAGCAGTCCCGCGTCGCCGAGCAAAAGGCCAAGGCCGCGAAGGCTGCCGAAGCCGAAAAAGGCACGGATGAGGGCGACGGCAAAGGCGGGGACAAGGGCTGATGCCGCGGGTCTATGTCTCCTCGGTGATCGACGCGTCCGCCGAGGCGGTTTGGGAGCGGGTGCGTGACTTCAACGGCTTGCCGAACTGGCACCCGCGCATCCGAGACAGCCGCATCGAAGGCGGCGAGCCCGCGGACAAGGTCGGGTGCATCCGCGATTTCCACCTGCAGAACGGCGATCGGATCCGTGAACAGCTGCTGGGGCTCTCCGACTACGACATGTTCTGCACCTATGCGATCCTCGAGAGCCCGATGCCGCTGACCGATTATGTGGCGACCCTCAGGCTGACCCCGATCACTGACGGGCCGCGCTGCTTCATCGAGTGGTCGGCAGAGTTCGACTGTGCCGAAGCGGATGCCGAGGGTCTGGTGGATGGCATCGGATCGAATGTCTTCCAGGCGGGGTTCGATGCCCTGAAGCGCAAACTGGGCGGCTAGCCCCGCCAAAAGGGAGGTTGAAATGCTTCGTGTCTTACTGACCCTCGCGGTCTTGGGGTTGGCCACGCCGCAGGCGCAGGCACAGGCCCTGCCCCCCCTAAACCCGCAGCCGAATGCCGAGATGGCAACGGCCGAGCACATTGCGGCCCTCTCGGCCTGTGATTGGAACCGGCTGATGGCGCAGTACCCCGAGGAAGTCCTGTTCATCCTGCCGAACGGGGAGTGGATCGAGGGGCGCACCCAGATTGGCCAACTCTTCAAGGCGTTCTGCCAGGTCCGGCAAAAGGGCGGCTTCCGCGGGGCCCAGTTTATCCCGGAAAAGGTGAAGACGATCGGCGATACGGTCAGCGTCTCCTGGAGGGTTGAGGCGCCCTGGCTCGCTGAGCCCTACAAAGGGGCGGACGCCTATGTGACGCGGGACGGGCTGCTCTATGTGCAGGTCACCACCTTCGACCCCGCGCAGATGAAGCTGAAGTGAGCCGATGCCGCGCGTGATCCGATCCACCGTGCTCGATGCCCCCGCCGACGCGGTCTGGGAGGTCCTGCGCGACTTCAACGGCCACGACCGCTGGCACCCGGCGGTGGCGGAAAGCCATGTGGAGCGCAGCGAGCCCTCGGACCGGGTCGGCTGCGTGCGGCGCTTCCGGCTGACGGGCGGCGAGGAGCTGCGCGAGCGGCTGCTGACGCTCTCGGATATGGAGATGAGCTTCTCCTACTGCCTTCTCGACACGCCGGTGCCGCTGTTCAACTACGTCGCCCATGTGCGCCTCGCGCCGATCACCGATGGCGACCGGTGTTTCTGGGAGTGGGAGAGCCGCTTCGACACCCGCGACGGAGAGCGCGCGGCGATGACAGCCCTCGTGGGCGACGGCATCTACACGGCCGGCTTCGAGGCGATCCGCGCGCATATGGGCCTGAAGGAGGGAACGGCATGAGCGTCAGCGTCGAGGTTCATGAGCGGCTGGAGGATGCCGCCCGCGCGGCCGGCGAACGGGGTGCGCGCTATCACGGCGGCGGCACCCTGGTGATGCGCGCGGTGAACGAAGGCGACCAGAGCTTCTCGCGGCTGGTGCTGGCGCGGGACCCGGCGCTCACCCGCATCGAAGCGCGCGGCGAGAACGTGCTGATCGGCGCCGGGGTCACCATGGGAATGCTGCTGGCAGCCCGAGAAACGGCGTTTTTGGCGCCCGCGGCCCGAGCCGTTGGTGGTCCGGCCATCCGCACGGTTGCAACGATTGGCGGAAACCTCTTTGCCGAACACCCTTATGGCGATCTGACCGTCGCCCTCCTGGCGCTCGGGGCGACCGTTTCCCTGGCGGGACAAGGGCGCGAGATGCCGCTCGAGGAGCTGCTCTCGGCGCGTGACCGCAACCAGCCGCTCGTGGCCACTGTGACGGTGCCGCGCCCGGCCGATGGTGCCCTGCGCTTCCGAAAGGTGACCCGCGTCAAACCCAAAGGCGTCTCGGTGATGTCCATGGCCGCCCTTCTGCCACAGCGCGCCGGGCGGATCACCGGAGCGCGCGTCGCCTACGGTGCGATGGGGCCGACCCCCTGCCGGGTGCCTGCCGTCGAACGCGCCTTGGAAGGCCGCTCCCTCGATGCCAGCGGGATCGCCCCCGCGCTCGCCGCCGCGACGGACGGCCTCTCGCCGCCCACGGACGCCCTCGCCTCCGACTGGTACCGCCGCGAGGTGGCGCCGGTGCATCTTCGCCGTCTCTTGCTGGGAGAGTGACATGACCCGCATTCCGCTCCAGTTCCGGCTGAACGGCTCCGAGGCCGCCACGTTCTGCGAACCGGCCGAGACGCTGATCGATGTGCTGCGGCGGCGCATCGGCGACCTGACCCCGAAATGGGGCTGCGGCCAGGGCACCTGTGGGGCCTGCACGGTCCATGTGGACGGCCAGCCGCAGCTCGCCTGCTTGACCCTCGCCCAGACGGTCGCCGGGCGCGAGGTGAAGACCGTTGCAGGGCTCACGGACGGCCCGCACCTCCACCCGCTGCAGGAGGCGTTCATGGACGGTTTTGCGGCCCAGTGCGGCTATTGCACACCTGGGATGCTAATGGCGGCGTCCGCGTTGCTCGCCCGCAACCCCTCGCCAACGCGCGAGGAGGTGGTCGAGGCGATCTCCGGCAATCTCTGCCGCTGTACGGGATATGAGCCGATCATCGAGGCGATCCTCGCCGCCAGCCAAAGGAGGCGCTCCGCATGACCGTCGAGTTTCGCAAGGACCTCTTCGCGGACGAGCGCGATGACGACCTGAACGAGGTGGGCAAGCCGACCCGCCGCCAGGACATCCTCGGCCATGTGACCGGGCGCTCGCCCTACTACGATGACCACCTGTTCGACGGGCTTTGCCATATCCGCTGCGTGCGCTCGCCGCACCACCTGGCGCGGATCCGGCATATCGACAGCGCGGCGGCGGAGCGGATGCCAGGGGTGCTGCGGATCATCCGCCCATCGGACGTTCCGGTGAACCTCAACACGCTGCTCAGCCTGCTGAATTTCGGACGGGATGACGAGCCGCTGCTGGCGCCAGAGCGGGTGAACTATGTCGGCGAGCCGGTGCTTGCCATCGTGGCGGAGACCGAGCGCGAGGCCCGCGACGCGGTGGCAGCCGTGCGCGTGGACTGGGAGGTGCTCCCCCATGTGCTGGACGTCGAGGCCGCACTTGCGCCCGGCGCCCCGGTGGTGAACGAGGCCTACCCGACCAACGCCTTCGAGTACCACGAGCGCTACGACCACCAGAAGCTGCGGTTCGGCGATGTGGAGGCGGCGTTCCGAGAGGCCGCCCATATCGTCGAAGCGCGCTACTCAATGTCTCCGATCGAGCAGGCGCCGATCGAGACCTGCGGCGCCATCGCAGCACCCGAACAGAACGACCGCTATGTCTGCCACACCTCGACCCAGGCGCTGTTCTTCTCGCTGGGCACCGCGGCGAAGCTGCTGAACATCGGCTCCAATCGGCTGCACTTCGTCGGCGGCACGGTGGGCGGAGGCTTCGGCGGCAAGGTGGACAGCCTGCATGAGCCGATGGCGCTGCTCGGGGCGATGCTGACCGGGCGGCCCTGCAAATTCCAGTTCGACCGGGCGGAAGAGATGCAGGTCGGCGCGCCGCGTGGCGCCGAGGTCTGGCGGATCAAAGATGGGGTGGCAGCGGACGGGCGGATCCTCGCGCGCCGCTTTGAGGGCTACTTCGACAGCGGCGCCTATACGCGGCTCTCGTCCTATGCGGTGCAGAAAGGGACCGGACACCTGCCAGGGCCGTATACGATCCCGAACGTCTCTTCGGATGTCTATTGCGTCTATACCAACCGGACGCCGGCGACGGCGATGCGGGGCTTTGGCATTACGGGCGTCGATTGGGCCATCGAGCGGCACATGGACAAGGTCGCGCGGGCCGTGGGGATGAACCCTCTGGAGTTCCGCATCCTCAATGCCTACCGCGACGGAGACATGAAGGCGCACCGGCGGGTTGCGAAGAACTGTGCGCTGGTGGAATGCGCCCAGGTTGCCGCGGAGAAGGCGGGCTGGGCGCTCTCTGGAGAGGCGCGGGCGGCCTCGAGCCTGACGGGCGGGGGCGGGTTGCGCGGTGCGCTGCCAGCACGGACGGCCACCGACACCGATGGCCAGATTGGCGCACGGAGGGAAGGTTCGCCCGCTCCACGTCCGGCACCGGTGGCTGCGACGCCGCCCCCCCAGCCGCGCCCCACCCCGGCACCGGAGCGCCCGGCTGAACCGACATCGCAGCCCACCCATGGCGCGGCTGGGGGGGCGCCGCGGCGCGAGAGCCATCCTCCCGCGCCTGCCGGCCCAAGCGCTCCGCCGACGCCCGCATCAAGCGAGCCCTACCGACCGACCGAGCCGTTCACCCGCGGCGTGCGGCGGCCGGGGGCGGGTCGCTTCTCCGGCATCAGCGGCACGAGGAGGCGGTGATGACGCTCCATCGCGGGCGCGGCTGCGCCACCATCAACTATCCGATCGGCATGAACCTCGGGGGCGACCCGTCCCAGGCGCTCGTGCACTCCAACCCCGATGGCAAGTTCACGGTGGCGCTCTCCTCGATCGATCTCGGCCAGGGGATGAAGTCGGTCACCCGCCAGATCGCGGCGGAAACGCTCGGCGTGCCGGTGGCCGATGTCTATGTGGACACAGCCGACAGCGACACGGGTCCGCACTGCATGGGCAGCTTTGCCAGCCGCGGCACGCACCGGGTCGGCAATGCGGTGATCGAGGCGGCCCGCGAGGCACGCCAGGTGATGCTGGAGGCGGCCGCTGAGGAATTGGAGGTGGACCCGGGCGATCTCGAAACCGACGGTCAAGGGAATATCCATGTGCGCGGCGCCCCTTCGCGCTCCATCACCACCGGTCAGGCGTCTGCCGCGGCCCAGTTCAAGCAGGGGCGCACGGTTTCGGGGCGGGGGATCTTCCTGATCCCGATGTCGGATGTGGACGCGGAGACGGGCGAGATGACCCCGGTCAGCGCCTATGCCCATGCCGCCTTGGTGGTGGATGTCGAGGTGGACGACGAGACCGGCGAGGTCACGGTCCTCAAGATGAACTCAGCCTATGAAGTCGGGCGCGCCCTCAACCCGCGGCTGGTGGAGCAGCAGTTGGTCGGCGGCGCATGGATGGGGATGAGCCACGCGCTCTGGGAGACCACGGAGCCCTATTACCCCGACCGGGCCCACGGTCCGACCGACTTCAACGGCTATCTCATGCCCGGGCCGGGCGACATCGCGCCCCATGACATCGCGGTGCTGGAGCGGCCGGCGCCCGATGGCCCTTACGGTGGCAAAGGGCCCGGTGAGATGTGTGCCAATCCGGTGCTGCCCGCGATTGCCAACGCGGTGTTCGACGCCGTCGGGGTCGACATCGACGATCTGCCGCTGACGCCGGAGAAGATCCTGCGTGCCTTGAGGGCCCAAGGGGGCGCCCGGCCCGGGAACACCAGCCCGTGACGGTCCAGCCGGTCATCGACGGGATCTCCGGTGCCGGCCATCTTGCGGAGGCGCTGGGAGATGCGCAGTACCTCGCCGGCGAAGGGTTGGCGACCGCGGCCTATCTGGCCTTGGCGCTCGGCAAGCCGCTGCTGTTGGAAGGGGCGCCCGGAACCGGCAAGACCGAGGCCGCCAAGGCGCTGGCCTCCGTGCTCGGGCGGCGCCTGATCCGGCTCCAGTGCTATGAGGGGATCGACGCCTCCGCCGCGCTCTATGAGTGGAACTATCCCCGCCAGATGCTGGCGATCCGCCAGGCGGGCAGCGATTATGTCAACGTCTACGAAGACCGCTTCCTGCTGGCGCGGCCTCTGCTCGACGCGCTGCAGACCGCCGACGCGGCGCTGCTCCTGATCGACGAGATCGACCGGGCGGATCCCGAGTTCGAGGCGTTCCTGCTGGAGTTTCTCTCCGATTTCCAGATCACCATCCCAGAGCGCGGGACCCTGCGCGCCGACCGGCGGCCCGTGGTGGTGCTGACTTCGAACCGGACCCGCGAGCTGCATGAGGCGCTCCGCCGGCGCTGCGTCTATCACTGGATCGGTTATCCTGACCCGATGCGGGAGGCGGAGATCGTCATGCTCCGCGCCTCCAGTGTTGCGCGCGAGACTGCGGACCGGGTGGTGGCCGCCGTCGGGCGTCTGAGGGCCGAGCCTCTGGCGAAACCGCCGGGGGTCGCCGAGACGGTCGAATGGGCGGAAGCGGCGACGCTGCTAGCCTCCCAGGGGGCGGCGTGGCCCGAGGCGTTCCGGCGGGCGATCGGGGTCGCGCTCAAGGACCAGGACGATTTGGCGTTCCTCGCCGACCGGTTGGACGTGCTCTTGCCGGGAGATGCGGCATGACGCTCCCCCGGGCCGCAGAACCCTTCGTGGCCTTTGCCGATGTGCTCCGTGGCGCCGGCTTTGTGGTGGCGCCCGACCAGACGGTGGCCTTCCTCGCAGGGGTCGGACTGCTGGGGCCGCGGGCGGTCGAGGATATCCACCGGGCGGCCCGTGCGACGCTCAGCCCCCCGCCCGAGAGATTTCCGGAGTTCGACGCTCTGTTCCGCGCGCATTTCCTTGGCCAGGCGTTGGCCGCCCCCGCATCGGAGGGGGATGACGACGAGATGGCCGTCCGCGACCAGCGCGAGGGCCGCGAGGACTTCGACCTGGGTGAGCCATCGGAGCGTGGGGCGGAGGCGACGGCGTCCGAGACGCTCTCGGTCCGCCAGTTCTCGGCACAGACCGAGGCGCAGGCGCTCGCGCGGTTTGCCCGGCGCGCACCCACCGCCCTGCCCCGCCGGATCGGCCGTCGCCACGCCCCCGACCGACGGGGCGCCCGCCCGGATCTCGCACGGGCCTTGCGCCTCGCCGCCCGGCGCGACGGCGAACTGGTTGAGCTGCCACGGCTCGCCCGCCAGCCGCGCCAACGCCGCATCCTGCTGCTGATCGACATCTCCGGCAGCATGAAGGGCGGAACCGATGGGATGCTTGCCCTCGCCCATGCGACGGTCCAAGCAGGTGACCGGGTCGAGGTCTTCACCTTCGGGACACGCCTTACCCGCATCACCCGAGCCCTCAGGCTCAGGAGCCGGGCGCAGGCGCTCGAGATGGCGGCGGGGCTCGCGCCGGACTGGGACGGTGGCACGCGGATCGGCGATGCCCTGGCCGCCTTCCTCGCTGTCCCCCGGTTCGCCGGGTTTGCGCGCGGCGCGCTGGTGACGGTTCTCTCGGACGGGCTGGAGCGGGGCGATCCGGGCGCGATGGTGAGCGCGGTCGACCGCCTCTCCCGCCTAGCCTGGCGGCTCGACTGGCTGACGCCACTGGCCGCCGACCCGGCCTTCCGGCCTGAGACCGGAGCACTCAAGGCCTGCCTGCCCTTCCTCGACCACATCGGCGATGGCAGCGGCGCCGCGCCGGTCGCAGCCCACATCCTCGCGGCAGGGGCCCGCCGATGACCGCATTGCCCAAAGACGCGGTGGACGCGCACCACCACATCTGGCGCCGCGCCGATCTGCCTTGGCTGCTGGGGCCGAGTGTGCCGCGGATCTTCGGCGACTACGACGCCATCAAGCGCGACTACGCAATCGAGGAGTACCGCGCGGACGTGGCCGGGACCGGGATCGCGAAGTCCGTCTATGTGCAGGCCAACTGGGCGCCGAACTGGGCCGCTGACGAAGCCGCCTGGGTCCAGGGGGAGGCCGACCGCACCGGTTGGCCCCATGCCATCGTGGGCTTCGCGGACTTCACGGCCGAGGATGTCCGCCCGCAACTCGACCGCCTCGCGCAACCGCTTACCCGCGGTGTGCGCCAACAGCTTCACTGGCACGAGAGCGTCCCCTATCGCTTCGCCCAACGCCCCGATCTCGGCTCCGATCCCGTGGTCCAGCGCAACATCGCCCATCTCGCCGAGCGGGGCTGGGTGTTCGAACTGCAGCTCTTCGCGGGACAGACCGAGCACGGGGTCGCGCTCGCCGAGGCCTGCCCGGAGGTCACCTTCGTGCTCCAGCACGCGCTGATGCTGGAGGATCTCTCGCCGGAGGGTCGCACCATGTGGGAGAGCGGTCTGCGCCGCCTCGCGGCCTGTCCGAACATCTGTTGCAAGCTCTCGGGGCTCGGCACCTTTGTGCACCGGGTCGATGCCGCGCTGATCGCCGAGATCGTGGCCATTGCCGTCGATGCTTTTGGGGTCAAACGCTGCCTCTGGGGCTCGAACTTCCCCATCGAGAAACTCTGGACCGACTATGCCAGCCTGCTCACCGCCCATCTCGCCGCAACCGCCGAGATGACCGACGCCGCCCGCCGCGCGCTCTTCCGCGACACGGCAACCCGAATTTACCGACTGTAGAAACGAATAAAGGGAGGGACCCATGGCACTTGAAATCCACGTGCTCGACTATGGCGATATCGAGCTGGAGACGAGTTTTCTCGTGCTCGGGCACGAATGCGGACGGATCCGGCGCGTGCCGGTCTATGGCTTTCTGATCCTTGGGGGCACCTATCCGGTGGTGGTCGACACCGGCTATCGCGACAATGCGATCATGGAGTCGCTGGGCATGCGCGGCCTCCAATTCCACGACAACATGATCGAGCAGCAGCTGGCCAAGCACGGGGTGAAGCTCGGCGACGTGCGCTATGTGGTGCACACCCATCTCCACATCGACCATGCGGGCAAGGACGACCACTTCCCCATGAACACGACCGTGGTGATCAACCGGCGCGAGCTCGAGTGCTCCGTCTCGGGTCTGATGCACCCGCAATACCCCAAACCGGACATCCAGCACCTGATCGAGCGGCTGCACACCCAGGACGCGCTGCGGTTCCTGGATCTCGAGATCACCGGAGCAGAAGAGCTGATCCCCGGCGTCTGGTGCGAGCCGGCGAATGCGCACACCGAGGGCTCGGCCAATGTGATTGTCGAGACTGCGGACGGGCTCGCCTGCATCTGCGGCGACGTGATCTACAACTTCAACGACCAGATCGTGAACCAGGTGCGCCAGACCCAGTTCATGGAGCCTCAGGTCACGGGCAACCATGCAGGCAGCAAGCGGGCCGAGAAGGGCGCGATCAAGAAGCTGATGCAGAACTTCCGCTATCTCCTGCCGGTGCACGACAAGCCGGCCAAGATCGAAGGCGGGCGGGTTGTCGGACGCCTGGATATGCGCGTGCCGGGGCCGGTATCGGAGAGTGTCGCCGACCGTCCGTGGTTTCCGATGTGAGCCCACCTGCCCGCCTCCGCCCCGCGCTCGCCTCACCTCACGCTCGCACACGTCGGCGTGAGAGGGCGTTGATCCTGGCCGCCCCCTGGGAGACCTTCCAGCGTGGGAAGGTTCTGGCTGGAGGCGGAGATGAAGAAGCGTGGCAATACAAAGGCGGGCGCGAAATCGGGCAAACCGGCCAAGACGCCAAACCCCTCGCCAAGACCGCGCAAAGCGCGCTCACGTCGCGAAGTCCTGACAGCGGCGGCAAGCTGGGGCGCCATCGCGTTCGGCGTCGGCGGTGTCGGCTACTGGACCGTGTCGAGCGTCTCGGCGAGCATGAGCGAGGGCGATCTCTCCCGGATCGGCAATGGCACGCCGTCGGTGGTGCAGATCCACGATCCCCAATGCAGCGAGTGTGCAGCCTTGCAGCGGGCGGCGCGCGAGGCGTTGACCGGCTTCGAGGATGGGGCGCTGACCTTCATGGTGGCCAACCTCAGAACCGCCGAGGGCCGAGCGCTCGCCGCGCGCCACAATGTCGGCCATGTGACGCTCCTGCTCTTCGACCGTTCGGGCGAGATGCGCAGCGTAATCCGCGGCGTGCATCCGAGCGCAACGCTGCAGAGAGCCTTCGAGACGCATCTCAGGCTCTCCACCTCCTGACCACGGCGCAGGGTGGCAGGCCGATCCGGGCCCGCCACCTCCCCCACCCACCCGCCCGGAGCTGGCGAGCCCGGATCGGTCTCAGACCGCGCCCCTGCCTCTCCCCTTTGAGCCAGGCCAGATCCCCAAGCTTCTCGCAGGCCCGCCCCCTCCCGTGGGTGGGTGGGCGGAGGGAGGGGGCGGGCCTGCCTATGCCAGACACGGAGACCTCCCATGGCCCATGATGCGCTCGATCCGCATTTCCGTACTCTGATCGACGAGCACGCACCGGTGCTTCAGCTCGGCTCCGGCTTCCAGTTCACCGAAGGCCCGATCTGGCATCCGAGCGGACGCTATCTGCTGTTCTCCGATATGCCGGGCGATGTCCGCCGCCGCTGGGACGGAACCGGCGGCGTGCGCGAGGTCCTGCGCCCCTCCCACAAGGGCAACGGCATGACCTATGACCGCGATCTCAACCTGATCGTCTGCGAGCACGCGACGTCCTCGGTCTCGCGCTTTCGCCCGGACGGCACGCGCGAGGTCCTGACCGGCCATTTCGAGGGACGCGAGCTTAACTCCCCCAACGATGTCTGTGTGAGCGCAGACGGCGCCATCTGGTTCACCGACCCAACCTATGGCCGGATGCCGGGATTTGGGGTTGAGCGCCCCGTCCAGCTCGGCTTCCAAGGGGTCTACCGCCTGCCACCGGACCACACACCCGGCGACGAGCCCGAACTGGTCTCCGAGCGGCACATGTTCACGCAGCCCAACGGGCTGTGCTTCTCGCCGGACGGGCGGCTCCTCTATGTCAACGACACCGTTCAGACCAACATCCGGGTCTTCGAGGTTGGCGGCGGTCAGCTCTCGGGCGGGCGGATCTTCGCCAGCGGGATCGTGGACGCGATGCGCCCCGGTGTGCCGGACGGTATGAAGTGCGACGCCGAGGGGAATGTCTGGGTGACGGCGCCGGGCGGGCTCTGGGTCTATGCCCCCGACGGCCGCTTGATTGGAAAGGTTACGATCCCCGAGCTGTCCGCCAACCTCGCCTGGGGTGGGGACGATTGGCGGACGCTCTTTGTCTGCGCGACCCACTCGGTCTATGCGGTGAAGACCAAGGTTGGCCCACGCAACGAACCCTATATGCGCAGCGATGCCGGGGCGCCGCCCAAAGCGGCCAGCGCCCAGCCCAGCGGCTTGGCGATCGACCCCGCCCGCACGGCGCTGCTCCTGCAGGATCTGCAAAACGATGTGATCATGGAGGGCGGTGCGTTCGCGGCCTCCGGCAGTCCCGCCCATGCGCGCGCCCAGAACGTGGTGGAGAATGCCCGCCGGCTTGCGGCCGCCTGCCGGGCGAAGGGGATCCGCGTCTACCATATCTGGTTCGTTTGCGAGGCTGGCCATCCGGCCATGGCGCAGAACTGCCCGCTGTTCGAAGGGCTGGTGGGGGCCAATGCGCTGGTGCGCGGGACATGGGGCGTGCAGCCGGCGGCCTCTCTCGCACCGGAGGCCGATGACATCGTGATCGAGAAGATGACCATGAGCGCCTGGCCAAGCTCGCGCCTCGAGCGTCACCTGCGCGGCACCGGGGTCGACACCATCATCAACTGTGGGGCGTGGACGAACATGTCCGTCGAGCATACCGCACGCACTGCCGCCGATCTCGGCTTCCGTGTGATCGTGCCGGAGGACTGCTGTTCCACCATGAACGCCGACTGGCACCGGGCCTCGCTCGAATACGCCATGAGTCAGGTCGCCACCGTGACCAGTTCGGCCGCAGTGATTCGCGAAATTGGAATCTAGCGCGCGGCCCGCAAACCGCTGGCTTGTCGAATATTGCGCTGCAACATGCGATAGGCTCTTGATTATTTCAGCCGCTTGGCTAGGTTTTGGTATCTGGCATACCAAATGAGAAACAATGGGAAATCGGGCGTCATTCGCCTACCGGTTGTGCATCTGGGCCGTTAATGCACGCCCTGGTTCCCGCTAGCTGTTGGACGGGGCGTTAAAACGAACTAACAACTAAGGACTGATCCTAAACGGGATCAGCGAGCAACAGACGGGAGGTACAATATGAATTTCACTCGCCGCGTAATGATGGCAGCCAGCGCCGCCGTTTTCGCAGTCGCCGGGTTTGGGGCGACCGCGCAGGCCTGGGAACCGAACAAGCCCATCGATTTCGTGATCATGGCCGGCAAAGGCGGGGGCGCCGACAAGATGGCCCGTCTGATGCAGGCCATCGTTGAAGAGAGCAACCTGTCGCCGAAGCCGCTGGTTCCGGTGAACAAGCCGGGTGGCTCGGGTGCCGAGGCACTTGTGCACCTCAACAAAGCGCGTGACCCCGACCACACGATCATGGTGACGCTGAACTCGTTCTTCACCACCCCGCTGCGTCAGCCGGGTCTTGGTGTGGACATCATGACCTTCGCACCCGTGGGCCGTATGGCTGAGGACACCTTCCTCCTCTGGGTCCACAAGGACGAGGGCATCACCACCTTTGACGAGTTCATCGCCGTTGCGACCGAGCGTGGCTCTGACTGGGTCATGGGCGGCACCGGCAAGAACTCCGAAGACAACATCATCACCGACTTCCTGAACAACAACTACGGCCTGTCCATCAAGTACATCCCGTACAAAGGTGGCGGCGCTGTTGCGAAGGACCTGGCCGGCCGGCAGATCACCAGCTCGGTGAACAACCCGTCCGAGGCTCTGGGCTTCTACGAGTCGGGCGACGTGGTTCCGCTGGTGGCCTTCACGGATGAGCGTCTGCCGCTCTTCCCGGATGTGCCGACGCTGAAGGAACTGGGCGGCGACTTCGCCTACACCATGCAGCGCTCGGTCGTGGGTGCGCCTGGCATGTCGGCTGACGCCTTGGCCTTCTACAACACGCTTTTCCAGAACGTCTACGACAGCGAAAAGTGGCAGAAGTACAAGTCGAGCAAATCGCTGCTTGGCGCCAAGATCCAGGGCGATGAGCTGAAAGACTACTGGTCGTCGCAGCGCGACCGCCATGAGACCATCCTGAAGGCATCGGGCGCGATCAACTGATCGCGGCTGTCCAGAAGGGACGCTGAGCCATGCGGATCGCAGAGCTTGTAACAGCGATCGTCCTCGGGGTGATGTCTGTCTACATTATGTGGAAGAGCGGTCTGTCCGAGTGGCATGACGGCTGGGGCGAACCGATCCGCTATATCGAAGGAGAGGGGCCGGGCAGCGGCTGGTGGCCCTTCTACCTCGCAGGCGCGATGCTGCTGTGTTGTGTCTGGGTAATCGTCAACTGGGTGCGGCGGGCCTCCCCGCCGTCCCGCTCCACGGCCGTCTATCTCGACCGTTTCGGCCTCCTGATGCTGCTGAAGGTCGGCGGGGGCGTGATCGGCTTCGTGGCGCTGGTGGACATCATCGGCATGTACGGGGCGATGAGTGTCTTCCTGCTCTACTATGTGTGGATCCTGGGGCGTCACAGTCTCAAGCTCGCACTGGCGATCGCGCTCGGAGCGCCGGTTGTGACCTTCTTCTTCTTCGATGTGGCGATGCGGATCGTGCTGCCCAAAGGCTATCTCGAGCCGCTGTTCATCCCACTCTACGACATCTTCCTCTGACGGGGCGCAGTCCCGCAGACCAGCACTGATCGAGGGCCGCAGAAGGCTCCGGACGAGGGAGGACTATCATGGACGTGTTGCCATTGCTGTTCGACGGGATCGCCACGGCGCTCTCACCGGCAATCCTCGGACTGACGTTCCTCGGGGTGGTGATCGGGCTCTTCGTCGGCGCGATGCCAGGGCTCGGCTCGGTCAATGGGGTCGCGATCCTGCTGCCGGCGACCTTCCTGATCCAACAGTCCTTCTCCGATCCCAACGACGGAACGGCGGCGGCGATGATCTTCCTCGCCGCGATCTATTACGGCGCGATGTATGGCGGCGCGATCAGCTCGATCACCCTCGGCATCCCCGGCGCCTCGACCGCGGTGGCGACCACCTTCGACGGGCGCCCGCTGGCGCTGAAGGGCGACGCGAACCAGGCGCTGGTGACGGCCGCCATCGCAAGCTTTATCGGTGGGAGCATCGCCAACATCTTCTTCACCGGATTTGCGCCGCCGCTCGCCTCGGTTGCGCTGTCCTTCGGCCCACCCGAGATCTTCGCGCTGATGCTCCTGGCCTTTGCAACGTTCGTGGGGCTCGGCGGTGACGACATCCCCAAGACGATCTTCTCGATCTGCTTCGGGCTCACAATGGCCGCGGTCGGCTTCGACCAGATCTCCGGCGAGCCGCGTCTGATCTTCTTCGACATCATCGGCTTCATGCACGGGATCAACTTCCTGGTGCTGGCGATCGGGGTCTACGGCATCGGCGAGATGCTGTGGACGATCTACACGACCCGCGACGACATCACGATGACGGATGCGAAGATCAGCTTCTCCGGTGTGATGCGCGCGACGGGGCGGACCTTCACCCGTGGCTGGAAAGGCATGGGGATCGGCTCGGGCCTCGGCTTCTTCGTCGGCATCTTGCCAGCGGCAGGCGCGACGCCGGGCTCGCTGATGTCCTATGGCATCGCCAAGATGACCGCCCGCAACCCGGAGGAGTACGGCAAGGGCTCCATCGACGGGGTCGCAGCGCCGGAGGCTGCGAACAACTCCGCCTCGACCGGGGCCATGTTGCCGATGCTGACGCTGGGCATACCCGGCAGCCCGACCACGGCGGTGCTGCTCGGCGGTATGGTGATCTGGGGGCTGACGCCCGGCCCGCGGCTCTTCACCGACCAGCCGGAGTTCGTCTGGCCGCTGATCGGGTCATTCTATGTGGCCAACCTGATCTCGCTGATCGTGAACCTTTGCTTCATCCCGCTCTTTCTGTGGATGCTGCGGATGCCGTTCACGATCCTTGCGCCAATCATCTTCACGCTCTCCATCGTGGGTGGCTTTGCCGCCACACAGGACATGCACGACGTCTGGCTGATGGTGTTCTTCGGCCTCGGCGCCTTCTTCCTGCGGATCCTGGATTACCCGCTCGCACCAGCGGTGCTGGCGATCGTGCTCGGGCCCATCGCAGAGCCGACCTTGCGCCAGTCCCTGCTGCTGTCCGATGGCGATCCGATGATCTTCGTCGAGCGTCCAATAGCGGGCCCGATCACGGTGATTGCGGTCATCCTCATCCTGTTGCCGGTCATAAAGTTCTTCTGGTCAAAGCGCCGTGGCAAGGAAACAACAGCCTGACGCCCCAGAACAACGCAGTCTTATGACATGGTTGTGAGGAGCCTGTGAGGCTCCCACCTCTGAATTGTCGACAAATCGTTCAGAGGTCCCCAAATGCGAATGACGAAACTCACGACCCGGCTCGGCGCCGGGCTGCTGGTGGCGGCTGCTCTCGCGGGATGTTCCGGCATGATGGAGGCACGACCGGTCTGCACAACCTCCCATGACGGCGGCGGCAACCGGTTGACCCCGATGGCCCAGTGCGAGGTCGGCGGCGGCAGGATCGCGAACCCGGGCCGCAACCGCTAGACCCCGGACCCCACACCAACGGCCTGCGCTGGGATGTCACAATCGACGGCGCAGGCCCTTGCCCCATGTGTACGGTATGTCCGACCAACCGACCTGCGATGTGATCTACAACGGCGACTGTCCCGTCTGCCGCGCCGGGATCGAGGCGATGCGGGGCGAGGCCCGCTATACCGACATCGTGGAGACCCCAGAGATCCTCCGCGAGCACGGGCTCACCGAGCGCGACGTGCAATACCGGCTGCATGTGCTAACCCCCGAGGGAAGGCTGGTTCGCGGGATCGATGCCGCCGCGCTCACCATGCAGGCGAGCCCCCACTGGCGCTGGCTCGGACGGCTTGCGGCGACGCCGCTCCTGCGTCCCGTCGGATGGCTCGCCTACGAGGCGCTGGCGGCCATCCTCTTTCGCTGGAACCGGTGGCGCGGCAATTTCTGACCGCGCCCGCGCCGATCACTCCGCCGCGATCTCCGGCTCTTCGACCCGCGCCACCCGGCAGGCGGAGAACTTGAACTCCGGGATCTTGCCGTAAGGGTCGAGCTGCGGGTTCGTGAGCGTGTTCGCCGCCGCCTCCACATAGGCGAACGGGATGAACACCATGTCCTCGGCCACGGCCCTATCGGCACGCGCCGCGATCCGGATCTCGCCGCGCCGGGTTGCCACCGCGATCTGGTCGCCGGGAGCCACACCGAGCCGACGCAACGTCTTCGGATGCAGCGAGGCATGCGCCTCGGGCTCGGCCCAATCGAGCACCTCCGCGCGGCGCGTCATGCTGCCGGTGTGCCAATGCTCGAGCTGCCGACCCGTGGTGAGGATCATCGGATACTCCGCATCCGGCGTCTCGGCCGGCGGGGTCACATGCGCCGGCGTGAACTTGGCGCGCCCACCCGCCCGCGGGAAGCCGTCGCCGAACACCACGGGCTGACCCGGATCGTCGGGGCTGAGGCTCGGATAGGTCACCGCGCCCTCTGCCTCGAGCCGGCCCCAGGAGATGTTCTTGAGGCTCTGCATCGACATCTTCATCTCGCCGAAGACCTCGGAGGGGTGCTGGTAGTCCCATTTCAGACCCAGCCGCTTGGCCAGCTCGTTGATGATCCACCAGTCTTCCTTGGCCTCACCCGGCGCCTCGACGGCCTTACGCCCCATCTGCACCTGGCGGTTGGTGTTGGTGACCGTGCCCGTCTTCTCCGGCCAAGCGCTCGCCGGCAGGATCACATCGGCGAAGTTCGCCGTCTCGGTCAGGAAGATGTCCTGCACCACGAGGTGATCGAGATGGCTCAGCGCCTCGCGCGCATGGTCCACATCCGGGTCCGACATCGCCGGGTTCTCGCCGAGGATGTACATGCCGCGGATCTGACCGCGATACATGGCATCGACCATCTCGACGACTGTGAGGCCCGGCTCGTCGGGGATCTCAGTGCCCCAGATGCCGCGGAAGAGCTCGCGCACGCTCTCGGATTTCACCGTCTGATAGTCCGGCAGAACCATCGGGATGAGGCCCGCATCCGAGGCGCCCTGCACGTTGTTCTGGCCGCGCAGCGGGTGCAGCCCCGCCCCCGGCCGACCGACGTGACCCGTCAGCAGCGCAAGGCTGATCAGGCAGCGCGCGTTGTCGGTGCCGTGTACGTGCTGGCTGACCCCCATGCCCCAGAAGATCATGCCGGCCTTGGCCCCCGCGAAGGTCCGTGCGACCGTGCGCAGGGTCTCGGCGTCGATGCCGCAATGCTCGGCCATCTTCTCGGGCGTGAACCCCTTCAGATGCTCGCGGAGCTGGAAGAAGCCCTCGGTGAAGCCCTCCACATAGTTGCGGTCATAGAGCTTCTCCTCGACGATCACGTGCATGATCGCGTTCAGCATCGCGACATCGGTGCCCGGGCGGAACTGGAGCATATGCGTTGCGTGGCGCTTCAGCCCCTGGCCGCGGGGATCCATCACGATAAGCTCGCCGCCGCGTTTGACGAACTGCTTGAAATAGGTCGCGGCGACGGGGTGGTTCTCGGTCGGGTTCGAACCGATGACGATGGCGACGTCCGCGTTCTCGATCTCGTTGAAAGTGGCCGTGACCGCGCCCGAGCCGACATTCTCCATCAGTGCCGCCACCGAGGAGGCGTGGCAGAGCCGGGTGCAGTGGTCGACATTGTTGTGGTGGAAGGCGGTGCGGATCAGCTTCTGGAAGAGATAGGCCTCCTCGTTCGAGCATTTGGCCGAACCGAAGCCCGCCACCGAGCGCCCGCCGAAGAAGCCGCGCAGGCGCACCAGCCCGCCGGCGGCGGCATCCAGCGCCTCCTCCCAGGTCGCCTCGCGGAAATGGGTCCAGGAGTTCGAGGGGTCCACGTTCAACCCTTTGGCCGGCGCGTCCGGTTTGCGGATCAGCGGCTTGGTGAGCCGGTGCGCGTGGTGGATGTAGTCGAAGCCAAAGCGGCCCTTCACACACAGGCGGTTCTCGTTCGCGGGCCCGTCCGAGCCTTCGACGTATTTGATCTTTTCGTCCTTGATCTTGAACTTGAGCTGGCAGCCGACGCCGCAGAATGGGCAGACACTGTCGACGCAGCGGTCGAAGTCCTTGGCATCGCCCTTCTGCTCTTCGTCCACCACCGTTGCGGGCATCAGCGCCCCGGTCGGGCAGGCCTGGACGCACTCGCCGCAGGCCACGCAGGTCGAGCCCCCCATCGGGTCGTCCATGTCGAACACGATCTTCGAGCCCGCGCCCCGCATCGCCATGCCGATCACGTCGTTGACCTGCACCTCGCGGCAGGCCCGCACACAGAGATTGCAGCTGATGCAGGCATCGAGGTTCACCTTCATGGCGATGTGGCTGTCGTCGAGCAGCGGCACTTGCTCGGGCGCCTTGGCGGGAAAGCGGCTCTCGGTGACGCCCTGCGCATCGGCCATATCCCACAGATGGGAGGAGCGGTCATGGGCCTCCTCGCGCGCCGGCTGGTCAGCCACCAGCAGCTCCATCACCATTTTCCGCGCGTTCTCGGGCCGGCTGCCGGAGGCGTTGACCACCATACCCTCGGTCGGGGTCCGGATGCAGGAGGCGGCCAGCGTGCGCTCGCCCTCGATCTCGACCATGCAGGCGCGGCAGTTGCCGTCCGAGCGGTATCCCGGCGTGTCCTTGTGGCAGAGATGGGGGATCGTCGTGCCCATCCGCTTGGCGACCTGCCAGATGGTCTCTCCCGGCTCGGCGCTGACCTCACGCCCGTCGAGGGTGAATGTGATCGGCTTGATTTTCGATCCGTCTGGCATGGCAGGCTCCTTAGGAAGCGGCTTGGTAACGGAGGAGGACCTTGTCGGTCATGCAGCCGCCCAGGCTCTCATAGAGCCCGATGGCGGCCGTGTTGGTACGGTCGGTGGCGATGTCCACGCGCTCGCCGTCGGTCATGCGGGCACGGGCGAGGAAGGCTTGCATCAGCGCGGTGCCGACACCTTTGCCGCGTGCGGCCTTGGCGACGTAGACTTCCTTGACCCACCAGGCAAAGCGCATCCGCGTGCCGGGCCAGGTCCGCACGGCGGTCAGGAAACCCGCGAGGGTTCTATCCTCCGCGGGCGCCACCAGGAGAGTGGTGTCGTGCAAGCGCGCCAGTGCATGGTCGACCTGCTCGGCGACTTCCTCCGGCCCGATGGCCTCGGCACCGTCGTAATGCGCTTCCATCTCGGCGCATATCGCGATCAGCGCCGCACGGTCGGCAGGAATGTAGTCGCGGACCTCCATCCTCAGATCACTCCTCGGAGGATGGCCGTGGGCGCGCATACCGTATCGCCGCGACTGGGCGTCGAGGGAGCCGCCGAGACCATGGCTGTGCCCGAGACGCGTGTCATTGGAACCCCGCTTCGAAGGCTGCATTGCAGGCCTCGGAATAGCCGTCGGCCGTCGGTTCACAGACCGACAGGGTTCTGCACCAGTCCTCGAACGCGCTCTCGGTCATGGCGAACTCCTCGATGATCACCGCGCGGAGCGCATCCGGGGAGACGGCGAACTTCTCGTCGGTCCAGCCCGCGATCTCGGAGCTGTCGGAGCAGCCGCCGCCGCGCCGCTCGGTATCGAGGGCAGTCCGGTGGACGTCCATCTCGGTGCCGCAGGCGTGCAGCGCGGTCACGACGTCCAGCATGTCGAGGAACCCCATCATCGGAGGCGGCGACGTGGTGGTCAGCGGCGCATCCGCCGGCGGCTCACCGAGATAGCAGTGCGCCGGCTCTACGGCCGCGCCGGGGCTTGCGAGCAGCGAAGCACCCAGCAAAGCCACCGAAGGAAACAAGCCGCTCCGCATCCGATCCTCCGTCATTCCGCACCGCCGGGCTGACCGTGGGCGTCCGCCAGATCCGCCGCATCACGTGGCTCGGTACCGGGGAATGCCGTGCTCATCGGACCTGCCACGCCAGAAGCCGCGACCTCACGCGTCAAACCTCGTCCGGGAAGTGCTTGATCGTGAGGCGAATGGGATTGGGTGCCGCCTGGCCGAGCCCGCAGATCGAGGCATCCGCCATGGTCTGGCAGAGCTCCTCCAGCAGCCCGGTGTCCCAGCTGTCCGCTTCCATCAGCTTCACGGCCTTTTCGCAGCCCGCCCGGCAAGGGGTGCACTGTCCGCAGCTCTCGTCCTCGAAGAAGCGGAGCATGTTGAGGGCGGCGGCGCGGGCACTGTCCTGATCCGACAGCACCACCACGGCCGCCGAGCCGATGAAGCTCCCATGCGGCTGCAGCGTGTCGAAGTCGAGCGGCACATCGCCCATGGACGCAGGCAGCAGCCCGGAGGATGGCCCGCCCGGCTGATAGGCCTTGAACACATGCCCGTCCAGCATCCCGCCGGAAGCCTCGATGATGTCCGTGATGGTCGAGCCCGCCGGCAGCAGATGCACACCGGGGTTCTTCACCCGGCCCGAGACCGAGTAGGAGCGCAGCCCTTTGCGGCCGTTCTTCTCGACCGACGACAGGATCTCCGGTCCCTCACGGCAGATCCGCGCGACCCAGTGCAGCGTTTCGACATTGTGCACGAGCGTTGGCCGCCCGAAGACACCGACCTGGGCCACGTAGGGCGGCCGATGGCGCGGCAGACCCCGCTTGCCCTCGATGCTCTCGATCATGGCGCTCTCTTCGCCGCAGATGTAGGCGCCCGCGCCGCGGCGGAGATCGATATAGCCGGGGGCGACGATCCCTGCGCTCTCCAGCGCTGCGATCTCTTCGGCCAGGATGTGCAGCACCGCGGGGTATTCGTCGCGCATGTAGATGAAGCAGGTCTCCGCCTCGACCGCCCAGGCGGCGATCAGCATCCCCTCGAGGAAGAGATGCGGCGTGCGCTCGAGATAGTAGCGGTCCTTGAACGTCCCCGGCTCGCCCTCGTCGCCATTCACGGCCAGATAGCGCGGCCCCTCGGCGCCCCGCACGAAGGACCATTTGCGCCCAGACGGGAACCCTGCCCCGCCGAGCCCGCGCAGCCCGCTGTCGAGCACGGTCTGTTGCACCGCCTCTGGGTCACCGCTCTCGCGGAGCGCGAGAAGCTGCTGGTAGCCGCCGGCCGCCTGATAGGCCGCAAACCGCTCATACTCCGGGATATCGGCGTGGAAGTGCTTGGCCTCGATCACAGCGGCCACCTTCTCGGGCGTCGCGTGGTCGATGTGGTGGTGGCCGATCTCCAGCACGGGCGCGGTGTCGCAGCGGCCCATGCAGGGCGCCCGCAACACACGCACCTCGGCCGGATCGTGCCCGGCCTCGAGCGCCGCCTTCAGTTGCTGCGCCCCCGCGAGCTCACAGGACAGGCTGTCGCAAACCCGGATCGTCAGCGCAGGCGGCGGGGTCTCCCCCTCCTTCACCACGTCGAAATGGGCATAGAAGGTCGCAACCTCATAGACCTCGGTCTGGGAAAGCCGCATCTCCTCACCCAAGGCCCGCAGATGGGCGGCGGAGAGAGCCCCATGCGCATCCTGTATGAGATGCAGGAACTCGATCAGCAGATCGCGCCGCCGCGGCCGGTCGCCCAGCAGCGCCCGCACCTCGGCCAGCGCCGCATCGTCGAGTTGGCGGCCTTTCGGGGTGTGACGGCCTTTGCCGCCCCCTTGCTTCCAAACGCCGGACTTGGTGTCGAGCGGTGCCATCTTAGCTCTCCCAGGGTTTTTTCGGACCCTCTGCCCGATGCCGCGACTTGGCAAATCCAAAGAGCGGATGCCGCTTTCGCTTGCGCTTATGGTGCAGCGCAGCATGACAGCCCTGGTTGCCGTAAGCCGTCGCTCGGACCATAGTCGGCGCCGCAAAGCCGCCACGAGGACCGACATGACCGAAGACCAAAAGAGCCAACCGACAATGGGAGGCCGCATCGTCAGGGCGTTCACAACCCCGATCGGCCAGCACATGTGGCCCGACAGCGAGGCGCTCAATCAGGCTCTTTACGCCGAGATCATGGCCAAGGAGACGGAGAGCGAGGGCAGCCAGCGCTCCAATATCGGCGGATGGCACTCGGACCGGGATCTGTTGCTCTGGGGCACGGACGCCGTCACCAGGCTGCGCAAGCGCATGCAGAAGATGTCGAAGGATCTCACCAAGGCGACCTTGCGCGGAACCACCGGAACGAAGGTCACCTTTCTGATCGAAGCCTGGGCGAACGTCTCGCGCCACGGCCATTACAACAAGGCGCACATCCATCCGGGCTCGCACTGGTCGGGGGTCTATTACGTCTCGGTCGGCGAGCCGGAACCGGGCAGCGACTACAATGGCGCGCTGGAGTTTCTCGACCCCCGCAATGCCATCAACATGGTTACCCTACCCGATGGCAGTTTTGCCGAGGGCCAGCGGCTGCACCCGGTGCCGGGGCTGATGGTGATGTTCCCAAGCTGGCTGCGCCACACCGTCCACCCGTTCTATGGCACGGGCGAGCGCATCTCGATCGCGTTCAACGTGCGCATCGCGGCGGCGGACGAAGCCAAGACCGAGGATTAAGGCGCACCGGACCGGAGCGACACCCGGCGGAGGTTAAATCGGGCGGTCGAGGGTGCGCATCACCTCAGCCAGCGCGCGCAGGGCAGGCGGCACCGGGTCGCGGTCGGCGATCACAAGGCCGATCGGCTTCTCCACCACCGGATCGGCCAGCATGAGGCGGATGCCGCCCGCCGCATGGGGCAGGCTGTTGGCCAAGGTCTCGGGCGCGATGGTCGCCGCCAGCCCGAGCGCCACTTGGATCAGCGCGGCGGTGAAGGCGTTGGCCTCCATCACCGGCTCGGGCACCGCGCCCGCCGCGGCAAAGGCCTCGTCCAAAATCCGGCGGTTGCGCATGTTCCGCGTGAGCAGACAGAGCGGCAGGGCGGCGGCCTCCGCCCAAGTGATCTGGCCTTTTGTGCGCGGAGCGAGCGCCTCCGGACACAGCAGCACATAACGTTCCGGGTAAAGTGCTTCCGCCTTGGCGCCCGCGGGCAGTTCGGTGTCGAGATAGGTCAGACCCGCATCCAGGGAGAACGCCTCCAACCCCTGCCGGATCTCGCTTGAGGACATCGAGAAGAGTTGGACCGTCAGCCCCGGGTGATGCTCATGCAGCCGGACCGGCGCGCGGGCGGCAAAGCTGATCGCCGTCGGCACGGCGCCGATGGCGAGGCGGCCCGAGAGATGCCCCTTCGCCTCGGCGATCTCCTGGGCCATGCCATCCGCATCGGCCAGCATCCGCCGAGCCCAGCGCAGCACGATCTCGCCTTCCCGCGTGAACCCCTGAAACCTGTTGCCGCGGCGCACGACCGGCGCGCCGATCTGCAGTTCAAGGTTGCGGATGCGCGCCGAGAAGGCCGGCTGCGAAATCCCGCACTCCTCCGCCGCGCGCGCAAAATGCCCATGCCGCGCAAGTGCTGCCAGAAGCTGCATGTCCCGCAGATCGCTCACCGCTGTCCTCCTGGTGCCCCGCGCCACGGTGCCATCGCCGCCCGGACGCCGCAAGCGCACGCAGCCCCTTGCACGCCGCTCCGGGCTCTGCATTCTTGCGGCATGAGCGAGACCCCTTTCCGCGTGGCCGTCCTCGGGGCGGGCTATTTCGCGCGCTTCCACCACGAGGCGTGGCAGCGCTTGCCCGATGCGGATCTGGTGGGCGTGGCCGACCGGGAGCTGGCGCGCGCCGCGGAGAGCGGTGCCACGGCCTTCGATAGCCTGGAGACGATGCTGGAGGCCACCCGCCCCGAGATCCTCGACATCGCGACGCCGCCACCGACCCATCTGGAGGCGATCGAGGCGGGCCTCGCAGCTGGCGTCCGGGCGATCATCTGCCAAAAGCCGTTCTGCGGTGAGCTGGCCGTCGCGGAGCGCGCAACCGCTCTTGCAGAGGCCGCCGGCGTCCCGCTGGTCGTGCATGAGAACTTCCGCTTTCAGCCCTGGTACCGCGCGATCCGTGCCGCGATCGCCGAGAGGCGCATCGGCGCCGTCCACCAGGTTACCTTCCGCCTGCGCACCGGCGACGGTCAGGGCCCGCGCGCCTATCTCGACCGCCAGCCCTATTTCCAGACCATGCCGCGGCTCCTGGTGCACGAGACGGCGGTGCACTGGCTCGACACCTTCCGCTATCTGCTCGGCCCGGCCGAGAGCGTCTATGCCGATCTGCGCCGGATGAACCCGGTGATCGCAGGCGAGGATGCGGGACACATTTTGCTCGGTTTCGCAGGCGGCGTACGGGCGCTTTTCGATGGCAACCGGCTGCTCGACCACGTGGCCGAGAACCATCGCCTGACCCTCGGCGAGGCGCTGGTGGAGGGCACGGAAGGCACGCTCACCCTCACCGGCGACGGGGCCGTGCACCTGCGCGGTTTCGGATCTCTGGAGAGCACGGTTTTGCTGGCGCCCCGCACCTGGCCAGGGTTTGCGGGGGACTGCGTGCATGCCCTCCAGGCCCATGTGCTGGCGGGGCTGCGGGGAGACGCGCCCTTCGAGAACGAGGCCCGCGATTATCTCACGGTGATGCGGATGGAGGCGGCCGCCTACCGCTCCGCCGAGACCGGCACCCGCCAGACGCTCTGAGCGCGGAACGGGCTTGCCCGATGCTCGACAATCGCTAGCGTCGGCCGACGGTGTCCATTAGGCCCGAAGCGCATTCAGCCCCACTCGATTGGAGGACGTCCCATGGTCGAAGACTACGCCAAGAAGATCAAAACCAACAAAGCCTCCCGCCAGGGCAACGAGAAACAGTTCAAAGCGCATGTCAAAGAAATCGGCGACATGCGCGCCAAACTCGGCAAAACCAACGAGCAGCTGCGCAAGCTCGTGGTCGAAATGAAAGGGCTGAGCGCTCATGCCGGGGATCTCTATAAGGAGTGGCTGGCCCTCGCCAATCAGATCGCAGCGCTGCAAAAGGAGGCGAAGGGAAAGAAGGGCGGCGACGACAGCAAGATCAAGGATCTGCACGCCCAAGCCGAGGCGGTGAAGGTCAATTGGAACAAGGCCATTGGCGATGCCAATGACGCGTCCCACAAGATCAGCGACTTCAAGAGCAAGATCAACGCGCTCTAGGCACGCTCCGGCACGCGGTGGATGCGCACGGCCTCGCCATAGACCTCCCGGGCGATGTCGCAGAGATGGGCGTGGTGGGTGAGGCAGATCGCCTGACCGCGGCGCCCGATCTCCCCCATCAGGCGGAGCGCTGCCGCCGCCCGGCCATCGTCGAAGGTCTCCAGGATATCATCGGCAAAGAACGGCAGCGGGTCAGCGACGGCGGCAAAGCGCCGGTGCCCGGCGATCCGCAGCGCAAGATAGAGCTGAAACCGTGTGCCTTTGGACATCGCGTCGACCCCGATCGAGCCGCCACCCTTGCGCTGAGCCACCAGCCGCTCGACCGCGCCGTCGGGCTGTGTCGCAAGCCTCGGGAAGCTGCCCCCCGTGATCACGGAGAAGGCCTCCGCCGTGTGCGCCAGCATTTCGCTGCGGTGCCGGTCGCGATAGCGTGCAAGCGCCCGGCGCGCTGCAAGGGCCCCGAGATGGAGCCGGATCGCCTCTTCTGCACCGTCGGCCAGGTCCGCAAGAAGCGCGGCCCGGGTCTCGCCAAGGCGGACGGCGCGGTCATCGGCCCCGATCTCGGCATAGGCGCGCCGGGCCTCCCCTTTGGCTTCCAGCGCCTGTTCGAGCGCCTTGGCCGCTGCCTCGCGCTCCGGCTCGAGGGCGGCGAGCTGAGCTGCCACCGCTCCGGGCGTCTCCTCGGCCAGACGGGCCTCGGCCGTGGCTGCATCGGGCGCCCCCAAAGCCGCGGCCAACGCCGCCTCCCTGTCGGCACGCTGGGTCTCCAAGGCCGCCCGCCGGGTGCTGTCGGCCACCCATTGCGTAAGGGCCTCCACCCGGGTCTCAGGCGGCGAAGCCAGGTCAGCCAGCGCCGCCATCTCCGCCAGCCGCGCATCGATGGTGACGAGCCCGCGGGCCGCCCCTTCGGCCCGTGCGAAGGCCCGACCGCGTTCTGCCTCGATGGTTTGGCGCCGTTCATGGGCCGCTCTTGCCTCGGCGACCCGGTAGGTCAGCGCCCGATGGGCCTTCAGCGGATCGGAAACCGCATCTTCCAGGAGCGTGGCCATGGCCGCCGCAAACCGGTCCCGGTCGCGCTCGAGCTTGGCGATCCGGTCGGAGAGCTCCCCCGCCTTCGCCGCCAGATCCAGACGCTTGCGCAGCAGCGGCAGGAGGGGACCGGCGGTCTCGGGGGAAAGGCCGGACAAAGGACCGGTCGCCAGCTCCGCCCAGGCAGCCTCAGCCTCGGTGGCAGCGGCGACGGCACGCGCCATCGCACCTTGCCGGGCCACATGGTCATGCCGCCGGGCGGCCAAGGCCTTCTCCGCGGCCTCCGACCGCGCCGCGCGCTCGAGGGATTTCTCGGCGGTCCCTGCGGCAAGATCCGCCAGCATCCCGAGATCCGCTCCCGCCGGCACCGGCACCTCGCACGCCGCAAGGGCCGTTGTGAGCGCTTCGCTTGCCTGCTGGCAAGCAGCAGCCGCCGCCTCGAGGGCTTGGGCCTTTGCCACGGCAACCCGCGCCAGATCCACCGCGCGCGCCGCCCGCTCACACCAGGTGGCAAAGGCATCGGGCGGCATATCCGACGGCAGTCCGAGGGCGGACAGGACGGGGGCGCGGGCGGCTGCCTCCGCGTCCCACGCCTCCATCAGCCGGGCACTCCGCTCCCCCTCCACCCGGCGCGCGGCTTCGGCTTCCGCCAGCGCACGCTCGGTCGTCCGGATTTCGGCGAGCCGTCCGCTCTCGACCACCCGCCGATCCCGAAGTGCATCGTCGTCGGCCATGGCGGCGGCGAAGGCATCGGCCGAGGCGTCGTCGAGCTGTGCGCGGTGCGTCTCCCAAGCGGCATCCCGGTCCGATCGGAGAGCGGCAGCCCGCGCATCGGAGACCGGATCGCCCCCCGCCTCCAGAGCCGCGAGCCTCGCCGCCAGCCGGGCTCGGTCTGCCTCCGCTGTGTCCTGGCGTGACCGGATCTCCCGGCGGTCTTGCTCATGCTCCCGGAGGCGACGGCGCAGCGTCTCGACCTCTGCGGCAGACGGAACGGCCAGACCAGGAAGATCGTTTGCCGCCCCCTCCCAAGGCGTCAGAGCCTCGACAGCCGGTGCAAGCGCGGCCTCTGCCTCCCGCAACCCCGCCGCTGCCGTGGCCTGCCCTTCCAGCAAAGCATCGACCCGGAGGCGGCGCAGCAAGGGGCCAAGGGCGCTCGCAGCCTCCGGTGGGCGCGCATGATGGGTGGCGGCAGCTTCGGCCTCTCGCAGCGCGGTCTGGGCCTTTTCCAACTCGTCGCCGGCCGAGCGCAGCGCTGCAGCCGTGCGCTCGTGCTGGGCGAGGCGCGCCTCCAACCCCAGCAACCCCGCCTCATCGGGCAGCGCTTTCGTGGCGCCCTCTCCGCTGAGCCCAAGGCGCGCGTCCAGCGCCGCGAGCGCCGTTTGCAGGCCGTCATGCTCTTCGATCCGGCGCGGCAAGTCCTCGACCGCCGTTTCAGCCCGTGAGACCTCGACGGCCTCCAAGGCGGGTGCGAGTTCCAGCGCCTCGGCGTCGAGCGGCTCGGCGGCCAGAGCGTCCCCCAGACGTTCGGCCTCCTCCATGGCGCCACGGCGCTCCTCCACCCGAGCCGCGCGGGTGAGCGCCAGGCTCTGGATCTCCGCCTCCCATCCTTCCGGCACAGGCACACCAGACGGCAGCGCCTCGAGCGCGGTCCGGACAGAGACCAGCGCATCGCGGAGCGGAAAGGCGGCTGCCATAGCCTCGAGCCGGGTGACCTCGGCGACCACATGCTCGTGCTCGACCCGTGCCTCGTCCGCCGCTTTCGCTGCGGCCTCCAGCGCGTCGGCGAGGCGGGCTCCACTGGCCGTATCGACATCGGCCTCGCGACGCTCCTTCTCCAAGGCGGCGATCTCGGACCGAAGCCGGCGCAGTTCCGTCGCCCGCCCGCCAGGGCGATGGAACGCGGCCGCACGCCCCTCCACCGCCTCCAGGGCACGCACAAACTCCGGATAGCCCGCCGCGGCGGAGAACAGCAGCGCCCCGAGCTCGCCCCGGCTCTCCAATATCGCCTCTCCGCCCGTCTCGATCGTGTCGTCGTCGAGGGAGAACATCGCCCGCACCTCCTCGCGGCCGAGACCTGCAAGCGCCGCCGTCAGCACGCCTGGATCGGCGGGATGGTCCTCCGCGCCGAGGAGGTTGTCCTTCTGCCGGGTGATGCGGGCGAGCGGCATGCTCTGCCCAGCGATCTCGATCTCCGCGCCCACCCGCATCACGGCGCGGGGGTGCAGGAAGCGATAGTCGGTCTGCAAGCCGATGCCAAAGAGGAGATCGAGCCAGGCGTTGTAGATGGTGGATTTTCCTGCCTCGTTCGGCCCGAACACGATGTGCAGATCCGGGCCCTCGTCAGGGCGGGGGCCGAAATCCAGCACCGCATCGGTGAAGTGGCCATAGCGGGTGAGATCGAGCCGGCGGAGGCGCATCAGTCGGGCGTCTCCGAGGGCCGGCCCGCGAGCGCGGCGAGCACGTCAGCCTGTCCCGCGGCGAGCAGCCGGTCGAGGGCGGCGGCCTGGCCGTCCGCATCCTCGCCATAGCGGTCTCGCAAGTCGGGCGGCAAGTCCTCCACCATACGGGCGAGAAACGCCGCGGCCTCGGCCCGAAAGCCGGGATCGGAAGCGATCTCCTCCATCAGGCCTGCGACCTCACTCAGCGGATCTCCTTCTGCGGGCGCGGTCGGCGGGGCGATGTCGAGCTCTAGGCGATCGATCGCCAGACCCGGGGTCTCCCCGGCCCATTCGGCGAGCTCCGCCTCCAGGAAGGCCCGGTCCCGGCGCAGGCGAAAGGCGAGGGGCGTTGCCCCGGTGAGGCGCAGGCGCAAGACCGTCTCCGCCTCCGCCGCCCGCTCGGCCTCGAGCGCCGCGCGCAACTCGGTCCGCAGCCCGGCCCAATCCTCTGCCACAACCGGGTGTGACCGGCGCCGGAACACCACGGGCGAGACGACATGTTCTTCGAGCGCCGCCACCCCATCCTCCACGGTCGCCAGGGTAACGGACTTCTCCCCCGCCTCGCCGATATCGCGGCCCTGGGGCATCCCTGGCATCACCACCCACGGCGCCTCGTGGTGAACGGTGCGGGCATGGATGTGGCCGAGGGCCCAGTAGTCGTAGCCGTGGGCCACAAGCTCGGCCACCGAACAGGGCGCATAGGGATCGTGCCCCGGCGCGCCGCCGAGGCTCGTGTGCAGCATCCCGATGTTGAAAAGACCGGGCGTGGGCGGTGGCAGCTTCGGCAGCAGGCTCTCGGGCGCATGGGGCTGGCGGAAGCTCACGCCGTGGATCGCCACCCCCTGTTCGGCGAGGGAGACGGTGCCGCCCCGCCCGCCGAACACATGGACCGTCTCGGGCAAGCTGAGCCGCTTGGTGATGGCCGAGGCCGCATCGTGGTTGCCGCGGATCAGGAACACCCGGATGCCAGCCTCGCCCAACCGCTCGAAGGCGCGGGTCAGGAAGGCCGCCGTCTTCATGCTCCTCAGTGCGCCGTCATAGAGGTCGCCCGCGATCAGCAGCGCATCCGCCTCCGTCTCCAGGCAAAGCGCAACGATCCGCTCGAGGGCCGTCCGCGTCGCCGCCCCGATGCGCGCGGCCAGCGGCGGATCCCGCAGCGCGCGGGCGGCCAGCGGGCTGTCCAGATGCAGATCGGCGGTGTGCACGAAGCGAAAGCGCATGGGGCTCCGGGGCGCGGGGGCATTGGCCGGAGAGCCTAGCGGGGGCGCGGCGGGCGCGAAAGGGGCTGCCGCCCGGGTGAGGGGACCCCGAGCGGCAGCGAGCAAGCAGCAGGGGTGGTCTCAGTTCACAAAGCGGATGGTGCGGATGCCGCTCGGGCCGCTGTGGGTGGTAAACCCGTTCTGGGTCGAGCCGGTGAGGCGCACATTGCCCTCCTCCATCCGAACCGTGACATTGCCGCCCGAGAGCGTGATGCGCCCGTCATGCACCGCCGCCCGGCAGACCACGGTGTGAAACGCGTAACTGTCGGTGCCGGTCAGCCGGCGCGGCACCAGCTTCGAGGGCGCCGGCGGGCAGTAGAAGCGGAAATGGTGGCCCACCAGCTTGCGATCGGCGAGACCGGTCGACGTGAATTTGGTGTCCCAGGTCAGGTGGTGCGCATCGGGGTGCGGGCTCTGGGGCTGGCCGCTGCGGGGCGCGGTCGTGCCCGCACTGTCGCCGCTGGCCGAGCTGCTGCTGGTGCTCCGGATCTCGCGGCGAACCTCTTCGGTGGCAATGTTCTTCACGTCGTTGATCAAGCTGTCGAGCAGGCCTGCCGAGGCGGGCTGCGCGGTGCCGAGACCGAGGACGGCAAACGCGGACAAAGCGGTCAGTCGAAACAGGGAACGCGACAGGGTGTGTGGCGTGGTCATGGGTTCCATCCTTTTGACATCGTTTCTCAAATGCGGTGGCCGCGTGCGGGGGTCGGTCCCTCAGGCGGCGCAAGCACAGAGATAAATCCGGGATGTTTCCCCTGCGTGTTGGCCACTGTTTCAATCGTCGGCTGCGTTTCAATTGCGTCGGAAGGCCCGCGACCGAGAGACCTAGGAAAACCCGAAGCCCGGCGTTACCGTCGCCTCCGACAGGGCTGATTTGGAGGATGGTATGGCCGGCAAGCTGGATCTGGAGGCGCTGCGCATCGCCGTCGAGGTGGGCGACATCGACACCGTCGT
This sequence comes from Pseudomonadota bacterium, assembly GCA_039816045.1. Lineage (GTDB taxonomy): Bacteria > Pseudomonadota > Alphaproteobacteria > Rhodobacterales > Rhodobacteraceae > Thermohalobaculum. Next base: position 93,314 of record JBCBYB010000013.1, read on the forward strand.
CGCCGCCTTGCCGGACATGCAGGGCCGCCTGATGGGCAAACGCTTCCAGGCGGAGTTCTTCCTCGACAGCGCCTATAAGGAGACCCATGGCTGCAATTATCTCCTGGCCACCGATATGGAGATGGAGACGGTCGACGGCTTCGCTGCCACGAGTTGGGCGAAGGGCTATGGCGACTACACCCTAAAGGCCGATCTCTCGACGCTCCGCCGCACGCCCTGGCTTGAGGGCACGGCGCTTGTGCTCTGCGATGTCTACGACCACCACGGCCACGCGCTGGTGGAGCACGCCCCGCGCACCATGCTGCGGCGCCAGGTGGAGCGCCTCTCCGCCCAGGGCCTCAGCGCCGTCGCCGCCTCGGAGCTCGAGTTCTTCGTCTTTGCCGACAGCTTCGAGGAGGCCGCCGAACGCGCCCATGCGGGGCTGCGCCCGATCAGCGCCTACAACGAGGACTACCACATTTTCCAGACCACCAAGGAAGAGGGGCTGATGCGCGCGATCCGCACCGGGTTGCAGGGCGCCGACATCCCCGTGGAGAACTCGAAAGGCGAGGCGGAGGCGGGGCAGGAGGAGATCAACGTCCGCTACACCGACGCGCTCACCATGGCGGACCGGCACAGCATCCTGAAGAACGCGGTCAAGGAGATCGCCTGGGCCCAAGGCCGTGCCGTGACCTTCATGGCGAAATGGTCCTATGATCATGCGGGCAGCTCCAGCCACATCCACATGTCGCTGCGCCGGGGCGCAGAGCCGCTGTTCCACGACGCGGACGCCCCGCACGGGATGTCGGCGGAGATGCGGGCGTTCCTGGCGGGGATCCTGGCGCACGCGGATGCGATCACGCTTCTGCTCGCGCCTTCGATCAACAGCTACAAGCGCTTCGCCGAGGGGACGTTTGCGCCCACCAAAGCCGTCTGGTCGCGTGATAACCGGACAGCGGGCTACCGGATCTGCGGCGAGGACAGCGCCAATGTGCGCATCGAGTGCCGGATCGGGGGCGCGGATCTCAATCCCTATCTCGCCTATGCAGGGCTGATCGCGGCGGGCCTCGACGGGATGGCGCGGGGGCTGACGCTCGAGGAGGAGTTCCGCGGCGATGCTTACGGCGGCCAGGGGCGCGAGATCCCCAAGACGCTGCGCGATGCCATCACGGCGTTCGAGACCTCCGAGATGCTCCAGGCGGCGTTCGGCCCGGAGGTGGTGGCACACTACGCCCATGCCGCGCGTTGGGAGCAGACCGAGTACGACCGCCGCGTCACCGACTGGGAGCTCCGCCGCGGGTTCGAGAGGGCGTAAGCGATGGCCTCGATCCGCCAGATCACCCCGATGATTGCTGTCGCCGATGTGGCCGCTTCGGCCGCCTTCTTCATCGATCGGCTGGGGTTCACGGGCCATGTGCTCGCCGCCCCGGACTACGCCTATCTCGCGCGGGACGGCGCTGCGATCCGCCTGGTTGCCGCGCCCCCGGATGCCGATCTCGACGCCCTGCCAAAGCTCGCCAGCGTCTATTTCGATGTCGTGGATGTCGACGCGCTCTGGGCCGAGCTCGCGCCAGGGCTCGCCGATCAGCGCACCGAAGCGCCGCATGATCAGCCCTATGGCATGCGCGAGTTCGACGTCTATCACGGGCCACTGCTGCTCTCGTTCGGCCAGCCCATCCAGCCTGCCTAACCCCTCAACGGAGACCTCCATGACCGCGCCCACTGCCTCCTGGTCCTACCCCACCTCTGTCCTCTTCGGCTCCGGTCGGATCGCAAAGCTGCCCGAGGCCTGCGAGCGTGCCGGCATCTCGCGCCCGCTGCTGGTGACGGACCGGGGGCTGGCCGAGCTGCCGATCACGGCCCAGGCGCTGGAGCTGATGAGCACCTCCGGGCTGACCCCGGGGATCTTCGCCGAGGTCGACCCGAACCCCACCGATGCCAACCTGGCCGACGGGATTTCCTCCTATCTCGGTGGCGGCTATGACGGGGTGGTGGCCTTCGGCGGCGGCTCCGGGCTCGATCTGGCCAAGCTGGTCGCGTTCATGGCCGGCCAGGTGCGCCCGGTCTGGGATTTCGAGGACATCGGCGACTGGTGGACTCGGGCCGATGCGGATGCCATCGCGCCGATCATCGCGGTGCCGACGACCGCCGGCACGGGCTCCGAAGTCGGCCGAGCCGCGGTGCTGACCAACACCGAGACGCACACGAAAAAGATCATCTTCCACCCCAAGATGCTGCCCGAGACCGTGATCGCGGACCCGGAACTGACGGTGGGGATGCCGCCTGCCATCACCGCGGGCACAGGGATGGACGCGCTGGCCCACTGCCTCGAGGCCTATAGCAGCCCGTTCTACCACCCCATGAGCCAGGGGATCGCGCTGGAGGGAATGCGGCTGGTCAAAGAGAACCTCGCGCGGGCCCATGCGGTGCCGGACGATCTGGAGGCGCGCGGGCATATGATGAGTGCGGCAGCCATGGGGGCGGTCGCGTTCCAGAAGGGGCTCGGGGCGATCCACGCCATCTCGCACCCCGTAGGCGCGCTCTACAACACCCATCACGGCACGACGAACGCGGTGGTGATGGCGGAGGTGCTGCGCTTCAACCGCCCGGCCATCGAGGACCGCATCGCGCGGGCCGCGGCCTATCTCGGCATCGCGGGCGGCTATGACGGGTTTGTCGCCTGGGTGGAGGCTCTGCGCGCCGAGCTCGGCATTCCGGAGCGGCTCTCGGGTCTCGGCGTGACCGGTGGGCGCGAGGACGAGATCGCGGCGATGGCGGTGGTCGATCCGACGGCGGGCGGCAACCCTGTGGAGCTCACCGAGGACGCAGCCAAGACGCTCTTCGCGGCCTGTCTCTGATCAGGGCGCATTCGAGCGAACCGCGTGGATGTGCGGGAGATGCGTGAGTTCACTACAACCTGAGTGAATTCACGCCTTTTCCTCGCCTTCACCTGATTTTGGCGGATCCACGCATGTCCTTTCCACCTCTCTATCGGCAGGCAGGCACCCTCTCAACCGATAGGCAGGGATCAATTGCAGCAGGTCTCGGCGATCGCCTGAACATGGCGGTGATCGGTGCCATGGCTGCCGCCGAAGATATGCAGCGAGGGCGCGATGTCCCGTAAGGTGGCGTAGTCCCTGGCAAGCTCCGAGGGGTTGCCAGCGTCGAGCATAGTCATCCGGTCGAGCTCGGAATGGCTGGACTTCGACGCATTGCACCGGATGCCCATCACCCGCTCGACCCACGGGCCGCCACGCTCGAGCGTCTGGCGAAAATGCTCCGGATGAGCGCTGTCGATCATGTAATACAAGGGGTATCGGGCCGTCGCCTCGTCGACTTTCCCAATTGCCTGGGCGAGCGAGGCCCCCGATGGCAAGCGCCCCGTGGTGTTCACGGTGAACGAAATCACGACCGGCAGATTGGCCTGCTTCGCGGCCAGCGCAATCCCCGTCGCCTCACCGATATGGGTCATGCTGATGCCGCTCACGATGTCCACCTCGCTTTCAGCAAAGGCTGTGATCTGCGGTGTGTGATAGGCGCGCGACTCGGCCGGGGTGAGCACCTCATCCGCGCTGTAGCCCTCGCCCCGCGGCCCGAGGCTGCCCGAAATCACCACCGGTCCGGTCCCGCGGAACCGGTTTCGCAGCCACACCATCAGCTCAATCGCAGCCCGATTGACCTCCTCGATCCGCCGGGGGGAATAGCCGAGCATCGCGCCCCAATCGGAGGAGGCCCGCCAGGTCGGGCTCTCCAGCACGAACCCCGCCCCCGTGCGCTCCGCAATGTCGATAAACCGCCGGTAGTAGCCTCTCAGCGCGTCCCGCCCCTCCACACTGTCGAGCAGGGGAAAGGCCGCGTGATAGGGCAAGTCGATCCCCATCCGGTGGATCAGCGTGGTCTCGAGCCCGCCATCGGTTAGAAAAACCTGCTTGGTGATGTGGGGCAGCAGGCGGGATTTGCTGTCGAGCCCGGGCGTCGTCATGAGAACGGTCCTTGTTGTGAAACTGTCGGCATCAATCGGGCGTGTAAGTCCCCACCCAGCCATATCGGCCACGTGCGCGCGCATTTGAGCGGCAGGGGGTGCGGCGCGTCAACGGTCTCGGCGCTCAGAGCCGCTTGTAGATCCCGAAGCGGCTGTCCCGTGGCAACAATCGGCGATCATCGTGGATCCCGGCCGCGCTGAAACAGAACAGATAGGCCCCGCGTGGCATCTGCTCGATCACCCGCTCTTCGAACTGCTGCTCCATCGCGCTGTCCTTCATCGGGCGATAAAAGAAGATCACGTCATAGCCGGAGTAGTCGATTTTCATGCAATCGGCCACGAAAAGGCTCTCGCCGAGGCCGTAGCGCTCACGCCCGAGTGCGATCATTGTCTCCGACAGATCAAACCCTTGGATATCGATGAAAGCGAACCGGTCCGTGGCGCGGAGCAGGTGCACGAGCCGCCCGGTTCCGCAGCCCACCTCGACAAACCGCAAGGGCCGGTGCGGCAAATCGGGGTGCTGGTAATCCGGGTCCGCCGCCAAAAGCCCTTCGAGCGCAAACAGCCCCTCAAAGAACAGGTTTAAATCGAGCGGGATATAGCCATAGGAGCCCGCGGCCGTATCATGCTCATCGGTCCCACGCAGGGCGATGTCATCATAGGCCGACTGCAAAATGAAAAGCCGGTCACGCAAGTTGCGCAACCGGCTCTGAGCACTGGTCAGCTCCTCCAGAGCTTCTTCGACTTCCGTGTCGAAGCTATAGTCTTCGCTCCGGATCACAGCTGAAACTAAGTGACTTTATTTCATAAACGAGGGCTTGATCGTCATCGTTGTGCCCTTTGTCGCCACTTCAAGCTTTAGGCAAGACTTATTTCCAGGAAGCCCTTTGATGTGCTTGGTAGCTTTGTCGAACTCTTTCTTGAATTCTGGTGGAAGCGATTTCAAATCTTTCGTCGCTTTCGTCACATCAGCGTCGAAGGTCTTAGAGCATTTAAGAATCCGCGAGTTGATGGAGCTCTGAATGTCTTTACCGAGCCTTTCTTTTGCGCCCTTTTCTTTGATATTCTTATAGTCATTGCACATCATTCTAAGCCGGTCCATTTCGGGGCGAGAACACGCCTCGAACTTGCCCACGGCACTTTTAAAGTTGGAAAGAGGATCGGCACCCATTTTCAATCTCCACTAATAAGGTCCACTACACACTCCGAAGATAGGAACGCGTGTGCCGGCCTCCAAACAAAAAGTTCAAGTCAGATCGCATTTTTTTTATGATGTTGCGATCAAAGGCGCTTTGGCAGGGGGCTCGACCATCGCGCGCAGCTGGGTCACGCTAGCCGTCACAAGATCGTAAGGAGACAGCTTTGGTTGATGAGGCTCAGACGTTGGCCGCGGTGGAGCGCTTTAACGCCGCGCTGGATGCCAAGGATTTCGAGACGCTGGAGGCTGCGATGACCGAGGACTGCGTCTTCGAGGACACCGATCCGCGCCCGAACGGCACCCGGTTCGAAGGCCGGGCGGCGGTGCTGGAGTTCTTCCGCGGCGCGCCCGGCACCTCACGCTTTGTGCTGGAGGAGCCGCTGATCGTGGTGGGTGACCGCTGCATAATGCGCTGGGACCACCGCTGGGTGCGCGGCGGGGTCGAGGGCAACAACCGCGGGGTGGATCTCTTCCGCGTGCGGGACGGACGGGTCTGCGAGAAGCTGTCCTACACCAAGAACGCCTGAGAGTTAGCCCGTGATGCGGGCGATCAGGGCGGGGTCGAGACCGGCCTCGCGCAGCACCTCCTCGGTGTGCTGACCAAGCACGGGCGCCGGGCGCGGTGTGGGGGGCGGTGCGGAAAACTTGACCGGCATCCCGATCGCCCGGGTCGGCCCGGCCACCGGATGCTCGGTCTCCACCACCATGGCACGGGCGGCGGTGTGCGGATCGGCATGCATCTCGGCGATGCTGTTGACCGGGCCCGCCGGGAGGCCCGCCGCCTCGAGCCGGGTCAGCCACTCCGCCGCGGTCGCCGTTCCGAAGACTGCCGTCAAAGCCTCCACCAGAGCGGGGCGGTTGGCCATGCGATCCGCGTTTGTGGCAAAGCGCGGGTCCGCCGCCAAGTCCGGCCGGCCGAGCGCCTCTACCAGCCGCTCCCAATTCGCCTGGTTCGCGGCGCCAACCGTGATCCAGCCTTCCGCCGTCTCAAACGCCTCATAGGGCGCGTTCAGCGGATGCGCGGAGCCCATTGCCTCGGGCGAGACCCCGGTGGCGAAGGCGATGGCCGACTGCCAGTAGGTGTGCGTGATCGCAGCCTCATAGAGCGAGGTGTCGACCATCTGCCCGCGCCCCGTCACCGCCCGTGAGGCCAACGCGGCCGAGACCCCCATGGCCCCCAAGATCCCGGCGGTGATGTCCGAGACGGGGGCACCGCACTTCACCGGCGCGCGCCCCGGGCCCTCGCCCGTGATCGCCATCAGCCCGGACATGCCTTGCGCGATCAGATCGAAGCCGCCCCGATCCGCATAGGGCCCCGTGCGCCCGAAGCCGGATATCGCGAGATAGACCAGCCGCGGGTTCGCCTCCGAGAGTGCCTCATAGCCCAGCCCCAGCCGCTCCATCGTGCCCTTGCGGTTGTTCTCGATCACCACGTCGGCGCCGGCGATCAGCGTGCGCAGGGCCGCCAAACCGTCCTCGGTCTTGAGATCCAGCCGGACGCTGCGCTTGCCCCGGTTCATCATCAGGAAGGCGGCACTCTCGCCCTCGACCGTCGGCGGCACCATGCGGCGGCTGTCATCGCCATTGGGCTTTTCCACCTTGATCACGTCCGCGCCCATGTCCGAGAGCATCAGCCCCGCCACCGGCCCCGCCATGATATGCGCAAGCTCGATGACCCGGATGCCCGTGAGCGGCCCGCTCATTCGCCCCGCCACTCCGGTTTGCGCTTGGCCAGGAACGCCTCCATCCCTTCGCGGAAATCGCGGCTCATATAAGTGAGGGTGACGAGGTCGGCGTCCTCCGCCTCTGGTCCTTGGGTCCGGAGCCGGCGCATCCCCTCCTTGGTCGCGCGAAGGGTCAGGGGCGCATGGGTCGCAAGTTGCGCCGCAAGCGCGTCGGCCCGGGCCCGGACGGCGTCGGCGTCCTCCAGCACCTCCGAGACCAGCCCGATGGCCGCCGCCTCCTCAGCTTCGATCAGGCGCGCCGTCATCAGGATCTCCCGCAGCCGCCCATGCCCGACCAGCGCCGCGAGCCGTCCGAGATTGCCGACCGAGAGGCAGTTGCCGAGGGTCCGCGCGATGGGGAAGCCGAACTTCAGCCGCCGGTCACAAATGCGCAGATCGCAGGCCGCCGCAATGGCCGCGCCTCCGCCGGTGCAAGCCCCGGTGATGGCGGCAATGGTCGGCACCGGACACCGCTCGATGTCCCCGAGCACCCGGTCCATCTTCGCCTCATAGTCGAGGGCATCCTGGGGCTCCGAGAAGCCACGGAACTGCGCCATATCGGTGCCGGCCGCAAAGGCCCGGTCGCCCGCACCGCTGACGATCACCGCCGTGACCGAGCCGTCCGTCGGCACCGCGCGGCAGACATCCGCCAGCCCCTCATACATCTCGAAGGTCAACGCATTGCGCGCCTCGGGCCGGTTCAGCACCACTCGGGCGACACCGCCCTCCACGTCATGGATCAGATCACCCATCGCTCGCCTCCCGCGCCGGGCCGGATCCCTCCCGCGGGTGGGTGGGCGGAGGGGGGGGCCGGCCCCGCGGCCCACCGGGCCGCCACAAAATGGAATGCGGCCCACCAGGGCCGCGCCGCATCGCTCTACCGGTAGAAATAGTCCACCAGGAAGAGCGGCACCTGCGGCACATAAGTGCAGATCATCAGGACCGTGAACAGCACCATCACGAACCAGATGTTGACCTTGCTGACTTCCCAGATGTTCGCCCGCGCCACCGCACAACTCGTGATCAGCACACTCGCCACCGGCGGCGTCTGCTGACCGATCGCCAGGTTGAGCGTCACCACCAGGCCGAAATGCACCGGATCGATCTCCGCTGCCGTGATCAGCGGGATGACGATGGGCACCACCAGGATGATCGCCGCCGCCGAGTGCAGGAAGAACCCGATCACCAGGAAGAAGAAGTTCAGGATCAACAGGATGACCCATTTGTCGCTGGTCACGCTCAGCAGCCATTCGGCCAGATCCTGCGGGAGTTGCGCCCGCGTCAGGAACCCGCCCATCAGCACCGAGGCCGCAACCAACAGCATCACCACCGCCGTCTGCATGCCGCCATCGAGCATTGCACGGCGCAGGTGGCGCAGATCCAGCTCATTGTACCAGAGCCCCACCGCCAGAGCCGCGAGCACCGCGAGACCCGCCGCCTCGGTCGCCGTCACAAACCCTCCGAAGATGCCGCCGAGGATGATCACCGGCAGCGTGAAGGCCGGCAACGCGTCCATGAAGGTCTCGCGCAACCGCTTGAGATTGAACGCCTCTTCGGTCGGCAGGTTATAGCGCCGCGCAAACATATAGGCCACGAACATCAGCCCGAACGCCCCCATCAGCCCAGGAACCACACCGGCCACGAACAGCTGCTCAACCGATGTGTTCGCACTGGTCGCATAGAGGATCATCGGGATCGAGGGCGGGATGATGATCGCGAGGCTCGCCGACGAAGACGTCACCGCCGCCGAGAACGGCGCCGAATAGCCGCGCTTCTTCATCTGGGGGATCAGGATCGAGCCCATGGCCGCCACATCTGCAACCGCCGACCCGCTGATCTCGGCGAAGAACAGGCTGACCCCGATGTTCACCATCGCCAAGCCGCCACGGACAAACCCGATCAGCGCGGCGACGAAGTTGATCAACCGGTCGGTCACGCCGCCTGCGTTCATGATGGCCCCCGCCAGCACGAACATCGGGATCGCGATCAGTGAGAACTTGGTCGACCCGTCATACATATCGAGCGCGACGGTCACGAGGCTGTCGGTGCCTTCGGTCAGCAAGAGCCCCAAGATCCCCGCCACAGCCAGTGCAACCGCAATCGGCACATTCAGGCAGATCAGCAGCACCAGCGCCCCGAAGATCACCGGGATCAGGGCCGCATCCGTGTGCAGCTCCGGCGAGACCGCCACGGCCGCGAGATAGAGCACCAGCAGAACCGCAACGGTCGCGAGGATCCCCAACACAACGCGCATCAGCTCTCTCCCCGCTTGAAGGCATCCGGCGCATGGGTCTGCGCCTTCTCCATCTCGGTCTCGACCTCCTCCTCGATCTCCGCATGCTCGAGGCTGATGCCGGCCATGGTCTTGGCGAGGTACTCCGGCAGGCTGAGAAGCTGACAGACGATGAAGAGCACCGCCCCCACCGGGATGACCGACTGCGTGAGCTGCACCGGCACCCAGGTCAGCGAGACGAGGTACTCTCCTTCCAGCACCTCCAGCACCGTCATCCCCGCCCATGCCATGAGCACGAAGAAGGCGAGCACCACCGCCTCGGCGAACAGCACGGCCGCCAGGCGCACATTCTGGGGGATTGCGAGCAGCACCGTGTCGAACCCGATATGGCGTCGCTTCAACGCCGCAAGCGCCGCGCCGTAATAGGTGATCCAGGCGAGCTGGACCGAGGCCACCTCGTCATACCAGCTGAGCGAGTTGCCGGAGATGCGGAACAACACGGCGACAATCACCACCACGGTCAGTGCGACCATCAGCAGGATCGTCACCCATTCCAGCACCCATTCGAGGGCGCGGTTCACAGGCGCGAGCATGAGCGTGTCCGGGGATTGGGCACGGCCCTTTCACGGGCCGCACCGAGGTGGTTGGAGGGGTCAGGAGCCGCCGGCCAGCGACTGCACGGTGTCGATCAGGCCCTGACCGCCATCCACGCTGCCGGCGAACTCGTCATAGATCGGCTTCGATGCCGCGATGAAGGCCTCCGCGTCCGCGGTGTTGACCGCAACGCCCGCGGCCTTGATCACGTCGAGCAGCTCGACCTCGAGCGCCGCCGCCTTCTCATAGACGAAGGCCTGGGTGTCGGTCGCACAGTCGGTCAGACCCGCCTGCACATCGGCGTCGAGCTTGGCGAAGTGCTTCTCCGACACCAGCACATAGGCCGGCGTGTAGACGTGGCCGGTGATCGAGAGGTACTTCTGCACCTCCTGGAACTTAGCCGAGGCGATCTGGGCATAGGGGTTCTCCTGCCCGTCGATCACGCCCGTCTGAAGCGCGGTGAAGACCTCCGAGAACGCCATCGGGGTCGGGTTCGCGCCATAGAGCGAGAACATCTTCACGCGCCAGGCGCCTTTCGGCGTGCGCAGCTTGATGCCTTCCAGATCGCCAGGCTGGTCGATCGGGCGCGTGTTGTTGGTGATGTGACGGAAGCCGTTCTCGAAATATCCGAGGATGCGGTAGCCGTTCGTCTGGGCGGCCGCCTGGAAGGTGTCGCCGAGCTCCGCCTGTACCCGCTTCATGTGCTCGCGGTCTTTGATGATGTAGGGCATCTCGAAGACGCCGAACGTGTCATCGACCGAGCTCATCACCGAGGATGGCAGTGAGAAGTCGACCTGGCCGAGCTTCAGCTTCTGCATCAGCTCACGGTCTTTGCCGAGCTGGGAGGCGCCGAAGGTCTGCACCTCGACCTTGCCGGCAAGCTTGTCGTTCACGCAGGCCGCATAGGCGTCGACCGAGGCTTCGAACAGCGAGCCGGGCGCACCGACATGGCCGAACTTCATCACGTCGGCGGCCTGAGCGGCCCCGGAGAGCAGTGCCGACGTCGCTGCGGCACCGAGGAAAGCGGTGAGTTTCATTGATGGTCCTCCCTTTGGACAGCTTTGGCCCGGGTTGTCCCGGGTTTTGGTCATTCGGCCGCCAGGGTCGCTGGCGGATAGGCACTCAGATGGTCCATGGCGGCCTGAACGCCACCTTTGCTGTGCGGCACGCCGGCTTTGGCGAGCCCCATCTCGACGCCCGAGAGGGTCGCCGTCAGCATCAGATCGTTGAAATCGCCGAGATGCCCGATGCGGAAGACCCGGTCGGCGACCTTGCTGAGACCATTGCCGAGCGAGAGGTCGTAGTGATCGAGCGTCACAGCGCGGAAGGCGTCCGCCGAGTGCCCCTCCGGCATCAGCACCGCGGTCAGCACACCGCTCTCCTGGCCTTGCGTGTTGCAGAGAACCTCGAGCCCCCAGGCGCGCACCGCCACCCGGGTCGCCTCACCGTGGCGGGCATGGCGGGCAAAGACCGCGTCCATCCCCTCCTCCTGCAGCATGGCGATGGCCTCGTTCAGGCCGTAGAGCATGTTGGTGGCCGGCGTGTAGGGGAAATAGCCGTTGGCATTTGGCCCCAGCATATCGTCCCAGGCCCAATAGCTCTTTGGCAGCGTCGCGGTTTTCGAGGCCTCGATGGCCCGCGGGCTGAGCGCGTTGAACGAGATCCCAGGCGGCAGCATCAGACCCTTCTGGCTGCCCGACACGGTGACATCCACACCCCATGCGTCGTGCTCATAGGGGATCGAAGCGAGCCCCGAAATCGTGTCGACCATCAAGAGCGCCGGATGCCCCGCCGCATTGATCGCCTCGCGCACGGCTGAAACGGGGCTGACCGAGCCGGTGGAGGTCTCGTTGTGCACAACGCAGACCGCCTTGATCTCGTGGCTCGTGTCCTCTCGCAGGCGCGCCTCGATCCGATCCGGATCAGCGCCACCCCGCCAGTCGCCCTCGATGAACTCCGGCACGATGCCGAGCCGCTCCGCCAACCGCTTCCACAGCGTCGCGAAATGCCCGGTCTCGTACATGAGCACCCGGTCGCCCTGGGACAGCGTGTTGACCAAGGCCGCCTCCCAGGCGCCGGTGCCCGAGGCGGGATAGATCACCACCGGATGCTCGGTGCGGAAGATCTGCTGCATCCCCTCGAGCGCCTGCCGCCCGACAGCGGCGAAGTCCGGGCCGCGGTGGTCCATCACCGCATTGTCCATCGCGCGCAGGATCCGGTCCGGTGTGTTGGACGGCCCTGGGATCTGCAGGAAGTGGCGTCCCGCCTTGCGCATGTTTCTCTCCCCTTGTCGCCCCTTGAAAGCGGCGCCGCTCTCTGCGAACGTATTTTGTATACAGAATTACAGCCGCAGGCCGATGTCAATGCTCCAGTCCGCCCCCAGCACCCCACTCGCCGACCGCCTCCGCCGCGAGATCCGGGGCGAGGTGCTGTTCGGCGCCTTCGACCGGGGGCGCTATGCGACGGATGCCTCGATCTACCAGGTCATGCCGCAAGGCGTTGTGGTGCCACGGGATTCCGAGGACGTGCGCGCCGCCATGCAGCTCGCCCGCGAGGCCGGGATTGCCGTGCTCCCCCGCGGCGGCGGCACCAGCCAGTGTGGGCAGACGGTGAACGATGCGCTGGTCCTCGACCTCTCGCGCCACATGACCGGGATCGTGGACCTCGACATCGAATCGCGCACCGCTGTGGTCGAGCCGGGCCTCGTGCTCGACGAGTTGAACCGGGCGCTGAAACCGCACGGGCTGTGGTACCCGGTCGATGTCTCCACCTCGTCGCGCGCCACCATCGGGGGGATGACGGCCAACAACTCCTGCGGCTCGCGCTCGATCCGCTATGGCATGTCGCGGGACAACGTGCGGGCGATCGACGCGATCCTGGCGGATGGCACCCGCGCGCATTTCGGCGAGATCGATCCCACGGCCAACACCGCCCAGCCCGATCTCGTGCGCGACCTGCTGGCGCTCGGCACCCGCGAGGCCGAGGAGATCGCAGCGCGCTTTCCGGACGTGGCCCGCCGGGTCGGCGGCTACAACATCGACGCGCTGACGGCCGAGCGGCCGAACCTGGCGCATCTCCTGGTGGGCTCGGAGGGCACGCTCGCCTTCTCCGAGCGCATCACGCTGAAGCTCTCGCCATTGCCGGGGGCGAAGGTCCTCGGGATCTGCCATTTCCCGAGCTTCTACGAGGCGATGGACGCGGCCCAGCACATCGTCAAGCTCGATCCCACGGCGGTGGAGCTCTTCGACGCGACGCTGCTGGAGCTCGCCTGGGAGATCCCGCTCTTCCGCCCCAGCCTCGAGAAGTTCGTGCGCGGCGCCCCCCAAGCGCTGCTGATCACCGAATTCGCCGAGCCGGATATGGACGAGAACCTCCGCCGCCTCTCTGCCCTCGGCGATCTGATGGCAGAGCTTGGATTCCGTTGGGACGACAACACGAAAAAGCCCGGCGGCGTGGTGGAGGCCATCGACCCCGCGCTCCAGGCCGAGGTCATCGCCGTCCGCAAGCAGGGCCTCAACATCATGATGTCGATGAAATCCGCCGGCAAACCGGTGAGCTTCATCGAGGACTGCTGTGTCGAGCTGAAGGATCTGGCGGAGTACACGGACCGGCTCCTCGGCATCTTCGCGCGGCATGAGGCCTCCGGCACATTCTATGCCCATGCCTCGGTCGGCACGCTGCATGTGCGCCCGGTCCTGAACCTCAAGGAAGAGATCGACGTCCGCCGCCTGCGCGCCATCGCCGAGGAGACCTTCGAGATGGTCCGCGAGTACCGCGGCTCCCATTCGGGCGAGCACGGCGACGGGATCGTGCGCTCCGAGTTCCACGAGACCATGTTCGGCCGACGCATGGTGGATGCGTTCGGCGAGGTGAAGCGCCTCTTCGACCCGGAAGGCCTGCTGAACCCCGGGCGCATCGTCGACCCGCTCAAGATGGATGACCGCAGCCTCTTCCGCTATGGCCCCGGTTATGCCTGGCCAGAGCGCGAGACGGTGTTCCGCTGGCCCGGCCATGTCGGCGTGGCGGGCGGCCTCCAGGGCGCGGTCGAGATGTGCAACAACAACGGCGCCTGCCGCAAGCTCACGGGCGATGCGATGTGCCCGAGCTACCGCGTGACCCGGAACGAGCGGGACCTGGTGCGGGGGCGGGCCAACTCGCTGCGCCTCGCGCTCTCGGGGCAGCTGGGGGCGGAGGCGCTGACCTCCGACGCGATGGCCGAGACCATGAAGCTCTGCGTCTCCTGCAAGGCCTGCCGGCGCGAGTGCCCGACCGGCGTCGACATGGCCAAGATGAAGATCGAGGTGCAGGCGGCCCGGGCCGCGACCCACGGCGTGGCGCTCCGCGAGAGGCTGGTGGCGCATCTGCCCCGCTATGCGCCCTATGCGCGGCTGGTCCCGTGGGCGATGAACGCGCGGAACTGGGTGCCCGGCGCGCGGTGGGCGACCGAGACGCTGCTGGGGCTGGCCGCCTCCCGCGCCCTGCCCCATTGGCCGTTCGAGAGCTTTTGGCCCGAGGCGACGGCAGCGGCGGACCAGGCGGAGGTCCTGCTCTTCGCCGACACGTTCAATCGATATTTTGAGCCGGGGAACCTGACCGCCGCGCAAAAGGTGCTGACGGAGGCGGGGCTGGGTCTCGCCCATGCGGAGGCGCCCTCCGGCCGGCCCCTTTGCTGCGGACGCACCTATCTTGCCGCCGGGATGGTGGATGAGGCCCGCGCCGAGATGGCCCGCACCGCCGCAGCGCTGCGTCCGGCGCTGGAGCGCGGGGCGGCGGTGGTGGGGCTCGAGCCCTCCTGCCTGCTCACCTTCCGCGACGAAGCGCCGGTGCTGCTCGACGACTGGCCGGAGGAGCTCGGCGCCCGGGTCATGCTGTTCGAGGAGTATCTGGCGGAGCGCGTCTCGGACGGCCTGGAGCTGCCGCTCGGCCCGGTCGCGGCATCCCGCGCGCTGCTGCACGGGCACTGCCATCAGAAGGCGTTCAACCAGATGGGCCCCGTGCAAAAGCTGCTGGCCCAGGTGCCGGGGCTGAAGACCGAGCTGATCCCGTCCTCCTGCTGCGGCGGCGCCGGCGCGTTCGGCTATCAGGCGGAGACGGCAGAGATCTCGACCGCCATGGCGGAGCTGACGCTCGCCCCGCGGGTCCGCGCGGCACCGGAGGACGCGGTGATCCTGGCGGACGGGGCCTCGTGCCGCCACCAGATCGCCGACCACACCGGGCGCCAGCCCATCCACGTCGCGCGCCTGCTCGCCGAGGCGATGACAGCGGCGGAGGCCCGGCCATGAACTTCGAGCCGATCACCCAACCGACGCTGAACGAACAACTCGTCACCCGGCTGCGTCAGCTGATCGTGGACGGAGAGCTCGCCCCCGGCGCCAAGGTCAACGAGCAGGCGCTGGCGGAGCGTTTCGGTGTCTCCCGCACGCCGCTCCGCGAGGCGATCCGGATGTTGGCGGCGGAGGGGCTCGTGGTGCTGACCCCGCGTCGAGGGGCTGCGGTCGCGCCGATCACGCGGGAGGATCTGGAGGAGGCGTTCCCGGTGCTCGGTGCGCTGGAGGCCCTGGCGGGGGAGCTGGCCGCCGCCCGCATCGACGCCGACGGCATTGACGAGGCCCGCCGGCTGCATGCGGCCCTGGTCGCGGCCCATGCGGACGGGGATTTCCAAGGCTACAGCCGGACCAATGCGGCGATCCACCGGCTGATCCTAGAGGCGGCAGGGAATGCGACACTGACCCGGATGCTGGCGAGCCTCGATGGCCGGGTGCGCCGCGCACGCGTTCAGGCGAACGTCTCGCCCGAGCGCTGGTCGGCGGCGGTGGCAGAACATGCGGAGATCCTGGCCGCGCTCGAGGCACGTGACGGCCCGCGCCTCGGCGCGGTGCTCCGTCAGCACATCGCGAACAAGCTCGCCTCGCTTTGCGACCGCCTCGGGCTCTGACCCTCAGCGCCCTACGTAATCGGCTACCGCAGGCGCATAGGCGTCCAGTTCGTCGCGCACCGCCGGATGCGCCGCCAGCCGGGCGCGATAGGCCGTGACCGCCTCGGGCCATTGGAGGCCAAGGGGCAACGGCCCGTCGAACGCGTCCATCCAGGCGAAGGTGATCGGCAGGCCCGCATCGCCGAGAGTGAGCGTGGTCCCCGCTTCCGGCCCCAGCATCACCGCCAACTGTGCAAGACGGGCGTTCAACCGCTCCCCTTGGCGCTTGGCCACCGCTTCGGGGCACTCCCGCGGCGGCATATGGGGGAACAGCGCGCGCAGCTCCGGCTCGAGCCGGGTGTCGTGGAACCGCGAGCGCTCCCGCAGGCGCGCCCGGGCGGCGGCATCCCCCGGGAGCATGGAGGGCGCGGGATGGCGCTCCTCCAGATACTCCGCGATCGCCTCGCTGTCGGCCAGCATCAGCTCCCCATCCACCATTGCGGGGATGTTGCCGGAGGGCACCGTGCGTTTGTACTCCTCCGAGCCGTATCCCCCGGGCGGCGGGATCTCCTCAAAGGCCAGCCCCTTGTGACGCAGCACAATGCGCAGTTTCGCCGAATAGAGGCTGACCGGAATGCTATAGAGCCGCAGCATCGGCCGCTCAGTTCGAGAGCTGCCACTTCCGCCCAAGCTCGGCAAAGAAGCCCCGCTCGGTCTTCAGCGCCACCCAGGTGTTCACATAGTTGATCCAGACCTGGTCCGCCTGGGGCAGCAGCATGGCGATGGGGGTGCGTGCTTTGGGCTCAGCAACCGGCACGATCATCATCTGCGGGTACTTCGCCACCAGCTTGTAGGCCTCGACATTCGAGGTGATGTGGGCATCCGCGCGGCCGGCCAGAACCTCTTGGAAATCGCGCGCCGGAGCTTCGACGATCTTGTGCGTCGCGTTCGGGAAGAACTGTTTGACCTGCTGCTCCTGCGTGGTGCCGAGCGTCGCCGCCACCGTCACCTCGGGCTTGTCGAGATCCGCCCAGTCGGTGAATTTCCCCTCGTTCTCCGCCAGCATCAGCGGCACGGTCGCCAGCGAGAAATAGCTGTCGGAATAGCCCGCCACCTTGGCCCGCGTCGGCGAGATCGAGGCGGAGCCGGTGATGTGGTACTTGCCCGCCACGACCCCGTTCACCAGCGTCTTCCAGTCGGTCGCGACGAACTCCACCTCGACGCCCAGATCCTTCGCCATCTCGGTCATCACGTCGATGTCGTAGCCGGTATAGCTGTTGGAGGCCGGGTCGCGCATCGTCATCGGGTTCCAGTCCCCCGTGGTGCCGACCTTGAGAACGCCGGAGCTGAGGATGTCGTTGAGCGCCGATTGGGCCTGGGCCGGCACCGCGGCGAGCACGGTCAGCACGAGCGCCGCCGCGATGGAGTGAATAAGACGCATGGTGATCTCCCTGTCCTGCGTGTGATCTCGACAGTCGCGGCACCCGGGCCGGGACGCAAGCCCCTCGCGCCCACCCCACGACAGCAGGCCGCACCCCCTGGCAGAGGAAATGCGTGTGCGGCGGCCGGAAATCTGCATTCATGGGGGCAAGGGAGAAATCATGACAGATCTCGGCGCACCGATCATCGAAATGGAGGGGGTCGGCAAGCGCTTCGGCGACTTCGCGGCGCTCTCGGAGGTGTCGCTGAGCGTCGCCCAGGGCGAGAAAATCGTGGTCTGCGGGCCGTCCGGCTCCGGCAAATCCACGCTGATCCGCTGTATCAACCGGCTCGAGGCGCATGACAGCGGTACGATCACCGTCCGCGGCATCGCGCTGAGTGACCGGACGGCGGCGCAGATCCGGCGCGAGGTCGGGATGGTGTTCCAGCAGTTCAACCTCTTTCCGCATCTCACAGTGCTGGAAAACCTGACCCTCGGCCCGATCCGCACCCGGCGCTTGCCGCGCGCCGAGGCAGAGGCGGCGGCGTGCACCCTTCTCGAGCGGGTGCGCATCCCCGAGCAGGCGGAGAAATACCCCTCCCAGCTCTCCGGCGGGCAGCAGCAGCGCGTCGCGATCGCCCGCAGCCTCGCCATGGAGCCCGAGATCCTGCTTTTCGACGAACCGACCTCGGCGCTTGACCCCGAGATGATCGCCGAGGTGCTGGAGGTGATGGAGGAGCTCGCCGCCTCCGGCATGACCATGATCGTGGTGACCCACGAAATGGGGTTTGCCCGCCGCGTCGCCGACCGGATGGTCTTCATGGACCGCGGGCGCAAGGTCGAGGAGGCCCCGCCCGAGCTTTTCTTCACCGAACCCCGCTCCGACCGCTGCCGGACGTTCCTCGCGCAGATCCTGGGACACTGAACCGTGATGCGGACCCCCCTTCCCATCCCGCAGTCCCGATGCGGATCCGCGCCGCGCCAAGGGTGGGCTGCACTGCCGCCGGCCCCAAGCGCTCCCTCTCAAGGGCGGGGCGCGGCGCGGATCCGCGTCGGGCGTTTTGCCCCGCTCCTCCTCCTGCTGCTCCCTGGGTGTTCTGGCAATTGGGGCTGGTATGTGGTCGATCCGACCACCGCCTCGGGCCAGACCAATCTGATGTTCCTGCTCGGCGGGCTTTGGAACACCATCCTGCTCAGCCTGACGGCGATCCTGATCTCCGTGGTGCTCGGCCTCGCCATCGCGCTCCCGGGGCTCTCCTCCAACCCCTGGCTCCGCGGCATCAACCGCGTCTATGTGGAGACCGTGCGCGCCGTGCCCCTCCTGGTGCTGATCCTCTGGGTCTATTACGGCCTGCCGGTCGTCGCCGACATCGCCATCGGTGTCTTCTGGGCCGGGGTGATCGCGCTCGCCCTCTCCGACAGCGCGTTCCAGGCCGAGATCTTCCGCGCCGGCATCCAGTCCGTCGCCCGTGGCCAGATCGAGGCCGCCCGCTCGATCTCGCTCTCCTATGTCGACACCATGCGCTATGTGATCCTGCCCCAGGCGATCCGGCGCATCCTGCCTGCCCTCGGCAACCAGTTCGTCTTTGTGCTCAAGATGAGCTCGCTGGTCTCCGTGATCGGCATGCAGGAGTTGACCCGCCGCGCCAACGAACTGGTGGTCACCGAGTACCGCCCGCTCGAGATCTACACCGTGCTGGTGCTCGAATACCTCGCGCTGATCCTGCTGGTCTCCTGGGGTGTGCGCCGGCTCGAGAAACGCATGCGCAGCGATGAGAGGGAGTGAGCCCATGAGCGCCTGGATCCGGATGCTGAGCGATGAGGAGGCCGATGCCGACCTCGCCGATGCCCTCTCCCGCGCCCGCACACCGCATGGGACGGTGGACAATGTGCTGCGCGTCCACTCGCTCCGCCCGAACACCATGCGCGGGCACATGACGCTCTATCTCGCGGCGCTGCACGACCCGGCGAACACCTTGCCCACCTGGTTCCAGGAGGTGGTGGCGAGCTATGTCTCGATCCTGAACGACTGCCGCTATTCCTATGACAACCACTGGGCCAATGCGCGCCACCTGATCGGCGACGACCACCGCGCACAGCAGATCGGCGCAGCGATCCGCGGCAACCGGCCCGAGGACGCGTTCGAGGGCGCCCAGCTCGCCGTGCTCCGCTATGCCGAGAAGCTCACCCAGACGCCCGGGCGGATGCAGCGCGCCGATGTCCTGGCCTTGCGCGCCGAGGGGCTGGATGACGGCCAGATCCTCGAGGCCAACCAGATCATCTGCTATTTCAACTACGTCAACCGCTCGATCAACGGGCTCGGCGTGACCACCGAGGGCGACATCGTGGGCTACTATTCGGACGACGGGGAGGCTTGACCGCCCCCCATCCTGTCCCTCAGGCTGCGAAAGGTTAACGGGAGGCGGCATGGCCTATGCCGAGGCGAAAACGGTTGGCGCAGATGCGATCCCGGTGATCGACATCGGGGCCTTGCGCGACGGCTCTGACCCAGACCGCGTGGCGCGGGCGCTGCACGCGGCCTCCTCAGGCGTCGGATTTCTCTATGTGGCGAACCACGGCATTCCTGACGCGGTGATCGAGGCGGCCCGGACGGAGGCCTTCGCGTTCTTCCGGGGGCCTGCCGAGACCCGTCAGGCGGTCGCGGTCTCCGGCGCACACCGGGGCTGGCTCGGCCGCGGCGGCGCAAAGATGCAGGACGACGCCAAGCCCGATCTCAAGGAGAGCTTCATCTGGGGCTGGCAGGACGCGAACGGGCAGACACCGGAGGATCATCCCCTCCGTGGCCCCAACCGCTGGCCCGCGGCACAACCGGCGCTGGAGGCCGCCGCCATGGCCTATCTGACCGCCGCCCACGGGGTCGCGCATCGGTTGATGGAGGGCTTCGCCCGGGGTCTCGGGCTTGCGCCCGGCTTTTTCACAGCGACGGCGACGCGGCCGCTCTCGCGCTGCTCTTTTGTGTACTACCCGGCGCAACCGCCGGAGGCCGGGGTGGATCAGTTCGGCGTCGGCCCCCACACGGATTTCGGCGTGCTCACCGTGCTGGCCCAGGACGCGACCGGAGGGCTCCAGGTCGAGACGGCGGACGGCGCGTGGGTGCATGCGCCCCCGATCCCTGGCACGCTGGTGGTGAACGTCGGCGATCTGCTGGCGCGCTGGACCGCTGGCGCCTACCGCTCGACGCCGCACCGGGTGGTCAACCGCTCGGGCCAGGAACGTCT
>JBCBYB010000014.1:0-112582 GCA_039816045.1 Pseudomonadota bacterium
GGCGCCGGCCCCCCCCCCCCCCCCCCCCACCCCCCCCCCCCCCCCCCCCCCCCCCCCGGGCCCCCCCCCCCCGGGGGGGGGCGGGGGTGGGGGTGGGCGCTAGACGCGGCTAAGGCCGGGGGCGTCAGCCCCGGCCGTGTCGTGGAAACCTGGAGCCGCGTCGCGGATGGCGGGACGTTAGACGCTCAGGCAGACGTATTTCATCTCGAGGAAGTCATCGAGGCCGTATTTGGAACCCTCTCGGCCGAGGCCCGATTGCTTGACACCGCCGAAGGGAGCGACCTCGGTGGAGATCAGCCCGGTATTGACCCCGACCATGCCGTATTCCAGCGCCTCTGCGACCCGCCAAACCCGGCTGAGATCCCGCGCATAGAAATAGCTCGCAAGGCCGAAGATCGTGTCATTGGCCTGCGCCACCACGTCTGCCTCGTCCTCGAAACGGAAGAGCGGGGCGACGGGCCCAAACGTCTCGTCGCGGGTCACCACCATCTCGCGGGTCACCCCGGTGAGCACCGTCGGCTCAAAAAACGTGCCGCCAAGCGCATGCCGTTTGCCGCCTGTGACGACCGTTGCACCCTTTTCGGTTGCGTCGGCGATATGAGACTCGACCTTGTCCACTGCCGCCTGATCGATCAGCGGCCCTGTGGTAACCCCGTCCTCGAACCCGTCGCCGATCTGCATCTTGGCAACCGCTGCTGCGAGTTTCTCGGCAAAAGCGTCATAGACGCCGGACTGCACGTAGATCCGGTTCGCGCACACGCAGGTCTGCCCGTTGTTGCGGTATTTCGAGATCATCGCGCCCTCGACCGCCGCATCGAGATCCGCATCGTCGAACACGATGAAGGGCGCGTTGCCGCCCAGTTCTAGGCTCACCTTCTTGATCTGATCCGCAGCCTGGCGCATCAGGATCCGCCCAACCTCGGTGCTGCCCGTGAAGGTGATCTTGCGCACCTTGGCGTTCTGGCAAAGCTCGGTGCCAACAGCCGCCCCCTCCGCCGCAGTCACCACGCTGAAGAGCCCCTTCGGCACGCCCGCGCGCTCGGCCAGCACGGCCATCGCGAGCGCCGAGAGCGGGGTCTGCTCGGCCGGTTTTGCAACAAACGCACACCCGACCGCCAGGGCCGGTGCGATCTTCCGCGCAATCATGGCGTTCGGGAAGTTCCACGGTGTGATCGAGGCGACCACGCCAACCGGCTGTTTGATGACGAAGATGCGCTTGTCCGGCTGGTGGCCCGGGATCACGTCGCCATAGGTGCGTTTGGCCTCTTCGGCGAACCACTCCACAAAGGAGGCGCCATAAAGGATCTCGCCGCGCGCCTCGGCGAAGGGCTTGCCCATCTCAGCCGTCAGGATCGCGCCGAGATCGTCGGCGTTCTCGACCATCAGCGCATACCAGCGCTGCAGCACCGCGGCGCGCTCCTTGGCGGTCTTGGCGGCCCAGCCCTTCTGCGCCTCATAGGCGGCGTCCACCGCCCGGCGGGTCTCGGCAACGCCCATGTCCGGCACTGAGCAGATCACGCCGCCGCGCGCCGGGTTGGTCACCTCGAAGGTGGCCCCACTGTCGGCGCCCACCCACTCGCCTGCGATATAGGCCTTGTCGGTCAGCAGGGATGGGTCGTTGAGGCTGGTCTTCAGATCGGCGCGGTCGAGCATGGCGTCCTCCATTGGTCGGTTTTCCCCTCTCTCTGCCTCTCGGGCGCCCGGATCAAGAGGGCAACGGAGGTGCGAGCGGTCCAACCCGCACAAGCTGGTGCGGGTCGATCTCTTGGATCGTGCGGGTCCCGAGCAGCGCCATGTTCCGATCGGTCTCCTCCGCAAGAATGCGGATCGCATGGGAGACACCGGCTGCACCCCCAAGAGCCGCGGCATAGAGCATGGGACGGCCGACGAAGACGAAGGCCGCACCGAGGGCGAGCGCCTTCACCACGTCGGTCCCTCGCCGGATGCCGCTGTCGAGGATCACAGGCAACCCGGGACAGAGGGCGCGGGTGTCCGCCAGCATCCGGAGCGGGGCCACCGCCCCATCGAGTTGCCGGCCTCCATGCACCGAGAGCCAGACCGCATCCGCCCCATGCTCGGCCGCAAGGCGGGCATCTTCGGGCGCCACCATGCCCTTGATGATCAGCCGCCCCTGCCAGTGCCGCCGGATCTCCGCGATATGGCTCCAGTCGAGATGGGCCCGTCGGCCAAATTCCCGCGCCGCCCGCGCCGCCAGGATCGGCGCCCCACGCTCGGCATGGGAGTTCTCGAAATGCGGCATCCCCGTTGTCGCAAGCGTGCGCAGGAAGGTGCCCAAGCTCCAGGCCGGGCGCACCGCTCCTTGGGCCAACAGCCGCAGACTGGGCCGCACCGGAGAGGAGAACCCAGCTCGGACATAGTGTTCGGAGTTGGAGGCAACCGGCAGATCCACCGTCACCACAAGCGTTCGGTAGCCGGCCGCCGCGACCCGGTCGAGCAGGCGCATCACCCGCTCGGTATCGCCGGGGAGATAGGCCTGGAACCACGCGTCCGGGTTCACGGCGGCCACATCCTCCAGCCGGGTCAGCGCGGTGGCGCTCACCACCATCGGGACGCGCGCCTCCTGTGCCGCCTCTGCCAGCGCGAGGTCTCCGCGATAGGCTGCGAGCGCCGACATCCCCATGGGGGCAATCCCGAAGGGCGCGGCCCAGGTCTGACCGAGCATCGTGGTCTCGAGGCTGCGCTCGGCCACCCCGACCAGGACCCGCGGCTTCAACATCAGTCCGGCGAAGGCGGCCCGGACATCCACGTTCGATGCGTCCCGCTCCGTCGTCCCAGAGACATAGGCAAACACCGGCCGCGGCAGAAATCTCCGCGCCCGCGGTTCCAGATCGTCCAGCGCCAGCACACCGCGCAACCGTCTCGGCACCTTCGTCACCGACGCACCTCCCTCATCGCTCTCTCGAACACGTCATAGCGCCCCATTCGGAGCCTGCCCACGGCACTGCCCGGCGAACTTGCGCAGACCCTCAGAATTGACATTCGCGCGAGTTTGTGGCAGACGCCCGATCGTTCGGGGTCAATACGGAGCCCGAAGGGGGCCGCGCGACCTTGCGGCCAAAATGCCGCCAATCGCACGCGACAACCCGAAAGTTTTCCATGCCGTTTTCCGATCTCGGCCTCGACGCCGATCTGCTCCGCGCCCTAGACGAATCAGGCTACACCGAGCCTACGCCGATCCAAGCCGAAGCAATTCCCCACGCGCTCCAGGGCCGGGACGTGCTCGGCATCGCCCAAACCGGCACCGGCAAGACGGCGAGCTTCGTGCTCCCGATGATCCACATGCTCTCGAAAGGGCGCGCCCGGGCACGGATGCCGCGGAGCCTCATTCTCTGCCCGACGCGGGAGCTTGCCGCCCAGGTCTCGGAGAACTTCGAGAAGTATGGCAAATACCATAAGCTTTCGATGGCCCTCCTGATCGGCGGCGTGAACTTCAATGCGCAGGACAAACTCATCGACCGCGGCGTCGACG
Organism: Pseudomonadota bacterium; assembly: GCA_039816045.1. GTDB lineage: Bacteria > Pseudomonadota > Alphaproteobacteria > Rhodobacterales > Rhodobacteraceae > Thermohalobaculum. Next base: position 3,491 of record JBCBYB010000014.1, read on the forward strand.
TTCTGATCGCCACCCCGGGCCGCCTGCTCGACCATTTCGAGCGCGGCAAGCTGATGCTCACCGGCATTCAAGTGATGGTGGTCGACGAAGCCGACCGGATGCTCGATATGGGCTTCATTCCGGATATCGAGCGGATTTTCGGCCTCACGCCTTTCACCCGCCAAACGCTCTTCTTCTCGGCCACCATGGCGCCCGAGATCACGCGGATTACCGAGACCTTCCTGCACACGCCCCAGCGGGTCGAGGTCGCGCGCCAGGCCAGCACCGCCGAGACGGTGACCCAGTCCATCGTGCGCTTCAAACCCTCGGCACGGGACAAGGCGGATCGCGAGAAGCGGGACACCCTGCGCGCGCTGATCAAGGCCGAGGGCGAGAAACTCACCAACGCGATCATCTTCTGCAACCGCAAACGCGATGTGGGCGTGCTGCAGAAATCATTGGAAAAGCATGGGTTTAACGCGGGCGCGATCCACGGCGATCTCGATCAGTCCGTGCGGATGGCGACGCTGAACGGGTTCCGCGACGGGCACATCATGTTGCTGGTGGCCTCGGATGTGGCCGCCCGCGGGCTCGACATCCCCAATGTGAGCCATGTGTTCAACTTCGACGTGCCGAGCCATGCGGAGGACTATGTGCACCGCATCGGGCGCACGGGCCGCGCCGGACGGACCGGCAGCGCGCTGACGATTTGCGGGCCGTCGGACCAGAAGTATCTCGACAAGATCGAGGAGATGATCGGCCAGGAGATCCCGAAGACGGAGGCTCCCGCCGTTGCAAAGGCGGCGGAGGAGCCCTCCGAGCCTGCGAAACGGTCGCGGCGAGAGGAGCCACGGGAGCCCCGGCGCGAGCACTCTGAGCGCCCCACAGAGAAGCGGCGGGAGGCGGCCGAGCCCCGCGGGCGCGGCGGCCGGAGCCGGGGCGGGCGCGGACGGCAGGAGCGTGATGAGCCCGTGGTCGGCCTCGGCGATCACGTGCCGGCCTTCCTGCTCCGTGAGGTCCAGCTGCCGAAGAAGCGGACGACCACCAAGGCGAAGGCCGGCGACACCTCCGAGGCGGACGCCGCCGAAGAGAGCGAGGCCGCCTGAGCGCGACATCCGCTGCGATATCCGGCGCGGACATTGGTGCGATATCTGCGATTTTTGCGCCGGTGATCCGTCCTGTGCGGATCAGTCCCGTTCGAATCAGTCCTCTTCCTCGAGGCGGGTGAGGAGGACGGTGGTCACGGGTTTCTTGCCCCATTGGCGCGAGCAAACCCGGCGGGCAGCCTTCATGACCAGATCCTCGAGGGCGGCGTCGCTGCGGCGGGATTTCGGCGGCGTGCCGTCGATGGCCTCGTCGATGGCCTGCGCGATCATCTCATCGAGCGGTGCCGGCCAGCGGGGCGCCTCCTGCGGACCGCCGATCACCCGAACCTCGGGATCGGCGATCAACTCGCCGTCCTCGTCCGCCACCACCGAGATCACCACATGGCCCTGGCGCGCCAGTTTCAGCCGGTCGCGGATCACCCCGTCCATCGCGCCCACATGGGTCTCACCGTCGAGATAGACCCGGCCCGTCGGCACTTCGTCGATCACACCGGGCGCGTTGCCGTCGAGCCGCACGACCGAGCCGTTGGGCGCCACGATCCCGTGCGCTGCCCCCCACTCACGCGACCACTTCGCATGCTCGACCAGATGGCGGTGCTCGCCATGGATCGGCACCGCGACTTGCGGCTTCAGGGCACTGTAGATCCGCGCGAGATCCTCCCGCCGCGCATGGCCGGAGACATGGATGCGCTCCATCTCGCCGTCGATCACGGTGATCCCCTGCTCGGAGAGGCGGTTGTAGAGCCGGTAGATCCCCGCCTCGTTCCCCGGGATCGTCTTCGAGGAAAAGAGCACGGTATCCCCGTCGCGGAGCTTCACGCTCGGGTGGCTGCCGCCGGCAATGCGGGCGAGCGCCGCGCGCGCCTCCCCCTGGCTGCCGGTCACCAGATAGAAGAGGTTTTCGCGAGGGATCGAGCCCGCATCCTCCTCGCGCACGACGGACGGGAAGTCGGTGAGCTGCCCGGTCTCGACGGCGACTTCGATCATGCGGCGCATGGCGCGTCCGGCAATCACGATGGAGCGCCCGACATCGCGGGCCGCCATCGCGAGCGTGCGCAGCCGCGCGACGTTGGAGGCAAAGGAGGTGGCCGCCACAGCTCCGGGTGCTGCCGAGATGATGCGGCGCAGATTGCCGGTGATCTCGCTCTCCGAGCCTGCACTGCCCGGCAGGAACACGTTGGTCGAGTCGCAGGCGAGCGCCAGAACGCCCTCCTCGCCCAAGCGCTCATAGGGGCCGAGATCCGCCGGGTCGCCCAGTTGCGGGTCCGGATCCAGCTTGAAGTCGCCGGAGTGCACCACCGTGCCGAGCGGCGTGCGGATGGCCAACATCGACGCCTCGGGAATGGAGTGGGTGATCGGCAGGAACTCCACCGAAAAATCGCCCGCCGAGACCGGCTGCCCGACCTCCACCTCGCGCACCAGCCGGATGTCTTGCCCCGCCTCGTCCAGCTTGCGCCGCACCAACTCCGCGGTGAACGGCCGGGCATAGATCGGTGCGCCAAACGCCGCCCAGAGATGCGCGATGGCCCCGATATGATCCTCGTGCGCATGGGTGAGGAAGAGCCCCTCCACCCGCTCGGCCTGCTCGTGAAGGAAGGCGATGTCCGGCAGCACCAGCTCGACGCCCGGGGCAGTGTCCATATCGCCGAAGCCGATGCCGAGATCGACCACGATCCAGCGCCCCTCCGCGCCCTGGCCCAACCCGTAGAGATAGCAGTTCATGCCGATCTCGCCGGCGCCGCCGAGGGCGGTGTAGAGAAGCTCGCTGGGTTTATCCGTCATAGGTGCCTGTCTTGTTGTATTGGTGGATCATGATCAGCCCGCGCATGGTCAGGCTGTCGTCCACATGTTTCAGGGTGGTGGTGCCGCGGGCGAACAGCGGCGCAAGGCCCCCGGTGCCGATGGCGGTCATCTCGCGCTCTTTCTCCGCCGCAATACGGGCGCAGATGCCCTCGATCAAGCCGATATAGCCCCAGAAGACACCCGATCGCATGCACTGCACCGTGTTGGTGCCGACCACCTTTTGCGGCTGTGTCACGTCGATATGGGGCAGATGCGCAGCGGCGTTCTTCAGCGCCTCGAGGCTGAGATTGATCCCGGGTGCGATCACACCGCCCACATAGGCGCCATCGCGGCCCACCACATCGAAGGTGGTTGCCGTGCCGAAGTCCACGACGATGAGGTTCGGGCCATAGGTGCGGTGCGCGGCGACGGTGTTGACGAGCCGGTCGGCCCCCACCTCGGCGGGGTTGTCGACCCGCACCTCCACCGGCAGCTTGCAGTCGTCCTTGCCGACCACCAGCGGGCGCGTGCCGAAATAGCGATCGCACAGCACCCGCAGGTTGAACAGCGTCGCCGGCGCCACGTTGGAGATCACCACCTCGGCGATGTCGGCCGGGTCGAGCCCGCTGTGGCGCATCAGCTGGTTGAGCCAGACGAAATACTGATCCGCCGTGCGCACGCTTTCGGTGTTGCAACGCCAGGAGGCGACGAACTCCGTGCCGTCATGCAGCGCGAAGACCGTGTTGGTGTTGCCGACATCGATCGCGAGCAGCATGGGCTCACTCCGGGAAATAGATCTCGGCTGCCGCGATCCGCCGCGGGCCGGAGGCCGTGTTTAAAACGAGATTGCCGCTGTCGTCCACCGCCTCGAAGACCCCTTCGAGCCGTTCATTGGGAAGCCCGGCCCCGATGCGCTCTCCGAGATGGGCGGCACGGGCGAGCCAGGCGGCCCGGATGGGCGGGAAGCCCTGGCTCTCGAAGACACCGAGCCAATGCGCCATGGCGGGCGCGAGGCGCTCCAACGCTGCATCGGGCGTGAGGCGCGGGCCGCCGGCCTCCAGAAGACTGATGGCGGGGGTGCCGTCCGTGCGGATCTGATCCCTGGCGGGTGCACCGACGAGATTGACCCCGATCCCGACGGCAAGCCAGTCGAGCCGGTCGGACAGTCCTGCGCTCTCAAGCAGGATGCCCGCGACCTTGCGCCGGTCCACCAGCACATCGTTCGGCCATTTGAGCGTCACTGAGGCGGGCGTGACCGAAGCGAGATCCGCAACCGCCAGGCAGGCAACAAAGGAGATCAGCGCCGCATCGCGCGGCGGCATGCTCGGGCGTAACAGCAGCGTGGCGAAGAGGTTCCCGTCCGAACACACCCAGTCGCGGCCGCGGCGAGCCCTCCCAGCGGTTTGCTCGGTGGCCGTGATCCAGAGCGGCCCCGGCTCGCCCGCCGCCGCGCGCCGCGCCGCCTCGGCGTTGGTGCTGTCGACCGTTGGAAGGTGAACGCGCCCGGTGCCCCGAGGCCAAGCGCTCATCGCAGGAGGGCTTGCGCCGCCCCCAATGTGGCCTCCGGCAGACCGAAGCCGCCGACAAAGGGCAACCAGCCCGCCGCCATGATCACCGCCGAGATCGCGATGGCCGCCTGCCCCAGCACATCCGTGCGCAGCTCCAGCGGGCGTTCCTGCTCGCTGAGATACATCACGCGGACGATGTTGAGGTAGTAATAGGCGCCGATGACGCTCGCGATGGCCCCCGCAACAGCCAGCGGCGCGAGCCCCGCATCAACGGCCGCCTTGAAGGCGAAGAACTTGGCGAAGAACCCGACCAGCGGTGGCAGTCCGGCAAGGCTGAGCATCAGCACCGCGAAGGCAAGCGCCTGCGCGGGCCGCGTCTCGGCAAGCCCGGCAAGATCGGAGATCTGCACCACCGGCGTGCCGTCCCGCTCCATCGCGAAGAGGAAGGCGAAGACGCCGATGTTCATCACCACGTAGATGGTGAGGTAGAGCATGAGCGCCTGGGCCCCCTGCTCGGTGCCCGCGGCAAGCCCCACCAGCGCAAAGCCCATATGGCCGATCGAAGAATAGGCCATCAGTCGCTTGAGATTGGTCTGCCCGATCGCAGCGATGGCCCCGAGGAACATCGAGGCGGCGGCGACGAAGATGAGCACCTGCTGCCAATCCCCTGTGGCCCCGTCGAACCCGTCGAATAGCACGCGAGCAAAGAGCGCCCCGGCCGCCACCTTGGGCGCGGTCGCAAAGAAGGCTGTCACCGGGGTCGGCGAGCCCTCATAGACATCCGGTGTCCACATGTGGAAGGGCGCGGCCGAGATCTTGAACGCGAGGGCGGCACAGAGGAACACAAGGCCGAAGGTCAGCCCGAGGCTCACCCCTTCGGTTTTGATCACACCGGCGATGATCGTGAGGTTGGTCGAGCCGGTGTAGCCGTAGACCAGCGACGCGCCATACAGCAGCAGGCCCGAGGAGAGCGCGCCAAGGACGAAATACTTCAGCCCCGCCTCGGTGCTGCGGGCGCTGTCGCGGTTGAACGCCGCCACCACATAGAGCGCGAGGGACTGCAGCTCGAGCCCCACATAGAGCGAGATCAGATCACCCGCGCTGACCATCACCATCATGCCGAGCGTCGCCAGCACGATCAGCACCGGATACTCGAACCGCAGGATGCCGCGTCGCTCGAGATAGGCCTCGCCCAGCATCAGCATCGCGCCCGAGGAGAGCAGGATCAGCACCTTGGCAAAGCGGGAATAGGCGTCGATCACAAAGGCCCCGCCAAAGGCCGAGGTCGAGCCCTCGCCCTGCGTCGCGATCCAGAGCCCAAGCGCGATCATCAGCCCCGCCGACAGCGCGGTGATCAGGTGCCGCCGCGCATCCCCGCCGCCATAAGCGCCAAACATCAGGAGCGCCATGGCGCCCCCGGCCATCACCAACTCCGGCAGGACGGTTGCGTAATCGGCGCCCATGGTCACTGTCCTTCCCCGGTCGTGTCAGTCGTATCGGCGGCGAGCTGTAGGATCCCATCGGCGACCGCGGCCTCGCGGGCCGCATCCACCCCATCGACCAAGGTCTCGGTCGACACGGCGAAGAGGTCGAGCACCAGGCTCGGATAGACGCCAAGCAACACGGTGGCGATCACCAGCGGAGCCATCACCGTGATCTCGCGGGCGTTCATGTCCTTGATCGTCGCGAGGCTCTGCTTGATCAGATCGCCGAACACCACCCGGCGATAGAGCCAAAGCGCATAGGCGGCCGAGAGGATCACGCCGGTCGCAGCGCCGACCACGGCCAGCGACGAGACCTGGAAGGCGCCCACCATGGTCAGGAACTCACCCACGAATCCGGAGGTCCCTGGCAGTCCCACATTTGCCATGGTGAAGAGCATCATCACCGTCGCATAGAGCGGCATCCGGTTCGCGAGCCCGCCAAAGGCCGCGATGTCCCGCGTGTGCATCCGGTCATAGATCACGCCGACCCCGAGGAAGAGCGCACCCGAGACGAACCCGTGGGAGATCATCTGGAACATCGCCCCGTCGATGCCCTGCTGGTTCGCGGCGAAGATCCCGAGCGTCACAAACCCCATATGCGCGACCGAGCTGTAGGCGATCAGCTTCTTGATGTCCTCCTGCATCAGCGCGACCAGCGAGGTGTAGATGATCGCCACCACGCTGAGGAAGAAGACGAAGCCCACCATGATGTCGGAGGCCACCGGGAACATCGGCAGCGAGAAGCGCAGGAAGCCGTAGCCGCCCATCTTCAGCAGGATCGCGGCCAGGATCACCGAGCCCGCCGTCGGCGCCTGCACATGCGCATCGGGCAGCCAGGTGTGCACCGGCCACATCGGCATCTTGACCGCAAAGCTCGCGAAGAAGGCGAGCCACAGCAGGGTCTGCACCCCGCCCGGGATGGTGTAGCCCGCAAGCTCCATCGGCTCGGCCGAGAATGTGTGCCGCAGGAGTGCTGTGATGTCCGTCGTGCCCGCATCGTAGTACATGTAGACCATGGCCACGAGCATCAGCAGCGAGCCGAGCAGCGTATAGAGGAAGAACTTGAACGCCGCGTAGATCCGCTCCTTGCCGCCCCAGATGCCGATGATCAGGAACATCGGGATCAGCCCGCCCTCGAAGAACAGGTAGAACAGGATCATGTCGAGCGAGGTGAAGACGCCGAGGATCAGCGTCTCGAGCACCAGGAACGCCGCCATGTACTCCTTGACCCGGTGGGTGACGGTCCAGGAGGCATAGATCGTCAGCGGGAAGAAGAAGGTCGTCAGCAGCACGAAGGGCAGCGACAGCCCGTCGACGCCCATGCGGTATTCGAGCCCGCCGATCCAGTCCCCCTGCTCGACGAACTGAAAGTCCGGGTTCGAGGGATCGAACCCCGTCAGCAGCGGGATCGAGAGCAGGAAGGTCGCCGAGGTTGCAAGCAAGGCCAAGCGCTTGGCGTTGAGCTGGGCCGCCTCGTCCTCGCCGCGCAGGAAGACGACCAGCACCAGCGCCGCGATCAGCGGGAAGAAGGTGACGAGCGTCAGCAGATTGCTATCGGCCATGGCTCATTGCCCTCCCGAGACGGCAAACCAGGTGATCAGCGCAGAAATGCCGATCAGCATGACAAAGGCGTAGTGGAAGAGGTAGCCGGACTGCACCCGCCCCGCAAAGCGCGTCAGCCGCGGCACCAGACCCATCGAGAGCCCGTTGATGATCCCGTCGATGGTGGCCCCGTCTCCGAGCTTCCAAAGCGTGCGGCCGATCCACATAGCCGGGCGCACGAAGATGAGCTGGTAGAGCTCGTCGAAGTACCACTTGTTCAGCAGGAACTTGTAGAGGAACTCATGCCGCTCGGCCATTTCGCGCGGCAGATGCGGATAGCGCCAGTAGAAGATCCAGGCCATGAACGCCCCAAGCAGCATGCAGCTGAAGGGGAAGAACTGTGCCAGCGGCGGGATGTGCTTGGCCGCATCGATGATCGAGGTCGTCTCGCCCCGCGGCAGGTTCAGCAAGGCCGGCCCCCACCAATCGTCCTCGTGGTGGCCGATGAAGTCCGGATAGAACTCCATCCCCGCCAGCACCGCACCGACCGCCAGAATCACCAGCGGCAGCCACATCATCCAGGGGCCTTCATGCGCGTGGTCAAAGGTGTGATGGTCGGCCCGCGTCTCACCGTAGAAGGTGAGATACATCAGCCGCCAGGAATAGAAGGCGGTGAAGATCGCCGCGAGCGACAGCAGCATATAGGCATAGATCCCCGCCTCGCCGCCACGCAGATAGGTGGTCCAGATCACGTTCTCCTTGGAGACGAACCCGGCGAACCCGATCGGTGTGTCGAGGATATAGAGGAACGGAACGCCGACCCCCGTGATCGCCAACGTGCCGAGCAGCATGGTGATGTGCGTGAGCGGCATCTTCTTCGCCAATCCGCCCATTTTGAACATGTTCTGTTCGTGGTGCATCCCGTGGATGACCGAGCCCGCGCCGAGGAACAGCAGTGCCTTGAAAAAGGCGTGGGTGTAGAGGTGGAACATCGCCGCCTCATAGGCCCCGGCCCCGGCGGCGGCGAACATGTAGCCAAGCTGCGAGCAGGTCGAATAAGCGATCACCCGCTTGATGTCCTGCTGCACAAGACCGACCGAGCCTGCAAACAGCGCGGTGGACGCGCCCACCACCATCACGAACATCAACGCGGTCGGGGCGTATTCGAAGACCGGCGACATGCGGCAGACCAGGAACACGCCCGCCGTCACCATGGTCGCGGCGTGGATCAGCGCGGAGACGGGCGTCGGCCCCTCCATCGCGTCCGGCAGCCAGGTGTGGAGCAGCAGCTGCGCCGATTTCCCCATCGCGCCGATGAAGAGCAGGAAGGCCGCAAGCTCGATGGTGTTGAGCTCCATCCCGAGGAAGCCGACGGTGGTCTGGGCCAGATCGGGCGCCGCCGCGAACACATCGTCGAGCTGGATCGAGCCTGCCATCGCGAACAACAGGAACATGCCGAGCAGGAAGCCGAAATCGCCCACCCGGTTGACGATGAAGGCTTTCATCGCCGCCGCATTGGCCGAGCCCTTCTTGAACCAGAAGCCAATCAGCAGATAGCTCGCAACGCCGACGCCCTCCCAGCCGAAGAAGATCTGGAGCAGCGTGTCGCCGGTCACCAGCGCGAGCATCGCAAAGGTGAAGAAGGAGAGATAGGCGAAGAAGCGGGGCTTCGCGGTGTCCTCCTCCATATAGCTGATGGAGTAGAGGTGCACGAGCGCCGACACCGAGGTCACCACCACCAGCATGATCGTGGTCAAGCGGTCGACCCGGATCGACCAGTCGGCCTGCAACTCACCCGAGACGATCCACTCCATGAGCACGATGGAGGACGGCGCCATCGGATCAAGCGTCAGGTGCACGATCCAGGAGAACAGCGCGCAGACGAACAAGAGCCCCGTGGTAATCACCATCGACGCCCACTCGCCGATCCAGCGATGTGCAAACCCTGCGATCAGGGCGCCGAGCAGGGGCAGAAGCAGAATGGCCGTATACATGTGCTTCAGCCCTTCATCATGTTGATGTCGTCGACGTCGATCGATCCGCGGTTGCGGAAGAAGCAGACGAGGATCGCAAGCCCGATCGCCGCCTCGGCCGCCGCGACCGTCAGCACGAAGAGCGTGAAGACCTGGCCCACCAGATCCCCGAGATGCGCCGAGAAGGCCACCAGGTTGATGTTGACCGCCAGCAGCATCAGCTCGATCGACATCAGGATGACGATCACATTCTTACGGTTCAGGAAGATCCCGAAGATCCCCGTCACGAACAACAACGCCGCAACGGTGAGGTAGCCCTCGAGCCCGACGCCCCCGATCAGTTCGTGCTCCATCTGCCTCGTCTCTCCCAGGTTAGCATTATGCGAGGCGGCAAGCGGTCTGTGTTCAGATCCCCTGGCCTGGTTTGACGTCTTTCATCTCGATCGATGCCTCGCGCGTGCGGTACATCTGCGCCAGCACGTCCTGGCGCTTGACCCCTTCGCGGTGGCGCAGGGTCAGCACGATCGCGCCGATCATCGCGACCAGAAGCACGAGCCCCGAGATCTGGAATGCGAAGATGTAGCGGTCATAGAGGATCTGCCCGATCGCGGAGGTGTTGGAGATCTCGCTCGGCGCCGGCGTCACCGCCGCGCGCGCCCCCTCGGCCGCATCGGCGAAGGTCCAATGGCCAAACACAAGGCCAAGCTCGATCAGCAGCACCACGCCCACCAGCGCGCCGAACGGCAGATACTCCGCAAACCCGCGTTTGAGCTCGGTGAAGTCCACATCCAGCATCATCACGACGAAGAGGAAGAGCACCGCCACCGCGCCCACGTAGACGATGATCAGCAGCATGGCGACGAACTCCGCCCCCAGCAGCACCATCAGCCCGGCGGAGGAGAAGAAGGCGAGGATCAGCCACAGCACCGAGTGCACCGGGTTGCGCGCGACGATGACGAAAGCACCGGCGGCAACGGCCACACAGGCGAATACGTAAAAGGCGAAGGCCGTCAAAGTCATCCTGCTCTCCCGCATTCGGCAGGCCGCTCGCTGCGCGCGAACGGGCCGTACCCTTGACGGTTTGCCGAGGCGCCGCAAGGGGCAGATGCGCGCACACCGGTCATCTCAACCATCCCCGCGCCTCAACGATAGGGCGCGTCAAGTTCGAGGTTGCGGGCGATCTCCCGCTCCCACCGCTCGCCGTTCTCGAGGAGCTTCTCCTTGTTGTAGTAGAGCTCCTCACGGGTCTCGGTGGCGAATTCGAAATTCGGCCCCTCGACGATCGCATCCACCGGGCAGGCCTCCTGGCAGAACCCGCAGTAGATGCACTTGGTCATGTCGATGTCGTAACGCGTGGTGCGCCGCGAGCCGTCATCGCGCGGTTCCGCCTCGATGGTGATCGCCTGGGCCGGGCAGATCGCCTCGCACAGCTTGCAGGCGATGCAGCGCTCCTCGCCGTTCGGATAGCGCCGCAGCGCATGCTCCCCCCGGAAGCGCGGGCTCAGCGGCCCCTTCTCGAACGGGTAGTTCAGCGTCGCCTTGGGCTTGAAGAAGTACTTCATGCCGAGCCGGAAGCCCGCGATGAAATCCTTCATCAGGAAGTAGTTGAGCGCGCGGTCGAATGCGATGGCCATGCTCAGCCTCCCGTTGCAAAGCGGGCATAGCCCACCACGTCGTATTTCGCGAAGATCGCCACCAGCACCACCCAGGCCAGCGACATCGGCAGGAACACCTTCCAGCCGAGGCGCATCAGCTGGTCATAGCGGTAGCGCGGCACGATCGCCTTCACCATGGCGAACAGGAAGAAGAAGAAGACGATCTTCACCACCATCCACAGCACCCCGTCCGGCAGCCCCGGGATCGGCGAGAGCCATCCCCCGAAGAACAGGATCGAGCACATCGCGCACATCAGCACGATGTTCATGTACTCGCCGATCATGAAGAGCAGATAGGGCGTGGAAGAGTACTCCACCTGATAGCCCGCCACCAGCTCACTCTCCGCCTCGGGCAGGTCGAAAGGCGGGCGGTTGGTCTCCGCCAGCGCCGAGATGAAGAAGATCACGAACATCGGCAGATGCGGCAGCCAGTACCAGGAGAGGAAGCCGTAGCTGCCGTCCTGTGCCCGCACGATCTCCGAGAGGTTCAGCGAGCCCGTCGAGATCAGCACACCGATGATGATGAGCCCGATCGAGACCTCATAGCTCACCATCTGCGCCGCTGAGCGCAAGCCGCCGAGGAAGGGATATTTCGAGTTCGACGCCCAGCCGCCCATGATCACGCCGTAGACGCCCAGAGACGAGATCGCGAAGATATAGAGCACCCCGACATTCAGGTCAGAGATCACCCAGCCATCGGCAAACGGGATCACCGCCCAGGCGATCACCGCCAGCACGAAGGAGATCATCGGGGCGGCCAGGAACACGATCCGGTCCGCGCCCGCCGGGATCACGATCTCCTTCAGCACGAACTTGCCGAAATCCGCAAAGCTCTGCAGCAGGCCGAAGGGGCCGACCACATTGGGTCCGCGCCGCAGCTGCACCGCCGCCCAGACCTTGCGGTCCATCAAGAGCAGGAAGGCGAGGCTGACCAGGATCGAGACGGTGACCGCCAGGCACTGCGCCAGGATGATCACGAAGGTCCCGAGGGGTGTGTCGAAGAACTCCATCGATCCGTCCTTATTCCGCAGCCATGGCCATGCGCCGCTCGGCAGCCAGGCGCGAGAGCTCGGCCATGGTCGGGCTTGCGCGCAGCACCGGGTTGACGAGGAAATGGTCTGTCACGGCCTCGCCGAAGGGCGCAGCGTCGAGATCGCCGGCCGGCAGTGGCTGCCACTCGGCCTCGGCGATCCGGTCGACCTCGGCGAAATGGGGGTGCGCTTCGAACAGCCCACGGCGGAGCTGATCGAGGCTGTCAAACGGCAGTGCCGTACCCATCCGACCAGAAAGCGCGCGCAGGATCGCCCAGTCCTCCTTGGCCTCGCCCGGCGGGAAGCCGGCGCGTGCTGCCATCTGGACCCGGCCCTCGGTGTTCACGAAGAGCCCCGATTGTTCGGTATAGGCGCCGCCCGGCAGGATCAGATCGGCACGGTGGGCACCCCGGTCGCCGTGGTGGCCCTGGTAGATCACGAAGGGACCAGAGGGGATTTCCGCCTCGTCCCAGCCGAGCGCATAGACGACCTCCGCGCCATCGAGTGCGCCCGCGGTGCCGCCCTCGTGCAAGAAGCCGAGATCGAGCGCACCGACGCGGCTCGCCGCCGTGTGGAGGATGAGCAACTTGGCGCCCCCCGCCTCCGCCAATGCCATCGCGTGGCCGAGTACCGCAGCGCCATCGGGCCGTGCCAGCGCTGCCTGGCCGACCACCAGCACCTTGCGCTCCATGCCTTCCATGTTGGCCAGCAGCTTGTCCCGGTTCTCCCCGGTCAACGCTTCGGGACCGCGGCCGACATCATAGGCAGGATAGGTCAGATCCACCGGCATACCGACCCGCGCCACCTCGGCGCCAGCGAGCCAGGCTTTCCGGATGCGGGCGTTCAACACCGGCGCCTCGGCCCGCGGGTTCGCGCCGATCAAGAGCACGCCGTCGGCGGTGTCCAGGTCCTCGATCCGTGCGGTGCCGACCGTGGCCGAGCGGTTGCCCGCCGGCAGCATCGCCCCGTCCTGGCGGCACTCATGCCGTGTGGAGCCCATCTGACCGAGCAGGCCCTTCAGCGCCCAGACCGCCTCGACGGAAACCAGATCACCCGCGAGGCCCGCCACCTTGCCGCCCGCTGCCTGGAGGCGCTCCGCCGCGATCCCGAGCGCCTCGGCCCAAGAGACCGGCTTCAGCTTGCCATCCACCCGGGCATAGGGCTTGTCGAGCCGTTGGCGCGCTAGCCCCTCGGCCACATGGCGCGTGCGGTCGGCGATCCACTCCTCATTCACGCCGTCATGGTTGCGCGGCAGAACCCGCATCACCGCCCGCCCGCGGGTGTCGATCCGAATGTTGGAGCCGAGCGCGTCCATCGCATCCACGCTCTGGGTCTTGGTGAGCTCCCAGGGCCGGGCCGAGAACGCATAAGGTTTGTTCGTCAGCGCCCCCACCGGGCAGAGATCGACGATGTTGCCCTGCATCTCCGATTCGAGGATCTGGCCGAGATAGTTGGTGATCTCGCTGTCCTCGCCGCGCCCGCACTGGCCCAGCTCGGCGACGCCGGCCACCTCGGTGATGAAGCGCACGCAACGGGTGCAGGAGATGCAGCGGGTCATATGGGTCTCGACCAGCGGCCCGAGCTGCAGATCCACCGCCGCGCGCTTTGGCTCGCGGTAGCGGGAGAAATCGACGCCATACGCCATCGCCTGGTCCTGCAGATCGCACTCGCCGCCCTGGTCGCAGATCGGGCAATCGAGCGGATGGTTGATCAGCAGGAACTCCATCACCCCTTCGCGGGCCTTGCGCACCATGGGCGAGTTCGTGCGCACCTCTGGCGGCTCGCCGTTGCGTCCTCCGCGCAGATCCCGCACCAGCAGATGACAGGAGGCCGCCGGCTTCGGGGCGCCCACGGGCTCCACCAGGCACATCCGGCAGTTCCCCGCGATCGAGAGCCGCTCATGGTAGCAGAAACGCGGGATCTCGATGCCCGCCTGCTCGCAAGCCTGGATCACCGTCAGGTTGGGGTCCGCCTCGACCTCGCGGCCGTCGATGATGATGGTGCGCAGATCGCTCATGCCTTGCTCCCCCGCCGATGCCGCAGTGCGGCGTTCTTGTCCACCATGCGCATTTCGAATCGCTCCGTCACCGTGTCACTCCGCCGCCGCAAGCGCCGAGGGCCATGCCGCGCTCTCACGAACCGCCAGGATGTCGAGCCCGCTCCGCGCGAGCCGATATCCAGCCGCCTCGAGCCGTCCCGCCAGCGCTCCAAAGGCCCGCCGCGGCACATGCGCAGCCTCGAACTGCAAGAGCCGCGGCGTCAGCGCGCAGTCCAGCAGCGCGTTGACCAGGTGCACGTCCATCCCCTCGACATCGATGGCCACAATATCGATCTCGGAACATCCGGTTTCGGCCAACAGCTCCGACACAGTCAGGCAGCGGACATCGATCGCCTCGATGTGCGCCTCGGCAAAGGTGCTGGCGTCCGCGCGCCTGGCCTCGGCCAGCTGCCGCTCGACGAAGCCGCGATCCAGCGAGGACACCGAACTTTCGAGCATCCGACCATCGGGGGCCATCAGGATATGCAGCCGCAAAACCGAGGGCTCGGCGACCACCGCGGCCTCCACGACGCGCACATCATCCCGCCCGCTGTGGCGCGCGCGCAGGTCGGCGCACAGCGCTGGGATCGGTTCGACCAGCACAGCCTCGACCAACCCGTCATCAATCAGGGCCCGCACCGGGTCATTGTTGACCCCGTCATTGGCACCGATCTGAATGAGCCGAAGCCGCCGGTTGTGCTCCTGAGCCAGGGCCCGCGCGAAGACCGGCAGCAGTTCCACCCCATGGCGCGTGTCGAACCCGATGCCGGCAGAGAGATCGAGCAGACGCAATCCTGCCCGAGCGAGCACGCCGTTCACCACCCGCTTCAGCCACATCTTCACCATCCGCGTCCCTCCGGACGGGAACCGGCGACCGGCAAGAAAGGGGTGGCCGGCATCCCGCTACTCCGCCGCCACGGGCGTGCAGGCCCGGGTCTTGAACAGTGTTGCCTCCTTGAGATGGCGCCAGCCGAAGGCATGGTCGCTGTCGCCGTGCTCCCGAAGATAGGCGAGCCGGGCCAGCCCCTCCTCGAGCGTCGGACGATGCCCTGCTGGCACCCACCACATGACGAAGTGCATCTCGGCCATCACCTCGAACCACTCCGCGCGGCGCTCATAGAACTGGCGGTGAACGGTGCCCCAGACAAAGCGCTCGAGCGAGACGACATCCTCCCAAACCGTGAGATTGGAGATGAAGCGGGCATCGCCGTCGATCTTGGCCCCGGTGTTCCCGGCCCCACAATCCGGCGTCTCCATCATCCAGACGAAACCGGGGCTGCGTTTGCCGATCGCGTTGATGCGCTCAATATTGTCCATAAAGCCGGAGACCGCAGGATCATCCACATCCGCGACCAACCGGCCGATGTTGAGCTGTGCCAAATGCTGGGTCATGCCATGCTCCTATCGCTTGTGATGCCAGATATCTTAGCAAGTCGGGCCCAGCCGAAGGTGTGATCCGTGTCTCCGTGCTGGCGCAGTTGTGCAAGGCGGCCCAACGCTTCGGAGAGGCTCGGACGGTGGCCGAGAGCCACCCACCAGAGCACGAGATGCGCCTCATCGGGCGCAACGAACCACTCCGCACGGCGCTTCACAAAGCGCTTGTGCAAGGTGCGCCAGACGAAATGCGCCAACGCCTCCGCACTCTCCCAGACCGAAAGGCTATAGAGCAGGCGCGGATCGGACCCGATGCGCTCGGCCTCGGCATCGCCAAAGCCCCGCTCGGGCTTCCAGACGAACCCGGGTGCCGCCGCGGCGATCCGGTCGATCATCTGGCGGCCCGCCACGAAGTCCGCCACCGCCGGGTCGTCGATGTCATAGGCAAGCCGCCCGACATTGAGCTGTGCGAGGTGCCGGCTCATGCCACCTCTCCGCACGTCCGGGATTTCCAGAGCTTTGCCTCGGCGAGATGACGCCAGCCGAAAGCATGGTCGCTGTCGCCATGGGCGTCGAGGTACCGGAAGCGCTCCATCGCCTCCGCAACCGTCGGGCGGTGGCCCTCGGGCACCCACCACATCACCAGCCGCAGCGCGCCAGTCGGAGCGAACCACTCGCCTTTGCGCTCATAAAACCGCCGGTGGACGGTGTTCCAGACGAAGTTCTCCAGCGCCTCGGCGCTCTCCCAGACCGACAGGGTCGAGGCCGTGCGCGGGTTGCCCCCAAGCGGGCCGTTCGCATCCTCCTGCGCGGCCTCCATCTCTTCGTCGCCGAGGCGCCAGACAAACCCGGGGCTGCGAGCAGCCACCCCGTTCACCAGCGCGAGCCCATTGAGGAAATCCGCCACCCGCGGATCCTCCCAGTCGTGCCGCAGCACGCCGATGTTGAACTCAGCCAGATGGCGTCCGGTCGGACCGCGCGGCGTTTGACCCGTTTGCATCGCTCAACCTGCCTTTGGGTCCAGCAACGCAGCAAGACCCGCGAGGAAGACGCCGAACAGCACGCCGCCGACAATGATCATGGTCCAGTCCCGACGGCGCCACGCCATCGCCGCACGCCCCATAGAACTCGCCGGAAACGAGGTGCCGCAATTGGCACAGTCGATCCATCCGAACCGAGGCTGGTTCTGATGACCGCAGGCCGGACACCGCCCCGGATTGAGCTTGGGCATGCGCATGGAGACCACTGTCTTGCCCCTACTCGGCAGCGATCGGCTTCGCGCCCGTCTTGTGCTTGAGGATCCGGTCCTCGATCTCGTCGCGGAAATGGCGGATGAGGCCTTGGATCGGCCAGGCCGCCGCATCGCCGAGCGCGCAAATGGTGTGGCCTTCGACCTGCTTGGTGACCTCGTGGAGCATGTCGATCTCTTCGACCGAGGCCTCGCCGGTAACCAACCGCTCCATCACCCGCATCATCCAGCCGGTGCCCTCGCGGCAAGGCGTGCACTGGCCGCAGCTCTCGTGCTTGTAGAACTTCGAGAGCCGCCAGATCGCTTTGATCACATCGGTGCTCTGATCCATCACGATGACCGCCGCGGTGCCAAGACCCGATTTCTGCTCACGCAGCCAGTCGAAATCCATGATCGCATCGTCACAGAGTTTGGACGGCAAGAGCGGCACAGAGGAGCCGCCGGGGATCACGGCCTTCAGGTTCTTCCACCCGCCGCGGACACCGCCGCAATGGCGCTCGAGCAGTTCCTTCAGCGGGATCGACATGGCCTCCTCGACCACGCAGGGCGCGTTCACATGGCCCGAGATCGCGAAGATCTTGGTGCCCGTGTTGTTCGCCCGCCCGATGCCGCCAAACCAGTCGGCCCCGCGGCGCAGGATGGTCGGCACCACGGCGATGCTCTCGACATTGTTCACCGTGGTCGGACAGCCATAGAGGCCGACCCCCGCCGGGAAGGGCGGCTTCAGGCGCGGCATACCCTTCTTGCCCTCGAGGCTCTCGATCAGGGCCGTCTCTTCGCCGCAGATATAGGCGCCGGCGCCGTGCACGAGATAGCAGTCGAAGTCCCAACCCGAGCCCGCCGCGTTCTTGCCGAGGAGCCCCGCGTCATAGGCCTCGTCGATCGCCGCCTGAAGGGCCTCCTTCTCGCGGATATACTCGCCACGGATATAGATATAGCAGGCGTGCGCGGCCATCGCGAAACTCGCGATCAGGCAGCCTTCGACCAGCGTGTGCGGGTCGTGGCGCATGATCTCACGGTCTTTGCAGGTGCCGGGCTCGGATTCGTCGGCATTGACCACCAGATAGTGCGGCCGGCCGTCGCTCTCCTTCGGCATGAAGGACCATTTGAGACCCGTGGGGAAGCCCGCGCCCCCGCGCCCGCGAAGGCCCGACTTCTTGACCTCGTCGATGATCGCGTCGCGGCCCCGTTTGATGAGATCGGCCGTGCCGTCCCAGTGCCCGCGGGCCTGCGCGCCCTTCAGCGAGCGGTCGCCCATACCGTAGAGATTGGTGAAGATGCGGTCTTGGTCAGTGAGCATGTGCGGCCCGCCCGATGACAGTGATTGTGGAGAAGAAAACGACACCCGCCGGAACGACCAACAGCGCCGTCAGGCCCAGAAGCGCGACGCCATCCGGCACAGCGATAGCCCCGCTGCGCTCAAGATAGACGCCGGCCATCATGCCCGACGCCATCGAGAGCATGAGCCCAAGCATGCCCACTGCAGCAGCGCCCGTCGCCTGCTGAGCCTGGGTCTTCCCGGTCGGCCAGCCCCGCGTTGCAAGGATGACCCCGACAAGGAGAAACACGAAGATGCCGGCGGCATTAAACGACTGCCCCAAGATCTGCGCCACCACAACGATCCCGAAGAGAACGAGTAGGCCCAGGGTCACCCAAAGCGGCGGTTTGCTCATCGCGGCTTGCTCCCGCGCTCGGTCGACGCGCACCGTCCCATCCCGCAGTTCGGCCCGGAAGGCCGAGAAAGCCGGGACAAAGCGCATCGCCAACGCCAGGAACTGAAGCGCAATGGTGCCGAGGGCGAGCCCGGTCATCGCCTCGTATTGCTGCGTGAAGCAGAAGAGGATCGTGCAGACCGCAAACGCGAAGCCCCCGAGCGCGGTGGACATCCAGCCATAACGCCAGAGCTGCGCGACGGCGGGGGAGCGGTCTTGCGATGTCACGGCATGCATCATCCACCTCCGCTGCTGATCAGGCCCTTGGCCTGGCCGACCCAGTCATCGCGGACGATGCGGCCTTTGAACCCTTCGAGGTTGTGGTCGACCCAGGCGACCTCCTTGTCGCTCCAAGAGGCGATCTGATCGAAGTGGTAGACACCGAGGGAGTGCAAGAGCCCCTCGAGTTTCGGCCCGACACCCTTGATCTGCTTGAGATCGTCCGCCGCACCCGCCCGCGCCTCGGTCAGAAGCTCGGGCTTGTCCTCATCCGCGGGCGGAACCTCCACGACCGGCACAGGCTTGGGGTCCGCCTTCGGTTTGGTCTCGGCCTTTGCCTTGGGTTCGGCCTTTGCTTTGGGCTCGGCCTTGGGCTTGGGTTCTGCCTTGGGCTTTGGGGCGGCCTTCTTCGCCGCCGGCTTTGCTTTGGCGCGGCCGAGGGCCAGATCGCTCGCGGTCGGCTCCGACCCGTCGATGCGCGCAATGCTGTCGCCGATGGCATCCGCCAGCGCGACCGATCCGTTCGCGCCGTGGTCCTTAGGGATCTCGAGCGAGGTCAGCCCCGTCACCGGCTCCGAGGCAAACCGCCCCTTGGCCGAGCCCGGCCGCGGCACCTCCCCGCGCGCCAGCGTATCCAGGATCGCACCAAAGCTCTCCCGGTCGAGATCCTCGTAGTAGTCCTTGCCGATCTGCACCATCGGCGCGTTGGCACAGGCGCCAAGGCACTCGACCTCCTCCCAGGAGAACTTCCCATCGGCCGAGAGCGTGTGCGGGCTGGCCGCGATCCGCTCCTTGCAGAGGCCCACCAGATCCTCCGCCCCGCAGATCATGCAGGACGTGGTGCCGCAGACCTGGATATGCGCGACCGAGCCCACGGGCTTCAGCTGGAACATGAAGTAGAAGGTCGCAACCTCGAGCACCCGGATCTCCGCCATGCCGAGCATCTTGGCGACCGTCTCGATGATCGGACGGCTGACCCAGCCCTCCTGCTCCTGCGCGCGCCAGAGGAGCGGGATCACGGCGCTCGCCTGCCGCCCCTCGGGGTATTTCGCCATCTGTCCCTCGGCCCAAGCCAGATTGGCGGGCGTGAAGACAAAACTGTCGGGTTGCTCGTGGTGCAGTCTGCGGAGACTCATCTCACCTCGCTAGCAATGAAACGGCCTTGCGGCGTTGTAGAGAACAAGGATGACGATCCATGCCGTCACCAGCGTTGATCCGCCGGCCAGACCGCCGGTCAGCAATCCAAGCCATCGGTTGGTCGGCAACCGCCCGACGAGAACTGCAACTGCGATACCGGCGAGCACGGCCACGACCGGCGAAAGCGACCACCAATACGCAAAGTCTCGGCAGCAGATCTCGGAGTACTGATCGCAATTGAACATGCGTCATCGGATCAGTTCGCATTTGTTGAGGACCACAAGCGGATCCTCGGCATCGTCCTCGCCCGGGCCCACCAGCATCCGGCACATATACATGGGCAGCGCCTGGTTGCCCGGCTGGTGCATGATGAAGGTGAAGCGCACGGTGGCGGCATCGGTCGCGGGCGTGGTCTGGAGATCGTCGCGGAACTCATAGCCTGCCGCATAGAGCGCGCCCACGGTGGTCTGCTCGGCCACCACATCGGGCAGCGTGCCAGGCGCGGTCTGCTGCGCCGGAACCGGCGAGGCGACGAGGGCGGTCAGGGCGAAAACGGCAGCGGTGCGCATCAATTGTCCCTCGCCGAAAAACAGCCGGCCACGAAGAGATCCGAGCTCCACTCGGTTTTGCGGGTGCAGATGACCAGCCGGCCGGTCGTGCGCAGATAGATCCGCTCGGTCACCACCGCATCGTATTTGCCCTCATGGGTGCGGCGCTCAAGCGCGACCACGGCGAAAGGCTCATAGCCCTGCTGGAGCAGGGTCGAGAGCTTCTCCCCCTGCCACTCCGCCGACGCGACCCCCGGCAGCAGCACCAGCGCCAAGGCAACCAGCCATCTCACCGGTCGATCTCCCCGAAGACGATGTCGAGCGAGCCGAGGACCGCCGAGACATCCGCCAGCTGGTGGCCGCGGCAGACATGGTCCATGGCGGCGAGGTGGGGATAGCCAGGCGCGCGGATCTTGGCCTTGTAGGGACGGTTGGTGCCGTCGGCCACGAGATAGACCCCGAACTCGCCCTTCGGCGCCTCGACGGCGGCATAGACCTCGCCCGCCGGCACGCGGAAGCCCTCGGTATAGAGCTTGAAGTGGTGGATCAGCGCCTCCATCGAGCGCTTCATCTCACCGCGCTTCGGCGGGGTCATCTTGCCATCGGTCGAGGAGACCGGCTCGCCCGGCACGGCACGCAGCTTGTCGATGCACTGGCGCATGATCTTCACGCTCTCGCGCATCTCCTCCATGCGGCAGAGATAGCGGTCATAGCAGTCGCCGTTCTTGCCGACGGGGATCTGGAACGCGAACTCGTTATAGAGCTCATAGGGCTGCGCGCGGCGCAGATCCCAAGCCCAGCCGGAGCCGCGCACCATCACGCCGGAGAAGCCGTAGGCCTGCGCCTCCTCCAGCGTCACGATGCCGATGTCCACATTGCGCTGCTTGAAGATGCGGTTGTCGGTCAGCAGCCCTTCGAGGTCGTCGCAGATCTCGAGGAACGGATCGCACCACGCCTCGATGTCGTCGACCAGCGCGTCGGGCAGATCCTGGTGCACGCCGCCCGGGCGGAAATAGGCCGCGTGGAGCCGCGCCCCGCAGGCCCGCTCATAGAACACCATGAGCTTCTCGCGCTCCTCGAAGCCCCAGAGCGGCGGGGTCAGCGCGCCCACATCCATCGCCTGGGTGGTCACGTTCAGCAGATGGCTGAGGATGCGCCCGATCTCGCAGAACAGCACCCGGATGAGCTGGCCCCGACGCGGCACCTCGACACCGGCCAGCTTCTCGATCGCCATGCACCAGGCGTGCTCCTGGTTCATCGGCGCCACGTAGTCGAGCCGGTCGAAATAGGGCAGGTTCTGGAGGTATGTGCGGCTCTCCATCAGCTTCTCGGTCCCGCGGTGGAGCAGCCCGATATGCGGATCCACCCGGTCCACGATCTCACCGTCAAGCTCCAGCACCAGACGCAGCACACCGTGCGCTGCCGGATGCTGCGGGCCGAAGTTGATGTTGAAGTTCCGGATCCGCTGTTCGCCGGTCAGGGCATCCGCATTGGTCCCGTCCATGGCTTGCCTCCGTATTTGCCGCTCAGAGCGCCGGGCCGTCGACGACGCGGCAGATCTTCGCGATCATGCGCCACGCCCCGTCGATCCGGAGAAAGTTCAGGTGGTCCTCAAAGCGCCGCTCGCCGACCTGCACATGCAGGCGCACAAGCGCCATCTCGCCGCGGACCGCGATATCGTCGATGGTGTAGTCGGGCATGCCCTCAGCCGGCGCGCGACCGCCCACGCGCTCGAGGAACTGCGGGCGCGGCCAGTCGATCAGCGCGCCCTCGCCGGTCACCGTGTAGAGGTGGCTGGCTTCGTGGAAGACCTCGGCGACCGCCTCGGTGTCCGCCGCGTGGAGGCCCTTGCAGTACGCCTCGGCCGCCGCTGTCAGCTCGGCCTTGCTTGTGTCGACTGCGTCCATCTCAGCGTCCTCCCACCGCATCGCCCGGCCAAGGGCGCAGTGTGACGTACCACAGCAGGCCCACGTTCAGCACCGGCACGATCGAGAGCACCGCCAGCCATTTCGGCTGTCCGGCCCGCGCGAGGATCTTCATCATCGGGATCGGCGTCGTGAGGAAGATCAGGATCAGCAGTGTGTAGGTGAACGGGCCCATCATGGCTCAGCCCTCCTGCTTCTCGTCGCCGGGCAGGATGTAGTCGGCCCCCTCCCAAGGGGACATGAAGTCGAACTGGCGGTACTCCTGCACAAGGCTCACCGGCTCATAGACCACGCGCTTGGCGGTCTCGTCATAGCGGACCTCGGTGTAGCCGGTGGTCGGGAAATCCTTCCTCAGCGGATAGCCGCGGAAGCCGTAATCCGTCAGGATCCGGCGCAGATCCGGGTGGCCCGAGAACATCACGCCGTACATGTCGAACACCTCCCGCTCGTACCAGTTGGCCGAGGGGTGCAGATCGGTGATCGACGGCACGACGTCCTCCTCGCTCGCGGGCACGCGGACCCGGATGCGCTGGTTCTGCCGCATCGAGAGGAAATGGTAGACCACATCGAAGCGGTTCTCCCGCTCCGGATAGTCGACGGCGGTGAGATCGATCAGCGTGGTGAACCCGCAAGCCGCGTTCTCGGTCAGGTACTGCACCAGCGCATGCAGCCCCGAGACAGTGGCGACAACCGTCAGTTCGCCGTTGGCGACGGTGAACCCGTCGACCTGTTCTGACCGGCTGGCGGCGATCATCTCACCGAGTTCTTCGAGCGCCTCGTTCATTCTGGCCTCCTCGGGCTGGCCTGTGGGCTGGCGTCTCAGGCGCCTTAGCGAACAATGGTGCCGGTGCGGCGGATCTTCCGCTGGAGCTGCAAGAGCCCGTAGACCAACGCCTCGGCCGTCGGCGGGCAGCCGGGGACGTAGATGTCGACCGGCACGACCCGGTCACACCCCCGCACCACGCTGTAGCTGTAGTGATAATAGCCCCCGCCATTGGCGCAGGAGCCCATGGAGATCACATAACGCGGCTCAGGCATCTGGTCGTAGACCTTGCGCAGCGCCGGCGCCATCTTGTTGGTCAGCGTGCCCGCCACGATCATCACATCCGACTGGCGCGGGGAGGCCCGCGGCGCAATCCCGAACCGCTCGAGATCATAGCGCGGCATCGAGGCTTGCATCATCTCGACCGCACAGCAGGCGAGCCCGAACGTCATCCACATCAACGAGCCGGTGCGGGCCCAGTTGATCAGATCGTCCGTGGTGGTCAGCAGGAAGCCTTTGTCGGCCAGCTCGTCGCTGATGTTGCGCGCGAGCACATCCTTGTCGACGCCCGCGAGCGCTCCCGAGGTGGTCACTCCCATTCGAGCGCTCCCTTCTTCCACTCATAGGCAAAGCCCACGGTCAGCACGCCGAGGAATACCATCATCGACCAGAACGCCGTGTCCGAGAGATCCCCGAAGGCCGCGGCCCAGGGGAACAGGAAAGCGATCTCGAGATCGAAGATGATGAAGAGGATCGAGACGAGGTAGAAGCGCACATCGAACTTCATGCGCGCATCGTCGAAGGCGTTGAACCCGCACTCATAGGCCGAGGTCTTCTCGCTGTCAGGGCTGCGCCGGGCGATCACCCAGGCCGCGATGACAAGAAAAAGACCGAGCCCGATGGCAAGCCCGAGAAAGATCAGGATCGGCAGATACTCCCGCAGGAGAGCGTCCATGGCGTAACCTCCGCGTTCGGCAGCGCTTTGCGGTCTCTTCAGGACTATGCCGGTCCGGGGGCGGAGGTCAAAGGGGTCGGGGTGCGACACATCCCTTCAGGCAGGCCTTTGTGCGGGCCTTCAGGCCGACGCAGATCCGCTGATCGGACTTGCGCCGGCCTCGGGGAGGGTTTCAGCGGCCCTCGCGCGAGGGCCAAAGGAGGAAGAAGAAGAACAGCGAGACGCCGAGGCTCGCGACCCAGGGCTCGGCCCGCGGGACGAACAGAAAGACCGGGAGCGCGACAAATGCTGTCGGCCAGCCCCAGAGCCCGATATCCCGCGCCCGCGCCGCCAGAAAAAACAGCACGGTGATCAGAAACAGCCCAACCAGGGTCATGATGCCGGCAGTGCGATGTTCCGACACGCCGTGGGCGAGCAGAATGCCCGGTGTATCGAGAATGCTGGCGCTGCGCCCGATCGCAGCCAGCACGGCGCCACCGTCCGCCTGTGCCGCCGTCAGCACAAACGCGGAGAGCAGAACGGCAAAGGCCGCGGTAAGGACAGACATCGAAAGGAAGAAGGCGCTTCGATCCATATGGCCAAAATAGACCGTCTCTAGGATGCGGGTCATGAAGGGTCCTTGGGGTTCGTTGGCGAAAAGGGTGCAATCCGAACACGGCGGGACACGCGGAGAACCGGCACTCAACCTGAGGATGAAAAAACCGGATCTCGATGCCGGCCGCAAGGATGCCCTGAGGCGGCTCGGCCCGATGCCCGCCACCTGTCGCAGAAATGTTGCAGTCGCCACGGGGCGATGCGCCTTCTTCTCAGGCACAAGATTTTTTTGCTTGGAGAAGATGGCGCGGTTGACGGGGCTCGAACCCGCGACCTCCGGCGTGACAGGCCGGCACTCTAACCAACTGAGCTACAACCGCGCAGTCCCTGCACGGCGATGCCGCTTGGGGTGGCGCGGGTATAAGATCGCCGTCGCCGGGCGTCAAGCGCCGATCCTGCACGCCTTCGAAAAACCGCGCTCTACTCCGCGGCGGTGCCGAGCGCGGGCGCCGATGGCAACGCCAGTGTCCCACGCACCGGAAGGGTGAACCAGAACCGGCTGCCCTCGCCAAAGGTGCTCTCGACCCCGATCTCACCGCCGAGCGCCTCGACGAGTTGTTTGGAGATCGCAAGGCCCAGCCCCGTTCCGCCATAACGCCGCCCGATCGTGCCGTCGGCCTGGGCAAAGCGCGTAAAGAGGCTCGGCTGCGCGTCCTCGCGGATCCCGATCCCGGTGTCGCTGACCTCGATCCGGATCATGCCCGGTGCGGCGCTGTCCGTGACGACGTGGATCCGCACCTCGCCGGTCTCGGTGAACTTGATCGCGTTTCCTGCGAGATTCACCAGGATCTGGCGAACCCGGGCCGGATCGCCCACCAGGCGGGCCGGAAGATCCTCTGCAATCTCGGAGCGGAGTTCGAGCCCCTTTTCGGAGGCGCGCAGCTCCAGCATCGCCACCACCTCGGCCACCACGGTCCGCAGATCGAAGGGCAGCGAATCGATTCGCATCTCGTTCGCTTCGAGCTTCGAATAGTCCAGGATATCGTTCAGAACCTGCATCAGCCCCGCCGCCGAGGCGTGGGCCGTCTGGGCCTGCATCCGCTGCGTCGAGGACAGCTCCGAGCGCAAGAGGAGGGCCAGCATGCCCGTCACCCCGTTCATCGGCGTGCGGATCTCGTGGGACATGTTCGCGAGGAACTGCGATTTCGCGATGTTCGCCTTCTCCGCGTCGAGCCAGCTCTGCTCCAGCGCTTTCTCGTGGGTCTTTTGCGCGGTGATGTCCTGGATCGCACCGCTGAGACGCCGGACCTGGCCGTTCTCCACCACCGGCTGGCCGGTTGCGCGCACCCAAAGCCGGCGGCCGGACGCGGTCACCATCTCAAGCTCCAGGTCAAAGGGCTGGCTGCGGTCGGTACAGGCGCGAATCGCATCCGCCATGCTCGGCCGCGACTCGGCGGTGAAATAGGCCATCGCGGCATCGGGCGTCGGCTCGTACCAGCGCGGCACCTCGTGGATCGACTTGGTGGTGCTGTCCCAGAACAGCGTGTTGGTCTCGATGTCGAACTCCCAGCCGCCGATGCCCGTCAACTCCACCACCTGGGCGAGCTTGCGGGTCTGTTCGCGGAGCTGCCCGGCCACCGCCTCGGCGCGTTTGCGGGCCCCCTCGAGCGCACGGGCCTGGCGCTTCATCTCGGAGATGTCGAAGCGATAGCCGACGATGCCGCCGGTCTCCGTGCGCCGCTCGACGACGCGGAGCCAGCGGTCCTCGCGCAGCCGCTGCTCAAAGGCGCTGTCGGCCCTGAAATGGCGATCCAGCCGGTCTGCGAGCCACTCCTCCTCACGGCCTTCGGCTTCCGGGAATTGCCCACGATTGAGCCCGTATCGCAAAATGTCCTCGAAGCGAGCCCCCTTCACGATGGCGGGCGTCGAGCGATCATAGAGCTCGCGGAACCGGTCGTTGCAGATCACCATCCGGTCTTCGGCATCGAACAGCACGAATCCGTCCGGCAGCGCATTGACCGCATCCGTCAGGTGCTGCTCGACCTCGGACATCCGCTGCAGCGCGCGCGTCTGCTCCGTCACGTCCGTGACCACCGAGCCGACGCCCGAGATCCGCCCGTCCGCATCGTAGACCGGGAACTTCACCATGTGCTCGACACGGGTGCCGCGGTCCGTTTCGATCTCGCTCTGGCGCACCCGGGTCTTGCCGGTCTGCATCACCTGCCGGTCGTCATCGCTCTGACGTTGGGCGTGATCGGCATCGTGCACCTCGGACGGATGCATCCCGACGACATCGGCCTCATCCAACGCGAAATGGCGCACGAACTGGCGGTTGACCTCGGAGTAGCGGCCCTGCGCGTCCTTCAGTGAGATCTCGACCGGTGCATTGTCGAAGATCGCCTTCAGCCGGTTCTGCTGTTCTCTGAGCGCCGCGGTCTTCTCGGCAATCACCTTGCGCAGATAGGCGTTGACCCCAAGGCTCGCGAGCAGCAGCGCCGCCACAAGCCCGATCGCCGCCGGCGCCCAATCCGGCAGCGAGAAGAGGGCCGGCGGCTTCAGCCAGCGATCAAGCAGCTGGTAATAGTCCGACTTCGGATCCGCCTTCATCAGGGCGATGGCCGAATCGATCGCTTGCACGACGCTTTGCGGCACGCCTGGCGAATAGACGAAATAGAGCGAGGACGGGTTGAAGATCAGCCGCGAGCGCTCGAGCGCAAACTGCACCTCGTTCTCGGCGCCATAAAGGTGGTTCACGACCCCGATCTCGGCATCCCCACGCGAGACGGCCCGCATCACCGACGGCAGATCCGGCTGCGGCACCAGCCTCGGCGCCACCCCATCGCGCGAGGCGAGTTCCTTCAGCGCGCGCTCTTGGCCGGAATTGCTCAGCACCGCGACGCTCCGCCCATCGAGGTCGGAGAGGCGCTGCACCGGCTGCGAAGATCCGCGGCGCGTGTAGATCGCCGACCAGCTTTGCAGCACCGGCTCCCGGCCGAAGCGGAAGCGCGTGGCGCGGTCGTCGGAATAGGCGACATCGGGCAGGATATCGATCTCGCCCCGGCGCACCATCTGGAGACAACGCGTCCAGTCGCAACTCACATAGGTGACCCGCCAGCCGTTGCTCTGGGCGAGCGCATCGATCAGGCCCGGGAAAAACCCGCTCGCCGCGCCATTGCCATCCCGGAAGCTCTTCGGCTCGTTATCGTAGAGCCCAACGGTGAGGGTGCGCTCCTGCGCCACGGCAAGCGAAAGCGTGCCGGCCAAAGCCAGCACCAGCCATGCAACGATCGCCCGCGCGCCCGACATGCTCCTCCGCAGCTTACCCAAGATACGCAAGTCGCGGCCGGTTCAGCAGATCGCGGCCAACAAACCCAAGCCTGGCCGGAAAAGAGTTGGATCCGTCTCCACGCGCCCCGGCCACTCAGTCCCTCCGCCAAAGCTATCAAAAGCTCTGAACCTGATTTAACAGGACCCGTGAGAGATTTGGCAACGTTATTTGGCAGAATTTGGGCAATCAGGGTCTGGACTACTGTTGACGGATGGCTGGTGAATTTGTTGTGCAGGGCGCTCAGACTTGTGAATGGCGTGACGGGCAGTGCCCTGAGGGAGTGACGGCGACATGGATGAAGCCAAGATGCCACCTCCCTCGACGGCCAAGGGCCGGGCGAGCGCTTTGCGGGCAACCCCATTGCACCCGGCAGCTCCTCTCTTGCATCCCGTTCTGCTCCTCGCCGATCCACCGCTGCTGATTCTCGCAACCACGGCGGGGATCTTCGTTTCGATCGGCGCAATCCACGAAGCAGCGCTCGCAGGGTTGGCCGCCGTGCTCTTCGCGGTTTTCACCGTTGTCAAAACTGCACCCGCTCTTCGCGGCGCGCGGCCACCGGCAGCCGCCCGCGTGCGCCGCGTCTCGGTTGCCCGCAACGGTCGCTACCGCCGGCTTCGCCCGACGGACCTCCGCCCCCAAGATCAAGTGCTGCTCGAAACGGGGGACCGGGTTCCCGCGCCTTGCGAGGTGCTGGAGACCGATTCGCTTACCCTGGAGGACGGGACATCCCCCGCTCCGGGAGACAAGATCGAGGCGGGCGCCCTGGTGAGCGCGGGCCGGGCGACGGCCGTCGTGAGAACGCTCAAGCGCAGGGGCCAGCTCGCCGCAAGCGCTCGGCCGAGCCCTGGCGACAGCCGCTTGCCCCTGCTGGTACAGGGCCTGCTGGTCGTCATCACCGCAACGATCCTCGCCGGAGCGGTCGCAGCCAGCATCGCCGCCGTGGACCGTCTCAGATCTCCGGTGGCAGGGCGTGAGGTCTTGCTGCTCGCCGTGGCGCTTCTGGTGTTGGCAATCCCGCCCGGGCGCGTCGCGGCAATGGCCAGTGCGCTTCGCGTTACCGCCCGGCACGCGGCACGCGCAGGTGTCTGGACAGCCCACGGCGCCGCCCTCGAAGCGCTCAGCCGGACCAGCTATCTGTGTCTTGACCGGGAGACCGTCCTTCGCGGCGACCGTTCTGCACTCAAGGCGGTCCGACCGATTGCCGAAGTCTCGGAACGGGATCTGCTCCGCTCCGGTTTCGCCGCGGTCAGCAACACGACAGACCGGGAGGTGCTGGCTAGTGCGCTCGAGGCAGCACTCGGCGACAGCGGCGGCCCAGACGTGTCACCGCGTCTGATCGCGCGGCGAGACCGTCTTTCGGGCGGAGTTCTCTCGGAAGGGGCCGAGCCGCGGCTCTGTCTTTGCGGGCCCGCCGCTCGGATCCTGGCGATCTGTGCGGACGTGCCGGAGGATATTGCGCAAGAGGCGACCACCCTCGCAGGCCCAGGCCATGAGGTGCTGGGGGTGGCCGATCTGGCATTCTCCGAGCGCGCTTTGTCCCCCGTCGATACGGCGAGCGGGCCACGCCTTCTCGGCCTGATCGCGGTGGAGACCCCCTTGCCGGACGGCTCGGCGGCTGCCGTCGACGATGCCCGGGCGGGCGGCATTCGCAGCGCCGTGATGACGCGCGAAGATCAAGCCAGCGCCCAGCGAATCGGACGCAGTCTGGGCCTGCTCGCGCGGTATGAGCGGATCGCGACCGGCGACGATATCGACGCCGCCCGGCATCGCGGCCAGGGTCCCGTCGACAACATCGTTCGCCCAGCCCGGATCTTTGCCGAGACGGGAGCGACGGAGCGCGCCCGCATCGCCGACAGCTATCACCGCGACGCGCATATGGTTTTGCATACGCTCGGCGATGATGGAGAGACCGCGCCCGATTTGAGTGATCCCAACGACGAGGACACCCGCGCGCCGCTCCGCGTCGCGGTCGCCGACCGAAGCCGAGATGCGATCCTTGAGCGGGCGGATGCGATTTTGCTCGACCCGCACCCGAGAGCGCTGGTTGACGCCATTGCGGTCGCGCGCGGCGGGTTTCTCCGGGTGCGGGCCATGATGCAGGCCATCGCCGGGTTTGGCACGGGCGTGCTGCTGCTGGCCGCGGTGCTGACGGTGGGAGGGCGCGAGGGACTGCCGCCACCTGCGGCGCTCTTCGCCCTGTCCATAGGGATATCGGCGATGACCGATATTGCGTTCTCCTTTGGCGAGACCGCCCGTCGCCCGGTTCCCCAAACAAGCCGCAGAGGCGGGCAACGGGTGCTTCGCCGAGGTTGGCTCTGGCAGATCGCCGCATCGGCCACGGCCATCGCTGGGACAGGCACGGCCCTTACAGCGCTCTCCTCCGGGGCGCCTCTGTTCGCGGCGTCCGCGACGGAGGCCGCGTCCGGCGCCATCTTCCTGTTGCTCGCCACCATCGCTGCGGGCCGAGTGCTGGTGCTGCGTCGGATCGCGGGACAGTCTCCGACCGGACTGCCGGGGCTCGTTGCCCTGGCTTGCGCCATCGGACTGGTGGCTCTGGCCGCAGCGGCGGTCTTTTGGCCGCCCCTGGCGACGCATCTGGGCCTGGCCGCGCCCCCGCTGGCCACCCTCGGAGCCATCGGGGTCCTGGCAGCGATCGCCATTGCGGCGGAGGAGTTGATCAGACGCGCGAGCCCGGCCAATCGGAGTTAGCGAGCCCGGTCAGGCGCCGTCAGGTCCGGGCGCGCCAGGCCGCATCCAGCAGCGCCAACACCGCCGAGGCCAGCCGTGCCCGGTCATCATCGGCCCGGCTCGTCAGGATCACCGGGGCCGCTGCACCCAGAACCAGACCGCCCGTCTGAGCCCCGGCCGCGAAGGTCAGCGCCTTGGTCACCATGTTGCCGGCCTCGATGCTCGGCACCAGCAGGATGTCTGCCCGCCCCGCCACTTCGTTGGCGATCCCCTTGATCCGTGCGGCCTCCGGATCGATCGCGTTGTCCATGGCAAGCGGGCCGTACACATGCCCTCCGGTGATCCCGCCCTCGACCGCCATCTCGGTCAGCGCCGCCGCATCCACCGTGGGTTGCATGATGGGGTTCACGGTCTCGACCGCCGCCAACGCCGCCACCCGCGGCGTCTCGTTTCCAAGCGCGTGGGCCAAGTGAATGGCGCTCTGGGCGATGTCTGCCTTCACCGCCACATCGGGCGCGATGTTGATCGCCCCGTCCGTCACCATCAGCAGGCGGTCAAAGCCCGGCACGTCGATCGCAAACACATGGCTGAGGCGCCGTGTCCCGCGCAGCCCCACCTCTTTGTTGAGCACGGCCCGCAGCAGCTCGTCCGTGTGCAGATGGCCCTTCATGACCACAGCCGCCTGCCCTTCGCGCACCATCCGGACGCCAGTCAGCGCGGCCGCTTTGTGGTCCGGCTCATCGACGATCTCGAGACCGGCCAGATCCGCGCCCAGGCTCTCCGCCGCGGCCTGGATCTTCGCCGGATCGCCGATCAGGATCGGCTCAAGCAGCCCATGCTCGCGGGCGAGCAGCGCCCCGCCGAGGGACGAAGCCTCCTCCGGCGCGATCACCGTCACCTTCATGGGACCCAGGCCCTTGGCGCGCTCGAGCAGGGCGGCGAAGTGGCGATGCGGGGTGGCTGTCTCGGCCATGGGCTGTCCTCCGGGTCATGTGGGCGGCACAGCGACCGGCCCGCTTCAGGCGTGGGCGCACCATCGGCACCCCAGGCGGAGGGCATAGTGCCAGGGCGAAAGATTCTGTCGCGCTGAGTCGTCTTTTCGGATTGCAGAGAAGACGCGCCTTCCCGATTGTATGCCGGCCCAAAGGGTAGAAGACGAGGGAGGACCGCCCATGACCGAGTTTCGCAAGATCCTGGTGGCCAATCGTGGCGAGATCGCAATCCGCGTGATGCGCGCGGCCAATGAACTCGGCAAACGCACGGTCGCGGTCTACGCCGACGAGGACAAGCTGGGGCTGCATCGGTTCAAGGCGGACGAAGCCTATCGCATCGGCGAGGGGCTCGGGCCGGTCGCTGCCTATCTCGATATCAAGGAGATCATTCGGGTGGCGCGGGAGAGCGGGGCGGATGCGCTGCACCCGGGCTATGGGCTGCTGTCGGAGAACCCCGCCCTGGTCGATGCGTGCGAGAAGGCAGGCATCGCCTTCATCGGCCCGACCGCGGAGACCATGCGCCTCCTCGGCGACAAGGCGAGCGCGCGCCAGGCGGCCATTGCAGCCGGCGTGCCCGTGATCCCGGCCACAGAGGTACTGCCCCCACCGGACGAGGCGGATCTCTCGGCCATCGCGGCCCAGGCGGCGGAGATCGGCTATCCGTTGATGCTCAAGGCCTCCTGGGGCGGCGGCGGGCGCGGCATGCGGCGGATCGACAGCGAGGGCGATCTCGAGGCCCGCCTGCGCGAGGGCTATTCCGAGGCGCTCCAGGCCTTCGGCAATGGTGAGGGCTATCTCGAGAAGATGATCGAGCGCGCCCGCCATGTGGAGGTGCAGATCCTCGGCGACAGCCACGGCGCGATCTACCATCTCTATGAGCGAGACTGCACGGTCCAACGCCGCAACCAGAAGGTCGTGGAGCGGGCCCCGGCGCCCTACCTGAGCGACGCCCAGCGCGAAGAGCTCTGCGGGCTGGCGCTCAAGATCGCGCGCCACGCCAACTATCGCTGCGCCGGCACGGTCGAGTTCCTGATGGATATGGACACCGACCGCTTCTACTTCATCGAGGTGAACCCGCGCATCCAGGTCGAGCACACGGTCACCGAAGAGGTCACCGGCATCGACATCGTCAAGGCGCAGATCCGCATCATCGAGGGCCAGAGCCTGGCGGAAGCCACCGGCACGCCGAGCCAGGAGGCGGTGGAGCTCTCGGGTCACGCGATCCAGTGTCGGGTGACCACGGAAGACCCCCTCAACAACTTCATCCCCGATTACGGGCGCATCACGGCCTATCGCGGCGCCACCGGCTTCGGCATCCGGCTCGACGGGGGCACGGCCTATTCGGGCGCGGTGATCACCCGCTACTATGACAGCCTGCTGGAGAAGGTGACCGCCTGGGCGCCGACGCCGGACGAGGCCATCGCCCGCATGGACCGCGCGCTGCGCGAGTTCCGTATCCGGGGCGTGGCCACCAACATCGTCTTTGTCGAGAACCTGCTGAAGCACCCGTCGTTCCTGGACCACTCCTACACCACGCGCTTCATCGACACGACGCCGGAGCTCTTCGACTTCCGCCGCCGGCGCGACCGGGCGACCCGGCTGCTGCGCTATGTCTCCGAGGTCTCGGTCAACGGCAGCCCCGAGGTCGAGGGCCGCCCGCGCCCCGCCGAGGCGCGCCCGCCAGTGTTGCCGCCGAAACGCGCCGACCGACCCTCGCCCGGCGCGCGCGATCTGCTGCTGGCGCGCGGCCCGAAGGCGGTGGCCGACTGGATGCTGGCCGAGCCGAAGCTGCTGATCACCGACACCACCATGCGCGACAGCCACCAGTCGCTGCTCGCCACCCGCATGCGCTCGCACGATATGATCCGCGTTGCGGACCGCTATGCCACCAACCTGCCGGGGCTCTTTTCGATGGAGTGCTGGGGCGGGGCCACCTTCGACGTCGCCTACCGCTTCCTGCAGGAGTGCCCCTGGCAGCGCCTGCGCGAGCTGCGGGCGGCCATGCCGAACCTGCTGACCCAGATGCTGCTGCGCGCCTCGAACGCCGTCGGCTACACGAACTACCCGGACAATGTGGTCGAGAAATTCATCGACCAGGCAGCCCTGTCGGGCATCGATCTGTTCCGCATCTTCGACCCGCTGAACTGGGTCGAGAACATGCGCCTCGCCATGGACCGCACGCTCGAGACCGGCAAGATCTGCGAGGCGGCGATCTGCTACACGGGCGATATCCACGACCCGAACCGTGCGAAATACGCGCTGCGGTACTATGTGGATCTGGCGCGGGAGCTGGAGCGGGCGGGCGCCCACATCCTCTGCATCAAGGACATGGGCGGGCTGGTGAAGCCGGCGGCCGCCCGGACCCTGGTGACGGCGCTGAAGGACGAGATCCACATCCCCACTCACTTCCACACCCACGACACCTCGGGGATCTCCGGCGCCTCGGTGCTGGCGGCGGCGGAGGCGGGGGTCGACGCGGCGGACTGCGCGATGGATTCGCTGGCGTCTCTCACCTCGCAGCCGCCGCTCGGCTCGGTGGTCGAGGCGCTGCGCCATCAGGAGCGGGACACCGGGCTGGATGCCGGCGCGATCCGGGAGATCTCGGATTATTGGGAGGGCGTGCGCCGCCTCTACGGTGCCTTCGAGAGCGACATGCGCTCCGGCACGGCGGAGGTCTACTCGCACGAGATGCCCGGCGGGCAGGTCACCAACCTCCGCGCCCAGGCTCGTGCCATGGGGCTGGAGGAGCGCTGGCACGAAGTCGCCGCCGCCTATGCGGACGTGAACCGGCTCTTCGGCGATGTGATCAAGGTGACGCCGATCGCCAAGACCGTGGGCGATCTGGCGCTGGTGATGGTCGCGGGCGGGCTGACGGCCGAGGATGTGCTCGACCCGGAGCACGACATCGCCTTCCCGGACTCGGTGGTGACCTTCTTCAAGGGCGAAGTCGGCCAGCCCCCGGGTGGCTTCCCCGAGGCCCTGCAGAAGAAGGTGCTGAAGGGGGCCGAGCCTATCACCGTGCGCCCGGGCAGTCTGATGGCACCGGTCGACCTCGAGGCCAAGCGCCAGGAGGCCATGGACGCGATGGAGGGCCACACGGTCGATGACGAGGACCTCTGCTCCTACCTGCTCTATCCCAAGGTCTATCTCGACTATATGGGCAAGCGGCGGAACTGGGGGCCGGTCCGGGTGCTGCCGACGCCGACCTTCTTCTACGGCATGGCGCCGGGCGAGGAGATTGCCGTCGATCTCCGCCCCGGGGTGACGCTGGTGATCCGGCTGCAGGCGATCTCGGAGCCGGACGAGAAGGGCGAGGTGAAGCTGTTCTATGAGCTGAACGGCCAGCCAAGGACCATCCGCGTGGACGATCGGCGCTTTGCTGCGGCAGCGCCCAAAGCCGAGAAGGCCGAGGACGGCAACGCCGCCCATGTGGCAGCCCCGATGCCAGGGGTGGTGGGCTCAGTCGCCGTGCGGGAAGGCCAGGAAGTCCATGCGGGCGATGTGCTGCTGACGCTCGAGGCGATGAAGATGGAGACCGCGATCACGGCCGACCGCGACGCGACCGTCGAGCGCGTGGTGGCTCCTGCCGGAGCCCAGGTGGACGCCAAGGATCTGCTGGTGGTGCTCAGCGCCTAAGGACGCGCGGGCTGCTCACTCAGAAGCGCCGCGTCTGCCGCTGCGCCCTTTTGCCCGCGTCCGGCTCGCGGCGCACTGCCACCGTCGCGACGGCTGGACCGGGGACCGGTGCCAAGGGCGCAAACGGTTGAGAGCGCCGCGAGCGTGCGGGTGCAAGGGGCGGAACGGCAGACGCGGCGCGTGTAGAGAAAGCGCAAGCGCTCAGGCGGGGTCGGCACGCAAACGCTCAAGCGCCGCCCGGTCGAGCGGAAACCCCCACATCAGCGCCACTGCTGTGAGTTTCAGCACAATCGGCGCCCCGGCATAGAGGAGCGCAAGGGTCCACAGCGCCTCGTCGTCGTTTGCCCCGGTCGCCTCGAACCCGGCACCGGCCAGCACCAGCAGCGCGAGACCCGAGGACAGCGCCAACGCCGCCTTGGTCGCCACCTGCCAGATCGCGAAGAAGAGCCCCGCCCGCTCGGCCCCTGTTGCCCGGCTGTCGATCTCGACCACATCCGCTTGGATCGCCGGCGGCAGCGACAGATCCGCCCCGAGTGCCAGACCCGTCAGCACACAGATCACCCCGAACGCCACCACGTCCCCCGGCCCGAGCGCCAAGGCCGCCAAGAAGATCGCGCAAGCATAGAGCATCGCTCCCGCCCAAGCCCGATGCTTCGAGACCCGTCCCGCGAGCCAGGCCCAAAGCGGCACACCCAAGATCGCCGCCACGAAATAGAGCAGCAGCAGCGGCCCGGCAGCCTCGGGCGCCTCAAGCCGGTGCTCAACAAAGAACAGGAACAAGGTCACCGGCAGACCGTTCGCCGCACCGTTCACGAACCAGGCGAGCAGCAGCCGTCGGAACGGCGCATTCGCCTTCATCGCCTGCCACCCCCGGGTCAGGGTCAACGGCGCCGACGGCGCGGCCACCCGTTCAGGCGCGGCCCAGGACGCAAGCGCCACCGTCACCGGAAGCAACACGATCACCGTCAGCGCGACGGCGTGGAGGCCCTCCCCGCCCTCTCCCGCGCCAAAATAGACCAGCGTCGCCACCAGCGTGCCGACGAGGACCAGCGCCTCGCGCCAGGCGGTGACTCGGGTTCGTGCGGCATAGCCCGTCTCGAGCTCCGCCCCCCAGGCGGCATAGGGCGTCTGCGCCATCGTCCACCCCAAGGTCAGAACGAACAGCCAGAGGGCGGCGTGCCCGATCCCGGCGTCCTCCGGGGGCACGAATGCCTGCCAGGTCGCCACCGCAATCACCGGCACCGAGGCGGCGAGCCAGACCCGCCGGCGCCCCCAACGCCCGGAGGTTCTGTCCGACAGCCAGCCGACCGCCGGGTCGCTCACCGCGTCGAACATGCGAATGGCGATCCAGGCGAGCCCGAGAACCGCCAGATCGACCCCCCGCTCCGCCGCATAGAACGGCGTCACATAGGTGAACAGCGGCAAATAGAGGGCCGCCAGGGGAATGGCGGGCAGGGCGTATCCGAGATGGCGCAGGGTTTCTGATCTCATGCCCGGCATGTGGCGCGGGCGCGCATGGCTTCAAGCCGACCACACGGATGTGTGGGAAATATTCCCTCAGCGCACCAAGGGTCAGTACATCGAGGGGCGGTGCGCCTTGCGCATGTTGCGCTCTTTGACCCCGCGATGGCGCCGCAAGCGAACCAGGGCCCAGTGGATGAACTCTGTGACCACGCCCACCACGGCGCCCGCGCCGATGCAAACCACCAAGAGCCCCGGCAGCGCGATGGTGTCCACCAGCACCTGCACGTTCTCAGCCATCCGGTCCGCCATAAAATCAAAATCCGGATCGCCGATGGTCGACACGCCGAAAACGTTTGCGCCCAGCAGGATGATCCCGGTCAGAAACACCGCGAGGACCCCGGCCCAGATGCCATTGGCCACCGCGACGACAAACCCCCATCCCTGGCGCTTGGCGAGGTTCACGAACCCGACGAGGGCGCCGGCAATCGGTGCGATGAAGGCCGTCTCGGGCATCTCTTCGAGCAGCAGCGATGCTTCGGGCCGCGAGAACGCCCAGTTCATCGCCCAGGCCACAAAGAGCGCGCAAAGGAAGCGGAAGAGGATCAACGGTGACGTCTCCCCGTCCTGCGCGTCCGCACCGTCCTGCTTGCGCGGGACGGCGTCGTGGTCGCTCTCACGATGCTCGTCTGAGCCCAAATTGCATCACATCCGTAGTTTTTGCCTCGAAACACGCCGCGCAACTCGCGAGATAGAAGTTCCACATCCGCCAGAAACGCTCATCGAACCCGAGCGGCGCGATCTCCTGCCAACGATTATTGAACTGCTCCCGCCAAACACGCAATGTCGTCGAATAATCCCTACCGAACTCTATAGTTTCTACCAGATCCAAACCCGCACGCTCGACCTGTGCCTGAAACTCGGCCGCAGACGGAAGCATCCCACCCGGGAAGATGTACTTCTGGATGAAATCCGTTCCCTTTCGATAGCCCGCGAACAGGTGATCCGCAACAGTGATCACCTGCATTGACGCCACAGCCCCCGGCGCCAGACGCGCGTGGAGCGTCGAGAAGAATGTCGGCCAGTAGCGTTCGCCCACCGCCTCGAACATCTCGATCGACGCGACACCGTCATAGCGCCCGCGCTCATCGCGATAATCGCGCATCACAATCTCGGCCCGCTCCGCCAGCCCGGCTTCGAACAGACGCTTGCGGGCATAATCGTGCTGCTCGCGGCTGAGGGTGAGGCCGGTCACCTTCACCCCGCGCTCGGCGATGGCGTATTCCGCGAACCCGCCCCAGCCGCAGCCGATCTCGAGCACATGCTGCCCGGGCGCGAGCCCCATGCGGTCGCAGATCGCGGCGTATTTGTTGATCTGGGCTTGCGCCAACGGCTCTTCGGCCTCGCGAAACAGCGCCGAGGAATAGGTCATCGTCGGGTCGAGCCACTTGGCATAGAACTGATTGCCGAGGTCATAGTGGTGCGAGATGTTCTTGCGCGACCCGCTCTTGGAGTTGGTCCGCAACCAGTGGCGCGCACGCTCATAGGCCCGGACCAGGAAAGCACCGACAAAGGGCCGCGCGATCACCTCGTTGTTGAGCAGGATCACATCCATCAGCGCCTGGAGATCCGGCGTGCTCCACCACCCGTCCAGATACATCTCGGCAAAGCCAAGCTCGCCGTCGCGGATCATGCGCCCGAACATCTCAGGATTGACCACATCGATGCGACCTGTGGGGCCCGGCCGCTGTCCGCACGCAGTGAACATGCGCCCATCCGGCAGAGCGACTTCGATCTGCCCCGTTTCGATCCGTTCCAGAATCGCAAAGAATGTCTCAAACCAGCGGGGCATGTCCCGAGGCTGTGCGACGTTCTCCGAACTCATGCGTGTACTCCCCCGTATTGTCTTGATCGGTAGCAGCAAATTCACGGCGTCCGCTAGTCAAATCCTGTCGCAGGGCCATGAGATGGCGCGGGCGTCTTCGGATAGGGGCCACGATAGGGTCTGAACTGCGCGCCACGCAGCCAGAGGCGCAATGCCTGCCAGTGGATCATCACGATGACTTTCACCGTCATCAGCGGGTGCGAGAGCCATTGGCGCAGCAATTCGCGGTCGCTCAGCGGGCGGCGCCGGCCGCTTTGTGTGGCAATCAGCCACGGGCCGTCCGCGTCACGCTGGCGGATGCGCAATGCAAGGCGCTCTCCCGGTGCGCGGATGGTGAAGGCATAGCGTTGGTCCATCCCGATGAAGGGGGAGACGAAGAACCCCTTGTCGGTCTCGTGCCGCACCGTGCCGTCCCGGTCCGCGTCGGCCGGGAGCACATAGGTGTGCTGGTCGCCAAAGGTGTTCTTGACCTCGTAGATCACGCTCTCGAGTCGGCCGTCCGCATCCTCGCAGAAATAGACCGAGAGCGGGTTGAACGCGTAGCCCAGGATCCGCGGGAAGCTCAGCAGCCAGACCCGTGCCGGGACGGGCAGGCCCGCGGCAGACAGCTCCGCCTCGACCCAGGGCCGCAGCTCCGTGCCGTCGCGCGGGCCGTGATCCCGCCGCCAGAAGGAGAGCAACCCCCAACGGTCGGCGCGCAGCAGCCTGAGCGGCTTCAGCGTCGCCTCGATCCGGTCGATGTCCAGCAGCAGCGAGAACACCCGGTAGCGGAACCGATGCGCAAAGGGCGTGAGCCGCATATGCATCACATGGCCGCTG
Organism: Pseudomonadota bacterium; assembly: GCA_039816045.1. Classification (GTDB taxonomy): domain Bacteria; phylum Pseudomonadota; class Alphaproteobacteria; order Rhodobacterales; family Rhodobacteraceae; genus Thermohalobaculum. The sequence goes on from JBCBYB010000014.1 coordinate 42,814, forward strand.
TAGACGCAGTCCTCGGCCGGTGCGGCTCCGCTCGTCTCAGGCGGCATCGGCCTGCGCCATCGGGCGCCCGATATCCATGGCCCAGGCCGGACGCGCGCCGAGGGCCGCAGCGACGCGAAGGCCCGCCCGCAACCCGTCCTCGTGGAAGCCGTAGCCAAGCCAGGCCCCCGCATACCAGACGCCGCCGCGGCCCTGGATCGCGTCCATCTGGCCCTGCGCATTGAAGGCCGCCTGGTCGAAGAACGGATGCGCATAGTCGTAGGTGCCGTGGACCAGCGTGGGGTCGATCTCGGCGCGGGCATTCAGGCTGACGAACAGCGGGCGGGTCTCCGGAATGCCCTGCAAGCGGTTCATCCAATAGGTCACCTGGGCAGGCCGGCCATCGGCGTATTCTTCGGCGTCGGCCAGGAAGTTCCAGCTCGACCAAACGCGCTTGCGCCGCGGCATGAGGCGGGTATCGGAGTGCAGGACGGCCCGGTTCTCGGAGGTGCGGAACGCGCCAAGCAGTTGGCGCTGCTGATCATCGGCGCCTCGAAGCAGGCCCAGCGCTTGGGGCCCATGCACCGCAAGGATCACCTGATCGAAGCTCTCCTCGCCCCCATCGGCAAAGCGCACCACCGGGCGGGCGCCTGCGGTCTCGACGGCCACCGCCTCGCGCCCCGGCAGCACGCGGGGGCCGAGCTGGGCATGCACCCGGCGGACATACTCCCGGCTGCCGCCATCGACCGTGCGCCAGCGCTGCGCCGGGTCGAGGCCCGTCATCAGGTCGTGATTGCAGAAGAAGGCGACAAAGTTCACCGCCGGGAAATCCAGGATCTCCTGCGCCGAGGTCGACCAGATCGCGCCGCCCATCGGCAGCAGGAACCGCTCCCGGAACCAGCGGCCGAACCCACGCTCGGCCAGCCATTCGCCGAGGCTCAGCCCCGCCAGCCGCCCGGCCTCCATATCCGCCGGTGCGATTTTGGTGAACCGCAGGATCTCCCGCGCCATCCCGACGAAGCGCGGATCCAGCGCCCGCCAGCGCTGCGCGAACAGCTTGTCGAGACTGTCACAGGCGTACTCGCACGCCCCGCCGCCCAGCGAGAACCCGAAGGACATGTCCGACCACCGCGTCGGCACGTCGAGATGCTCGAACAGCGCGCAGAGATTGGGGTAGTTTCGCTGATTGTAGACGATAAAGCCCGTGTCCACCGGCTGCACGCCGTCCTCGAAGGCGACCTCGGCCGTGTTGGCATGCCCACCTATCCGACCCTCGCGCTCGAAGACCTGCACCTCATGCGTCTCCGAAAGGGCCAGCGCCGCCCCAAGGCCCGAAATCCCGGCCCCCACCACTGCGATCTTCATGCACACTCCATCTGTGACGTGTCCCTGGCTGTCGCGGGGCGGGTCTGAGCCTCAGGCCGCATCGCGCAGTTTCTTATAAGCTGCGAGCGCCCGTTCCCGTCCTTCTTTAAGACCGATGACCGGCGCGGGATAGGAATCATTGGGCGAAAGCCCCCAAGCGCGCGGGATCGCCTCGAAGTAGCTTAGCGCATCCGCGTGAGGCCGCGCCCGCCCTTCGGCGATCCACCGGTCGCGATAAACCCGCTGCGGGTCGAACTTCTCGGCCTGGGTCTCTGGGTTGAACACCCGGAAATAGGGTGCCGCGTCGGGGCCAGTCCCCGCCGCCCATTGCCAGCCCATGGCATTCGAGGCCGGGTCCCAGTCCACCAGACAGTCGCGGAACCAGGCCTCGCCCGCACGCCAGTCCACCAGCAGGTGCTTGGTGAGAAAGCTCGCAACCAGCATCCGCGCGCGGTTGTGCATGGTGCCGGTGACGTACATCTCCCGCATCGCCGCATCGACCACCGCGATCCCGGTGCGCCCCTGACGCCAGCAGGTGGCGGCATCGCTGTCCTCGGCCCAAGGGAAGCCATCCCATTCCGGGCGCCAGTTCCGCTCGGCGATGTGCGGGGTGTGGTAGAGGAGGTGATAGGCAAACTCGCGCCAGACAACCTCGGAGACAAAGCACTCCGCACCGTCGGCGGCCGGACCCGAGAGCCGGCGCATGGCATCCCAGCCCGCGTGCCAAAGGGTGCGCGCCGAGATCTCACCGGTCGCGAGCGCTGCCGAGAGCCCGGAGGTCGCGTCGAGATCCAGCCGGTCGCGGTCGGCCTTATAACGCCCCACGGCCTCCGCAAGGAACCAAGCGAGGCGGTCGCGGGCCGCCTCCTCGCCGATGCGGGCATGGCGCGCGACCACGGCCCCGCCCCGGTCCATGGTGGCCTCAAGGCCCCAGTCCTCAAGCCGATCACTGGCGGGCCACGTCGCGGGCGCCGCGAGATCGGCAGGCTCAGCCAAGGGTTCGGCCAGATCAGCGCCGCGCACCGATTTCCAGAAGGGGGTGTAAACCTTGTAGAACCCGCCGGTCTTGGTCTCGACCTCCCACGGTTCGAACAGGAGCGAGGCATTGACGCTCTGGACCTCGATCCCCTTGGCCTTGAGAGCCGTCTTGATCTCGGTGTCGCGCGCCCGCGCTGCCGGCTCGTATTGGCGCGACCAGACGACCCTGCGGGCCCCGGTCTCGGCCAACAGCGCTTCCAGGGCGTCCAGCGCCCCTCCCCGCCGCAGGATCAGCCGCGCGCCGCGTGCCTCCAGCCGCCGGGCGAGATCGCCGAGCGACCGAGAGAGGCGCCATTTGGCCGCCGCGCCATAGGCTTCCACAACCGGATCGAGCACGAAGACCGGGATCACCGGCCCACTGCCCGCCAGGGCCGCCTGCCAGCCCGGATGGTCCGCCAGCCGCAGATCGCGGCGCAGCCAAAGCAGGGTGACGGGAGGGGCCTCGGTCATGCGCTCTCTGCTCGGCTGGGGCGGCGTCTCGCCGCGTGGGACGGTTGCACACATTGTGTCGGATGCCACAAAAGTAACGCGGTCTTACACAGGTCAAGGGAGCCGCACCCTCTTGTGGGAAACTCGGCCGAGGCGCAGGCTGGGACCCATGAACACCCGACCCAAACGCGACTTCGGAACCCTCTCGACCGAGCAGATCGCCTATGCCGGGCTCGCCGATCTCCAGAGTGCGGCAGGGGGCGCTGCAAGGGCGGGTGTGCTCGCGCGCATCATCCTGGCGGTGTTCGACGATTACTATGTCCGCTCGCGCCAGATCCCCCTGCTCGCCAAGGCCGCATTCGAGAAGCGCGACTGGCCGACCGCCATTGCGCTCAGCCAGGAGCGGATCGCGATCTATTCCCTCTCCATCTCCAAAGCGGTCCCGGTGCTGGAGCTGGCCATCCGCGAGACCGAGGGCCAGGCGCAATTCTGGCCGATGGTCGAGAGCGCATTCGGCGAACTGGTCGGCGGCCGCTATGAGGCGGATCTGGCGCTCGCCTATCTCGCCTCGATCCGGCGTTGGGTCTACCGCGACCGCTGGCAGCCGATCCCCTATGACGTCGCCCGCAGCCGGCCGCTTCCGACGGACCGCGCGTTCCTGCGCAGCCACCGCCCGCCCGACGGCCGCATGACACCCGCAATCGCCGATGCTCTCCTCGACGCGCCGGGGCTCGAGACCCCCTTCCGCGACCGCCCGGGCGATGCCGCCGCCGTGGCCGAGCGGATCAACCGGGAGCTTGGCCTCGACGCCGCCCCCGTGCTCGCGCGCGTCGAGGTGATGACCGCCGGCTTCTATCGAAACCGCGGCGCCTATGTGGTGGGCGCGCTGGAGCTGCCGGAGCGCCGGGTGCCGATGGCGCTCGCGCTCCTGAACGGCGAGGAAGGGGTGACGGTCGATGCGGTGATCACCCGGTCCTCGACGCTGCGTCACGTCTTCTCCTCGGCACTGGCGAACTTTCATGTGACCGAGCGCGCCTATCACGAGGTGGTGGCCTATCTCCACGGGCTGATGCCCGAACGCCCGCTCGGCCAGCACTACTCCACCGTCGGCTACAACCATGTGGGCAAGATGGCGGTGATGCAGGAGATCCGCGGCGATCTCGCACGCACCGAGCAGGTCTTCGACCATGCCCCCGGGCCGCGCGGCAGCGTCGCGATCGGCTTCACCGCGCCCGGCACGGACTATGTGCTGAAGGTGATCCGCGACACGCCGACCGAGAACTACAAGTGGGAGCGCTTCGACGGGGTCGCCTCGGTGCTCGAGAAATACAGCGCCGTGCATGAGCTCAACCGCTCAGGCTCGATGCTCGACAACATCCTCTACCAGACCGTCGCCCTGCCCTCCGCGCTGTTCTCGGACGCGCTGCTCGACGATCTGCTGGAGGCGGCCAGCGGCTCCATCGCCTTCTACCGCAACGAGGTGATGTTCCGGCACCTGATCGTGCAGCGAAAGATGGTGCCGCTGCCGCTCTTCCTTGAGCGCTGTTCCGAGCGGGAGGCGGAGACGGCGGTGATCCGGCTCGGCCAGTGCATCCGAAACAACGCGGCGACGGGTGTCTTCAACCGCGATCTCGACGGGCGCAACTACGGCGTCTCGGCGCTGCACTTCGTCTATCTCTTCGACTATGACGCGATCCTGCCGCTCTCGGAGGTCAAGGTGCGCACCAATGCGGACCGGGAGTTCGGCGAGGAGGATGTGCCCGACTGGGTCTTCGAGGAAGGCCCTGTCTTTCTGCCCGAGGAGCTGGAGGCGCATCTCCGTCTGCCGGACAAGCGCCTCCGCCGGTTGTTTCGCGAGGCCCATGGCGAGCTGCTGACCGCCGCCTGGTGGGAGCGGATGCAGCGCCTGCTCGCCGAGGGGCGCGTGCCGAGGGTGCGCACCTATCCCCGCTCGACCCAGCTCGCTCGCTCGCAGCCGGAGGAGGACCTGACGCTGCGCACCCCGGGCTAGGTTACTTCTTCTCTTTCTGGAGCTGTGCCAGGGCGACCTTCAACACGCGCAGCTGGCTGTCGAACTGTGCCGACATCTTTTTCTTGAGATCCTCGATGCGCTTCATGATTTCCTGGATTTCTTCTGGGCTCTCGGCCTTTTTCAGAAAGTCTACGGTTTTTTTGGCGTGGTCCTGACCCTCTTTGAACGCCTTCTTGTTGGAGTCCGTAACGATCTGGGCCGTCTTCTTCATATCGTGAGCCATGGTATTTCCTTTTACAATTCCCCCTCGCCCCGACAGGAAGATAGGCACGGCCAAGCACGTGCGCAATTATCGTGCTCAGGGATAAGTCTAGCCCTTCACGCGCCGCATCGGATCCGCAGCTCAAACCGTTGCTCGGTCACCCGGGTGCCCCAGGTCCTGTCCTCCTGTTCGGCGACCAGGCGAAACCCGGCCTTCTCATAGACCGCGCGCGCCGCATCGAGCCCTGCGAACGTGTCGAGATAGAGCCCGGCAAGCCCAGCCTCCCGCGTCGCTCCAACCGCCTCGGCAATCAACCGGTGGCCAAGCCCCTGCCCGCGCGCCCGCGGATCCACGAAAAACCAGCGCAGATGCGCGAGCTCCTCGTGTGCCTCATCCGCATCCACCGAGACCGTGCCGAGAAACCCCTGCGCATCACCGGCCCAGAAAATCTGCACCCCCGGCGGGCGCAACCGCTGCACGAACGCCCCCATGCCTGCCGCGACGATCCCCTCGAAAACTGCGCCAAACCCCCAATGCTCGGCATAGTGTCGGCCATGGGCGGCCACAGTCCATCCGACAAGCCCCGGAGCCCATCCGCGCTCGATACGATTTGTTTGCATCCCTCGGTTCACTGTCCCACCGTCATCTTACTGCGATTGACCGTCCTGAAACTTGGGCGCAGGATCGCGGAAACAAATCAAGAGGGGATCCGCCGATGACGACCGCACCCAACAGCGCCTCCGAGCCAAGCTTCCGCGAAAGCGTTGACATCATGTTCAACCAGGCTGTGGCGCTCATGGACCTGCCGGAGGGATTGCCGGAGAAAATCCGGATCTGCAACTCAACCTATGCGGTGCGTTTCGGCGTGAAGCTGCGGGGACGCATCCACACCTTCACCGGCTACCGCTCCGTGCATTCCGAGCATATGGAGCCGGTGAAGGGCGGCATCCGCTATGCCGACCATGTGAACCAGGACGAGGTCGAGGCGTTGGCCGCGCTCATGACCTACAAGTGCTCTCTGGTCGAGGTGCCCTTCGGCGGCTCCAAGGGCGGGCTCTGCATCAACCCGCGGGAGTGGGAGGCCGATGAGCTGGAGCGGATCACCCGCCGGTTCGCCTATGAGCTGGTCAAGCGCGATCTGATCAACCCATCGCAGAACGTACCGGCGCCGGACATGGGAACCGGCGAGCGCGAAATGGCCTGGATCGCCGACCAGTACAAGCGGATGCACACCACCGATATCGACGGCAATGCCTGCGTCACCGGCAAGCCGCGCAATGCCGGCGGCATCGCGGGGCGTGTGGAGGCCACGGGCCGCGGCGTGCAATACGCGCTGCGGGAGTTCTTCCGCCATCCGGAGGATGTGGCCAAGGCAGGGCTCTCGGGCAGCCTCGAAGGCAAGCGCGTCATCGTCCAGGGCCTTGGGAATGTGGGCTATCACGCGGCCAAGTTCCTCGAGCAGGAGGACGGCTGCAAGATCGTCGGCATCGGCGAGCGGGACGGCGCGGTCCTCAACCCCGACGGGCTGAGTGTGGAGACCGTGCGCGAGCACCTGATGGAGACCGGCGGGGTGAAGGGCTATCCGCGCGGCGCCTATCGCGAGGACGGCGCATCGCTCCTCGAAGAGGACTGCGATATTCTGATCCCGGCAGCGCTGGAGGCGGTGATCAATCTCGGCAACGCCGCCCGGGTGCGTGCGCCGCTGATCATCGAGGCCGCGAACGGCCCGATCACCGCAGGCGCCAACACCATCCTGCGCGACAAGGGCACGGTTATCATCCCCGACCTCTACGCCAATGCCGGCGGTGTGACGGTGAGCTATTTCGAGTGGGTGAAGAACCTCAGCCATATCCGCTTTGGCCGGATGCAGCGGCGCCAGGAGGAAAGCCGGCATCAGATGCTGATCGACGAGCTTGAGACTATGATCGGCAAACCGGTCTCTGCGAACTTCCGGGAGCGGTATCTGAAGGGCGCAGACGAGCTGCAACTGGTGCGCTCGGGCCTCGATGACACCATGCGGGTGGCCTATCAGGCGATGCGCGAGGTCTGGCATTCCCGCAATGACGTGCCGGATCTGCGGATCGCAGGATTTATCCTGGCGATTGACCGGGTGGCACAGACCTACCAGGCAAAGGGACTCTGAGCACGGCCTGAGCCAGCAGCCGATGCGGCCCGCCGGCGCCGGGCCTCTTCAGAGCGCCGCGACAGATCGTGCGCCCCTTGCGCTGTCATGCTCGCGGCGCGGGGCTCCGTCGCGCCGGTTGCCCCGGGGCCCGGGTCCAGCCAAGTGCTTCGGGTGAAGGCCGCCGCGAGCGGACGGGGTGAGCTTGGTGCCCCGGTGGACGCGGCGCGCGGTCGCGTCTCAGGCCGGCTGGGGCAAGGTCTGTGCGGACAGATCCGCGGCGAACCGCGCGAGGCGACCGAGCGCTTCGGTCAGCGGCTCCTCCGGCACAGTGAGCGCTACGCGCACGTGACCCGCCGCCGCCTCGCCAAAGCTCTCGCCCGGCATCACCGCGATGCCTGTCTCCTCGAGCAGCCGCGTCGCGAAACCAGTGCCTGAAAGCCCGGTCGCCCGCACATCGAGGAGGAGATACATGCCACCCTGGGGCGGGCTCACCCGGATCGGACCGCCAGCCGCCGCGAGCGCTGCAAGGCCAGCCGCGCGCCGCGTGCGGTAGCGGGTGACGATCTCGGCCTCCGCCGGGCAGTCCGCGGCGAGACCAGCCAGCACCGCATCCTGCACGAACCCCGGCAAACCGTAGCTCGTGGCGATCGCGAGGTCCCAGAGCCGGGCCGCCACGGGCTCGGGCGCCACGGCCCAGCCGAGACGGAAGCCTGTCACACCAAGCGCCTTGGAGGCCGAGTTCACCACGATCACCCGGTCCGCCATCCCCGGCAGATCGCGCGGGCTGAGATGGCTGCCCTCCCAGACCTGGCTGTCGTAGACCTCGTCAGAGATCAGCCACAGCCCGCGCCTCTGGCAGAGCTCCGCCAGCGCCGTAAGCGCCTCGGGGGTATAGACCGCACCCGTCGGGTTGTTCGGCGTGTTGATCAGGATCGCCCGGGTATCGGGCTCGAGCGCCGCTTCGATCGCCGCAGCGTTCGGCTGAAACCCGCCCTCGGCAGGGCAAGCCACCGCAATCGCCCGACCGCCGGCTGCCCGTACCGTCTGGGCATAGGTCGCATAGTACGGATCGAGCACAACACAGCTCTCACCCGCGTCCATCACCGCCATCATCGCCGCGAAGAGCCCGGCCTGACCGCCCGCAGACACCGCGACGTTGTCGACCCCTGCCGGCACCGCTGTGCGCGCCGTGACCCGCGCGGCGATGGCCTCACGGAGCGCGCGCACCCCTTCGACCGGGGTATAGCCCGTATGACCGCCTCGGGCGCTGTCGCAGAGCGCGTCGAGAAGGCGCCCATGCGGCGGCACGTCATGGTCGCCGATGGTCAGCTGCGTGACCCGTTTGCCCTCGGCGATCATCGCCCTGGACATGTAGTAGATCTCCCAGCCGTCGGCGCCGCCGCCCACGACCTCTTCGATCCGGCGCGAGAGCCGCACCGGGGCAAGGGTCACGCCGTTGGCGCTCATTCCCCGACCGCCAGAGGCACGAAGCGCAGATCCTCACCGGACTGCACCAGCAGCAGAACCTGCGCACGGCCCGCAGCGCGCGCCTCGTCGATGCTGTCGGCGACCTGATCGGGGTCGGTCACGGGCTCCTGTCCGATCTCGACGATCACATCGCCTGCGGTGATCCCCTTTTCGGCTGCGGCCCCGCCCTCGGTGACCGCGGTGACCAACACGCCCGTCACCGCCTCGCCGAGGCTGTGCTCGGCGCGGCCCGCATCGGTGATCGGGGCAAGCGAGAGACCCACGGCATCGAGCTCGGTCGGCTCCGGCGCAGGCTCAGTGACGGTTTCCGGGTCAATCGCGGCGACCGCCTCCTGCCCCTCGAGCCGGCCGAGCTTGACCCGCACGGTTTGGGTCTTGCCCTTGCGGAACAGCAGGACGCGGACGGTCTTGCCCACCGGCGTCTCGGCCACCATTCGGGGCAGATCGCGCATGGTCTCAACCTCGCGCCCGTCGAACTGCAGGATCACGTCGCCCGCCTGGATGCCGCCGGCCTGAGCCGGGCCTTCATCCGTCACGCTCGCGACCAAAGCGCCCGACGCTTCTTCGAGACCAAGCGCCTCGGACATCTCGTCGTTCACCTCCTGGATGCGCACGCCGAGCCAGCCGCGGCGGGTCTCGCCGAACTCCTTCAGCTGGCCGACGACGTTCGCCGCAAGATTCGAGGGCACCGCGAACCCGATGCCGATGGACCCGCCAGAGGGGGAGATGATGGCGGTGTTCACGCCGATCACCTGGCCGTCGAGGTTGAACAGAGGCCCGCCCGAGTTGCCGCGGTTGATCGCCGCGTCGGTCTGCAGGAAGTCGTCATAGGGACCGGCCTGAATGTCCCGGTTCCGCGCCGAGATGATGCCGGCCGAGACCGAGCCGCCGAGGCCGAAGGGGTTGCCGATGGCCAGCACCCAGTCGCCGACGCGGCTGATCTCACTGTCGCCCCAGGGGACGAACGGCAGCGGCGAGGGAGGGTTCACCTTGAGCACCGCGATGTCGGTCTTATCGTCGGTGCCGATCACCTCGGCCTCTAGCGAGGAGCCGTCGGCGAAGTTCACGGTGACCTGGTCGGCCTCCTCGATCACGTGGTTGTTGGTGACGACGAAGCCGTCCGCCGTGATCACGAAGCCCGAGCCGAGCGACTGCACCTGGCGCGGACCGGGCGGGCGGCCGCGCTCGAAGAACTCGCGGAACAGATCGTTGAAAGGCCCATCCGGCAGCGCCTCGACATCCGGGCGCTCGACCGTCTGGCTGGTGGAGATGTTCACGACCGACGGGCTCAACCGCTCCGCCAGATCGGCGAAGGACCCCGGCGCGTCGCGCGCCTCGGCGGGGCCCGCGCCCCCGGTCACCACCAGGGCGAGGGCCAAAACCGCGCCCGCCAGACCGCGACGCAGCAGCGCCCCCTGCACACTCAGTTCCGCACCCATGGCTCTTCGCCCTCCGTTGTTCGTCCGCGCGCCCTGCCTCAACCTCGCAGCAAGAGATAGGCCAGGGTGCCGATCCCTGCCAAGGCCAGACCGCCCCACCTCACCCTTTCGGGATCGATCTCGGCCATCTGCGCGAGCAGGTCGTGGATCCGACGCGACATCAGCGCCAGCACCAGCCCCTCTACCACCGCCACGAGGGCGAGTGCGGCCAACAGATCGCCAAGCGCTCCTGACATGCCGTGTCGTTCAGAGCGCCCGCGACCGGCCGCGATCACTGTGCCGGCAGCCCGCCATCATTCTTCAAGTACTCGAAGAACTCGCTGTCCGGGCTGATGACCATCGTGGAGTTCTGCCCTTGCAGCGCACGCTCATAGGCGCGCAGACTGCGATAGAAGGCGAAGAACTCCGGGTCCTGCCCAAATGCCGCGGCGTAGATGCGGTTCCGCTCACCATCGGCCTCACCGCGGATCTCCTCGGCCTGGCGCTGCGCGTCCGAGACAAGCTCCACCGCCTCACGTTCGGCGGTCGCGCGGACCTCCTGAGCACGCTCCTGGCCGCGGGCCCGTTCGTCTGCCGCTTCCCGCTCACGCTCGGCGCGCATACGGTTGAAGGTGGCGTCCAAGTTCTCGTCCGGCAGGTCGGCGCGTTTGATCCGCACATCGACCATAAGCACGCCGAGCGACAGCGCCTCGGCCCGCACCACATCGGTGATGCGCTGCATGAGCTGCGTCCGCTCCGCCGAGAGCACCGCATCCGACGGCACCGAACCGAGCACCTGACGAAGCGCTGCGTTCAGGATCCGCTCGAGCCGCGGCAGCGCGGCAAACTCCGACTGCACGGCGCGGCGGAACTGCACCGGATCAACGATCCGCCAGCGGGCAAAGGCGTCCACCACCAGGCGGCGCTCGTCGATCGGCGTCACCTCGAGCGGTGCGGTGTCGAGGGCCAGGATCCGGTCCTCATAGTACACCACGTCCTGGATCAGCGGGATCTTGAAATAAAGCCCAGGGCCGCTGGCATATTCGATTGCCGGCGCATCCGGGTTGGCCTCGGCCGCCGCGCGCGCCTCGTCGGCCGCCGCAATCTCGTCCGGCGTCGCAGGGACACCGCGGACCTCGCGCACGACCTCACCGAATTGCAGCACGAGGGCCTGCTGGCGCTCATCGACGATGAAGATCGACGACAGCACCGCGACCACGACCACCAGGAACAGGCCGACGATGATGGGAAGTTTTCTCAGCATCAGTTGGCTCCCCGGCTGGATTGGCGACGCAGTTCGTTGAGCGGCAGATAGGGCACGACACCCGAGCCACCGCCGCTGCCGTTCGACACGCTGTCATCGATGATGATCTTGTCGACATCGCCGAAGACCTTCTCCATGGTCTCGAGGAACATACGCTTGCGGGTCACCTCAGGGGCCAGCGCGTACTCCTCGAAGATCGCGACGAAGCGGGCCGCTTCACCTTTGGCGTCGTTGACCACCTGGGCGCGGTAAGCCTCTGCGTCCTGGAGGATCTGAGCCACCTCACCGCGGGCGTTCGCCAGCGTCTCGTTCGCAAAGGCCTCGGCGCGTTTCTCGGCGGTGTCGCGGTCCTGCTCGGCGGCTTGGACATCGCGGAAACTGTCGATCACCTCGCTCGGCGGATCGGCCTCGTCGAAGTTCACACGGACGATGTTCACACCGGCGGCGTAGCTGTCCATGGTCGCCTGGATCAGCGACTCGACCTCTTCCTGGATGACCTCACGGTCGCGGGCCAGGATCGGTTTGAGCTCACGCTGACCGATGACCTCGCGCATCGCGGATTCAGCCACGGCGCGGATCGTCGGCTCCGGATCGGCCACGTTGAACAGGAACTGCTCGGGCCGCGTGATGTTCCAGACCACCTGGAAGCCGATGTCGACGATGTTCTCGTCCCCGGTCAGCATCAGGCCCTGGTCACCGCGCCCGGCGCCCGGCCCACCGAGGCCGATGTTCACCTGGTTCTCCCGCGTCACCGGCAGGATGTCATAGGTCACAAGCGGCCAGGGGGCGAAGTTCAAGCCCTCCTCGCCGATCTTGTGGAATTTGCCGAGGAAGAGTTCCACCGACTGCTCGGACGTGTCGACCCGGTAGATCGACTGCAGCCCCCAGGCCACCACCAAGACGGCCGGGATCGCGATCGGCAGCGCCTTCTCGAACCAGGTCGGCCCGCGCCGAGGGCCGCGCCCGCCGGGGCCGCCCCCGCGCCCGCCGAGGATCACCCGCAGCTGGTCGCGCCCCTTGCGGATCAGATCGTCAAGATCGGGCCCCTGCCCGTCGCCGCCACCGCCCCCGCCGGAGCCGCCTCCCCATGGGTTGCGTCCGCCACCACGGTTGCCGCCCCCCCAGGGGCCGCCCCCGCCTTGGTTGCTGTTGAAGGGCATGTGTTTCCTACCTCTCGACGTCAACTGCCACGCTGAGCGGGCACAAAAAGGGTGAGGGCCAGAACGCGCGCGCACCGGCCATCCATCCACAGGTGGGTTGAGGCCCGCCCGCTTCAAGACCTGCGGCGTCACGACCATGGTCGGGGCGCGCCGTGCATTCACGTCCGCGCAAGCCCGATCGGCGAAGCACCAACCGGGGTCTTCATCGTCACCAGTTCTTCGGCAGCGGTCGGGTGGACGGCGACCGTGCGGTCGAAATCCTCCTTGGTCGCGCCCATTTTCACCGCGATCCCGGCCAGCTGGATCATCTCGCCCGCGCCGTGTCCCACAATGTGAACCCCCAGCACCGTGCGCGCCTCGCGGGAGACGACGAGCTTCATCAGCATCCGCTCCACCCGCTCGGACAGGATCGAGTTCATGGGCCGGAAGGAGGATTTGTAGACCTCGATCTCGCCCTCCGCCGCGGCCTCTTCCTCGGTCAGCCCCACCGTCCCGATCTCGGGCTGGGTGAACACCGCGGTCGGCACCAGGGCATGGTCAGGCTTGGTCGGGTTGGCGCGGAACACCGTCTCTGCAAAGGCCGCACCCTCGCGGATCGCGACAGGCGTCAGCGCCAGCCGGTCGGTCACATCGCCCACCGCATAGATCGAGGGCGCCGAGGTCTGGCTATACTCATCGACCGCCACGGCCCCGCGCGCGAGCGTCACGCCGGCCTCCTCGAGCCCGAGCCCCGCGGCGTTCGGCCGCCGCCCCGTGGCATAGAGCACCTGCCCCGCCGGGCAGCGCGCGCCGTCCTTCAAGTGCACCGTCAGCGCGCCCGGCACGCCTTCGATCCGGGCCACATCCGCACCGAGGCGCAGGTCGATCCCCTTCGCACGCATCTCCTCGGCCACATGGGCGCGCACATCGCCGTCGAAACCGCGCAGGATCTGCTCGCCGCGATAGAGCTGCGTGACCGCAACCCCGAGCCCCTGCAGGATGCAGGCGAACTCGCAGGCGATGTAGCCACCGCCGACCACCACCGCGCGCTCCGGCAGCTTGGCGATGTCGAAGATCTCGTTCGAGGTGATCGCGTGCTCCGCTCCCTCGATCTCGGGCACAAAGGGTGCGCCGCCGGTGGCGATCAGCACATGCTTGGCGCTCACCACCCGGTCCTCGGCGATCAAACGCACCTCATGGGGGCTCTCCAGCACCGCGCGGCTGTGGAAGATCTCGCAACCCGCGCTGTCGAGGTTGCGCTCATAGATCCCCTCGAGCCGGGTGATCTCGGCCTCCTTGGCCTCGCGCATGCGGCCCCAGTCGAAGTGGGTCTCGCCGACCTCCCAGCCATAGCCCTTGGCGTCCTCGAAGGTCTCGGCATAGTGCGAGGCATAGACCAGCAGCTTCTTCGGCACGCAGCCCCGGATCACACAGGTCCCGCCATAGCGGAACTCCTCGGCCACTGCGACCTTAGCCCCCGCCTGCGCCGACATCCTCGCCGCCCGAACGCCGCCTGAGCCACCGCCGATGACGAAAAGGTCGTAGTCGAAGGCTGCCATGTGGTGCTCCGTGTTGCCGCGTGCGTCTGGACGCCCCGCCTTCTACGGTCGCGGGCGCAGGGGCTCAACCCCACCGGACCGATTTTGGAGAAGCGTACCGGCTTGAAACCTCAGCCGGGGAGGCGCCGGATCGTCCCGTCGGGCAGCCCGAGGATCGCGGCGGAGGCGAGCCCAGTGAAGAGCCCGGTCTCGACCACCCCCGGCAGGGCATTGAGGTCGCGATCAAGCGCCGCCGGGTCCGGGATCCGACCGAGCGACAGGTCAAGCAGCAGGTTGCCCTCGTCGGTCACATAGGGTGCGCCGTCCCGCATCCTGAGCGCGATCGGGGGCGCGTCATAGCCCTGATCCGCCAGGAGATCCGCAACCCGCGTCTGGGTGGTCTGCCAGCCAAAGCGGACAATCTCGACCGGCAGCTTAAAGGCGCCGAGCTCTACCACCTCTTTCGTGGCATCGGCGATCACCAGCATCCGCGCCGAGCAGGCCGCCACGATCTTCTCCTGGAGAAGCGCGCCACCCGCCCCTTTGATCAGCGACAGATCCGGTGCGATCTCATCCGCCCCATCGATCGTCAGGTCGAGCCGCGGGGTATCCTCAAGGGTGGAGAGCGGAATGCCCAGCCCCTTCGCCTGCGCTTCGGTCACCGACGAGGTGGTGACACAGATCACCGTGAGCCCCGCGGCCACCCGCTCGGCCAGCGCATCCACCATCAGCGCCGCCGTGGAGCCCGTGCCGAGGCCGAGCGCCATGCCGTCTTCGACCTCCGCGACCGCCGCCTTGGCCGCGGCAAGTTTCCCGGGATCAACCATGGTCACAGCCTCTCAAACACAAAAATTCGGGTCAGCAGGTCCGGCTCGCTCAGCAGAAAGGGACGGAAGGCGGGCGAGCGCTCCCGCTCGCGCCAAAGCCCCTTGGCGGAGAGCGCCTCCATCACCGCCGGGAACCCCTGCTCGACATAGGTGTTCTCGACCACGTTGAACGCCGCGATCCCCCCCGGCTTCAGGATGCGGCAAAGCTCGTTCAGGCTCTCGGGCGGGGCATGCCCCGGGCCAAAGCTGCCGGTGCTGGTGACGCCGGCAAAACTGCCGTCGGGCTCGGGGATTGGTTGGCCCAGCTCCTGCTCGTAGAGCCGGTCATAGACGCCGAGCCGCCCGCTGGCGGCCAACATCTCCGTCGATAGATCAACGCCCACCAGCGGGCCATAGCCGAGGAGCGCCAGTGTCTCCCCGACCAGCCCAGTGCCGCAGCCGGCATCGAAGACCGGCCCCTGACCGACCGGCAGATTGCGCGCGAGGTAGGCCGCCGCGAGGCTCGGCAGCCGGTAGCCGTTGCCGACATTCTCGTGATCGTAGTCGGCCGCCCAGCCTTCATAGATCGCGCGGATCTCCTTCGGACCCTTGGCGCCGTAAACATCCCTCAGATCTTCGGTTTTCAGCGGCATGGGCGTCCCTCGCGGCCCTAGGGTGCCGGCGCAATCCGGAGGACGCGCATGTTCCTGAGCCTGTTCGACATCTTCAAGATCGGCATCGGCCCGTCAAGCTCGCACACCATGGGACCGATGGTGGCGGCGGCCCGGTTCCTGGAGCTGCTGCGCACCGGCGAACGTATCCCCGGCGCGGGACCAGTGGCGCGCCTCGGCTGCCGCCTGCACGGGAGCCTCGCCTTCACCGGACGGGGCCACGCCACCGACCGCGCGGTGATCCTTGGGCTTGCGGGGTTCGAGCCGGCCAGCTTGGACGCGGACGCGGCTGAGGCGGCATTGACCCGGATCGCAGAGGAGCGCGCCATCGAGGCGCAAGGCCTCGGGCGGCTGGCCTTCGACCCGGATGCGGATCTCGTCTTTGACTACGGCCCTGCCCTGCCGCTGCATGCCAATGCGCTGGTGCTGTGGGCAACGGACGCGGAGGACAATCTCCACCAGCGCGAGACCTATTATTCCATCGGCGGCGGGTTCGTTGCGACCGAGGCGGAGATGGGTGGCGAGACGCCGCCCCTCGGCACCGTGCCCGATGCGGTGCCCTACCCCTTCACCTCGGCCGATGAGATGCTGGCGATGGCCGGCGCTTCGGGCCTCTCCATCGCCGCCATGAAACGCGCCAACGAGGAGACCCGGATGACGCGCTCGGCGCTCGATGCCGGGATCGACCGCATCCGCGCCGTGATGATGGACTGCATCGACCGCGGCATCGCTTCCGAGGGCGTGCTGCCAGGCGGGTTGAAGGTGCGCCGTCGCGCCGCCCGCATCCACCGCCAACTGCACGAGGAGAGGGGCCGCAACCTCCAGATGCCCCATGTGGCGAACGACTGGCTCTCGACCTATGCGATGGCGGTGAACGAGGAGAATGCCGCCGGCGGGCGCGTGGTGACCTCTCCGACCAACGGGGCAGCCGGTGTGGTGCCTGCGGTGCTGCGCTATTACCGCGACCACATCGTCGGCGCCTCGGAGGCCGGCGAGCGCGAGATGCTGCTGACGGGTGCCGCGATCGGCGGGCTGGTCAAGCACAACGCCTCAATCTCGGGCGCGGAATGCGGCTGTCAGGCGGAGGTCGGCTCGGCCAGTGCCATGGCGGCGGCGGGGCTCTGTGCCGCGCTCGGCGGGACCCCGGCCCAGGTGGAGAACGCCGCCGAGATCGCCCTCGAGCACCATCTCGGCATGACCTGCGACCCGGTGAAGGGGCTGGTCCAGGTGCCCTGCATCGAACGGAACGGCCTCGGCGCGATCAAGGCGGTCTCGGCGGCCTCGCTGGCGCTCCGCGGCGATGGCGGCCATGTGGTCTCGCTCGATGCCTGCATCCGGACGCTCAAGGAAACCGGCCGGGATATGAGCGAGAAGTACAAGGAGACCTCCCTCGGCGGCCTGGCGGTTAACGTTCCCCACTGCTGAACTCCGCGGCCCGAAGCCGAGGGGCCTCGGGTCGTGGATCTTGGTCAAGGGGTCCCGCCTATCTCCCCGCCAGCCGAAACCGGCTTCCGGACGAAAGGGTTCCGATACAGCGGCATGACGCAGGCGTCCACAATTCGGTATCATGCCGTGCCGTGCCGGTGCTGGCCTTGGTGGGTTCCACAGATCAGGTCCCGGTCGGGTTTGCGCCCCCTCGGTCGGCTTGCGCCGCGTGTCGGCTCCGTCGCGCCTCTCAGAGGCTGTCCGAGCAGGCTCGGAGCGAGGTTGCATCACTGCCGACTGCCCGATGCACCACTGTTCCTCGCGAGATGCGACGGAAGATCGGACGGCGTGGACGCCTTGGACAGCGTGCTCGGTGGCCAAAAGACCGATGTCTCAGCCCCATGACACCACCAACACCTCAGGCGCTCGCGCCACCGATAAAGCCGCAGTTGGGCGACATCGCTGGGGAGGATCCAGCGTTCGCTCAAATCGATCTATGCGTTGCTCTGGGGCATCCACTCCGCCAGCGTCCTGACTTGGATCATCCGGTGGAGCGCCGCTGTCTCCAGGGCGTCGGCCTCGCTTACCCCATCCGCCGGTCTGGAGCAGCCTGGAGCTGACGGCCGCTGATCGAGAGCGCGGTGACCCAGGCCACCTCCGCCGTGCTCAGCAAACCCGAAAGCGTCAAACCGCCTTGGCACCGAACCGCTCGACCACCCGCCCTTTCGGCACATCGAGCCCTTCGAGTGCATGCGGATGATCGCGGCCACCCCCGGAACGCCATTGCGGAACCGCCAGGCCATCCGGTTGCGCTGCACGACGAAAGGGGGTCTCGGCCCCGACGGCATAGAGGGCAGTGACACCCATCACGTCGACGTCTTGGGGCGCCTCGCGATCGGTCTGACCGTGCGGGTCGTCACGACCTCGGGGATACCGGGGGCAAGGCGCTCGCCATGACCTGATCACTGCAGCCTGTGGACCCCAAGGGCAAAGGCAGGCGGAGACCTCAGTCGCGCAGGGCCTCGGCCAAGGCCGCGAGCGCCGATCGCTCGACGGTCAGCAGCGCGCCGGGGCGGTCGACCGCCACCGCGATCTCCGGCGCATCGGCGATGTTGGAGGTGCCGATCTGGCGGCCGGCCCTCAGCGTCAGCCCATCGACAGACCACCGCAGCCCCTCGGAGTGCGTGCCCCGGGTCCCGGCCAGCGGGAAAAGCGAAACCGTCGAGCCCGGCGTCACGACGACCGCCAGACGCCGCCCCGGCGGGATCAGGGCCGCCGCCTCCTGCTCACCGACCAGGATCACCCGTTTCTCAGGGCGTGCAAGCATCGCATGAAGCACAGCCATCCCGTGGTCGATCCGTCCCCCGGTGAACCCGACAGCCAGATAAAGCGGCGCCTCCGTCGCATAGAGGCATTTCTCGAAATCGGTGGTGTCCTGCTCGGTGAGATGCAGCACACGCACCCCGCTTTGGCGCCAAGCCTCGGCATTCCCGATCGAGTCGAGGTCTCCGACGACCAGATCGGGGCGTTCTCCGAGCGCTGCGAGCCTATCTGCCGCTTGGTCGGCGGCCACGACCGACGGCCCCAGCGCGCGCGCCTCGGCCAGAGCGGCGCGGTCGAACGGCCCACCGCCCACCACCGTCACCGGCGCGTCGAAGGGGATCGGCTTGCCCTCCATGGCCCGGACTTCCATACCCTCGTCCTCCTTCGCGTCTGGAGCGCTCAGCGCCTTGACCATACGCGGCAAATCGGCGACGGTCTCGTCTCAACTCAAGGGTGCACTAGCACGGCGGAGCACGGGGGAGCCATGCCGGATCATGCCAAGCGGATCGATCTCCGGCTCGGGGAGCTGGCGGTGTCGGCTTCGGGGTTCGATGACCCGATCCCGGCGCTCAAACAGGTGTTGCGGCTGGCCCAGCGCGTGTTGGAGGAGACCCCGGAGATTTCTCAGACCGGGTTTGCTTTGCCGGACGAGGATGTGGACGAGCTGCTCGACCGGATCGCGGTCCAAATGCACCTTCCGCGGGAAAGCCTGGCGGCACAGCCGGGTCTGATCGTCTCCGCCGTGGCGGCCGAGGACGTGGCCGCGGCGGCTCCGGTCGAAGCGCTGGCAGCGGCAACGCCCGCAGCAGTCGGACTGGCGGACACGTCGGAGCCGGACCCTGTGGACGAGGCCCCCGCTGACGCCGAGATGGCCGATGCCGGCACGGCGGACGGGGAGACAGCGGACGAGGACAAAGCGAACGGGGAGACAGCGGACGAGGTTTCGGGGACCGAGGATTTTGGAGCCGAGGACACGGCGGCCGAGGATACCGGGGAGACCGCGACCTGGGACAGCGATCCCGTTTCCGGGGACGAGGACACGCCGGTCGAAGACACCCCGTCTTTGGACCCGCCCGATGCCGGGATACCCGCCTTCATGGCCGATGTCCCCGATCCTACGCCCGAACCGGACCCGATGCCCGAACCGGACCTCGAGCTTCCGGATGAAGCGCTCTCGGATGACCTGGCTGGTTTGGTGGCCGACGCGGAGGACGCAACGGAGGCGGACTTCGTCTCCGCAGCGGCGGACGTGGCCGAGGAGGCCGTCGCAGAGCCGGTGGACACCCTGGAAGAGATCGCCGAGGTCGTCGAGAGTGCGCCTGAGATGGTGGATCAGCTCCAGGAGCAGGTCGATGACGTCGTCGACAGCGCGCCTGAAACGGTCGATGAGGTCGAAGGGCTGGTCGATGACGTCGTCGACATGGTCTCGGCTGCCGAGGCCGAGACGGGAGCGGACACCGCCGATGCGCTTGAGGCGCCCCTGGAGGCTCCCGGCGACGCCCCGGACGAGGCCCATGGGGAACCCGACGCCCTTCCGCAGTCGCCCGGTGTGCTGGTGGGCGGGGTCGCCGGAGCGGCCGCAGGCTTTGCCAACATCTTTTCCAAGAACACGGACCGCGCCGATCCTCCGAGCCCGACGTCGATCTTTGCGGACCCATCTGGCCTGCCTCATGGGGAAGCGGCCCCGGATGCCGATCCGGAGCAGATGCTCGAAGACCCGGCCGACCCCGCCCCCGGAGCGGAAGCGCCCATGGCTGAGGCGACCCCGGTGCGAGACCCCGAGCCCCTCCAGCCTCCCGAACCTCCCGCAGCGTTGAACATCTTCTCCTCCGGGCCGGGGGCGGCATCCCAGGATCCCGTCGCAGATCCAGCTGATGTCAGCGCCGAGCCGCCCGCGGCTGACGCACCCGTCGCGTCGATCTTTGCAAGCCCCGAGCCGGAGCCGACGCCCGTCGCACCGGAGGTGCCGGCCGTACCGGCGCTGAACATATTCGCCGGAGGGCCTTCAGAGCCCCAACCGGATCCCGCTGCCGAAGCATCGCCGCCTCCTTTCGACGCGGACGCGGATGCCGAGGACGACGGCAGGACCCGGCTTGAGGACGTGGTGGCGCGGTTCCGCTCGGAAACCGGCGGTGAGACCCACCAGATCCAAGAACCGGGTGGCGGTCTGTTGGCGGGGTCCCCCGATCCCGACCCTGGCTTCTCGGCCGGCGGCGGAGGCCCGGATGCGGCGGAGCTTGCCGCTCGGGCAGGGGCCACCGCGGTGCCCGATCTGTTGGCCGCGGCTGCTGCCTGGCTCACGCTCGTCGACAAACGCCCGACCTTCGGCCGCCGCGAGGTGATGGAGGTGTTCGACCAGATGCCCGGCGACCACCCCCGCACGCTTGAGGCCCGCATCAAGGGCTATGGCAAGCTCGTGCGCAACGGCGCGCTGCAACTGGTGGATGACGGGCACTTCTCGCTGAGCGAGGAAGAACGGGAGCGGTTCCGCAACCTGATCGGCTGACGGGGCTCAGGCGTCTGGCTTGGCGTCCGGATCCTCGCGGCCGATCCCGCGGAACAGCCGCTTGAACGGCAGGGCCCAGAGGATGCCGAGCCCCACATAGACCAACAGCTCGACCCAGATCGGCGGGCGCTCGAACCAACCGACGACGGTGAGCGCCACGAAGATGTAGAGCGGCAGCCCCACCACCAGCAGCATGGCCGCCCAGAATTTGCGTGCTCGATAACTCATGGGCCTCAGGTAGGGCTGTGGGCGGCGAGGGAAATGTCGCTGATATCGCACCAATGTCGCAGCGCGATATCGCAGGCTTTATCCCCGGTAGGGGTCGGTCACCAGGATCGTGTCGTCCCGCTCCGGGCTGGTGGAGAGCAGCGCCACGGGCGTCTCGATCAGCTCCTCCACCCGCTTGATGTACTTGATCGCCTCCGCGGGCAAATCGAGCCAGCGCCGCGCGCCAAAGGTGCTCTCGGACCAGCCGGGCAGCGTCTCATAGACCGGCTCGACCCGCGCCTGCGCGTCCGCCGCCATCGGCAGATGGTCCATCTCCGCGCCGTCCAGCCGGTAGCCGGTGCAGATCTTCAGCTCCTCCATCCCGTCCAGCACGTCGAGCTTGGTCAGCGCAATGCCCGAAACGCCCCCCGTGAGGCAGGTCTGGCGCACCAGGGCTGCATCGAACCAGCCACAGCGGCGCTGGCGCCCGGTGACGGTGCCGAACTCGCGCCCCCGCTCGCCGAGGCGCTGGCCGATCTCGTCATGCAGCTCAGTCGGGAACGGGCCTTCGCCAACGCGGGTGGTGTAGGCCTTGACGATGCCGAGGGTGAAGTCCACCGCATCGACCCCCATCCCGGAGCCGGTGGCCGCCATCCCGGCCATGGTGTTGGAGGAGGTCACGTAAGGGTAGGTCCCGAAATCCACGTCGAGCAGCGCCCCTTGCGCCCCCTCGAACAGGATGCGCCGGCCGCGGCTCCGCGCGGCAGCCAGCTCCCGCCAAACCGGCTTGGCAAAAGGCAAAATCTTCGGTGCGACCTCGGCGAGGCTCTCGGCCAACGCAGCCCGGTCGACCGGCTCCGCCCCAAGCCCGCGGCGCAGCGGATCGTGGTGCGCGAGCAACCGGTCGAGCCGCGCCTCGAGCGTTGCCGCATCGCCGAGATCCGCCACCCGGACCGTGCGCCGGCCCACCTTGTCCTCATAGGCTGGACCGATCCCGCGCCCGGTCGTGCCGATCTTGCCCGTGGAGTTGCTGGTCTCCCGGATCCGGTCGAGCTCGGCGTGGAGCGGCAGGATCAGCGGCGTGTTCTCGGCAATCAGGAAGGTCTCCGGCGTGATCTCCACCCCCTGGCCCCGCAGCTTGTCGATCTCCTCGAGCAGCGCCCACGGATCCAGCACCACCCCGTTGCCGATGACCGAGAGCTTGCCCGGGCGCACGATGCCCGAGGGCAGCAGCGAGAGCTTGTAGGTCACCCCGTCGATGACCAGCGTGTGGCCCGCATTGTGCCCACCCTGGAACCGCACGATCACATCGGCACGCTCCGAGAGCCAATCGACGATCTTGCCCTTGCCCTCGTCGCCCCACTGGGCTCCGACCACCGCCACATTCGCCATGCCTTACGCCCCCGGGCTGTTGCCAAACCGCGCCGTTATAAGGGGGAGTCGCCCGGAGTGAAAGGCCACCCGCGCGCGGCCGGCAGCGCCTCGCCCGAATGCCCGGGCGCTTGTACGGCAACGTGGCTTGCGGTAATGTTCAAATGGGTGTGGATGGGAGTGTAGCGATGCGAAATTTGTTGAATGCAGCGGTGTTTGTGGGGATTGCGACGCTGGGTTCGGTCGCCTGGCAGACCGATGCCAAGGCGTCGGTTGTGGGGTCGTCCCTCACCTGTGAGGTGATTAATGCCGGCGACGGCCTCGTGAACGCTTTTGGGGGCGCAGAACCTAACTGTGATGCTGGCCCCTATGTCATCACCGACACCGGCCCGACCATCGCCATCAATGGGAACGGGACCGTAGCTGCCCTCGAGATCATGTTCATGGGCGGTTGGATCGACATAACAACGGCTACCGGTTTAGGCGCCATCGGCTTTACCGACGAGATCATCCGGCTGAGCGGGTTCGTGGACAGCACGGGCGATGAACCGATCATCAGCGCCTTTTCCGAGAGCATCGCCGATCCGGACTTTGACCTGAGCGACATCACGCTTGAAGGCGGTGTGCTGGAGATCGACCTCGCCGGCGTGAGTTGGCTCTCAGGGGAAGCCGTGGGCTTCGATGTCAGCGTGCCGCTGCCGCTGCCCGCGCTCTTGCTGCTGACAGGGCTTGTGGGCCTTGGGTATATGGGCCGCCGGAAAGCGGCCTGAACCACCTCAAACGCTCGAACAGGGACGCCGAGCCCGCTCAGGGCTCGATCTCACGTTGGGCTGGGCAGGCCGGGTCGACCGCCCAGTTCCGGTTCTCATGCACAAAACTGTCGCGTCCGGTCTTTTTGTCGCCTGAGCGGCCGGAAACCGCACGCACCGCTTCGCTGACACTCAGGGCCAGCTCCCGGTCGGCCCCGGCATCCACCTCCACCGCATAGTAGTTGGAGGCCAGCGTGCGCGCGATCTCGACGCGCAGGTTCTCGAAGCCGAGCCCCGAGAGCCGCCCACCGAACTCCTGCACATCCTCCTCGGCCAGCGAGCAACCACCCGGCGTCGCGCGGTAGGAGGCGATGACCGCCAGCCAGTCTCCGAGGACCGGGAGGACGACCACCGCCTCTTCCGGCTGGGGATCCACCGCTGTAACCGGATCGGTGCCCTCGACGATCGCCTCTGAAATGGGGTCGATGGGGGCGATCAGCGGCTCCTCGGCGGCAACCAACGCCTCGGAAAGCATCAGCGAGCAGTTTGTGGACCAGAGCCCCGCCGATTCCACATCCCGCACGAAGGTGGCCACCAGATGCGGTCCCTCAGGGCGGGCGTCCTGCTCTGCGATCCCGAGCACATTGACGAAACGGCAGGCCATCTCGCGGGTGTAGCGGTTGTCCTCGCTGTTGCCCGGCAGCGTGATCTGGCGATAGACCGAGTCCAGGAGCGTGAGCGTGGTCTCGGAGCCGAATTTGCGCTCGGACAGGTCATGCGCCGCGTTGCGCGCCTCGTTCGCCCAATAGGCCGAGGCGACAGACACACCGACGCTGACAAGGGTAGCTAGGGTTTTCCAGTCCATCGCGGGCACTCCTGAGTTGGCACCCGCACAGTCTTACACGCCTGGTCAGAGCTTGTTGTGTGATCCATCACACAACGGTGCGCCCTCAGTTGCCTTACAAGCGCAAAAGAAGAGGCGGCCGTCCTTGTCCGCCTGGTATTTCATGGGCTCAAGCCCTGTGCCCTTGTGGCTGCCATCGCAGAAGGGCTGCTTCGAGGAGCGCCCGCAGCTGCACCAGAAATAGGTTTTGCCCGCCTCGACCTCGACGGGGATCGGAGACTTTTTGGCGGGGATCGGGGTGTCGCTCATCGGGTGGCTCCTTTGGCTGCCTGGCCAGAGAGCTAGGCCGGAGCGCTTGGCGTGCCACAGCTCTTAGCGCGCAGCCTCCAGATGTCCGTAGAGCCGGGCGATGCAGGCGCGGCCATCCTCCGTGCGTTCGAGATAGCCGCGGGCCGGCCCGAGATGCGGCTCGACCGATGCGCGAAAGAACTCCGGATAGCGGGCTGTGATGTCATCGGGGCTCTCATAGCCTGCTTCGGCCGCGATGCCGCACTCGACCAGTTCCCAGAACAGAGCAACCGTCTTTTCCAAGTAGTGTGGGTCTGCGAGTTGCCCGACGAAGTCTGCAGCCCGGGCGAGACCAGGTTCGCTCGCATCGTCGATCGCGTCAGGTCCGGTCGGCGCGGGGTAGAGCGTGCCGTGGATCCCGGCCGCAATCCGGTCGGCATCGAGGAGGGGATGGTCCGCATAGCGCTCGCGCGCATGGATCATGCCGCGGGTCACATGATGCGGGATCATCGCCGCATCGGACGCACCACGGGGCATCCGGAACAGCGCGCCTTCTTCATCGATCACGCGGCCACGGTCCGTGTCACCCCTGCAGGCGCCCCCCACGAAGCCAATGTCGTGCAGGAGCAGGATGACCAGGAAATGGAGCCAGTCGGAGGAGGAGACCGGTTCGACTTGCTGCCGCCCCCGCATGAGCTCCTGCGCCACAAGCGTTGCCAGCATCGTGTGTTCGGCATCGTGGTAGACTGTGCTTGCATGCTGAAGGGCTGCAATCGCGTGGGACGCTTCCAAACGTAAGAGATCTGCCTCCGCCGACGAACCAGGGAAGGCCGCCTCGAACTCGGAGGCGAGATGATCACAAAAATCCTCTGCGAGCGCAGAACGCGGCGAAAACATAAATTGCTCCCCAATTGCCGGCCGGACCCAAGGGCTGACGGCCGCGGGACCCCGATCAGAGCAGGGGAAAAGCCCGCTTGGCAAGGGAAAAGCCGCCTCCTGCGTCCTTTCCTATCACGCAGATGCCGGTGTTTCCCGGCGCTGGCGGCCTCGCTGGAGCATGTAGACCCCCGCCAGAAGCAGCAGCGCGGGGAGATAGAAGATCTCCTTCGGCAACCGTTCCGCATCGGCACGAATGGTCTCCACCCGCACCGGCTCGTCCCCGTAATAGTCGAAGAGCGTGCCGATGGTCTCGAAGAACGGGGTCTGCGGGAACGGCTCGTCGATCTTGGCGAGCCCGTCCTCCAAGATCACCGTGAGCCCCGCCTCTTCGAGCCGAGCGATGGCGTCCGCGCGCCTGCCCATGGGAACGAGGATGGTCGTGGAGGTGGTCTCGCCGCTGTCGAAATCGGGGCCCGAGACCACAAAAGTCAGCACACCGTTGTCAGGGGCCGAGCCCACCACCTCATAGACCATCTCGGGCGGCGTCTCGACATAGGGCGGTTGGACCTGATCGAGCCAGAACCCGGGCCGGAACAGCGTGAAGGCCACGAGCAGCAGGATCGCGGACTCCCAGATCTTGTTGCGCACCAGCCACCAGCCTTGGGTTGCCGAGGCGAACAAGAGCATCGCCACCACCGCGACACAGAAGACAAAGATCGCCTTGGTCCAATGCACGTCGATCAGCAACAGCTCGGTGTTGAAGATGAAGAGAAACGGCAACAGCGCTGTGCGGATGTCATAGGCGAAGCCCTGGATGCCCGTCTTGATCGGGTCGCCCTTCGAGATCGCCGCCGCCGCGAAGGCCGCGAGACCCACGGGTGGCGTGTCGTCCGCCAGGATGCCGAAGTAGAATACGAAGAGGTGCACCGCGATCAGCGGGATGATCAGCCCGTTCTGCGCACCGAGGGTCAGGATCACCGGCGCCATCAGCGAGCTCACCACGATGTAGTTGGCCGTGGTCGGCAGCCCCATGCCGAGGATCAGGCTCATGATCGCAACCAGCACCAGCATGGCCATCAGGCTGCCGCCGGAGAGGAACTCGACCAGTTCGCCGACCACCTGGTGCGCGCCTGTGAGCGAGATCGTGCCGACGATGATGCCGGCAGCACCGGTCGCGACGCTGATCCCGATCATGTTGCGAGATCCGGCGATCATGCCCTCGATCCACTCGTTGAACCCGCGGACGATGGCCGCGCCGATGCGCCCTTCGCCCCGCATGATCGCCTTGATCGGGTGCTGGGTCAGCGCCACCGCGATCATCGCCAGCGTCGCCCAGAAGGCGGAGAAGGCGGGGGAGAGCCGCTCCACGATGATGCACCAGATCAGGATCACGATCGGCAGGATGTAGTAGAGACCCGTGATCGCCGTGGCGCCGGCGCGTGGCAGCTCGGTGATCGGGGCGTCGGGGTCGTCCACCACCAGATCCGGCAGACGCGAGGCGAACCAGAGGAGCACCAGATAGGCGACCGTGCAGAGCCCGAGGATCAGCCAGAACGCCTGGTCCGGCATCGCCGTCTTGATCCAGCCAAGGCCGTAATAGACCGCGATCCCCAGCACCGCGATGCCGATGAAGCCGCCGAGGAAGCCGATGACCTTCGAGGCGAAGGTGAGCGAGGACGGCGGCTTTTGCAGGCCCTTCAGCCCGAGCTTCATCGCCTCAAGGTGCACGATGTAGACCAGCGCGATATAGCTCACGAGCGCCGGCACCAACGCGTGCTTGATGATCTCGGTGTAGCTCACACCCGTGAACTCCGAAATCAGGAAGGCCGCGGCCCCCATGACCGGCGGAGTGAGCTGTCCGTTGGTGGAGGAGGCGACCTCGACTGCGCCCGCCTTCTCCGCGCTGAAGCCCGTGCGCTTCATCAGCGGGATGGTGAAGGTGCCCGTGGTCACAGTGTTCGCGATCGAGGAGCCGGAATAGAGCCCCGACATGGCCGAGGCCACAACCGCCGCTTTTGCCGGCCCGCCGCGCAGATGCCCGAGCATCGCGAACGAGATCTTGATGAAGTAGTTGCCGGCTCCTGCCTTCTCGAGGATCGAGCCGAACAGCACGAAGAGGAAGATCAGCGAAGCGGACACACCGAGGGCCACACCAAAGACGCCCTCGTTCTGCATCCAATAGTGCCACATCGCCTTGCCGTAAGAGGCGCCCTTCCACTGCATTGCCTCGGGCAAGCTGCGGCTGTCGCCAAAGAAGACGTAGAGCACGAAGAACCCGGCCACGATCACCAGCGGCAGGCCGAGCACGCGGTAGACCGTGATGAAGAGGATGATCATGCCCACGGTGGAGATCACCAGATCCCCGGTGGTTGGGAGGCCGGCGCGCACGGCGATCTCGTTGCGCAGCACGACGATGTAGAGGCACGAGATGACGCCCAGGATCCCGAGCGCCCAGTCATACCAGGGGATGCGGTCCTTCGGCGCAGATTTGAACAGCGGGAAGGCCAGCGCCGCCAGGAAGATGCCGAGCGCGAGGTGGATCAGGCGCGCGTTCGAGTTGGTGACAACGCCGAAGCCCAGCACCTCCTGCACCGCGAACGGCACGTTCGAGGCGATGTAGAGCTGGAAGAAGGCCCAGGTCAGCGCAACCCAGAAGATCAGTTTGCCGGCAAAGCCGACCGCCTGGCGTCCTCCGGTATCCGTCGCGGTGAATTGGTCGAGATCGTCTTGCGCTGTCGCCATGGCCTTGTCCCCCAGCCGGCTTTGTTGGTCTTGGGGACGGCGGGTGGCCCGCCGCCCCGAATTGTCTGGCCCGAATTGTCTGGCCCGGATGGTCAGGGCCGGATCGTCAGGGGTGGATCACATCCAGCCGCGCTCTTTGTAGTACTTCGCGGCACCGGCATGCAGAGGCGCGGAGAGGCTGTCCTTGATCATCTCCTCCTCCTTCAGGTTGGCAAAGGCCGGGTGCAGCTTTTTGAACTGATCGAAGTTCTCGAAGACCGCCTTCACGACGACATAGACGACCTCTTCGGGCACATCGGCCGAGGTGACAAAGGTCGCGCCCACACCGAAGGTCTGGACGTCCTCTTCGTTGTTGTACATGCCGGCGGGGATCGTCGCCTTGCGGTAGAAGGAATTGTCCTCCACCAGCTTGTCGATCTCCGGGCCCGTCACGTCGACGAGGTGGGCCGCACAGGTCGCGAGGCTCTCCTGCGTCAGCGCCGACGGGTGGCCGACCAGCCAGAAATAGGCGTCGATCTTGCCGTCGCAGACCGCCTGGCCCGTCTCGGCCGACTTCATCTCGGCGGCGAGTTTCAGGTCAGAGCGTTCCCAGCCGAGCGCGCCCTCGATCACTTCCCAAGTACCGCGGGTGCCCGAGCCCGGGTTGCCGATGTTCAGGCGCTTGCCCTTGGCATCCGTCAGCGTCTTGATGCCCGAGCCTTCGGAGGCGATCACCGTCACCGGCTCCGGGTGCACCGAGAACACCGCGCGCAGGTTCTCGAACTTGCCCTGCTCCTCGAATTTCGAGGTGCCGTTGAAGGCATGGTACTGCCAATCCGACTGTGCGACGCCGAACTCCAGCTCGCCCGCGCGGATGGTGTTGATGTTGTAGATCGAACCGCCAGTCGATTCTGCCGAGCAACGGATGCCGTGCTCCTTGCGGTCCTTGTTCACCAGACGGCAGATCGCACCGCCGGTCGGATAGTAGACACCGGTCACACCGCCGGTGCCGATCGAAATGAACTGCTGTTGGGCAAAGGCGGGGGCCGAAAGGCCAAAAGCCAGCGCGGCGCCGGCCGCAACACCCAAGATGCCGAGTTTCATGAGAAGCACTCCCTGTTGTCCTGTTATCCGGTCCCCCAATTGTCTCGGGTGCCGGAGGGCCGCCGCTTGGCCCGAAGCCAAAACACTCCGAGATTAGTTAGGGTTGGTCAAGGGAGGGGTTGCGCCGCGATTGTATCGATCGGTCGCGGCCTGCGCTCGTCGCCCGCCAGTCCTTTCATGATGGCCGCCGGATCGAGCTCGAGCGCCAGGGCAATTGCCGTCGCCAATGCGTCTGCTCGAGTCGCGGCCGGGACCGGAACTTGTTGCGAGCCCGCCTTGGTGCTGACGGTGATCCCCACCCCTTCGGAAAGACCGACCAGGGCCCCACCGGTCGCGAGCAAACCGGCCGCCAGCGGACCCGCATCGGCACCCGCATCCGTGAGCGCGACGATCCCGCGGGGACTGGCGCTCGCCAGTTCGGCCTCGACCGCAGCTTTCAACAGGGGATGATCGAGGCCGACCACGAGCGCCTTGGTGGCCCACTTTAGGGTCAGCATTTCGGGCGCACCCGTCGCCGCGGCCTCCGGAAGATCGGCGACCACCCCGACATCCCACGTCTCGAGAACAAAGCCACTCGACCGAACCTCGGCGCCCCTTGTTTCAAGCAGGGCCGTTTCGGTTCCCGGATCTGCCAGCACCTTGCGCGCACCCAAAATCCCGGGCGACGCGTCCTCCGCCACGCGCTCCGACCCGATCCGGATGCCGGCGGTTGTCGCCATTCCGGGCATGATCCCGGCTGCGGTCAGCATGTCTCCGACGATATCGCAGGCGTCTGCCGTGTCTTCACCGGCCGCGAGGATTGCCACGGGAACGCGTCCATCGCCCGCATCAGCCAAGGCAGCATCCAGCAGCAGGTTTTCGACCCTTGTGTTGTCCTCGGCGATCCAATGCGGGCGCATCCCCGGCGTGCCGTTGACTTCGCACACCCCGATCGGAACCTCGCGCCAGGAGCGCGTGATGTCCTCCGTGATGATATCGACGCCCGCCACCTCGAGCGCCAGAAGCCGGGTCGCGCGGACCGCAAGGGCCACCGTGTCCGGGTGCACGCTGTCGGTCACATCCTCGGCGATCCCGCCGGTGTGGATGTTGGCCGTCTGCTTCAGGCGGACGCTCTTGCCCTCCTCGGGCACGCTGTCGAGGGTCAGCCCCTGACGCGTCAGCATCTCTTCGGTTGCGCTGTCGATCTGAACCTTGTCCATTACGGCCTGGGTTGGACGGCCACGCCGCGGATCGGAGTTCAATCGGGCGATCAGCTCGGTGATCGTCGCCTTGCCGTCCCCGGTCACCACGGGGGGCAAGCGACGCGCAGCCGCGACGAGCTTGTCGCCGATGACCAGAAGACGGTGATCGGCACCGGCAAAGAAGCGCTGGACCACGGCGGCGTCTCGATCCTGGAACAACTCCGCTGCCGCCGCTTTCATGGCCTCAGGCGTGTCGATATGGGGAATCACGCCCTTGCCAAAGGAGCTTGCCACCGGTTTGAGCGCCACCGGATAGCCGAGCTTGGCCGCTGCCTGCAGCGCCTCGTTTGGCGTGTTGACGAGCCGGGCGCTGCCACTGGGAATGCCCGCTTCCTCCAGCAGGTGGAGGTGGGAGGCCTTGTCACGCGCAAGCTCCGTGCCGATGGCCGGCTGTTGCTGCCCCATGGTGTTGCGGATGATCCGTCGCTTTGCCCCCAAGCCCACGGCGACGTGCATGCCCGATCGCAAGAGCCGCTTCCAAGCCAGCCCCCGCGCCTGCGCCGCTGCAGCCAAGGCACGCGGCTGCTGGTTGAGCGCCCGGCGCGCGCATTCTCGGTTCAGCTTCGTGACATGGCGCAGCATCGTCTCCGGATCGTTTCCGTCGTCGGTGACGACCCTGCCGATCAGACCGAACGCGCCGTCGGCCGGCACATGGGCGAAGTCGGCATCGCGCCAGGCGGTGTAGAGAAACTGTGGACCGCCGCGGCGCCAGCGCCCGATGCCAGCGACGGGCGGCGCAAGGTCATAGCGCTGTTGGATGCACCGGGCGATCCAGACCACGAGCGTTCCGATCTTGGCCTCGGTCGCGATGTCCGCAGCCTCCGGGAAAACCTCCCGCATGGCCGCGATCAAGACCGCCTGTCGTTCCGCCGAAAGGCCGATCTGGGCAGCTTCGAACTCAGTGAGCGCGAGAGGTTCGCGGTGGATCGGATTGTGCCAGTAGAGCAGGCGGCGCAATATGACCTTGATCGGCGGAGGAGGCATTTTGCGACTCGCATCGGTATTGGGCGAGACACCTTCCGCGCAGCATGCATCCGAGGTCAAGCGCTGCGCCAGCCTAGGACCGCAGTCAGGCTGCGATGCTTGCCATCATCCGCGCAAAACGCCGCTCACGCCCAAGAAGCGTCGACACCGGGTCCACGGAGATCCAACCGTCATAGCTCCAGCCACGCTCGATCAAGTCTTCGAGCACGTCGAGCGCCTCGGGAATTGCGCCGCGATGGGCGAGGCTCACCACATCGTAGAAGAGCCCACCCGCAACCGCACGCCGCAATGTGCTCTCCGGCGCCTCTACGGTGCCGCCGAGCATCGCCGCCGCCGCGGCCCGGGCGCTGAGAAACCGCGTGGCATCCGGTTGGGCAACCAGAACCATATCGATCCGGGCGACCGCCTGGCCTGCAAGCCTGCGCACCCGGTCAGCATCCCCAACCCGGAGCGCCGCGCGCGCTGCGTTATAGGCGGGGCGATAGTCATCGGGCCGCAGATCCGCTGCGCGTTCGGCCAGCACCATCGCCTTATGGGCGTCGCCCGCGCCAAAACAGACCTGGGCCGCGAGATAGCTTGTCTCGAAATCGTCCGGGTCGATGGTAAGCGCACAGGAGAAGCTCTTGAGCCCCAACTCCAGCTGCCCCTGAACGCCGGCCACAAAGCCAAGCGCCCTGTGCGGCGCAAGTTGGTCGGGACGGAGCCGCACCGCCTGTTCCGCCGCCTCGGTCGCAAGCCGAAGCCGCGGGTTGCGCTGCCCGGCATGGACGGCCGCGAGCCCCATCAGCGTGGCATAATCGGCCAGCACCGACGCATTGTCAGGGGCGAGCGCGCGCGCCTCCTCGATCAAGCGGTCGATCTCATCCGCCGCCAGAAGTCCGCGATAGCGTGCGAGGGACCGCGCCTCGGAGAGCGCAATATGGGCCTCGAGCGGCATAGCCGACCCGGGGAAGGTCAAGACATCCGGCAGGGCGGGGGTCGGCGCCATCTCCCGCAGCACCGGAACGGCGAGCCGATAGCCAGCCTTCGGCACCGTCTCGACGATCCGGCGTCCGTCTCGGGCGTTTCCAAGCGCACGGCGAAGCTCCGACACCGCCTGGGTCAGGCTCTCATCCCCGACATGGACCGCTGCCCAGACCGCATCGAGCAGGTCAGCCCGGCTGACAACGGCCCCCTCGGCGTCCGCAAGCACCAGGAGCACCTGCATCGCCCGGGGCGAGAGGCGACGCGTGCGCTCCCCGTCGCTTGCCTCGCGCGAGGTCGGGTCAATGGTCCACCCGGCGAGGCGCAACCCTGCGCGCATGCGACGGCTGGGTGGGCTGGTCGGCCGGCCTGGGGCGCAGGCCATGGGCACCGGCATGGGGGCCTCCTACCGCGTAGAGATCGACGTCACGTTGGTCCGGGCTCATCCGGAACGCCGACTACCTACGAGTCCTCCGACAAATTTCCAGTGGGTGACACATCCCATCACGCAACCGTGTGAACGAGCCCGAGCGTCGCGCTTTCAGGAAAGCTTTTGGTTTTTCTCAGGTCTCCCGGCGCGTGTCCCGATAGAGAGCGGCCACCGCAGCGCGGGGCTCCTTTCCGCCTCACCCTCCCCGTCCCTCTGCCCTGAGGCGGGAAGGAGCCTTCGCCGCCGGTTGATAACACACAGGCAATGGAGACAGATCATGTCGCTTCCCCTCGGCGCCAAGGCGCCCGATTTCACCGCAGAAACCACCGATGGCCGCATTCGCTTCCATGACTGGATCGGAAGCTCCTGGTGTCTGCTGTTCTCACATCCCAAGGACTTTACCCCGGTTTGCACGACCGAGCTCGGTGCCGCCGCGCGTCTGATGCCTGAGTTCGAGCGCCGCGGCGTCAAGGTGATCGGCCTCAGCGTCGATCCGGTGGCCGCGCATGTGCGATGGATGGAGGATGTCGCCGAGACCCAAGGCAGCCGTCCGTCCTATCCGATCATCGCGGACACGGATCTCTCGATCGCGAAGCTCTACGGCATGCTGCCCGCCGACGCAGGGAACAGCTTTGCCGGGCGCACGGCAGCGGACAACCATACGGTCCGCAGTGTCTTCGTGATCGGGCCGGACAAGACCGTGAAGATGGCGATGACCTATCCCATGAGCACGGGGCGCAACTTTGCCGAGATCCTGCGGGTGATCGACTCGCTGCAACTCACGGCAACGCGGAAAGTGGCGACCCCGGCCGGCTGGCAGATGGGCGACGACGTTATCATCCTGCCGTCTGTTCCCGATGCCGAGGCCAAGGAACGGTTCCCTCAAGGTTGGCGCTCGCCGAAGCCCTATATCCGGATCGTCGAGCAGTCGGCCTGACCCAGGCCTTGCCCGGGGCCCTCACCCGCCGCGGTGGCGAAAGCTGTCGCGGCGGAAGCTGTAGAGCGCATTCGGGTCGACCGCCACGTCCACCACGGCGGGCGCATCCGAGGCCAGGGCGGCTTCGACCGCACCTGCCACATCGCTCAGCCGCTCGGCCCGGAAGCCCCGCGCGCCATAGAGCTCGGCGAGGCGGTCGAACGGCGGCGAGGAGACATCCGCGCCGATATAGCGGCCGTTGAAGAAATCCCGCTGATAGGCCTTTTCCGCCCCCCAGCAGCCGTTGTTCATGACGATGGTCACGGTGTTCAGTCCGTGATCGACCGCGGTCGAGAGCTCCGGCACCGTCATGCCAAACCCGCCATCGCCCATCAGGCTCACGACCGGGCGCTCGGGACACGCGGCCTTTACGCCCAGCCCGCAGGCGAAGGAGAACCCAACCAGCCCGAAATCGAGCGGCGTGAACAGGCTCCGCGGCTGGTGGTACTCGAGCGCATCGGTCGCCTGGAGGCAGAGCGTGCCGGCATCCATGGTGACCGCAGCCTCCTTCGGCAGCACCTGCCGGAGCGCCTTGAAGAGGCCGGAGGGTTGCGTCGGGTGGGTCTCCACCGCATCCCGGTCGCGGGCGGTGAGGAAGGCCTCGCGCTCGCTGCGATAGCTGGCGGTCCAAGCCTCCACCTCGGCACGCGCCTGCTGGGTGGTGAGGGCCGCGCGCATCGCCTCCGCCGTGGCCCTCGCATCGCCCCAGATCCCCACAGCGACGGGGAAGAACCGTCCGATGGCGGTCGGCTCGATCTCCACCTGGATGATCTTGGCGGCGGCGTTGAGGTTGTCGGTCGAATAGAAGGTCGAGTTGAACCCAAGACGCGTGCCGAGAGCGAGGATGACGTCCGCCTCCCGCACCAGGCGCGAGGCCACCGGGTTCCCGCGCGGTCCCATCTGGCCCGCGTTCAGAGGATGACCGAAGGGCAGCGCGTCGCCGTGGCCGGCCGCCGTCACCATCGGGCAGCCGAGTGCTTCTGCCAGCGCGATCGCGGCGTCCTGAGCGCCCGCTGCCTTCACCCCGCCCCCTGCGACGATCACCGGGCATGCGGCCTCAGAGAGCAGCGCCGCCGCGACCGTCACCTGGTCCGGGGCCGGCGCAGGCAGGCTGTGGGCGCGATAGCTCTCGGGCGCCGGCACGGGCCCGAATTCCGCCTGCGCGGCCAGCACATCGCGCGGCAGGTTGAGCTGCACCGGGCCCATGGGCGGGCTGAGCGCGGTGCGGAAGGCCTCGCGCATCAGTTCGGGCACACGGGCGGCCGAGGGCGCCGTCCAAGTCTTCTTGGTGATCGGCGCGAAGAGGGCCTGCTGGTCCACCTCCTGGAACGCGTCGCGGTAGAGATGCTCGGTCGAGAGCGCGCCCGCGAGCGACACGACCGGCGAGAACGCAGCCTTGGCCTGCGCAAGCCCGGTCACGAGATTGGTGGCACCCGGCCCGTTCTGCCCGGCCAGGATCACGCCCGCCCGGCCCGAGGCACGCGCAAACCCGTCGGCCATATGGGCGCCCGTCCGCTCGTCATGCACCCCGATGAAGCGGATCTCCGGCGCATCATAAAGCGCGTCAAAGAGCTCCATGGTGGCCGAGCCGATCAGCCCGAAGACATGGGTCACCCCCTCGGCTTTGAGCGCCTCGACAGCGGCTTGGCCGCCAGACATCAGGGTCATCTTACGGTCCTTTCGAGGAAGGAGAGGACATGATCGGTGAAGGCCACGGGGTCCTCCATCAGGCCGAGATGGCGCAGGCCCGGGACGATGAGCGTCTCGGCACCCGGGATCTCCGCCGCGATGGCATGGGACATGGCTGGCGTGCTGCCGCTGTCCTCGGCGCAGGTCATCACGAGGGTCGGGAGAGTAATCCCCGGCGAGGGCCGGATCAGCTCGCGCACCCCGTTGGCCAGCACCCAGGCTGCCTGGGCGTAACTCTCCGGATCCACCGCCGCGCGCCAGGCGCGGATTGTGGCCATCGTTTCAGGGCTGGCAGCGCGAAAGTGCGGAGTGAACCACCGCTCCAGCGCCGCATCCAGCGTCGCCATGGGACCGTCGGCACGCACAAAAGCAGCGCGGGCCTCAACCTGCGCCTGGGCCTCAGAACCGCGGTCGTGCGGGGAGTTGAGGATCGCCAGTGCCGTCAGCCGGTCGGGATGGTCGAGGGCGAAGCGCCGGTTGATCATCCCGCCGATGGAGAACCCCACAAGCGCGGCCTTCGCAACACCGAGATGATCGAGCAGGTCCGCGATCTGCTGGGCATAGACGGTCAGCGAGGCCGTGGCCGGGGGCGGTGCACTCTCCCCATGGCCGTAGAGATCGTAGGCTATAACATGGTTATGCGCCGTCAGGCCAGGCAGATGCGCATCCCAAAGCTGCCGGCAGAGGCCGAGCCCGTGGATCAGCACGACGGGGCGCGCGTCCTCGGGCCCTGCGAGCAAATATGCCGTGCCGTCGGGCGCTTTGCCGGTGCGCTCAGACACCGGCGGGATTGTCCGGGTCGTGTCCCATCTCGCGCAGATCCGCGTAGCGTTCGCCGATGCGATGGTGCGGATGCCCACCGACCGAGGCGCCGAGGGCCATCACGATCTCGTCCTCCGCCGGGGCATCCGGCACCGAGATGTGGATGGTCTGATAATGCGAGCGCCGCCCGGCATCGTGCTTGTCCATCAGCGGGATCACCAAAGACGCGCCCGCCGCACCGCGGGTGTTCGAAAAGGCGAGATAGGTCTTCGCCCCCACCGCCTCACGGTACCGGTTGCCGAACCAAAGCGTGTGGGTGAGCGCCTGGGCATGCTCGAGCTCGCCCCCCATGCCGACCAGCGACGCCTTGCCATAGCCCTCGATCGCGTCGCCGGTGACGCCGAGGATCATCTCGGTCAGCACCTGGCCGAGCTCCGGCCCGCAGTCCCGGATCTCCGGGCGCAGATCCTCGACAAAGCCGCGCCCGAACCAGGGATTGCGGATGATCGCAAGGGCGGCGACGAGCTGTGTCGGCTCAGGCACCGCGCGCCCGCCCTCCTCATGGGTGGTCTGGACATGCAGCAGCGTGCGTCGGATCGTGGCGGGCATGGGGCCTCTCAGGCGAGTTCTCGGGCGGCAACGGCGGGCATCACGCGGTCGATGAAGAGCTCCAGCGAGCGGATCTGGTCGCGGAAGCCGAGGCCCATGGAGGCGTAGTACACAAAGGCATCGACCCCCAGCGCCTCATAGCGCCGGAGCTTCTCGACCACCGCCTCGGGGCTGCCGAAGAGGAGGTTCTCCTCCAGCATCGCCGGGTCGACGCGGACATTGCCGTTGAGCACCTCGAGTGGGACTTCTTCCGGGAAGCCGTTCACCACATCGCCAGTCTTGGTCATCAGGTTGCCGAACTGGCCGAGCACGCGGCGCACGGCCCCAAGGGTGGCGGCTCGGTCGGCCTCGGTCTCATAAACGGCGGCATGGCGCATCATGGCAAAGCGCCCCGTGAAGGGCCGCCCCGCCTTTTCCGCCGCCGCATCGAGCAGGGCGCGGTACTTCTCCGCCTCGGCAAAGGGCAGCGTGAGTGGCCAGGAGATCACGTCGCAACCTTCAGCAACCGCGAAGTCGAAGGTGGTCGGCGAGCGCGCGGCGATCCAGACGGGCACCTGCGGTTGCAGCGGTTTCGGGCAGGAGGTGGCGGTTGGGAACTGCCAATGCTCTCCTTCGTGCGCCACATCACCGGCCCAAAGCGCACGAACCACCGGCAGCATCTCCTGCACATAGCGCCAGCCATCGCTGCGATCGAGGCCGGGGCGCATCCGGTCGAACTCCCGCTGATAGGCGCCGGAGCCGAGGCCGAACTCGAGCCGGCCTTCGGAGAGCAGGTCGAGGAGAGCCGCCTCCCCGGCCAGCCGGATCGGATGCCAATAGGAGGCGTTGACCACCCCGACGCCCAAACGAATGCGCTCGGTCGCTCCGGCCCACCAGGTGAGCAACTGAAACGGGTTCGGCGCGATGGTCATCTCGAGCGCGTGGTGCTCCGCCGCCCAGACGATCTCGAACCCTGCCCGGTCGGCCATGCGCACCATCTCGAGCGTGTGGTCGCGCACGGCCCGCATATCGGTGCCGGGGTCGAGGCGTTCGAGGTTGATCGCAAGGTGGAACTTCATGGGCGGCCTCCTCTTCAGCGGGGCTGGAACGGGTTGGCGATGGGGGCGTCGGAGGTGTTCATCCAGACGGTCTTGGGTCGGGTGTAGGCGGTGAGCGCCTGCAGCCCGCTCTCGCGGCCATAACCGCTCATCCCCTGCCCGCCGAAGGGGGCGATGGGGGAAATCGCCCGGTAGGTGTTCACCCAGACGATGCCGGCTCGCACGCCGCGAGCCATTCGCAGTGCCCGGGCGTTGTCGCGCGTGAAGATGCCGGCGGCCAGGCCGTGGCGGGTGTCGTTGGCAAGCTCCAAGGCATGCGCCTCGTCACGGAACCGCTGCACCGCGAGCACCGGGCCGAAGAGCTCAGTATCCACGATCTCCATATCCTGGCGCGGGCAGGCGACGATGGTCGGCTCGTAGTAAAGGCCGGGCAGCCCCTCCGGCTGGCGCCCCCCGGTGAGCACCTCGCCGCCCTCGGCCTCGGCCTGTGCGACTTGATGGGTGATGTGCGCGATCTGACCCGGGGTGCAGAGAGGCCCCATCTCGGTCGCTGCGTCCTGCGGGTCACCGATGCGGATGCCGCGGGCGATGGCGGTGATGCGCTCCAGGAACGCATCGGCAATCGGCTCGTGCAGATAGATCCGCGAACCCGCAACACAGCTCTGTCCAGACGCGCCGAAGATCCCTGCGACCGAGCCGTTCACCGCACTCTCGAGATCCGCGTCCTCGAACACGATGAAGGGGGATTTCCCACCCAATTCCAGCGACACCTCGGCAAAGTTCATCGCCGCGTTGCGCACCACATGGGCGGCCGCATGCGGTCCTCCGGTGAAGGCGATCTTGGCCACCAACGGATGGGAGGTCAGCGCACGCCCGCAGGGTTCGCCATGCCCTGTGAGGATGTTCACAACGCCGGGCGGGATGCCCGCCTCCTCGACCAGACGCCCGAAGGCAAGCAGCGGCGCGGGCGCATGTTCCGAGGCCTTGAGCACGATCGCATTCCCCGCGGCGAGCGCCGGGGCGATCTTGACGGCACTCAGGAAGATCTGGCTGTTCCAGGGGATCACCGCGGCCACGACGCCGACCGGTTCGCGCTCGGTGAAGACGAAGAGATCCGGCTTGTCGATCGGCAGGGTTTCGCCGGAGATCTTGTCCGCCGCCCCTGCGTAGAACTGGTAGTATTCCGCGATGTAGCGCGCCTGCCAGCGGGTCTCGGCAAAGAGCTTGCCCGTGTCGCGGGTCTCGATCCGGCCCATCTCCTCCGAGCGTTCCGCCAACAGATCCCCGAGCCGGCGCAGGCAGCGTCCACGCTCAGTCGGGGTGATCGCAGCCCAGGGGCCCTCGGTCATCGCCCGGTGTGCGGCCTCGACGGCCCGGTTCACATCCGCATCGGTAGCCTCGGGTACCGTCGCCCAGGGCGCACCTGTCGATGGATCGGCGCTGTCGAAGCGGGTGCCGTCCGCGGCGTCCACCCAGGCCCCATCGATCAGCATCCGTAGCGCGTCCGTCACGTGGCGTCCTCCCTCTTCTCCGAAGGTACTCCGAGCCCCAACACTCAGAAAGCGAATTTTTCCGATGAGAATATTCGAGGAATTCGATATTCTACGCCCATGAACGTCGCGGTGCTGCAGACTTTCCTCACCATCCTCGAAGCGGGCTCCCTCGTCCGCGCGGCCGACCGGCTGAACGTGACGCAGTCCACGGTGACCGCCAGGCTGAGGTCGCTAGAAGAGGCGCTCGGGCAACCGCTGATCAACCGCTACAAGACCGGCGTCACACCGACGGCGGCGGGGCTGCGGCTGAAGCGCTATGCCGAGACGATGACGGAACTCTGGCGCCAGGCACGGCAGGAAACCGCCCTCCCAAGCAGCGTCAGCACCGTCTGCAATATCGGCTGCCACGGAGACCTATGGCCCGAGCTAGGCCAAAAGCTGTTTGCAGCGATCCGGGGCCTGGACCCGGAGGTCGCGCTGTCCGTCTGGCTCGGCGGGCAGGGAGAGCTCAAGACATGGCTGGACACCGGGCTCACGGACCTCTCCCTCACCTATTGGCCGGCGACACAGCCCCGCCAAACGGTGCGGTCGCTGCCCGCCGACCGCCTGGTGCTGGTCTCGACACGGCCCGATGCACCCATGCGCTTTGACCCGGGCTATGTGTTTGTCGAGGCGGGTGAGGAGTTCGGCCGCTGGCACGCCACCACCTATGCCGATGCGGACACAGCGAAGCTTTCCTTCGGCTCGGCGGTACTGGGGCTCGAGCACATCCTGGCAGAAGGCGGATCGGCCTACCTGCCCGAGCGGCTGATCGGCGCACTGCTCGGCCAGCGCCTGCACCCGGTGGCCGGCGCGCCAGCCTTCTCCCGCC
Source organism: Pseudomonadota bacterium (assembly GCA_039816045.1). Lineage (GTDB taxonomy): Bacteria > Pseudomonadota > Alphaproteobacteria > Rhodobacterales > Rhodobacteraceae > Thermohalobaculum. The sequence continues at coordinate 82,780 of JBCBYB010000014.1, forward strand.
CGATCTATCTGCTGACGAACACCGCCGCGGCGGAGGACTGGCCCTGGCTCGATGCGGCCCTGATCACTTCGGCGGCGCTTTCGGGGTAAACGCGCACCGGTCGGGTTTCAGATCGATCAGCGGGGTCCCGTCCAAACAATCGAGCCCCGACACCGTCACCACCGCGCCATCAATCCCGTGCAGTCGCGCCCGCGCGAGACCGATCGGGTTCGGCCGGACCGGAGAGCGAAGGGCAAAGGTGCCATAGGTCTTGCCGTCCCGCTTCGGGTTCTGCACCACCAGATCGCGCCTGGAGCGGTCGAGCCAGTAGAGCACGTCGACCGTCTCATAGGCCTCCAGCCCGGCAAGGGCCTGCGCCCAGGGTTCGAACAGCTCGAGCGAACAGAGCGGCCCGTCCATGTCCCCCTGCCGTGGGCATTGCTCACGCCGTGTCCAGGGCGTGCGCACGCGACCGATGAAACGCAGATGCGCATCCGCGGGCTCTGGCACATCGACAGCAACTTCATGCGGCCTGAGATCGGAGAAGTCGGTCACGGGAGGGCCCTCGACGCCGGAAACACCGGTACGGATATCGCTCCCCGTCGATGAAAGCGCAATCCCCAGCGCTGGTCACAGGGGCACGCCATGTCGCATCCTTGCGTTTTGAGTTGTGTTTTTTCCCAGGTCAGGGAAAAATTGCAGCCATGGAGAGTGTCTGGACAGTGTTTGCAGAGGCCGCCCGGCTGATCTTGGCCTGGGATCCGGACCTTATGGAGATCATCGGGCTCTCGCTCCACATCACCCTGGTGGCGGTGGCGGTCGCCTGTGTGATCGGGCTGCCGCTCGGCGCTGTGGTGGGGGCGTTCCGCTTCCCCGGCCGGCCTGTGATCGCCGTCACGCTCAACGCGTTGATGGGCCTGCCGCCCGTGGTGGTGGGTTTGGTCGTCTATCTGATGCTCTCGCGCGCCGGGCCCCTCGGGCCGCTCGGGCTCCTCTACACGCCGACCGCGATGATCATCGCGCAGACCTTGCTGGTCATCCCCATCGTGGCCGCCCTGACCAAGCAGGTGGTCGAGGATCTGCACCGGGAATATGCGGATCAGTTCACCTCGCTGGGCGTCGGGCGCTTCGACCGGGTCACGGCATTGCTCTGGGATGCGCGTTACAGCCTGCTGACCGTCGCGCTCGCAGGGTTCGGGAGGGCGGTCGCAGAGGTCGGCGCCGTGATCATCGTCGGCGGCAATATCAACCATCTGACGCGGGTCATGACGACCACGATCGCGCTCGAGACGTCCAAAGGGAACCTGCAATTGGCGCTTGCGCTCGGCATTGTGCTGGTGGCGCTGGCCATCCTGGTCAACGGGGCGGTGATGGCGCTGCGCAGTTCGGCGCAAAGGGCGGCCTATGCGTGACCTTGCAGGGGATATCGCAGCAGCGGAGCCAGTGACCGCGGGCCCGGCATTGCTCGAGGCGCGTGGCCTCTCCTTCTCGACGGCGGGCGCCCGGCTGATCGACGATGTGAGCCTCGCCATCGCGCCGGGTCGGCGGACGGTGATCCTCGGCGCGAACGGAGCCGGCAAGAGCCTGCTCCTTCGTCTCCTCCACGGGTTGGAGCGGCCAAGCACCGGCCACGTGCTGCACCATGGCCGCCCGCTGGATCGCAGGGCTCGGCGAGCGCAGGCAATGGTGTTCCAGCGACCCGTCCTGCTGCGGCGGTCCGTCCGCGCCAATCTGCGGTTCGCGCTCTCGGTCCGGGGGCTTTGCGGCCGCCAGCGCGCCGAGCGAGAGGCCGAAGCGCTCGCCCGTGCGCGCCTCACCGATCTTGCGCATCGGCCTGCGCGGCTGCTCTCGGGCGGGGAGCAACAGCGCCTAGCCATAGCCCGCGCCCTCGCCGGACGGCCTGAGATCTTGCTGCTCGACGAGCCGACGGCCAGCCTGGACCCGGCCTCGACGCAGGAGATCGAAGCGCTGATCGAAGCGGCCACGGCGGAAGGCGTGACCGTCATCCTGGTGACCCATGATCTCGGTCAGGCGCGCAGGCTCGGTCAGGACGCCGTCTTCCTCCATGCCGGGCGGGTCGCCGAGACCGGACCTGCCGAGCATGTGCTCGACCGTCCGCAATCCGGGCCTGCGCGCGCCTGGATCGACGGGCGCCTCTATTTCTGACCTCAGACCCCGGAGGAGCTCATGATCCGTCCTCTCATCGCCCTTGCCTTGGCGCTGCTCCCGGTCACCGCAGCGACCGAGGAGCCTTTCATCATTGTTCAGTCGACGACCTCCACCGAGAACTCCGGGCTCTTCGACCAGATCTTGCCGCAGTTTGAGCAGGACAGCGGGATCGATGTCCGCGTGGTCGCCGTCGGCACGGGTCAGGCGATCCGCAATGCGATGAACGGGGACGGCGATGTGCTGTTCGTCCACTCCAAAGACGCCGAGGAGCAGTTCGTCGCCGATGGTCACGGAGTTTCGCGTGCTGACGTGATGTACAACGACTTCGTCATCGTCGGGCCGGAGGGAGATCCCGCGGGCATCTCGAGCCTCCGCAATGCCGCCACCGCGTTTGCCCGGATCGCCCAGGCCGAGTGGGCCTTTGTCTCGCGCGGGGACGACAGCGGGACCCACAAAGCGGAGATGCGCCTCTGGGCACAGACCGGGATCGACGTCGCCGCGGCCTCGGGCAAATGGTACCGCGAGGCGGGTGCCGGCATGGGCGCCACCCTCAACACAGCGATCGGCATGGGCGCCTATGTCCTGACCGACCGAGCGACCTGGATCGCCTTTGGCAACAAGGGCGCACACAGCATCGCGCTGGAAGGCGACCCGCAGCTCTTCAATCAATACGGGATCATCCTGGTCAATCCGGCAGAGCACCCCGCCGTGAAGGCCGATCTGGCCCAGCGGTTTATCGACTGGATCCTGTCGCCGAACGGTCAAGCCGCCATCGCGGAGCACATGATCGACGGCCAGCAGCTCTTCTTCCCCAACGCCCAGTGACCCTTACGGGGAGAGCCACCGGACGGTGCCGAGCTCCGTCAGATCATACCCCCCGAGCGCGGCGGCTTTGCGCTCAAGAGCTTCGGTGCGGGCAAAACTCAGAAGGATCTGAACGGGTTCGGTGAAATAGGCACGCCGGTCGATCAGCAGGTCGAAACGCTCCTCCACGAGCGGCAGGAAGCCGAGATGGAACCGCCGCGCCATGGCTTCGAGGCCGAGGGCCGCGTCCGCCTCTCCCTCCGCGACCGCCGCCGCCGCGTCACTCTCGGTCCGTGCGAGGCTCGCCGCGGGCGTGAGATCCGCCTCGGACATCCCCTCAGCGGCCAGCAACCGCTCGAACAAGGTTGTGGTGCCCGCCCCCGGCTGGCGCAGCGCGACCCGACGGCCCCTGAGGTCACCGAGCGCCGCCACCTGGTCACGGCAGTCCTGCGAGAGCATCACCCCTCGGCTGCGCCGCGCCCAGGCGATGAGGACCGAGGTCCCCGGGGCTCGGGCCTCCACCGTCTCGATGTTCCAGCCTGCCCCGTCGGGCACATGCAGCCCGCAAAGCGCGGCGCTTCCGTCCACAAACCGCTGAAGGCCATCGAGGCTCCCGTTCAAGAGGCTGGCCAGGCCGCAATCCGACTCGCGAACCGCCCAGTCGAGCAAAGGATCATGCGACCCCGCCAGCACGTCGGGCCGCACCGGCTCGGACATCATCGGGCGCGTCGCGCCGCCCTCGATCCAGGCTGTGATCTCCGCCCGCGGGAACAACAGCTTTCCGGTGATCCGGCGGTGCGGGATTTCTCCTGCTGCGGCGAGGTCGTAGACCTTGCGCTCCTTCACGCGCAGCAGGCTCGCGACCTCCTTCGTCGTCAGATAGGGGGGCACTGCGCTGTCGATTGGGGCCTCGGACATGGCACGACACGATGGGGCTAATTTCACAGTCGTGCAAGCCGGGCGATCACGGTCTTGGCACCTTGACATTGTTGGGGAGGGGTTGCCATATCGGGTGCAAGAGTTAGCTTCGCCTAACAATCGACGCCTCGACCACAAACGCGCGCTAGAAGGAGCCAGCGATGCCCCTCTTCCGAGTCTTTGCCAGCTTCGTGATGGCCATGGCGGTCACTTTGCAGATCGGTGTGGCGGTGGCCGAGGAGCGTCTGGACGTGGTGGCCACGACCGGAATGATCGCCGACGCCGCACGCGAGGTGGGTGGCGAGCGGGTCGAGGTTCGCGCGCTGATGGGACCCGGGGTCGACCCGCATGCCTATCGCCAGACCCGGAGCGATATCGTCGCCATGGCCCGCGCCGATCTGGTGTTGTGGCACGGCCTTTATCTTGAGGCGCAGATGGAGGGCTTTCTGCTGGAGCTCGGTGCCGAACAGCCCGTGGTGGCCGTGGCGGAGACGCTTCCGACCGACCGTCTCATCGGCCATGACGACTATGCCGACAAGCACGACCCGCATCTCTGGATGGACCCCGATCTCTGGGCGGAGGTCGTGGTGGCGGTTCGCGACGCCCTGATCGCTGTCGATCCGTCGGGCGAAGCCATCTACGAGGCCAATGCGGCGGCGCATCTCGCAGAACTCGCGGCGCTGTCGGACTACACCTCCCGCGTGCTCGCCTCGGTCCCGGCCTCCGCCCGGGTGCTGCTGACGGCGCATGACGCGTTCAACTATTTCGGGGCGGCGTATGGTTTCGAGGTCATGGGCATCCAGGGGATCTCGACCGAGAGCGAAGCCGGCCTCCAGCGCATCGCAACGCTCGTTGACATGCTCGTTGAGCGCGAGATCGGCGCCGTCTTTGTCGAGAGCTCGGTCTCGGACCGCAACATCCGCGCGCTGATCGAGGGCGCGGCGGCACAGGGCCACACGGTCGTAATCGGAGGCGAGCTGTTCTCCGATGCGATGGGGGAGCCTGGAACCTACGAAGGCACTTATGTCGGGATGATCGACCATAACGCGACCGTGATTTCCCGTGCGCTCGGGGGCGAGACCCCTGCCCGAGGGATGGCCGACCGCCTAACACTGAATTGAGGGAGGCCAGAATGGCGCCTGTAACGCTCGCCGCCAACAATGGCGAGGCCACGGCCTCAGCGCCCGAGGAGAGCGCTCTGACGATCCGCGGGATGACGGTCTCCTATGGTGAGAAACCAGCGGTCTTTTCCGTCGATGCGGCCTTCCCGGCAGCGACGATGACTGCGATCATCGGACCGAACGGAGCGGGAAAATCCACCCTGCTCAAGGCGGCGCTCGGCGTGATCCCGCGGCTCTCGGGCGAGATTGCCGTCTTCGGGCGCCCGCTCGCGGAGGCCCGTGACCGCATCGCCTATGTCCCCCAACGCGCCAGCGTGGACTGGGCTTTCCCGACCACGGTCATGGATGTGGTTCAGATGGGCCTTTACCGGCGCGTCGGCCTGCTCGGGCGGATCACCGGGCACCATGCGAAAGCGGCCCGTGACGGTCTCGAGCGGGTTGGCATGGCAGGGTTCGCAGACCGGCAGATCGGGCACCTCTCCGGCGGCCAGCAACAGCGGGTGTTCCTCGCCCGGGCCCTGGCGCAGAATGCCGATCTCTATCTCCTCGACGAGCCGTTTGCCGGGGTCGACGCCGCCACCGAACGCGCGATCATCGAGGTGCTGAAGGCCCTCCGCGCAGAAGGAAAGACCGTTGTCTGCGTGCACCACGACCTGGCGACCGTGCCTGAGTATTTCGACCGGGTGCTGATGCTCAATGTGCGCAAGATCGCGGAGGGCCCGGTGACTGAGGCCTTCACGACTGAGACGCTCTACACCACCTATGGCGGCAAGCTCGCCACCGCTCAGATCGACCAGCTCGCAGTTGCCGGCTGAGCCATGGCCGCGCTGCTCGACGCCTTGCTCCTCGGCGCGGGGTACAATGCGGCGCTGGTCACCGTAGGCGCCGCTCTACTCGGGTTCGCGGCGGGCGCGTCCGGCAGCTTCCTGTTCATGCGCAAGCGCGCGCTCATCTCCGATGCGGTGGCCCATGCGACATTGCCTGGCGTTGGGCTCGCTTTCCTCGCGATGGTGGCCCTCGGGGGCGATGGACGGAACCTCCTCGGACTGCTCGCCGGGTCCGCGGTCACGGCAGGTCTCGGTTTGCTCGCGGTCGAGTGGATGGCCAGGCGGACCCGTCTCTCCGAGGATGCGGCGATCGGCGCCGTGCTCTCGGTCGTCTTCGGCATTGGGATCGTGCTGCTCACCGTCATCCAATCGCTCTCCGCAGGCCGGCAGGCGGGGCTGGAGGATTTCCTCCTCGGCTCCACGGCGGGCATGCTGTTCCAAGACGCCGTTGTCATCGCTGTCGGCGGAGGGCTCGCGGTGCTGGCGACATGGGCACTCCGTCGGCCGATGACGGTGGTCGCCTTCGATCCAGCCTTCGCTGCCGCTGCCGGCTATGACGTCCGCCGGATCGACCTCGCGATGATGGGTCTCGTGATGGCCGTGACGGTGATCGGGCTCAAGGTGGTCGGCCTCGTGCTGATCGTCGCCCTCCTGATCATTCCGGCCGTGACGGCGCGTTTCTGGACCGAGCGCAGCGGCCACCTGATCTGGATCGCAGGCGGTGTGGGTTGTCTGTCGGGGTATCTGGGGGCCACGATCTCGGCCACCGCGCCTGCCCTCCCAACGGGGCCGATCGTCGTGCTGGTTGCAGCGACGCTCTTTACGCTCTCGTTGCTCTTTGCCCCGGCGCGCGGCATCGCCGCCGCCCTCTGGCGCCATCGCCAGTTCCAGCGCCTGGTCCACCGCCGCCAGGGCCTCCTTGCCCTCGCGCGGGCCGAGCCGATCCACGACCGCCTGACGCTCCGGGTGCTGGTGGGCGAGGGGCTGATCCGCCCCGATGGTGTTGCCACCGAGACCGGACGCGCCCAAGCAGCGAAGATCGCCCGGGACGAGCACCGCTGGGAGGTTGCGCGCGAGATCCACCAGGATGCGGGTCTGACCGGGCGCTATGACGGGCTGACCCCGATCGAGACGGTCTTCACCCCCGATGAGATCGCCGCCTTCGATGCCCGCATCGGTGGCCCTCGACCGGTCGAGGGCGCGTGATGGGTGCCGAGTTCGTCCAATTCTCCCTGACGCCGATCCTGATCGGAACGCTTTCGGCGATTGCCTGCGCCTTGCCGGGGAACTTCCTGCTGCTCCGGCGCCAGGCGCTCATCGGGGATGCGATCAGCCACGTGGTTCTGCCCGGGATCGTGGTGGCCTTTCTGGTGACAGGGTCGGTTGCCGCACTGCCGATGATGGCCGGGGCCGCATTGGCGGCCGTGATCGCTGTGCTGCTCATCGAGGCCATCAAGCGCCTCGGACACATCGAGCCCGGCGCCGCCATGGGGGTGACCTTCACCACGCTCTTCGCCGGCGGGGTGCTGCTGCTCGAGCAGTCCGACACCTCGAGCGTGCACCTCGATGTCGAGCATGCGCTCATGGGCAATCTCGAAAGCCTGATCTGGTTCAAGGCGGACGGGTGGAGCTCGCTGCTCGACCCGGAGGCGCTTGCTGCCCTGCCAGAGGAACTCCCCCGCATCGCCCTTGTCTGCACCCTGATCGCCGGGTTGTTGTGGCTGTTCTGGCGCCCGCTCAAGATCGCGACCTTCGATGAGAGCTTCGCCCAGGCTCTCGGGTTGCCAGTGGCGACGATCGGTTTCGCCCTGGTCGTGACGGCGGCCATTGCGGCGGTCGCGGCGTTCGATGCGGTCGGCTCCATCATCGTGATCGCCATGTTCATCTGCCCGCCCGCCGCGGCGCGTCTGGTGACCGACGGGCTCGGGCGCCAAGTCGGCTGGAGCGTTGTCTTCGCCACCCTCTCGGCGGTGCTCGGCTATGTGCTGGCAGGATACGGGCCACTCTGGCTGGGGTTCGAGAGCTCGGTGAGCGCCGCCGGTATGATCGCCGCCGTCTCGGGCGTCATCTTGGGGCTGGCTTGCGTTTTTGGGCCTCACCGGCGTGCGATCGGAGCCCGAAGCTGACCGACCACGGCTTGCGGCAGGCCGAAAGCGCGGTCATGGTCGCGCGCCGACACACTGCCGCCCAGGAGACCAACGCAATGCGATCGACCCGCCAGAGAGCCGGGGGCTGAATGCCCTACCGCCTGCTCATCGCGTTGCTCTCGCTTCTGGTGGCGGGGCTGTTCGCGGCGTCTCTGCTGGTCGGGCCTGCGGGCCTCGGCGTGGGGGAGAGCCTGGCCGCCCTGCTTGCCGGGGAAGGTGAGGCGGCGGTCCTGGTGATGCGCGAGATCCGGCTGCCGCGGGCAATCCTCGGCCTGCTGATCGGGGCGACACTGGGGCTTTCTGGCGCTGCCCTTCAGGGCTATCTGCGCAACCCGCTGGCGGAGCCTGGGCTCATCGGCGTCTCCCAAGGAGCAGCCCTCGGCGCGGTCGTCGCCATCCACACCGGCCTCTCGGCGAGCTTCGCGCTGGCGCTGCCGCTGCTTGCTCTCGTCGGGGCCCTGGCCGCCGTGCTGATCGTCATGGCGCTCGCCGGCGAGCAGGGCGGCTCGATCACCCTCATCCTCGGTGGGATAGCCGTCTCGTCACTCGCCGGAGCGCTCACATCCCTGGCGCTCAACCTCTCCCCCAATCCCTTCGCCGCGGTTGAGATCGTGTTCTGGCTGCTCGGCTCGTTGGCGGACCGCTCGATGACCCATGTCTGGCTGGCGCTGCCCCTGATCCTGGTCGGATGGGTCCTGCTCGCGGGGCTGGGGCGCGGGCTCGATGCACTGACGCTTGGCGAGGACGCAGCCGCGAGCCTCGGCGTGCGTCTCGACCGTTTGCGCTTGGCGGCCGTCTTTGGCACTGCGAGCAGCGTTGGCGCAGCGACCGCCGTGGCGGGGGCGATCGGCTTCGTCGGCTTGGTTGTGCCACACCTCTTGCGTCCGCTGGTCGGAGGCAGGCCGTCGCGGCTGCTCCTCGCCTCCGCCCTCGGCGGCGCGGCGACGCTGCTGGCGGCGGACGTGGCGGTGCGCCTCATCGCCCCGGGCCAAGACCTGAAGCTCGGGGTGATCACGGCGCTCATCGGAGCCCCCTTCTTCCTGTGGCTGATCTGGCGGACCCGGAGGCAACTGGTATGAGCCTCCTTCGTCTTGACGGCATCCGCGTAATGTTGGGGGGACAGCAGGTGCTCGACGGGATCGATCTTCGCGTCGAGGCCGGCGAATGCATCGGCCTCATCGGCCCGAACGGCGCCGGTAAGTCGACCCTATTGCGCGCGGCCCTCGGCCTCCTGCGCTGTGAGGGGGCAAGCTCGCTCCACGGGCTCCCGCCGGTCGAGCGGGCGCTGTCCGCCGCCTGGCTTCCGCAACAGCGCGAGATCGCCTGGGCCGTGACGGTGGAGACGCTGGTGCGCCTCGGCCGCGCCCCCCATCGGAGCCGCGGCGCATGGGGTCCGGCGGATACGGCGGCGGTTGAGGCTGCGATGACCGCCGCGGATGTTGCGCAGTTCCGCGACCGCACCGCCCATGCCCTCTCCGGTGGCGAACAGGCGCGGGTGCTCTTGGCACGGGCCCTCGCCCAGGAGACGGCGCTGCTGTTGGCGGATGAGCCGGTCGCCGCCCTCGATCCCGCGCACCAGATCGCGACCATGCAAACCTTCGCCCGTCTCGCAGAGGAAGGCCGGGCGGTGGTCACAGCGCTCCATGATATCGCCCTGGCCGCCCGGTGGTGCACCCGTCTGGTCCTGCTGAGCGCGGGCAAGGTGGTGGCCGACGGTCCGCCCCAGCAGGTGCTGAGCCCCGAGCGGCTCCGAGAGGTCTACGGTGTCGAGGCGCTCGTCGAGGACCGAGACGGTCTGATGATCGTGCAACCGCTCTCGCTGGCGACGGGTGGATAGATGCGCCTCGTTCTGCTCGCCTTTCTGATCGGACTGGCCGGGGCTGCGGGGGCCGAGCGCCCTGCGCGCGTCGTCTCGATGAACCTCTGCACCGATCAGCTGGCCCTCATGCTGGCAGAGCCCGGGCAGATGATCTCGGTCTCGGACTGGGGCGCGCGGCCGAGCGCCTCCAACCTGCCCGACGAGGCGGCCGCCCTGCTGCTCAACCATGGCTCGGCCGAGCAGATCTTCCTCATGCGCCCCGATCTGGTGCTGGCCGGCACCTTCACCAGCCAAGCCTCGGTCGCAATGCTTCGGCGGCTCGGGATCCGCGTGGAGGTCTTCGGCGCCGCGCAGAGTTTTGCCGAGGTGAGTGCCCATATCCACCGGATCGGCGGCCTTCTGGGGCGAGAGGAGGCAGCCACAGCCCTCGACCGGGAATTCCAGGAAGGACTCTCGGCATTGGCGGACCGGATCGCCGCCCATCCTCGCGCCCGGGCGGCCTATCACTACCCCAACAACTACACCTCCGGCGCCGGCACTCTGGCCCATGAGGTGTTGGACCGGGCGGGCCTCGACAACGTGGCGGCGAGCGAGTTGGGCCTCACCGCAACCGCCGTGCTGGGGCTCGAGCAGCTGGTGATGCTGGATCCGTTCCTGATCCGGACCGAGACGCTTTCCGGCGCGACCGAGGGCCGCGCTTATGAAGGCGCCGCACACCCGGCACTCGCGGCGCTCATCGCCCGCGGCGGCGGCACCACGATCCCGGAACGATGGCAAGTCTGCGGCACGCCTTTTCTGCTGCGCGCGGTTGCCGCCCTGATCGACGCGCGCCTCGCCGAGTGACCGAACAAAGCGGCCCGCCCCAGACGCACCGGGACGGGCCCTTCTCAGTCGCGCAGCCGCACGAGGTCGTTCATCAGCCCCTCGGTCCCGTTGTGGACCGTCAGCCGCTCGACCTTTCCAGCGAGCTCGGTCAGCGCCTCGAGCTCCTTCAGCCGCAGCATCACCGGGTTCTCCGCCATCACCTTCGCGGTGTTGAGCAGCGCCCGGGTCGCCTGGGTCTCTTCGCGCCGGCGGACGATGTTGGCCTCAGCCTCCTTCTCCGCCGCCACGACGCGGTTGAGGATCTCGCGCATCTCCCCCGGCAGGATCACGTCTTTCAGCGCAATCTCACCGATCTCGAGCCCGATCTCCGCCATCTCGGACCGGACCTTCGCGGCCGCCTCGGCATCGACGCTCACCTTCTCCGCCAGGAGCTGATCGAGCGTGCGCGTGCCGAGCGTCTTGCGGAACGCGAACTGCAGCGCGCGGTGAAGCGCCTCGTCGAAGTCCTTCACCGCCGTCGCCGCCCGCACCGGATCGACCACCCGCACATCCGCCGCGATGTTGACCCGGACGGTCACCCGGTCCGCCGTCAGCACCTCCTGGCCGGTCACGTCATGCGCCCGCCAGCGGGTGTCGATGTGCTTGACCGTGATCGCGCGCCCGATGTTCCAGAAGAGGTGGATGCCCTCCTCCAGCACCGCCTGGAACTGCCCGCCGATGCTGAGCAGCCCGACATGGCCGCGCTCGACCGTGGCCTTCGAGACCTGCGCCTGGAACCCGCCCGCCTCGATATGACGCACAAGCTCGGCTGGCACCTCGAGCCGCTCGGTCAGCGCGAACCGCTCGATCTGCCACGCCCCCGCATCGGTCCAAAGCACGTGCCGCTGCTTCGGCCCGAGCGAGAGCGCGTGCAGCGCCCCATCCCGGAACACCGCCGTCACCTCACCCTCGGCCGCCTGCACGAGGGTCAGGTGCGCCTCCGCGAGGTCCGGCCGCTCGCGCATCAGCGCGCGCTCGAACGTCGAAGCGAAGGCCGGACGGGTCAGGTCATGGCGCTCGATTTCGGTGCCGCGGGCCGGGAACACGTGCTCTCCGGGACCGAAGATCCCGGTGAAACGGCCCTTCTGCAGAACCAGTAACCGCTCGTTCTCGCGCACGGTCAGTCGGAGCCGGCCGAACAGCCGGTCGATGAGCTTGGTCATCATCGGTCCACCTCCTTTGTGTTGGCGGCGGCCGGGTGGGTGCGGCCGCCTATGAAAAGCCTCGCGACAAGCGAAACCTCCTGGGTTGGCCCACACCCCATGCGCGGGCTTCTGGTCCCCTCGTGGGGATGGCGGGCGCGCCCGAAAGCGCGGTCAACTGGACGCCCGTGGCGGGCGGAGAGAGCCTCGGGGCCGGCCGGCCGAAGCCGCAGACGGACAAGGCGAGAGCGGGCCTCAGAGAACCGGGGCGAGGCTTGGGCGCATGGCACCCTCGCCTGGACCCGACCCGCATCGGCCGTCATCCCCTGCCGGGCCGCCGCTGCGGGCGGTGCCGGTTTTGGCCGCGCTCCCGGAGGAGCATGGCCGCCGCCGGTCCCGCAGGCCGGCCCCGAGACCCTAGTCGTATCGGGAGTCGAACCCGAGGCCTTGCGGCCTTCCCTTCGGTTTGGCTAACCGATGCCGTTTTGAGCGGCAGTGAGATGGCTGGATTCGAACCAGCAACCCCCAGCGTTACCGGCTGGTGCTCTAGCAGAATGAGCTACATCGCGTGGCGCAGATGACGGGATTCGAACCCGCGACCTCCGATATGCGATCGGTGCTCTGCCAGACTGAGCTACACCCGCATCCCCTCCCGTTGCGGTCCGGCCCAGGCATACGCGAACCGCAAAGCGGCGCGCACCGGGGGAGGGTCTCAGCTCCCGCCATATGGGCTCGGTGCTCCGAGAAAGGAGGTGCCGTATCGGGGGAATCAGGGGGTCCGTTCAAGCGCGCCGTTGGGGCGAGTAACGAAACGGCAACTTCCTGTTGCACCACGGTCACGTCACGCCGCGCACGACCTCTGCGATTTGGCTGAGTTGATCGGCGAGCGGGCTCGTCCGGCGCCAGATCATTCCGATCGTCCGCGAGGGTTCGGGCGCCGGGAACCGCGCGACCGCGACGGCGGCAGAAGGCGTCTCCACCGGCACCGCCATCTCGGGGATCAGCGTGACGCCGAGCCCCGCGCCCACCATCTGCACAAGCGTCGAGAGCGCGCTGCCGTCCAGCCCCTCGCGCGGGCGGGCCGACGGCATGTTGCAGAACGACAGCGCCTGGTCGCGGAAACAGTGCCCCTCTTCGAGCAACAGGAGCCGCATCTCCTGCAGCGCCTCGGCGCTCGGGACCGGACGGTCGGCATCCGCCTCCGGACGCACCAGAACGAAATCCTCCTCGAAAAGCGCAACCTCGGCAAAGGAGGGTTCCGACACCGGCAGCGCCACGAGTGCCGTGTCGATGCGGCTCTCGGAGAGCTCCTGGATGAGCTTGGGCGTCACCGTCTCCCGCACATGGATGTCGAGCTCCGGGTGCGACGCCGCCAAGGCTCCGATCAGCCGCGGCAGCAGATAGGGGGCAACCGTGGGGATCACCCCAATCCGCAGCCGCCCAGCCAACCGGTCCCGCGCCGCCCGCGCGAGATCGCCCAGCTCATCGACCGCCCGCAGGATATCACGCGCGCGCCGGGCCACCTCCTCGCCAAACTGGGTGAGCCGCACCTGCCGGGCCGAACGCTCGAACAGCGGCGTGCCAAGCTGCGCCTCCAACTCCTTGATCTGCATGGACAGCGCGGGCTGCGAGATCGCAGAGGCCTCTGCCGCCCGTCCGAAATGCCCGTGCCGTGCCAGCGCATCCACATAGCGCAGCTGTTTCAGGGTGAGGTTGACCATAATCTTGTCTTATCGGATCGATCAGAAAACTCAACTTCCTCTGATCATGACCGCTTGCTATAGCAGCGCGGACGCCCCAGTGGCGCCACCGATTCCTCAGGCATCCGCGCGGCGGCCAAACCGGTCCGAACCGCGATCTAACATCGGAGATACCCATGGACGGAGCTGTCGAGAACGAAAGCAAGTGCCCGATGATGGGCCGCTACAATGCAAGCGGCACCGTCGCGAACCAGCACTGGTGGCCAAACCGGCTGAACCTCAAGATGCTGCACCAGAACCCGGCCGAAGCCGATCCGATGGGCGACAGCTTCGACTATGCCGAGGCGTTCAAGGCGCTCGATCTCGATGCGGTCAAGGCGGATATCTTTGCGCTGATGACCGACAGCAAGGATTGGTGGCCGGCGGATTATGGCCATTACGGTCCGTTCTTCATCCGCATGGCGTGGCACAGCGCGGGCACGTACCGCATCCAGGACGGCCGCGGCGGAGCGGGTGCGGGCACGCTGCGGTTTGCACCGCTGAACTCCTGGCCCGACAACGGCAACCTCGACAAAGCCCGCCGGCTGCTCTGGCCTGTGAAGCAGAAATATGGCCGTGCGCTTTCCTGGGCCGATCTGATGATCCTCACCGGCAACTGCGCGATCGAGTCGATGGGTCTGAAGACCTTCGGCTTCGGCGGCGGCCGCGTGGATGTGTGGGAGCCGGAGGAGGACATCTACTGGGGCTCCGAGACCGAATGGCTGGTGACCTCCGACAACCCCAACAGCCGCTATGCCGGGACGCGCGACGTGAAGAGCGCCGATGCCGATGCAGGCAAGCTCGAGGATCCGCTCGGAGCGGTGATGATGGGGCTCATCTACGTGAACCCGCAGGGCCCGGATGCGGTTCCGGACCCGCTCGGCTCGGCCCATGACATCCGCGAGACCTTCGCGCGCATGGCGATGAACGACTATGAGACCGTGGCGCTGACCGCGGGCGGGCACACCTTCGGCAAAGCGCATGGTGCCGGGGCGGAGTCCCATGTGGGTCCGGAGCCCGAGGGCGCGCCGCTTGAGGCCATGGGTGCCGGCTGGCTCTCCAGCTACGGCTCGGGCAAGGGCAAGGACGCGATCACCAGCGGCATCGAGGGTCCGTGGACCAGCAACCCGACGAAATGGGACATGGGCTATTTCGACGTGCTGCTCGGCTATGACTGGGAGCTGGTGAAAAGCCCTGCCGGCGCCTGGCAGTGGCAGCCGAAGGACCTGAAGGCCGAGGACCACGCGCCGGAGGTCGACGGCTCGGGCGAGACCGTCACGCTGATGATGACCACCGCAGACATGGCGATGCGGATGGACCCGGAATACGAGAAGATCTCGCGCCACTTCCACGCCAACCCGGATGAGTTCGCCGATGCCTTTGCCCGCGCCTGGTACAAGCTGACCCACCGCGATATGGGCCCGAAGGTGCGCTATCTCGGCAAGGAAGTCCCCACCGAGGAGCTGATCTGGCAGGACCCGGTGCCAGCGGTCGATCATCCGTTGGTGAGCGCCGAGGACATCGCGACGCTGAAGTCCAAGCTGGTCAACAGCGGGCTGAGCGTGGCCGAGCTGGTCAAGACCGCCTGGGCCTCCGCTGCGAGCTACCGCGGGACCGACAAGCGCGGCGGCGCCAACGGCGCGCGCATCCGCCTCGCACCGCAGAAGGACTGGGCGGTCAACGAGCCTGAGGCGCTGGCCAGCGTGCTCGCGAATCTCGAGGCCGTGCAGGCGGAGTTCAACGCGGCTGGCGGCGCCAAGATCTCGCTGGCGGATCTCATCGTGCTCGGTGGCTCGACCGGGATTGAGATGGCGGCCAAAGCCGCCGGCCACGACATCGAGGTGCCCTTCGCCCCGGGCCGGACCGATGCGACCGATGAGATGACCGATGCGGCCAGCTTCGCGGTGCTCGAGCCGACGCACGACGCCTTCCGCAACCACCTCGCCGACCACCACACCCAGCCGCCGGCGGAGCTGATGGTCGACCGCGCGCATTTCCTCAACCTGAGCGCGCCGGAGATGACGGTGCTCATGGGGGGTCTGCGCGGGCTCGGCATCAACACCGGCGGCGCGGCGCATGGCGTCTTCACCAACCGGGTCGGCACGCTCAGCCGCGACTTCTTCGTTAACGTGCTGGACATGAGCACCGAGTGGGTGCCGGCAGGCGATGGGGTCTATGAGGGCCGGGATCGCAGCAGCGGTGCCGTGAAGTGGACCGGCACAGCCGTTGATCTGATCTACGGGTCGAACTCGCAGCTGCGGGCGCTGGCCGAGGTCTACGCCTCCGACGATGCCGACGAGAGCTTCCTCGAAGACTTCGTTGCGGCCTGGGTGAAGGTCATGAGCAACGACCGCTACGACCTCGCCTGATCAGGCCACCGATCAAACGCCGGGCATGCCTGCTGCGTGCCCGGCGGCTCCTGCGGTCCAGATATCCTGACCGAGCTCCATCTCGAAATCGAAATCCGCGAACAGGGCGTGGCCCACGTCGATCTCGCCCTCCGGGATGCCGAAGGTCGTATGGAACGGGTGGCTGTCATAGGAGAAGATGCGGCCCGTATACTCGGTCTTGGTCCAGCCCCCATTGCGGACCTCGAGCGTCCGGGCATCCGCCTCGACGATGGACTGAAAACACGCCTTCGTCTGGTCGGCGGTCGAGGGAAACTGCTTAAGGAAGGCCATCGTCACCGGCAGATCGAAGAGCCAGGATTTGCCGCCGAGCGCCTCAACCACCTCGCTGTGACTGGCATCTCGGATCGCCTCCCCGATCCGGCTGAACACCCCCTCGGCGACGTCCTCGATTTCGTGCAGAAGGCCGTGCTCTTCTTTCTTGGCGACGAACTCGAAGATCGGTTTCTTCTCCGCAACCGTGGTCGGCGAATAGGGGTTCAGCACGCTGGCCGAGACGCGGAAAGGCCCATTGTTGGGTGCCCCGTCGATCGGCATGTCGAAGGTCCCCATCTGTTTGGGAAAACCATAGACCTCGCGCCCGGTCGCCATTGCAGACCCGGAGTCGACGAAGAGGAACAGCGGGATCCAGCGGAACTCGAAGAGCGTGCCGCGCCGCCGCGCCAGCGTCCAAAGTGCGGCGTCCCGCTCCGGCAGCACACCGCGGTTCACATCCACCGGGTTCATCGCATGCACCGACGGGAAGTAGGCGAATGAGACGAACATGGTGGCCATCGCGGCCTCATAGTCCACGACCCCGTCCGAGGGCTCCTTGAACATCTGATCGAGGAACTGGTCGATCAGGTCGATATCGCCCTGGACACAAAAGGTGTGGAGCTGCCCGCCTTTCTGGACATAGGGCCCAAACCCGATCGGACGGTTCGCCAGCATGGCATAGGGGATGTCGGACATGGGCAGTCTCCTTTGGGGTCAGAGATTTGCGAGACGGTCGGTGCGGATGATCCCGATGGGCGAAGCACCGAGTTGCTCAAGGATGGCACGCGCACGCTTCTCCTCGGCCCGGCGGGCGGCACTCTCCCGGATCACGCGGGCCAAAAGCGCCGCGCCGCGGGCCTCCTCATAGGGCATCCCGAAAGCGCGCGCCCGGCTCAGCGCCCGCTCGATCCGGCGCCGCGCCTGCTTTGGCTTGCCCTCCAACAAGAGCAGAGCAGCTCTTTGCTGCTCCAGCCGCGCCGATGTGTACGGAAAACGCGCCGCGAACCGGGCTCCGATGGCGAGACACGCCCGAGCACGAGCCATCCGGTCCTCGCGGTCACGGCTGCCGGCAACCGCGTCCATCGCCCGGGAGAGCCAGATCTCGGTGGTGGTGAAGAAGCCCTCGAAACTGCCCCAGTTGTTGTGGGGCGTGACCTCGGCCAGGTCCTGCGCCCGGCGCGCCCAGTCCTCCGCCAGCGCCGTCTCACCCCGCTCGAGCGCTGCCATCCCCATGATCGCCGCGTAGTTCAGCTTGGAAAGATCGTCATCCACCAATTCGATCAACGGCCCGACCAGGGTGAGATCGCGCCAAGCCTCCTCGGTCCGGCCGAGCGGCAAGAAGGCCGAGGCCCGTGCATAGAGGCCCCAGGCGAGGTGTTGATCGTTGCCCTCCAACCGGGCCTGCCGGGCCAGTTCCTCAAACGCCGCCGCAGTTTCGCGGAAACGCCCCGCCTGGTGCAGGATCATCGCGAGGATCGTACGCGCTAGGGCGGCGCTGTCACGGTCGGAACGCTCGGCAGCCAATGCCAGGGCATCCCGGGCCGAGACTTCTGCGGCCCCGATCTTGCCGAGGGCCAAGGAAATCAGGGCATCCGTGCCGAGGCTGTATTGCAGCCCCTCCCGCCGGTCCCGCGCGGTCGCAATCGACCGCGTGCGCTTGTTGAACCAGCGCGAGAGCCCGCCAATCCCCGACACGCCGAAGGCGTAGGACAGCAGCGCATCCGGCATTGCGAGCCCGCCTGGGAGGCCCGAGCGCTCCCGTCGGTCGGAGGCCAGCAGGGCCGTCGCCATCATTCCCGTCTCGTTCGACTGGTAGTAGAGGCACTCACACAACCGGCCATAGAGCAGCCCGGTGAGCCAACCTTGCAGTCGATCGGAGAGCCGCCCTTTTCCAGACCGTCTGAGCCTGGCAGCCACCCCACGGCCCATAAGGCCAAACCCCGTGCGCGCGCCAAGCATGCTCCAGCCCGCTGCCGTCTCGGCCACCGGGGCCCCGAGGAGCTGCAACCCGCGCCGGCAAAGCTCTCCCGCCCGTTGGAGATTGCCGTGGTGGATCTGACTGTCCGCCGCCCAACAGCACCAGAGCGCCTCGCGAAAGGCGCTGACCCGCGTGGCAGGATCGCCGCGGGATTGCTCGGCCAGATGCAAGGCACGCTCGAGCCAGGGCAGCACGGTCGAATACTCCGCCCGGCGATAGGCCGAGGCCCCTGCCCGAGAGAGATGGCGCATCGCCTTGGCACGCTCGGCACTGCGCGACCAGTGATAGGCAAGCTCCGCCTCCCGCTCAGCCGGGCTGCGGGACGTTTCCTCCTCGATCGCGCGCGCGAGCGCCCCATGGGCCTGCACCGCACTCGCCTCGGCCATCATCCCGTAGGCCACGTTGCGGATCATCTCGGAGCGGAAGACATGGCCAATGCGTCCGTCGCCGGCGACGACGCGCTCGACGAGCCCCGCTTCGCGCGCGGCATTGAGGGCGCCCGTGATCTCGGATTCGCTTCCCGCTCCCGCCCGGCGCAGAAGCGATGGATCAATCCGCCGCCCTGCGGCGCTCGCGATCTTCAGCACCCGGCGTGCGGCCGGTGTAAACCGTCCGATGGCGCGCTCCACGGCGTCCGAGACGCTCAGCGGCAGCTCGACCTCCTGCGCGCGCGGCGACAGCGCCCGATCCGATGACCGCTGAGTGAAGCGCGAGAGACCTGCGCGTGCCGTCCGCGCGATGGCTATCGCAGCATCCGGCACCCCCTCGGAGAGATCATGGATCCGCCGGAGCGCACCATCCTCGATCTCGTCCACCCCAAGGCGGGCGCAAAGGAGCGCGTGCATGGCTTCAATATCGAGCCCACCGAGGTCGACGATATCCACCTCGGCCAGCATCAGCCGACGCAGCCAACGCTCGGTTCGCCGGTCCGCATCGCTGTCGAGCGCCAGCACGAGCCGAAGCCCCGGAAGCGCCCGCCAGAGCCGGAGGCAAAGCAGGGCTGATGCCTCGTCGAGCCAGTGCGCATCGTCGATCATCAGAACCGGTGGTGCGTCGGCCCAACGGGTCACCAATCCGTCAGCGATCGTGGCGAGGTGGCGAACATGCTCCGGATCGTCGTGGTTCTCGAGCGCCCCCCGGACGGAGGGCAGGTGCTCGGCCAGCGCTTCGTCCCAGGCGGAGAGATGCCGGTTCGAGGGAAACGCCTTGGGCGCCAGCTCGACAAGCGGGGCAGCGGTCGCCACCGCCGCGGCTCGGGCATGGCGCAGCAGCTCGGATTTGCCGCTGCCGCTGCGTCCGCGAAGCACCAAAGCGCGGAACCGTGCGGTCACGGAGAAGAACGCGTCGATCCGTCCGAGTTCGGCGTCTCGGCCCACCAGGGCGCGCGGCGCTTGCGCGGGCGGCGTTGGCTGCTGTGCCCGGCCGAGTGCCGAGACCGCGAGGCCCGTATGCGCCCCCTTCAGGAAGGTTGGCGGCTTCTCGGCGAGCTGCCAATGGGCACGCGAGGCAAGCCGGGCGGTCTCGTCATCGAGCAGCGGTGCATCACCAGCGGCTTCCATAAGACGGGTCGACACCACAAGCGGCATGCCGAAACAGAGATGCCGGGTCTCTGCCCCGACGCGAAACGCACCGATGAAGATGCGCCCGGTGGCAATGCCGATGCGCGGCGCAGACCCGGCAGGAGACCGTTCCGCGAGGCTTCCGGCCGCCGCGAAAACCTCTGGACGACCCGCATCATCGGAACGCCCGCGCAGGCCGAACACCGCCATCAAGGTGAGGCCTTTCTCGTCCAGATGGGGGTTTTCGAGCACCGCGGCATGGGGCTCAAGCGCCGTTTGCGCAGCCTCGGTCAGCGCTTCGAGCTCCGATACCGACATGGCGAAGGCGCGCTCCGGTCCCGCCAAAGAGATCGCCATCACGGTAAGGGCCCGGGTCTCCCCCTCGGGCGCAAGAAAATCCGCGGCCGCTCCAGCGATCCCGTAGCGCGAAGCGAGGCTCGGCAGCAGTGCCTCCGCACCTGGCGCATCTGGCGCGTCGGAGGACTGCAGACGAGTGACGACCGGTGGGGTGCCAGTCCGGACTTTCACCGAGCCTGGCGGCGCATCGGCGAGCGCCGCAGTGGCCGCCTCAATGGCCGCCCCCGCGACGACCCGTGTCTGACCCACCCTGTCCGCAGCCCCGACCAGGATCGAGCCCGTGCCGAGCCCGATCCGAGCCTCGACCGGAACGCCGTCGGCAGAGGATTGGTCCGACAGGGCGATCACCGCCTCCGCGGCCGCGGTTTCGACCTGTGCGAGCAGCGCCCCTCGATCAGCATCGGGTCTCACAATCCAAACCGCATGAAGCGAGTCGCCCGCCATGTCGAGCACCCGGCCCCCACAAACGCGCACCATCTCGACCAGCGGACCAAAGGACGCGTTGATGATCCGCGAGAGACGGTCACCGGCGCGCCGCCCTTCGGTTTCAACCAGGGTGTTGCAGATCCGCGAGGAACCGACGATGTCTGCGATCAGATAGACGGCATCGGCGCAGAGCGGCGCCTGCCTGGCACCGGCCGCGGTCGAGCTCGACTGGGTGCCGTCCTCCTGCATCAGACGTCTGCTTCCCCGGGAACTTGCTTATCGAGGCCAAGCACCCCGTATGCGCATTGCATACCGCTCATCACCGCCGCCTCGACACAGCCGGCGTTCAGCCCGTTCCGCGTCCAGTCTCCGGCGAGATAGAGATTGGCAAACCCGGTATTGGCGGAATGCATCCGGAGCGAGAGCGTGTTCGGCGCCGACTGCACATAAAGTTCCGACGGCGCCATGTTCACCCGACAATACTGCCAGTCGAACCGCTTGAGGCCGGTCGAGCCGTCATCCACGAAAAGCGTGTCCGGATCGAGACCGAGCGGCAGCTCCGGGCGCGCTTCCTCCGGCATCATGACCTCCGTGTTTCCCCGCAGCCATGTTTTGCAGTCCTCCCGGGCGGTTGCCAGCGCCTTTGCCGGTGCCGTGGGGTCATCGTAGTTCTGCGGTCCCGCAGCGCCAGCAAGCTGTCCGGTAAAATAGTAGAGCGCCTGTGGAGCAGCGTCCTCGGGCCAGAACTCATGCGGGAGAAGGAAGCTCATGTCAGACCAGGTGCTGAGAGGCTGCTCGGTCCGCGTACAGACGCGGTTTGGCCATCCGAACCCGCCCCCACCCTCGCCGACCGGGTGCTTGGTCCAGACCTGGAACCCGATGGTGCGTGAGACCTGCAGCCCCTCCACCATCGCCTTCCAGGGTGCGCTGACGGCCGAGAGCTCCGGCGTGATGCGCCGCACTTCAGCGACGGAGATCCCGAGCACGACCTCGTCGAAATCGGCGCCGAGCTTGAGCGTGACGTCTCTCGCATAGGGGTTTGGCGACCAGGGGGACTCGAGATCGATCTCCGCCGCCTCCATCTCCGCGCCATGGTCGAGATCTGCCCATTTCGGCCGGTCGGGCCAGGACTTCAGCCCGTCCTCGAGATCAATCAAGGGGTCGTAAGCGCCGCCGAGCGGAGCCGCCTGTTGGCTGATGCCGATCTGCTCGATCCGGCTGCCATCCGCACTCAGGCCGAGGTTACGCACCTCGCTGAAGAAGCGGAACTTCACACCGCGGCGCCGCAGCACCTCATACATGGGCAGGATGACAACCTCACCCATCGAGCCCTTCATCTCCCAGAAGAGCGCGCCCTTATAGGCAAAGAGCAGGCGCAGGAAACCGCGCAGCCCCGTGCCCGCACCGAGGGACGGTTTCGACTCGTCGCCCTCATAGAACGCGAAGGCATAGTCATAGCCCGCATCGACGGGCGCCCACTGCACCGTCTCCTCCCAGGCACCCCAACGGCGGAGCCAATCCTTCAGCTCCTGGTTGTCGAGGTGATCGAAGCCCTTCTCCACCACGTCATCGCCCTCGATCCCGGCGATCACCGCCTTGGCGAGATTGGCCCCGCGCATCAGCCGGCGCACCCAGTTCGAGAGCCCGAAGAAGTTCATCAGCGCCTTCACCTCGTCCTCGAAGGTGTCGAGCAGCGACAGAATGTAGGGCACGTTCTCCCGGTCCTGAGGGTCGCGGTTGCGTGCGGAGTCCTTCGCCAGCACCAACGCATGGTGCAACCCGCTGGCGCTCGGCGCATCGGGCCCAGGCGCCTCTGCGACGGGATCGAGCACCGCCTCCACATGCTCTCCGCCAAGCGCATCGATCGCGCCGATGAGACGGTCCTTTATGCCCTCTTCGAGAGCCTCAAGCGTCGACATGGGCGCCCGGAGGGACACCGTCTCGGGCCGGTCCGAGGAGCCAAAGAGATACTTGAAGACCGCTTCGATCACCGCCTCGATGAACTGTGCCACCGTCGGCACCGGTGGCGGATCGTGCGGCAGCCCCGGCATCGGTAGAAAGCTGATCGGCCATGGGATTTGCTCGCCATCCACACGCTCAAACAGCACCACCTCGTTTTTCTCCTTGAACGCGTGATAGACGTTCGCGGCGGGCACGCCCCCCTGCCCCTGCAGGTCGTCGTAGCAGTCCTTCAGCAGCCCGAAGGCGTTGTAGTAAAACCCCGCGAAGATATGGAGGCCGTGCTCATAGACACGCGCCGCCGGCGGGTGGCTCACATCGCGCCCGCTCGCACACTTGCCGCCCAGCCGCCAGCCGAGTTGGTAGACGGTCACATCGTAATTTGCGCGGGTTGCGGGGTCTTCGGTCAATTTGAGCGCCGCCGTAAGGGCGCCAACGCCGCCACCGAGGACGGCCACCTTTTTGGGCTCGGTCATCGCAACTCTCCCATCACACTGCCCAAACGGGCAGACACGCCTCAGAACGTCAAACTGAGCTGAAGGCTCACCACATCGGAGGCGTTGTCGGTACTGCCGACGAGACGCCCGCTCGCCGGATCGCTAAAATCGTAAGTCGCGTCATCGAAAAAGAAGTGCTGGTAGGCCAGATCCACCGTCAGGGCATCGGTCAGCCGGTAACCGACGCCGAGCGCGATGGAGTATGTGCTTGCCCCCGGCAGCCGCGGCACCCGGAAGCGGTCGTTGAGCGGCGTCTGGTCATAGGCGACCCCGCCGCGCAGTGTGAGCCGGTCGTTGACCGCATAGGTCGCACCGAGCGCCACGTAGAAGCTGTCGTCGTACTCCGCGCGCAGCACGGCATCGGGCTGCAATGGGTTGGTGAAGCGCACCACCGTCTCGTCCACCACGCTCCACTGGGTCCAGATCACCTGGCCGAGCAGCGTGAGTTCGTCGGTCGCGTTGACTGCCGCGCCGAGGCTGACGGTGGCCGGCAGCTCGAGCTCGGTCTCCGCCGTCGTGTCGACAAAGGCACCCGTCGAGGTGAGGAACTCGGCCTGCTCGGGCAGTCGGAAATCCGCCGTGCCGGCGAGCGAAATCGTCATCGGCGCCCGGAACGAGAGCCCGACGCGGCCCCAGTCGAAATTGCCCATGACGCCGAGGTTGAAGCCGGGCTCGAACCCGTCCGCCTCCAGGCTCAGTTCCCCGTCCGCCGCCTGGGGCGCAAGACCGAGGCCCAGACAATCAGGCCCGACGATCCCGAGACAGACCGCGCCGAAATCGACCGCATTGGTCAGCCGGGTGTCTGCATAGGTGAAGTCGATCCCGCCACCGATCGCGAAATTGTTACTGAGTTTCCAGGACAGAGCGACGCTGGCATCGAGCACAAGCAGCTCCGACTTGAGTGCCTCATAGCGTCCTGTGAAGGCCCGGCCGTACTCGGTGGACTGTCCGTAAGGCGCATTCAGTGCGAAACCGAGCCGCACATCCTGGCTGAGCGGAAGGATGAGATAGCTGCTCGGCACCACCCCGATGGCCGCCCCGTCGCCATCGTTGCCGATCCGCGGAAGCCCGAGCGCATCGGTCGAGCCGCCATCGGTATAATCGCTGCGCGGAAACAGGAAATCCGCGCTCGTCGAGACGATTCGCCCCTCGAGAAAGGCCATTCCGCTGGGATTGTAATGCACTGTATCGGGCCCGCCCGCGAGCGCACTTGCGCCTGCATACCCAGTCCCAGCCGAGCGTGCGCTCTGCCCAATTAGGGCGAATCCGCCCGCCGCAGCAGGATTCGCCAAAACAGCGCCCAAAATCGCGGCCCACAATACAATGGCCGTTTGCAGGTTAACACAACGCCCCCGAAAGCACTCCAATTCTCTTCCCCTCGATGCTGTCCCTGACGTTTTTTTTCAGACTTAATCTAATTCATAGACGCAAGATAGTGTCGCGATTATGACTGGCGACCGCGAGTTCTCGGCCGCACGAGGGCCTTGGTCCATCAAGTTCGGGCAAAAAGGGTGCTGAATGGCGCAAAAAGTCGAGATGCCTACGCACGGATTCTATGACATAGATCCGGCAGACGGGACGGCGCGCTGGACGATCGGCATCGTCGCGACCAATCCTGAGGAGCTTGCGGTCTGTGTCGAGCGGTTGCGCGCCGCTGGGTTTTCTCGGGACGACACCACCCTTCTTGTGGTGCGGAACTTTGGACAGAACCACCTGGACTGCTTTGCTGCGATCACTCGGTTTCTCGAAGATGCCCAAGGCCGCCGGCTCATCGTGCTGCACCAGGATGTCTCGCCGCTCGAGGAGGCGGCCGCATTGTGGACGGCCCTCGAAGCCTTGGATGAACGCGACCCGGATTGGGCGCTCGCCGGGAATGCAGGCTATCGAGGGCTGATGCGCCCGGTCTGGCGGATCTCGGACCCCCACGACACCGACGCCCGCATTGGCGACCCGCCGCAATCGGTGCTGAGCCTGGACGAGAACCTGCTGATCCTGAACCTCAAAAATCCGGTGCGCCCTTCATCGGGTCTGACCGGTTTTCATTTCTATGGGACCGATCTCTGCCTTGCCGCTGCCGAGGCTGGCAGGCGGGCCTATGTGCTTGATTGGTTGGTGCGCCATGACAGCCAGGGGTCCCGGAACACGTCTTGGCGCGCAGGCATCGCGATGATGGAACGCCATTGGGGACCCCGCCTCGGTCACCGGATCCTGCCGACGCCGACGGCCTTTCTGTTGTTCGGTCTGTTCCGGGTCCTTCGTCCGATCCGGCACAAGCTCTACGGCGCACTGTGGCGGATCGAGCGCCGGATCTGGTGGTAGGCCGAGCCGCAGGCGCGAGGCCCGCGGCTCCCGCCTGACCCCCTACCAGTAGGGGTTGTTCTGCCCGAGCATCTGCCCGAGCCAGACATTGGCCTGGCGCTTCTGGGTGGTGGTGAAGGCGTCGCCCGAGACGAACATGCCGTGGAACCGCCCTTTGAAATCGCCGTACGCGAAGGGGGCCACACCGATGCGGAACGTCTTGCCGGTTGGGTAGGCCCCTCCAGCCGTGGCGTCCGACCAGGACGTGGTTGTCTGGCGCGAGACAAATTCGCGCCCGGCCGCGCTGTTCAGGATCAGGATGGGCGAGAACTCTCGCACCCCGTCCAGGATCGATATGGCGTGCGGATCGGAGACAGTCCCGGCATGCCAAACCCGCCATGGTCCGCCGAAGCCGCCGAGGACATTGTTCACGTTCTGGAACAGCACGAAGGTATCCGGATCGAGGTTTGCACCGACATCCGACATTACATGCCGACCCGAGCTGACGTCGTCGGTCGTGACCGCGCAGCCAACCGCGTAGTTAACCTGGTTCGGCACGAGGCCCCCGCCGGAATAGACCAGCTGATCGTCCACCCCGTCGAAGTCGAGATACCAGTTGGTTTCGCCGACACGCATGTAGTGGAAGGTGTTGTTCAGATGCGCGAGCACGTCGCTCATCGTGATGGTATAGGATCGCCGGATCGGGCGGGCAGCATCCGAGGGGGCGGTGAAGTATCCGCCGAGAGGGCCGCTCACGACAACCGTGCCGACCGGATCGCCCTCGCCGGCCGGGGTGGTCGCTGAGGCTCCCGTGCGCTCTTGGAAAAACTTGGTACCGTCGTCGACGCGGAACCAGGCGAGCGCCCCGAGATCGGCCTCCGGATCGACCGGCATCGCATAGGTTGCCCGGCCCTGTGGCACCAGAAGCCCAAGCCCGTCCATGGCGCTCGAACTCTCGCGCGGCCAGCCCTTCCAGAGATCGAAATCGAAATAGTCGCTGCGGTACGACATTCCGAAGCCAGGTATCACCGAAACCAGAGAGCCCCGCTCCCAGGAACCTGAGTCTTTCGTGATGGTGATGGTGCCACGGCGGTTTGGTGCTTCGCCTGTACCGGTGTCGCCAATGGCTGTCGAGAAGCCTGAGCGAGAAGGCAGCCGGGATCCCGTGATGTCGTGGATCTCGATGCCTTGGACAGGGTTCTGGCCCACCGGCGGGGTTTCGCCATTGGCGCTCCACTCGGTCTGCAGATTGCCACCGCTCGGCAGATCGATGTGGACCGTGACCTCGTCCAACGTCCCGTTCACCGTCAAATCCACCGGCAGCGGCTCAGTGATGGGCTCGATGCCACAGGCAGCCAGACCCGCGATGAGCAGCGCGCGGGACGCACGGTCCTTCGCGATAGGATCGACCGCGTGACCGCCATCGAGTTCGACGCCGTTCATCGAGGTCCCAACCACAATGCCAGGGTTCTCGTCGGCATAGGCCTTCTGAAGCAGCGTGTACTGGAACTCTGGCTCGTCAGGAAAGGCAATCCAGGCAATATCCTGATCCACCGACGCGGCCACTTGCCCGAAACCAGGCCCCTGCATCAGCGCAACGCCGGCCGAGGTGGTGTGGAAGAAATCGGGGCTCCAAAGGTAGTTGTCGCCGATCGGCCAGGTCACCAACCCACCGCTGTCGTCCCCCTTGATCAGGGCGTCGTGATCCTCGTCGACCCGGAACTCGGTGATCGAGACTCCCCATTCGATACAGAACGCGCTGACCCGGTTGCCGACCACATCGATCAGGCTGCCGGGCGCGTCCGACCAGAGACGGTCGGTGATGTTGTCATCCTGCAAGAAGGCAACACCTGCCCCCTCCTGCATCATGTCGAAGATCATCACCGGGACGTTGCCGTACTGGGCCTTGAGTTCGTCGGCCATCGCAGAGGCACCGTTCGTGCGCGGGCTGGCGGCGGTCACGCGATCGACCACCAGCGATCCCGAACCTGGGGCGCCTCCCGAGACTGTGCTCGTTGTGCGGAAGCGGAAGCAGATCGACAAGTTGCCCGGATCGGTGGGTGCGAACCCGCCAGCCGTGGCCTTGACCGGAAACTCGATGTTGGACTGTCCAACCATGGCGAGCACCCAGCCAACACCGCAATAGGCCCGGCTGCGCTGAAGCAGAGTTTGGCTGGCCGCATCGCGGACCTCGACGTGACACCAGCCATCCGTCGACAGTGGCCAGGTGATCGACCCGGACCAGGTTCCTCCGCCGGCAAGATCCGCCCCCGCCAGGGGCGCCCAATCCGACAAAGGAGTGCCATTGCGGTAGCGGATTCTCGCCTCGACACCGCCCGTCAGACCGGTCGATGTGCCGGACAGCGTGACGGAAACTCCGGTTTGCCCAGGGGCACACCCCCAGACCTGTCCATCAACGATGGGATCCAAGGCAAACGTGTTGCCGGCGCCGTCCCGCGCAGGTGTGATGTCCCCGCCAGGCAGGAAGTCGCCCGTCGCCAGCCACGCGCCGTGGGCATCACCCGTTGCCCAGGACGCCGCATAGAAGCTGCTTTCGGTATAGTCTGTCAGGTCCCGCCCAATAAGCCAGTTCGCGCCGGTCGGAAGGACGTCTTCGGGCGCCTGGCCCTCGGACATGGACGAGAGCACGGCATTAGAAACGGTGCCCGAATAGTACCCTAGAAAACGGATCGATCCGTCAAAGCCACGGTTGTCTGGAGACGCGAAGGGTTGGTCGGCAACCGAGCCACCACTGCCCGTGCATCCGATCAACAGGGTCGCGAGATCCAAGTCAATGCCCGAAAAGCTGGTGAGACCATCGCTCCAAGCCTCGGTACCCATAGACGTTCCGTCCGAAAAGGCCCGCAGCGAAAGATCTGTGCCGTCGCTCGACACGCAGATGACAAGCCGCCGTGGCTTACCCGCCAATGTCAGCGTGCCCAAGCGCGACTGGAGCGCGTCGTTTGAGGCCCTGAACACGATCTGGCGGCTCGCCGACTTCTCCTGCGGCCCCACGACTGCGAGAGACAGTCCGCCGGCGAGCGGCACTCCACGCCAGTCGTTCCCTAAGACGAAATGGGACTCGGTCTGCCACTGGCCGTACCGGTCCCACGGGACCTCGATCGTGACGATCAGTGCACCCGCGCTCGAGAGCAGCGTCTCAGAAATGCCCGTGGCGGTGATGTAGGAGTAGCCGGCCGTTGCAAAACCTGTGTTCGCTTGCGCCATTTGAAGCGCATAGCTCTCGTTGGCCGGCAACGGGTGCGAGGACCCGTTCAGCACGGGCGCTGCGGCGAGAACGCCTGGAAGTGAGATCATGGCATACGCTCCAACTAGGTCCGGTCTGGACGCCGCCGCCACCGCGGTGCTTGGACCAGAAAGGGAGTGGGCGATGCTGATGCGGGACGGGGTGTCTCGCAAGTGGGTTGTAGGTCGGCGCGATCCGCCGAACGCCCGCATCATGAAAGGAATGCGTAAAATTTGTCTTAATCCGCATATCCCGTTTGAACCGAGCTTCGCGCCACTGTCGTCCTGTGATATCCTCATGATGACAACGGGTTAACGAGGTCGGAGCGGCATGGCGGCAGTGAACCCGGTGGGTGAATAGGATACAGGGGCTCTGCGCCTCCAATTCGACCGGTCGGTGAAGCTCGCGTTCCGGGGCTCCTCGATCAGCTCGGATGGCGGCCTGCCGCTGCAACGGGAGCTGGACGACGCCCTCGGCCTGACGGATTTCGCGGCGGGGGTGATCGGCGACCCGCGAACCGGGCGGAATGGTCGACACCGCCTCGCCGGGCTGCTGCGCCAGTCGATTTTCTCCCGGCTCGCGGGCTACGAGGATGTCAACGACGCGGACCGGCTGCGCCGCGATCCGGTGATGCGGCAGCTCGTCGGCGGCCGGGCGGTGAAGCGAGGGGCCGCGTCGGCGAGTGCCATTGGCCGGTTCGAGACCGCGATGCTGACGCGCCCGGAGAGCCTCGCCGATCTGCCCGGCCGCTGGATCGATGCGGTGCACGACCGGCAACCGCCGAAGGTCGTTACGCTCGACATGGACAGCTCCGAGAGTCCCCTCTCGGCGAATGCAAGCATTCGCCTGACGGGCAGCGCTTGAGGATCAGCTTATCCACCTCGAGCTCGGCCACGGATGCTGCGCGCCCATCCCTGCGGGATGTCTCGAGCGAACGCATCTCAGAAAGCTGTGAGCGCCCCATTCCGCCGAACTTCCGACGCCAAATGTAGTACGTGGCGTCACTGATCCCGGCCTTCCGGCATGCCTCCGACACATCGCTTCCGGCAGCCAGATGAACCTCGATCTCTCGAAGCAGCTTAAGCGCATCCTCGTCCGTCTGGCGCTTCCGGGCCATCGATATCCCCTCCCTCAGCTCTAAACAATGATGGCCCATTTCCACGGGGCAGGGACATCTGGCGAAGAGCTGGTCGGAGCCACGCCGGATCGTCGCCAATGTCGAGTTCCACCCGGGCGAGCTGTTCCCTCGGGTGGGGTTCATCGACACCGACCGCAGCCTGCCGAACGAGC